>CAIJZI010000009.1 GCA_903825105.1 uncultured bacterium | reverse complement strand
CTCCCCAGACCCCTCCTCCTCCGCTTGCGACATCCGAATTCAGAAAAAAGGAATCAGCCGAAGTTTTGCGGAATCCTTTCCCCAGAAAATTGTTTCCGCAAAACTTCGTCCGCATTGTTTCAGATTTCCTCGTCGGGATTGCTTTCAAAAAAGGTTCGAATTTTGTACAATGAATACCGCCTTCGGTCCGCCGGAGCGAACCTTCGGCGTGACACAGTCCGCAGAAAGTTCGCGAAGGCGACAATTCTAACTCACCGGCAATTCAATAAAGAATGTTGTGCCTTTTTCTGGTGCATTTGATTTATACCAAACGCGTCCCTGATGTTTCTCAACCACTGGCTTCACGAAGGAGAGACCGAAGCCTGATGCTTCGACATTGTAGTGGATAGAATCTTTACCCACGCCGCCCGCTGTGAAGAGCCTCTTCGCGTCGTCGGCTGAGATGCCGATGCCAGTATCTCGAACACTGAACAAAACTTTTTTGTCGGCGCGTGAAAGAGAGACAGAGACGCTACCGCTCGGGCTATTATATTTAATCGCATTGGTGATGAGATTTTTAAACGCTTCTTCAAGCATCGTCGCGTCACCCTGCATCGCGTAGTCGCCATCAGCGATCTTAGATTCAAAGGTGAGACCGGCCTTTTCTGCAACCTCTTTTTGTTTGGCCACCAAATCGTCAACGATCTTTTTAAGGTCTATCGCGGCGAAAGTGTAGGGCATAGCGCCGCTCTGGGCGCTATTACTGCGCAGGATCCCTTGGACATAATCAACGCCCGCCGCCATCTCCTCGAGCCCTTTAGAGAGGAGTGGCTTCGACGCCTCGGGCATCACGCCGTAGTCGTCGCTCTGACCAAGCTCGGCGAAGATGTTGCGCGCCGTGCCAAGATACCCTTTAATCTGATGATTCATAATGTGAATGAGGTTTTCCTGCCCTGCGTTGGCGACTGCGAGCTCCTCGCGTTGGGTGATTTCTCGCTTCACGCTGCGGATAAGTAAGATTCCTACCGCACCGATGACAACAAGCGTTATGGCAACAAGTATTTGATTTGTAATAGAAGAAACAAAAGCGAATTCAGAACCTACGAGCGCTATGAGCGCAAGAATAAGTGCTTGGGCCCCGAACATTTTTAGATTGAATGCTTTATATCTAACAATTAAATAAGCAAAATAGGCAAGGAATATGGGCATCCCGAATAAACCATATATTTCATAATTATAAACATATGCAGATGCATCGCTTGTTGCAAATAAACTGACCGACAGTGTTGCAGAAAAAAAGAAAATGAGAAGTGCGGAAACACCAATACCAGCTAATAAAATTTCCCGCTTTACGGATTGATCTTCCGCGCATCTATATTGATGAACAGTAATTACGAGAGTGGCCAAAATGAACAAAGCCAATGCATAAAATCCATACTGAGTAATTGCTTGATTTTCGATTGCTGTGCAGGCGTTTGCATCATAATTTGGTATATTTAGACCATAAAATGTTGCTAGCCCTGTTGGTAATATAATCAGAAAACATAGAATTTTTTGCCACACGCGTAAATCCTTCTTGGTAATAAAAGTATATAAAAAATAATATGAGAAGAAAAACATTAGAACAGCAAGCAGATCAAGAATTGACCACGTGAACATAGTTGTCGCAGAGCCAGGAAATGCAAGCCATGTGATGAAATCGCACGCGCACCATAGCGAAAATGTAAAACAAATTCCAAAGAAAAGTACTCCTTGGAGGTTTTTTGTCTTATATAAAATAAAGATGCCGAAAAGCAGAGACAGAAGAGCTGTTGGTAAGTGAGAATACGAGAGCAGTCCCAAAGGAATTTGATCAATCAAGTAGGTATAACAATATTGGACATGAATAAAATGAGAAAGTATTGTCATGGGTTAGTAACTAATCTTATAGAACACATCTCCCCATCCGCTACTGATTCCTGAGAACAATAAATAACGGAACAATTGCCACTAATCCCGTCGCATGAAAAATTTTCGCAGGAGTGTTCTTCGAGGCATTGTGGCGCATAGTCAGCATTTATAATAACTTTTTTATACGGTTCTGATTGGAAGTTCGGATCAGCAATATTTGAATCCGCTATAAAACAGATATCAATTGTCGGATTACAGGCAGTAAAAACTTCTAGAATAAAATTCTTTACAATGTAGTATTTGTATGTGTGATAACCGATTAACACAAGAAAAAGAAACAGAAGAAATAACAAGAAATATGCAGGCTGGTTAAAATACGCAGATAATCGCGAGTGGTTCATTGCATTTGATTATATCACCGCTATATATATTTAAGCATCGCGAATAACTTTCTTTCGATCTTTTACCCTCTCTATCGACAAGGTTTCATATCTAGGTATCTTATAAGCCCCAGCTTCTATTTCTTTCAATATTGGTTTCATATACGTTTGGAGTGCACCTACTTTTTTATATTTTTTAATTTGGCTTTTTGGTATAGATAAAATGTCTCTGATAATTTTACGACATTTTTCTGAACCGCACTTGCATTTCATTGACCACACAGTTGGGGACACTGTTGTAGAGTAATCGTATGTTAATTCCTCACCTTTTTTTATATCGCGCAAAGCGAATAGTTCGCTTTGGTTCCTGATTCCACCATTTGGATCACAACTATGATTGAAAGTCCTAGATAATTCGTTCAAATCAATGTATGTTCTTCGCCCTATCTGAAAAGGGTCGTCGATATATTCTTCACCAGAATTTACTTTAGTCACAAATTCACCAAGTGTCATCTTTTCTCCAGTAAGAATATGAATTGTCTCACCATTTTTAATATTATCATTAGCAAAGACTCCACTCCCGTATTTTTTTGTAAGTTTTATTACAATTTTTTTATCGCTAGACACATGATCTTTTTTCTTATATTTCATACTTCATTAAGTTTTATTAGTTCGTCCGTTATTTTTTTATAAAATTCTGGATGGCACACCCAAAATTCATCTCCTTCTATTTGTGTCGGTTCCAGCGCCACTATCAATGGTTTTACACCCATTCTTTTGCTGATATTTATAAAAGCAGGTGAAAATATTTCTTTTGTAAATTGCAATTCTTTTTGGTCGAGCAGAAAATTCTCAAACAAAATTCCATTACTAATAAATAATGCTAAAAATTTTTCATAAAATTTTTCAGGCGTTCCTCCATTTTCTGCGTACCAGTCCGACCCATCAAAAAGTGCCTCTTCCAAATAGGGGAATCGCGAAAGTAGCAGATTGTGATGAAAATCTACAAGCGAAGGCCCAAAAGTTGTTTCAACTGACTTTATTGGTTTCCCATGTGCAGTATCGAAATCAATAATATTAGTGTGTTTCAATTTTATGCCTTTTTTCTTTCCAAAACCAGAAAAAAATGCCAATCTCGCAAATCGATATTTTGCAGGATTCTTATATATAAGTTTGTCGCTAAGATATTCAAAAAATAAAGGCTTCATTCCAAGACTGTCCGGCACGGCAAGAAATCTGATTACTTCGTGATTAGGGGTTATCAAATGACGCGCGAGTACGACTCTAGGTTCTGTAAAAAGTTTGTCTGGTACGGAATTTTCAAGAACTTTTCTGAGTTTCTTTTGAAGATTTACATCAGCTCTGCGAGCATGCAGTTGTTCGACAGCTTCAGAAAGTGATACATATACAAAATCACTAAACAACTGCCTGTCTCCGACAATATCATTTATATTAGGCAAATCCATATAATATCTTTTTATTATAACTCATTTTGTATGAAAAACCGGTGGCAATGCGTGATTTACGCAAAGTCACCGGTTTAAAACAGCCTCAATACGAAACGAGCTAGTGTAACTAGCATCCCTGTTTGGATGAGCCACCACACGTTTCCTACAATGACTGCAGCCGCTAGGAGCATCCAGTCCCCAGCTTTCAGCCCACGAAAGTGCTGTTTCTGAAAATGAACAGCCACAATGAGAGGGTCAATGCGCACAAGAAGGATAACAAAGACAATCGTCGTGAGGATTTTCTCCAACAACGTTTTATCTTTTTTCCCTATCCACACAGCAGCCCTCTCGAAACGACTTTTGTTTTCTTCAGTCTCAAGCTCTCTTAGGGCGTATGCTCCGAGCCAGTCGATCTTGAATCGATCGTACGCCCAGAACAGGGCGACATTTGTTAAGAGGGAGCCAGAAACGGCTATGGTTCCGCCGATAATAACACCCCAATAATAAAGCGCGAACAGATAGAAGGGATAGTCGTAGATATAGTTGAATGCCTCATATACTACAAGTCCCACTCCTATCGTCCTGATCCGTTCTTTGTGGCGGATCAGCCACCCGACTATTCGGCTTGACATGAGCGCCACAAGGCACCTCCTTGTTTGATTTTGACGAAAAGAACTAGCTCCGCCTGAAGATACTATAGCACATCTGTATAAAAAATGCAAGTGGTTGGGAAATGCGAAGAAAAGTGACAAGAATGCACCCCGAGCCGATCTGGCATGTTACTCTTTTTATAACGATGAAGAGATATTTATATATCGGACTTTTGGTAATCGCCGTAGCTTGTTTTTCTGCCTGCGTCGCGATCTTTTTCTATAAGACAAAATCTGCACCACAACATTTTGATACGATCGGGAGTTTCGGCGGCGTGTCCTTAAGAATCGAATACGCGACAACGACTGAAGCAAGAGAAAGGGGGCTTGGCGGGCGAGAGAGCCTCTTGAACGACTACGGCATGCTCTTTATATTCGCAGACGATGAGAAATATGGCTTCTGGATGAAGGATATGCTCGTGCCGATCGACATATTCTGGCTCGACAATAAAGGACAAGTCATCTCGATGGCTGAAGATGTTTCTCCCGCGACTTATCCAAATGTCTTTTATCCAATAGCCCCCGCGCGATATGTCCTTGAAACAGTTGCAGGCTTCGCAGATAAAAATAATATCGCGACCGGCACGCCACTCTCTTTGAAAAATCTCGAGAGCGTTTTGAAATAGCGCTGTCCACAGTGCGTTTCTCGACTGGAGAGGTACACTTATCGTATTAAGAAATTTATTAAAAGATAATTTTATTCGCTCATGCCAAAGACTTCACGCGTTTCCACTCGAACAAAAGTTGCCCCCACAACTGCGAAGGTTGTAGCGCCAGAAGTTTCAAAAGAAACGCTCCGTTATCGTGAGATGATCCCTCAAATCGAGAAGCGCGACGGCAGACTCGTGCCTTTTGATTTTGATAAAATCGTCATCGCGATTTTGAAAGCGTTGTCGGCAGTTGGCGAAGGAGATAAAGAAGATGCGATTCTCGTCGCGCATCAGGTCGTCGGTGAGCTCGTGCGATTCGCGAAGAAGTATAAAAACTTCCTGCCTACGGTTGAAGGTATACAAGATTCAGTAGAAAAATATTTAATTCTCAATGATTTTGTAAAGACGGCGAAGTCATACATTCTCTACCGCGACAAGCGCGCACAGATGCGCACGAACGATGTGGTTATTCCCGACCATGTACAGAAGCTCGCGGCGCAGAGCGCAAAATATTTTGAAGGAAATGTGCTCGGACAATTTGTCTACCTGCGCACCTATGCGAAGTGGATCCCAGAAGAAGGTCGTCGAGAAACTTGGGTGGAGACCGTCGATCGCTATGTTAATTTTATGCGCGAAAATCTCGGCACCAAATTGACTGAAAAAGAATATGCAGAAGTGCGTGAAGGAATCTTGAAGCAGGAAGTGATGCCATCGATGCGCCTGATGCAATTTTCTGGTGAAGCGGCGCGCCGCTGTAACACCTGTGCCTATAACTGTACCTTCACGGCGCCGACGAAGCTCGAAGATTTCGCAGAAATTATGTATCTGTCGATGCAGGGCTGTGGCGTTGGCTTCGCGGTAGAAAGCCAGAATGTCGAACAGCTCCCGCAGATTATGAAGCAGAGCGGTAAGAAACTCGCCGCGCATGTGATCGATGACTCGAAGGAAGGCTGGTGTGACGCGCTCACTCTTGGGCTTAAAACATGGTATTCAGGAAAGGATATTGATTTTGATTTTTCAAAAATTCGCTCAGCAGGAGCGCGTCTTAAGGTGATGGGCGGGAAGGCGAGTGGGCCAGAGCCGCTTCGTTCTCTTCTCGCATTCGCACGCGAGCGAATTCTCCAGCGCGCGGGGCGTCGTCTGCGCAATATCGATGCGCACGACATTATCTGTAAAATCGGCGAATGCGTTGTTGCCGGTGGGGTACGAAGGACGGCGATGATCTCGCTCTCTGATCTTGATGATGTTGAGATGCGCGATGCGAAGAAAGGCCAGTTCTATATGACCGATCCACACCGATCGATCGCGAACAACTCTGCCGTCTACGAGACACAGCCGACGAGTGCCGAGCTGATGGATGAATGGGTCGCTCTTATGAAGAGCGGGAGCGGTGAACGGGGTATCTTCAATCGTGGAGGACTCGCAAATACAATGCCGAAGCGTCGGGTGAATTACTTCAAAGAAATTGGCTATTTGGGAGAAGATGGTGTCGTGCGCGGACCGCTCGGCGTGAACCCTTGTGCAGAAATAATTCTCCAGTCGAAACAGTTCTGCAATCTTTCTGAAGTGATTGCACGCGCAGCTGACACCGAAGAAACGCTTATAGAAAAAGCGCGCGTCGCGGCGATTCTCGGCACTTATCAGTCGTCGCTCACGAAGTTTAATTACATTTCAAAAGAATGGACAGATAATTGTGAGACAGAGCGACTGCTCGGTGTCTCGATAACCGGGCAATGGGATTCTCCCGCGGCTCGTCACCCGGAGACTATGCAGAAGGTGCGCGATATGGCGATTAAGACCAATCTCCAGTATGCAAAGAGATTTGGTATTAAGCCGTCGATGGCAGTTACCGCAGTGAAGCCTTCTGGGACGGTGTCACAGACCTTTGACTGCGCCTCGGGGATTCATCCGCGTCACGCACCGTATTATGTGCGTCGCGTGCGCATTAGCGCGACCGACTCGCTCTTTAAGATGATGCGCGACCAAGGCATTCCGTTTTATCCAGAAGTGGGGCAGTCGCTCGAAGAAGCGAACACCTTTGTCCTCGAATTCCCAGTTAAGGCACCTGACCAGTCGAAGGAGGCGAAGTTTAAAGATGATCTCTCGGCGCTCGAACAGCTCGAATACTGGAAGCGTGTGAAATTAAATTATACTGAGCACAATCCTTCAGCGACGATTTCTGTCGGCTCAAATGAATGGATCGGCGTAGTGGATTGGATCCAAAAGAATTGGGACATTATTGGCGGGCTCTCATTCTTGCCGAGATCAGATCATGTGTATCGCCTCGCTCCTTACGAAACGATTACCAAAGAAGAATATGAGAAGCGTATCGCTTGTTTCCCTAAATTGGATTATTCGAAGCTCATCGCGTATGAGAGACAGGATGAGTCAGATATGAAGAGGGAACTCGCCTGTGCTGGAGGCACTTGTGAAATAGTGTAAAGAGAAGGGAATGAGCAAACGCCCGCGCAGGAGCGCGGGCGTTTGCATTTCATGGACTTGGCCGATAAGCCGAATTCTGTTTTACCACGCCGAAGCTTTTAGCGAAGGCGGGTCTGGGCGATCATTTATCTGGGACGCTGATTACTCAACGCCTCGAGCGGCACTTCCCTCGATTGCTCTCGGGACACGGCCTTGCACGGCGGTAAGGATTTGTTCGTTGCATTCTCGCCTCGCGACAAGCTTATTCCACTAGGGAATCTCTTCACTTTCGATCAGAGCGTTTCTGTAGTCACCTCTCACCTCGCAGTGTATGGGCGTTACCCATTACCATTCTCTCCGAATAAACGGAGCCGTGTTCGGACTTTCCTATCCGCCGATGGCGGATCGATCACCTAGCCAAGTCCGTTTGAGAGTATACCATAAAATATAAATTTTGCTTTAATTCAAACTCGCGTACTGGCGGGCCTCTTGGAGCATCTTTTGAATACGAACGGTGTGGGGAGGGAATTCTGTGTCGAGAATAGCCTTGATGGGCATCTTTACAGTTTTATCGCTACTGTAGGCGCCAAGACTCGAATACGGGTACGCAGATATTTGTCCCCCCAAGAATTCTGGATCGGCGACATGCCCAACCTTCCATTCTGGGTCATATAGCTCTGCCGGGCTCGCGTGGATAAAGCTCGTTAGGAGTGATAAGTGATTTTCATTTACTTGTGAAGCTTTAAACGGCCCTGCGAACAGATTGCCAGAGCGTTTGTGCCGCGAATTGAAGTACATAGTGTACGCTGTACCGATTTTCCTCATAAAGGTCGTGATACCACCGTCTCTGACTTCTTTCAGTGCTAGGTGGAATTGATTTGGTAGGAGACAAAATGCTCCAATAGCCGCCAGTTTCTTCCCGCGCGGGAATCGTAGTATTTCTTCGAGCTTATTCGTGCCTATGTCGCCACGACGGAGAGGGAATTCGTCGTTTGCGAGATAGAGGATCTCGAGAAATTTCTGATAGTCTTTTGCATCTTTAAACACTTCGCGATTGTCTATACCCTGACTGTGACAGTGATAAAGATTGCCCACAGTAAATTGAATGGTTCTGGTTCCCATATTCATAATTCTATCATAGATAAGAGAGTAATCCGTAAGGTGTTACCTCGCTCTGTGCAAATCTTTTATATTTCGTAAGGTAACACCTTACGAAAATCTGTGTATATTGGCTATTTTATTAAATATAGAAGATACACTGAACAGTATTATCACTAGGGAATTTAATTAACATCATATGCATCAACAACCAGCGGTCGCACCAAATAACTCACTTGAAAAAGTCAGTATTTGGGCACTCATTATTACTCTCATCGTGTCAGCGGCGATATTCTTCCCGTTCTCGATGTCACTTATCACGGTTAAGACATTCGTCCTTGCCGGAGGTGCACTTATTACCCTCGCGCTTTACATCCTCGCGCGTCTTTCTCGCGGGAATATTATTTCTCCGCCATTCCTTCTTGTTGGGGCACTTTGGCTCCCTGCGATTGCATATGCGCTCTCGTCGGTGTTTTCTGGGATTCCATTTTCAAGTGCACTCTGGGGAACGGCATTAGAGCCCGATACATTTGGTTTTATCATCATCGCGACATTTCTCGGTACGCTCGCTGCATTTATTCTTCGTCGTCAAGAACAGTACCGCCTTTTTTTCCGCGTTGGAGCATGGCTCTTTGGCGTTGTTACCGCTATTCAGGTCCTTATCCTTATTGTGGGGCAGTTCTCATCAAAAATTTCTCCCGCATTCTCTATTTTGGGCTCGTTCAAAGATCTGTCATTCTTGCTCGGACTCGGTATTGTGAGCATTCTTATTTCTTTTCGCTTTCTCGATATTAAAGGGCACACACAAAAGCTCCTTATCGCCGGAGGTGTTTTAGCTCTTTTCTTGCTCGCTCTCGCGAATTCATATGTTGTTTGGGTACTTCTTGCTCTCGTGTCGCTGGGCCTCTTTATCGAAGCGGTGATGCAAAGGAGTCCGAAAACAGCATATGCAGATGACATCGAAGACGCAGACGACTTTGGTGAAGGCCTTGTTGAAATGGGTGGGGACACTCATTCTCTCATTACACCTCTCATCGTGCTCGTCATCTCACTCTTCTTTATTATTGGCGGGACGCTCGGCGGCGCTCTTGCGAATTGGCTCCATATCAACGAACTCTCGGTTAGTCCGTCGTGGCAGTCGACATTTTCTGTCGCGCGCAATGTGTATTCATCTTCGCCAGTATTTGGTTCTGGCCCGGGGACATTCGGAGTTGATTGGCTCAAATATCGTGATGCCTCTCTCAACTCAACTGTTTTCTGGAATACAAACTTTTCTTCTGGAATTGGGTTCGTGCCAACATCGTTTGTCACAACAGGTCTTCTCGGCGTACTCGCGTGGGTGCTTCTCCTAGGACTATTCGTTGCCTTCGGACTTCGCATGCTTATTATGCGTACTCCTACCGATGCATTCACACGCTACATAGCGATACTCTCATTCGTTTCTGCTCTCTATCTCTTCACTATTACGATATTTGGATTGCCGAACGCTTTCATTATCGCGCTCGCTTTCGTATTTGTCGGGATATTCGCCTCTACCATGCGTTTTGCAGAATCTGGCCGGCAGTGGGGAGTTATGTTCTCAAGAAAGCCAAAAATCGGATTTATGATTGTGTTCGCACTCACACTTCTTCTTCTCGGCGCAGTATTCGCGGCCTACACGCTCACTGAGCACTACATCGCCACAGCTGAACTCGCTAGTGCAAGTAATTCTGCTTCAAATGGCGATCTCGATTCTGCAGATAAAGCAATTCAGAGTTCTATCTCATTTGCGCCATCTGCAAGCGCATATCAAATGGCTGCAGGCATAGCGAATGCACGCCTAAGCCAAATCGCTGCATCGACAACAATGTCGACGACGACTGCACAACAAGCATTCCAGTCCGCTCTCTCTTCTGGTATTAACTCTGCACTGACGGCTACCAATATCGCTCCGAATGATTATCAGAATTGGATTATGCTCGGGAATCTCTATGCAGACGCCGTGCCGCTTGGCGTTTCTGGTGCGTACAACAATGCGAAAACAGCGTATGAGAAGGCAGTAGCGCTTAACCCTACGAATCCACAGATTCACTACATTCTCGCGCAGCTCAATATGGCGAATAAGGATATTAAATCGGCACAGGATGATCTAAAAGCCGCGATAACACTGAAGCAGGATTACACCGACGCGATTTTCCTTCTATCGCAATTGGAAGTTCAAGATGGGAATGTGAAAGACGCACTCTCTTCAGCCCTCGCTGCTGCTTACTTCACCCCGAATAACCCAAGCATCTTGTTCCAAGTTGGTATTCTCTATGCTGCAACGAACGACCTCTCAAATGCTGCTGTTGCGCTTGAAGCAGCTGTGAATGCGAATCCACAGTTCGCGAATGCGCGCTACTTCCTCGCAGCGGTGTATGCGAAGCAGCATAATATGAAGGATGCGGTCACGCAGATGCAGGCAATCGCGGATATGTCCGCTGAAAATGCAAAGGCTGTCGCTCCGCAGATTCAAGCATTGAACGCAGGGACAAATCCGTTCCCAGCAAATCTCTTGTCAACATCGTCAACGCCAGTGAAGCAATAAATTAGCTCACGAAGGAGAATTGCGATAATATAGAGGGAATGCCTCGTCGGATTCTCGATCGAATCACAGCACCCATACGCGGCCTGCATCAGGCCGCGTATTTGCTGGCTGTGCTCACGCTTGCTTCTCAATTCCTCGCACTCGCGCGCGACAGAATATTCGCGCACACTTTCGGTGCGGGCCAAATCCTCGACCTCTATTACGCCTCATTCCGCATCCCTGACCTCGTCTTCGCCCTCGTCTCACTCCTCGTCAGCGCGTATGTCATCATCCCGCGCATTTCTGGAATGGATAAGGAAGAGACAAAAAAACTGCTTTCTGAATCGGTAACATTTCTTTTATTCGCCGGTGGTGTTATCTGTGTGTTTTTGTGCATCTTTATGCCGCAGTTCTTGGCGCTCTTGTATCCCAATTTTGTCGCATCTCCCTATCATGAGAGTTTCGTCTTGCTCTCGCGCATACTCCTTATCCAGCCAATTCTGCTCGGTATCTCCAGTATCTTTTTAAGCGTGACGCAGGTGCAAAGACGCTTCGTACTCGTCGCCATTTCTCCCGTTCTTTATAATCTCGGCATTATTATCGGCACGGTATTTCTCTATCCTATCTACGGATTGCCAGGGATCGGCATTGGTGTTGTTATCGGAGCCGTCGCATATCTCGCTGTACATATACCCGTGCTTCGTGTTTCGGGAGTTATGCCCTCATTTAAGATGCCGACTCTCGCTCTTATGGGGCCCGTTTTCCGTAATTCAATACCGCGGTCACTCGCGCTCGGGATGAATTCGGTCACGATACTCGTACTCATCTCTATCGCGTCTCGTTTGGGAACAGGAGAAGTGTCTGTCTTTACCTTTGCGAGTAATCTCGAAGCAGTCCTACTCGCTCTTATTGGCTCATCGTATGCGGTCGCGGCTTTCCCCGCACTCTCTGAAGCCTTGGCTGTTGATAAAAGAAAAGAATTTTTTGAAATTCTGTCGAGTAGTGCACGCAATATAATACTCTGGTCGATTATCGCTCTTGGTTTAACCGCAGTGTTGCGCGCACACATCGTACGCATTGTTCTAGGGTCTGGAGCATTTAACTGGGACGCGACGCGACTCACCGCCGCTATACTCGTTATTCTTGCTGTTGGTCTTGTGGGAGACGCTCTCGAACTTCTTTTTTCTCGCGCGCTCTACGCCGCGAGACAGTCGTGGCGACCACTTCTCTATCAGGTCGCGACATTTATAGTTACCACTTCTCTCGCTTTCTTTTTTATCTCCTCGCATAATGAATGGCTACAAAAAACACTCGATGTACTCCTGCGCGTGAGTGGTGTCCCAGGAACTCCTATTCTTCTTATAGCTCTCGCGAACATCATCGGGCAATTCTTCTTGGTCTCGCTTTCGCTCATCGCACTCCGCAGTGTCGCCCCAGGGCTTTCCCGTTCACTCGTGCGGCCGGTTATCCACGGCTCTTTGGCTGCGATTTTTGGTGGCGCAGCTGCGTATGGTTCACTATTTATTCTCGGAGGAATAGCGCCGCTCACGACGCTCTCTGCTGTTTTCACCCAAGCATTTGTCGCTTTTGTTGTTGGCTCATCGATTTCTGCACTCGCACTCTATCTCTTGAAGAATGAGGAATTTATCGGTATGGTGAATGCGGTAGACAAGCTTCTTCGTAAGCGAAGTGGGCGTATAGAGGTGCTCGCACCTTCAGCTGAAGAACCATTACAATCGTGAACCCAAAACTCATACGAAATTTTTCAATTATCGCGCACATCGATCACGGCAAGTCGACTCTTGCCGATCGTCTGCTTGAACACACAGGCACTATCCCCGAACGCCTTATGCGTGATCAAGTACTCGATCGAATGGATCTCGAACGCGAGCGCGGCATCACGATTAAAATGCAACCCGTACGGATGCAGTATGGTGAGTATATTTTGAATCTCATCGACACTCCGGGGCATATCGATTTCTCCTATGAAGTCTCACGCGCGCTCTCGGCAGTTGAAGGAGTGCTCCTTCTTGTTGACGCGACGCAGGGTGTACAGGCACAAACGCTCACGACGCTCGCTATGGCGAAGAAGCAGGGCTGCGTTATTGTGCCTGTTGTTTCAAAAATCGATTCTCCTGCCGCGCGCATAAATGAAGTGAAGTCAGAAATCGCGAAGTTGACGCACTTACCAAAAGAAGAAATTCTCGCCGTGTCGGGGAAGACAGGGGAGGGTGTTGATGAATTGCTTGAAGAAATTGTGAAGAGAATTCCGCCGCCGCGCAGCGCGGCGGCGGACGAGCCGCGCGGCATTGTCTTCGACTTTTCCTACTCAACACACCGCGGTGTCGTCTTATATCTGCGCGTTTTTGACGGCACTTTTAAAAAAGGTCAGCAATTAACCTTCCGTGCTGCGGATAAAAACTTTATCGCCCTTGAAGTCGGTATTTTTAAACCAAATGAGACACCCGCAGAAATGCTTGCTGCTGGTGAGATTGGCTATATCGTCACGGGGATAAAAGAACCAGGCATTGTTGGCGTGGGCGACACAGTCGGCGCAACAAGGGGAGTATTGCCGGCTTTTGACGGCTTCGAACGGCCTCGACCAGTCGTCTGGGCGTCAGTCTATCCGAAGAACCAGGACGATGTCGCCCTTCTTCTGCAATCGCTCGAGCGACTGCGCCTTTCGGACTCGTCACTTTCTTTTGAAGAAGAGGCGTCTGGCGTTTTGGGCAGAGGATTTCGTTGTGGATTCCTCGGACTCCTTCATCTCGAAATTATCACCGAGCGACTCAAGCGCGAATTTAATTTATCGCTCATCGTCACCATTCCAACTATTTCATATGTAGTGACGAAGAAAAATGGCGTTCGAGAGACTGTTTATACACCGTCAAAATTTCCTGAGCATGGCGACATTCTCGCGATAGAAGAGCCGTGGGCAAAAGTGATTATTATTACACCCGCAGATTGTGTGAGCCTTCTGATTCAACTCCTGCACGAGCACGAAGCAATAACGCTAAATACAGAAATGTTTGAAGACGGGCGTATCGAGATGACGATCGAGATGCCACTGCGCGAACTGATGCGCGGGTTCTTCGATACTTTAAAGAGCATTTCTTCTGGTTATGCGTCGCTCTCGTATGAAATATTGGGCGAACGACCGGCAGATGTGGTAAAAATGGATATCCTCGTCGCAGACGAGGTAGTGCCAGCGTTTACCAGAATGGTCGCGCGTAGGAGAGTCGATGAAGAAGCGGATAAGATGGTCGAGAAGCTTCATTCGCTTCTACCCAAACAGCTTTTCGTTACCAAGATTCAGGCACGCGCCTTTGGGCGCATCATCGCGTCGAGGTCGCTCTCTGCGATGCGTAAGGATGTCACCGGCTATCTCTATGGCGGCGATGTCACGCGTAAGATGAAGCTCCTCGAG
Organism: uncultured bacterium; assembly: GCA_903825105.1. Classification (GTDB taxonomy): domain Bacteria; phylum Patescibacteriota; class Minisyncoccia; order Phycocordibacterales; family Phycocordibacteraceae; genus C7867-001. The sequence continues at coordinate 81,575 of CAIJZI010000009.1, read as the reverse complement.
AAGCAAAAAAGAGGGAAGAAGAAGCTTCTCGCGCGCGGCACCGTTAATATTCCCGAAACAGTATTTATGAAAATGGTGCAGGATAGCGATCGCTAGACAAAGCGTTATAATAGAGCAATGCGCGCGAAACAATTGCGGAAGTGGATTCTTATTGTCATTCTTCTGCTTATCGCCTTTTGGCTCGCGACGCTTATATGGAGGCTCGCCGATAAGGCGCATATCGCCATTTCGCAGGCGAGGGAAGAGCGAGAACAGTACAAGTCGCTCGAGGGGCGTAAGGAGGCTCTGAATAAGGATTTGGAGGTGCTCGCGACAGATCGCGGACAGGATTCTGCGATGAGGACTGCCTTCGGAGTTGCACGCTCGGGAGAAGAAGTTATTGTAGTGGTGCCGGGAGCGACGACAGCACCGACCTCGACGCCGTCCTGGTGGCAAAGGATTTTAGATTGGTTCTAATTTATAATTAGGACATCGGATGTCCTAACATTAAAAAAGCATTTTGCGGAATTGGTTTAGTGGTAGAACAGTTGCTTCCCAAGCAACGGGCGGGAGTTCGATTCTCCCATTCCGCACAGATTTGTAGTTTGTGGATAGTACTGTTATGGGCAGTGTAATGTGATTTAATAAAGGCATTAATAATTTGTACGATATACAATGTTCAAAACCTTTACCCGCATAACGAGTCTTTTACTAGTAGCATCATTTTTCTTCATTGTTCCTGCGGTGCACGCCCAGGCACCAACACAACTCCCAGCAAGCGACACAGCAAAAATTAATACGCTTCTTGATACAATCCAAAAAGGAGTTCGTACTTCTGGCATAGACGGATCCGATATGGTTAAAAGTACGATTGCTCCGGATGCGCGCGACGGGCTCTGGAACGATGTTTTCAGTGGATTGCCTTTTGGGAATGTTATTTCTTTTTCTGTCGACAAACTTACACAAGTGGCGACCAGTGATTCAAATACTAATCACGCGAAGTTTACTGCTGATGTGTCTATCCAAACTGAAAATCCAAATTATCAAGGCACTTCGACCGCTTATTTCCTCTTCAGTAAAGAAAACGACGAATGGTACCTATTCGATACAGACTTCTATAAATATCTCGGCAGCCCATTCTTCAATTCCGACGCTAGCGGAAATGATGCTTTCGCTACAAGTTCATTAGGAACACAAACGGGGGCGAATCTTGCTGTAGGAGCGACCGCTATCTCACTTGTCTTTATCGGAGTCTTTTTTATTGTTGGGCTTCTCTTTTTCATCTTCTGGTTGTGGATGTTGATTTCTGTTATTCGAAGACCATCATTCCCGGATAAGATTGTATGGGTTCTTGTTGTTCTCTTGTTGCAGATATTGGGCGCAATTATTTACTACTTCGCCGAACATCGGGCATATAAAAAATCACTGAAACAAGTGGTAGCACCTTCGTATTCAGTTTCTACACCGCCTCCTGCGACCCAGACGCCTCCGAATGTCCCGCCAACACCGAGCATATAAAGAGTTTTAGGAAAACGCCGACGACAAAAGCCGTCGGCGTTTTCTTTTGTGCATATACACAATTGGTAGGAATTTTATTTTTGTTTATAATTAAAAACGGACAGTTAGTTCTTTTGTCTAATCAAAAAAATCGGGGAGAGTAAGTCGTGCGTTTTTTCGTTGCTGTTCTGATCGCTGTTGCAACGCTACCTATTGTTGCCCAACCTAATCCTGATGTTGCATTACCAGATGCGCCGACACCAAGCTTCAGCTCGTCGCTGGATGGTGTTGATCTAGATTTTCCTGTCGCGAGATTAATTTCTCCCGCGCAGATAAATGCGCTAAACAGAAGAAAGATATTTAGAATCCGCGGTAAAGATCCAGATTCTTATAAGTGGACGAAGACAGACAAAGTCCTCTTTTGGGTCAACACGGGGGTGCTGCTTCTAGATTGGGGGGAAACCCTTAACATCGCTCGAAATCCAGAGAGATTGAGCGAGATAAATCCAATCCTTGGGAAGCATCCAAGCTTGGCAAAAGTTAATTGGTACTTCGGCACCAGCGTTGTCGTGCACGGTGTAGCCAGTTATCTTCTAACACGGAAAAAACGGAGGAAGCTCGAGATTATTTTGTCCAACGAGGTCTGGACACAGGCAAACAATCTCTTAGTTTCGCCGGCTGTTTTCCCGGAGTTTTGATTCTACGCCGACGGCTTGCCGTCGGCGTTTTCTTTTATACAACCCAAGCACTTGACATAAAACCTCTTTCGTGTATACTATATAGCGGATGGCTGTTCTTAGCCAAATCAAATTTGGGGAGAAAATCATGTTTCGTTTCGTCACGGTTCTCATCGCAGTTCTCGCTCTCGTCCTCGCGGCGCCTCAGGGCGTTGCGCAACTGGTTGCAACGGCAGACTTGCCGGACGCGCCAACACCTGCGTTAGCTGTGTCGATCGGAAGTTCGTCGTCAACAAGCGGCATTCTACCGGTGATGAGCAGTTTTGCTGCGAGTAAGAGTGTCGTCTCGATCCCGAAGTGGGAAAAGGTGACACATCGCGGATTGCAAATCGCATTCCCGATCGCGCTTGCTGCGGATATGATCACGACATATAAGAATGAGACTCACCCATACAAAGTGAGCTATGTCGCAACGATCTGCACGATGACAATAAACGGAGTCTCAACCCACTACCCGTGCCAAACAAACCCAATCATTTTAGACCTGACATGGGCCAGAAAGGATTACCATCTTTTCGAAGAGGGTGGCTGGGCGAAATTCGCTGGTCCGCGAAATGCTGCGGCGACCATCGGCCTGAATGTTGGTCTCGATGTCCTTATGTACTATGCCGACAAAAAGCTCTGGCATAAAAATAACGAGTCACTTCGCAGAGCGGATATGGCTTTGATCGGCTGGAAAACGATTGGGCATCTTAAGTGCGCCATTCAAAATATCCGCTATGTCAATCGCATGGAGAAGTGGGCTATTCCGGGGGATGAAGGGGCGACCGACATCCGCTGGTTCTAATGGATTCACTTTAACGCCGGCGGCAACCCCGTCGGCGTTTCATTTTGTGTGGATAACTCAAAATGGTATACTGCTCACACCAGTAAATAATTTTTCATTATGAAAACAATCACCATTTATAGCACGCCGACCTGCCACTTCTGCCAGATGGCAAAAGACTTTTTAAAAGAGCAGGGAATTGAATATACAGAATATAATGTGGCGCAGGACTTAGAGAGGCGCCAAGAAATGATAGAGAAGTCAGGCCAGATGGGCGTGCCGGTGATTGTTGTTGGCGACCCTTCAAATCCTTCAGGGAAAGATGAAGTTATTGTTGGCTTCGACCACGGCAAGCTCGCGCTCGCTATAGAATAAAGCCCTCTTATCTTCGAAGACTCGATACTTGGGCTCATTCGGAGCATAATAATATGAGGACATTCTTATTTCCTCACTTCGCCCTCGTAGCTCAATGGATAGAGCACTCCCGTCCTAAGGGATAGATGTAGGTCCGATTCCTGTCGAGGGCACAGTCTTGGTATACTAAAAATATGGACTCTGAAATAAAAGAACAGCTTGAAGAGATACATGCGCTTGTTAAAGATAATCATCGGATGCTCCGCGCTATCAGGCGTAGCCAGTGGATGAGCTTCCTTACCTCAACCGTCTTTTGGATCGCTGTTATTCTCGTGCCGCTCTATCTCTACCAGCAGTATCTCGAGCCAATTGTCGCAGCAGTCTCTGCACAGTCTGGCTTGTCGACAACGACCACTTCGGGCCTCTTTGGGCTACCGACATTGAATGGAATTGAGAAGATCTTTAATCAGTATAAATAAAAATAATTTTCCACAAGCCACATCTCGCAATATCGAACTGGCGAGCGTATAATATAGAAATGAATACCGTTCATTCCAAAGCACTTCACTTGCGGATGCGTGGGCTCAGTTATAATGAAATAAAAAAAGAACTGTCTGTTTCCAAATCAACACTTTCGCTTTGGTTGCATGATGTTGTATTGTCTGAAAAGGCGCATAAGCGACTCGACCATAAGATGAAGTCAGAAGGAACAAAAAAACTTATCTTATTAAACAAGCTTCAAACTCATAAAGCAGAGCAACGGGCGCGCGAAGTTCGTGCGTTGGCTAAGAAAAAGATTCCAACTCTAACAAAACGCGACTTATTAATAATCGGTGCTGTCTTATATTGGGCTGAAGGATACAAACGGCTCCGCATCATAAACGGAAAAGAGCGAATGAGTCATATCATCAGTTTTGTAAATTCAGATCCAGCCATGATCAAGGCATTTTTACGCTTTCTTCACGAAATACTCGCCATTCCTTTTGATCAGATATACCTCACTATGCGTCTCTATCCTCACATTAATGAAGAAAACGCCCGCAAATATTGGATGAATATCACGAAACTTCCTCACTCGTGTTTTAAAAAGACAACAAATATGGTGAGTTCTGCGAGTAAAAGTAAGAGGCCTTTCAATCGTTTACCCTACGGAACGCTTCAAGTGGCGGTGCATAATACTGCGAAATTTCATTATCTTTTAGGGCTTATAGAAGGGGTACAAATAAAATTGTAGATGTGTTATATTTCTTATGTTCGGCTTGGGTAGCTCAGTTAGTTAGAGCGCTTCCCTGAAGAGGAAGAGGTCCCCGGCGCACTTCCGGGCCCAAGCACATTAAAAAAACAATACATAGGAAACTCCTATGTATTAAACACGAGGCGACGCCTCGTGGTGGTGTTAAATAAAAGTCTTTTCTTTTTTGCGTTATAGTTAAGGCATGTATAAAAGTTTTTTTAGTTGGATTCAGAAATATGAGAGACACCTCTCCGCGTTCGCGATGATTGCGGGCTTCGTTTGTGACAATATCTTTTTTGAGCGCCTCGATATCTGGCAGACACAGCTCTGGCTCGCTTCGTATGCGGTCGCGTGCTTCGTCACTATACCGTGGCTTCACTCGATCGAGGCGCGAGGAGCGCGCGGTAGAGTTCTACCTCGCTGGCGTTCAATTCTCCCGATCGTTACCCAATTCGCGCTCGGAGGCTTCTGGAGCGCTTTTGTTATCTTCTACGGCAGGTCGGCGGTGGTGAGTGCGTCGTGGCCATTTCTCCTTCTCCTCTTTCTTATTCTGCTCGGCAATGAGTATTTTAAAAAGTATCACGAACGACTCGTCTTTACCTCCACGCTCTTTTTCTTCGCGCTCTATTCGTACACGATATTTGAAGTGCCAATTTATACTGGAACGATAGGGACACAAACCTTCCTCGAGAGTGGTCTTATCGCGATTTGTTTATTTATTTTGTTTACCGTTTTGTTGCGCATTTTAGGGCGCGAGCGCTTTCTTGTCGATGTGAAAAAAATTCGCATCGGCGCGCTCTGTGTGCTTATCGTTATTAATCTCTTTTATTTCACCAACATTTTGCCGCCTATTCCGCTCGCGGCGAAGTCGGCAGGTGTGTATCACTCGGTATGGAGAATCCCGGGCCAATATATGGCTCGAGGCGAAGCAGAGCCGTGGAAGGTGCGCTATCTCGGCTCTGCGCCAACCATCCATCTCGTCGCTGGCGATTCGTTGTATGCTTATAGCTCCATCTTCGCTCCAACAACGCTCACCACCACGATACAGCATCGTTGGCAGTGGTATGACCAGACCGCTGGGAAGTGGGTGACGGAGTCGATTATAAAATATGGGATCGTTGGCGGGCGTGATGGGGGCTATCGCGGGTATTCAGAGATGCCGATAACAAACGCTGGAGACTGGCGTGTGAATGTTGAGACAACCGATGGCTTACTTATCGCGCGACTACCTTTCACTATAGAAATGGTAAAAGAAGAACCGCTGGAGACGACGACAACTCTGGAATAATTTAACCCGCTTTTACTTTCAGCTTCGTCTGACGCGCCTTGTCGAGCTTCGGGAGAATGATGGTGAGGAGACCGTCTTTTGCATTTGCAGAAGATGCTTCTACATCGACTTCTTGTGGGAGCATAATCGCGCGTGAGAATGAACCCCAGAAGAGCTCTTGTGTGAAATAATCTGATCCAGAAGTTTGTTCTCGCTCCATTCTCGAACCACTTATCTCGACCATATCGCGATTTATAGAAATATTTAATTCGTCAGGGCGGACGCCAGCGACAAAAGCGCGGACGATGATGTCATTTGCCGTCTGGTGTACATCGACGGGCAGCTGGCCTTCGCCATCAGAAGGGAAGTCGTCTTCTGCAGGGATCTTCGCGATAAGATCGTGTGCCTGTTTCTTTTGATCCTTTTGCTTCACTTGAGCAATCGGCATTTCGTCGTCAAAAGAGTCAAAGGTGTCGCCGACAGCCGCGTTACCGGAGAGACGATCAAAGAAAGAGCGCTTTGTAGCCATAATAATTTTTAAGGGTTAGGGGAAATATCTTTGTACTGTAAATATTTTAGCACTTCGAATGTCGCAAGAAAAACAACGGCGGCAATCCACACAAAAATAAATGCCGCGAAGGTGGCCGAAGCGCCTTCACTGATAATAAGCGCATTAAACGCGGTATGCAATGCGACGGCGAGGATAAGTCCGAACGCGCCAACCGCGATGCGAATAACCGCACTGCTTTTATGCGAGAAGGCGAGCGCGAAACCGATCGAGGCTGAAGCGACGATGTGAAGAAGTGTTGATCCTAAGAATCGAATGTCGCCCGTGAAGACGCTCCCTGCCGCGGCACCCTGCATAAGCGGAGTGAGGAGGAAGAGCATGTTTTCAGCTGCGGCGAACCCGAGCGCGACGGTAATCATATAGATTACATAATCAGGCATCTCGTCGACAGCAGGGCGCCAGAGGATCACCGTCGCGGCGACGGCATATTTCAACACTTCTTCGATAAGCGCCCACGCGGCGAGTACTTGGAGCGTGATATTCTGCCCATCAGCAATAAAAAAATTCTTCGCGTATTGTTCGAGTGGCAGAGCGAGAGGTACGGCGACCATCCCGACAATAAAAGCGAGCGCGATTAACTTCTTCGGCTCAGGGTGGCGGGCGTCTTCTTTCAAAAGAAAATAAAGCCAAATAAGTGATGGCAACAGACCACCCAAAAGTGCGTAGACGAGTACGGTAAAGGTCACTCGTTTATTCTACCACTGGCCAGGGTGCAACCATTAAGAATTCTGTGTCTCTTGTTGGTATTGACTGGTAAATTTCTTCAGTGATGAACGGCATAAAGGGGTGGAGAAGTTTCAGCGAGTTCTCCAAGATATAGTAAAGCGTTGTGCCATAATCAGTTTTGCCTTTACTCTCTTCAATAATCTCGTCAGCGAGACGGTGCCATAGGTAATGATATATTTTTTCTGCTGCAAGATAGATGCGGAATTCTTCAATGTCGCTCGTAACTCCAGCTACCAGAGTGTCGAATTCAGTCTTCAAATCCTCCTTCATTTCTCCTGTGCGTTCTTGTGAGAGAATAAACCGCGCGATGTTCCAGAGCTTGTTCGCGAAGTGTTTGTAGCCTTTTATTTTATCCTCACTTAATTTCATATCGGTCCCTGGTGTATTACCGACAATAAGCGCCATTCTCGCTGCATCCGCGCCAAACTTCGCGGTGATGTCGAGCGGATCGAGATTGTTGCCGAGTGATTTGGACATCTTGCGCCCCTGCGCGTCGCGCACGAGTCCGTGGAGATAGATCGTTTTAAAAGGAATATCGCCCAGAGTGAATTCAGTCATCATTATCATTCGCGCCACCCAGAAAAAGAGAATATCATAGCCCGTCTCTAGCATGTCGGTCGGATGATAATTTTTCAAATCTTCTGTCTCGTCGGGCCAGCCGAGCGTCGAGAATGTCCAGAGTCCTGAAGAGAACCACGTGTCGAGCGTGTCTTCGTCTTGTGTCCAATCATTTCCTTCTGGCATTTCACCGACAACGATTTCTTCACTTGACTTGCCGTCTGCGCCAGTCGAACGGTACCAAACAGGAACGCGGTGTCCGTACCAGATCTGTCGACTGATGCACCAGTCGCGCAGGTTTCCTATCCAGTGGAAATATGTTTTTTCAAAATGCTCTGGAATAATTTTTATCTTCCCGCTCTGAACCGGCTCGAGCATGAGCTCCTTCAGGGTCTTTCCTTTACCTGCAATTTCTTTATTTACATCAACGAACCACTGCAGTTTTGGCAACGGTTCTATAAGTCCGCCGGTGCGCTCTGCAGTCGAGACATTTTGTTTTACCACCTCCTCTTTTTCCAAAAGCCCTTCACTCTTAAGCCATTCGACAACGATGTCGCGCGCCTCGGTAGTCTTTTTCTCTTTCAGGCGACCGTCGACGGTCATACGCGCGTATTCGTCTATAATGATTACTTCGTGCGAGAGATTGTGCCTGTCGGCGATGTCCCAGTCGATCTGGCTGTGCGCTGGTGTGACGCCGACGGCGCCTGTTCCAAACGCAGGATCAACCTCTTTATCCGCGACAATTTTTATATGTATTGGCACATCGCAAAAAACAGTATCGTATTCTTTCCCCACAAATTCTTTATACCGCGCGTCGTCAGGGTGCACAGCGACAGCAACATCGCCAACCTTTGTCTCTGGACGCGTCGTCGCGACAGAGATAGGGAAGTCTTTACTATATTTAAATGTATATAATTTTGCATCGCGTTCTTCGTATACAATTTCATCGTCAGAAATCGTAGTCTGGCCCTTTGGGTCCCAGTTCACGATGCGCATACCGCGATAGATAAGTCCGGCGTCATACATCTTTTTAAAGACGGTTCGTACCGCGCGATTTCTTTTTTCATCAAGGGTAAAGGCTTCGCGCGACCAGTCGAGCGACGCACCCATAGTCTTAAGCTGACTCACGATCGTTGTGTGGCTTTCTTCTGCAAATTTGTTTATGCGCGCGAGCATCTCTTCGCGGCCGAGGTCGTGACGACTTTTACCCTCTTCTTTTTTAATCTGCTTTTCGACAACAGACTGCGTCGCGATCGCCGCATGATCGGTACCCGGGACCCACAGGGTACGGAAGCCTCTCATTCTTTTAAAGCGGACGAAGACATCTTCAACAGCGAGCATAAGGGCGTGGCCCATGTGGAGCTTGCCGGTCACATTTGGTGGGGGCAATACAATCGAATAGGTTGGAGCATCACCCTTAACCATTCCTTTTTTTACGCATTCGTCAGGATTAAAGAGCCCACTTTCTTCCCACGCGGTGTAGATGCGCTTCTCGGTCGCGACATAGTCGTATGGCTTTAAAAATTTTTCGTCTACCTGCGGGTTATAGTCGTCTTTCATTATTAGAATATATCAGATAAGTGGGCTATTGCCATTTGCTTTAAAATCTGTAGAAAATTCATTTCGCAGATATCGGTAATAGCCGGCGAGCGCAATCATGACTGCGTTGTCGGTCGAGAGGGAGGCAGAGGGGATACGGAGGTCGACCTGCGGGTGGTCATTTTTAATTTTTTCTATAAAAGTGCGCTGGATGTGTGTGTTCGCTGACACTCCACCACCAATGACGAGTGTCTGCGCGCCTGTTTCTTCGAGTGCACGAGAAGTTTTGTGCCAGAGGACATCGGTGACGGCGTTTTCAAATTCGAGTGCGATAGCTTTTTTCTTCGTCTCGCTAAAGCCTGTGGCGGAAGCGGATTCGTTTTTTATTAAATTCATCACCGCCGTTTTTAATCCCGCGAATGAAAAGTCAAAATTATTGTCGTGAATCATTGGTCGAGGGAGCGAGAACTTAGGGGTTGGACCGCTAAGTCGAAATTCTTCTGCAAGTTTCGAGATTTCTGGCCCACCCGGATAGGGGAGCGAGAGCATTCGCGCGACTTTGTCGAATGCTTCGCCAACAGCATCGTCGCGCGTCTCGCCCACGAGTTCATAATTGAGCCACTCGCGCATCAAAACGAGCTCTGTGTGCCCTCCAGAAATAAGGAGCGCGAGTATTGGAAATTGTGGGTTTTCTATTTTTAATTTTTCTGCTTGAGATTTGTTTGGTTCTTCGGATTTGGTGCTTGGTGCTTCTTGCTGCGCAAGGGCGGCAAGTATGTGCCCTTCCATATGATTCACTGCGATAAGTGGTTTGTTCCAAATGGTCGCGAGCGCTTTAGCGAAATTAATGCCGACCCAGAGCGCTGGTTCGAGGCCAGGGCCCTGAGTCACAGCGATGGCATCAATGTCGGGTCGTTCAGATTCCGAGATGAAATCGAGGAAAACTTCGCATAATCCCGGCTCGCGTGCCAAAATTTCAGAAATTTTGGCACGCGTCCCCTCTGAAATTATTTGTGTATCTTCTTTCAACAATTCTGCTTCTTCAAGCGCTGCTTCGAGAATCGGCACGAGGTTTTTGGCGTGTTCGCGCTTCGCGAGTGCAGGGAAGACACCGCCATATTCTTTATGAATATCTATTTGTGAGATAAGTGCGTTGCCGAGAATTGAAAATGTAGCACTTTTAGAATCCCCGCTACATTCAAGTATCGCGATCGCCGTTTCGTCGCAGCTCGTTTCAATTGCGAGAATTTTCATTTTCTTCGACAACAGTCCATGGCAAAGGATCGCCCCATTTTAATATGAATGCCGAAGCTCGCGGATGCCCATTCCCGCCATACTTTCGTGCGATAGCCGACAGATCTACCTGTTCGACACTTTTGTCGCTTCGCAGAGACACATGCAGCTCATTGCCATTAAAATTAATGGCGATGCCAATCGGTGGTTTCTTGCGCGAGAGAATATTCCCAACATCTGATTTGAACATATCTTGGGCAGTCACGAGATAGCATTCAAATCCTTCGAACATAACTAAAGTAGCTTTGTTAGCGATTTGTTCTGACAAAATTAATTTATATTCCGCATAAAATTTTCCTTTCTCGATCAACTTATTGCGCGTATCTGCGTCTTCGAGTTCTTGGACTAATTTGTCCCAGTCTTCAAATTTGAAGTGAATGGTATAAGCATATGCAAGTATTGCGCGCGAATCAGGAAGTAAGAACACATACCTATCGCCATCTTCTACATATTTAAGCAAAGTCGGAACTGGTGTATCAGGATGAAAATAACTCCATGCGATTGTCGCGCCAGAGCGCTTCTCGTCAAAAATATGCTCAGGCATACTCTCGACAACTTCTTTTGCACCAAGGTGGTGATCGAGAACGGTTACTGACTCAGCTGTTTTAACAATTTCGTCCATTTGATCTTTCTCATAACAGAAGTCAATAAAAAATATTTTTCTACCAGCAAGTCCTTCTGGGACAGCTCGTCCGTATTTACCAGGAATATACTCTGCTTCGTCCCCAAACTTCTTCCATGCCGCATAGGCACCGCCGAAGCCGTCTGGACAACCGCCGTGATAAATAACAACGATTTCTTTCTTTTCTTTTTCTATTTTTTCACTCATGTTTTTATTTTAAATTTTTATTTTCCCGCGCGTGATTTTTATATGTTTATATTTTTTAATATTTAAACATTTTTACCCAACGCCTCTGGGTGCTTGCGCGACCATTCGTAAAAGACGACGGCAGCAGAAGCGCCTGCGTTGAGTGATTCTGTTCGTTCATGCATCGGGATAGAAAGGGCCACATCACAGGCGTCGAGCGTTTTCTCCCGAATACCTGCACCCTCATTCCCTATGACAAAGGCGCAGGGCGCGTCAAAGGTCTCTGTGCCAAGAGCCATACTACCGTTCGCGGCAAGACCATAAATCCAGAATCCATTTTTCTTCAAAACCTCGATAGCATTGTTTACATTACCGATAGAGACAAGGGGGATACGAAAAGTCATGCCGGCAGAACTCTTCACCACCGTTCCGGTGATGGGCGCTTGATTGTGCTCGGGTATGAGAACACCAGCGAAGCCGAAGGCAGCCGCACTGCGGATAATCGCGCCAACATTGTGCGGATCCTGCACCTCGCCAAATATCACAATCGCAGGATTCTTTTTATCTCGTATTCTTTTTAAGAAATCATCGAGCGTGAGGAGCAACGGAGAAGGGTCGATGATCGCGATAACGCCCTGATGAACCGCATCCTTGCCAACGAGCTCTTTACCTTTTCCGCTCACGAGCTGCGCCGAGGGGATTTTATTTTTTTCGAGCAAGGCGCGCAACTCGGCATCGCGCATATCGGGTGCGAGGTACACCTTACGCACCACCTGGGGCGTATTTTTTAAGGCTTCTATGAGCGCATGCTTCCCGTAGACATACACTTTTTCTGATTTATTTTTTATTTTTTTTGGTTTCATAATCGAGCGAAGTGTGCGCGGTATAGGACTCGAACCTATAACATTCACAACGTCAATGTGACGCTCTACCAATTGAGCTAACCGCGCGTGGAAACATTATAGCACAATTTTGACTTGTAGCCCTACGGAGAATCGAACTCCGATTATCGGCTTGAAAAGCCGACGTCCTAACCGTTAGACGATAGGGCCTCACTTCGTTCGGCCATACACTCTGCGCCTCTCTCGGAACAAATGAAATTCCATTTGTTCGCTCGTTCGGCTTGATTGTAGGGCCACCTGCACAGGCCATAAAGGCCTTACCTAAACCTTATCATTTTTAACTTAAAATGCTAGAATTGGCAAATTATGTATAAAAATTATCTTATAGTGAACACTGGTAGCGCATCGAAAAAATATTCTTTTTATAGCGGAGAGAAGAAAATATACAATGCACACTTTGAAATCGAGAATAAAGACCTTGTCGTTTCAGAGAATGTGAATGGGAAGACGCTGAAGCGTTCGATTCCAAAAAGTGAATATACAAAAGCCGTCGGTGTCGTGCTCGCTTCGCTTATAGAAAACAAGCTCATCTCTTCAAAAAGTGAGGTCCACGCGGCCGCGGTACGCATCGTCGCTCCAGGCGACTACTTCCTCGAGAATAAATTAATCAATAAAGAATATTTGAAAAAAGCGGCAGAAGCGCTCGAGAAGGTCCCGCTTCACTTAGGCCCTGCTCTTCAAGAGATAGAAAACATCAGAGCCTCTTTCGGCAATAAGATTTCTCTCTACGGCATTTCTGACAGCGCCTTTCACGCGACGATGCCGCTTCATGCGCGCTCCTATGCCATTCCGGTGAGAGATAGTAAGAAGTTTAGGCTGTATAAATATGGTTATCACGGTATCTCGATCCAGTCAGTCACTGCGCGGGCGAAAAGAATACTCGGGAAGTTGCCCGAGAAGACGATTGTTTGTCACCTCGGCGGCGGCGCGAGCGTGACGGCGGTGTTAAAAGGGAAGAGTATCGATACCTCGATGGGCTTCACTCCGCTCGACGGGCTCGTGATGGCGACGCGCGTTGGAGAAATCGATCCAGGCGCTGTGCTCTACCTATCAGAAAAATTGAAAAAAAATAATAAAGAACTCGAGACTTACTTCAATAATGAATGCGGACTTCTCGGGCTCGCGGGCTCTTTAGATTTAAGAGAAGTAATCGAAATGAGCGACCCCGTAAAATCTAACGATCACGGGGCGAGTAAAAATGCTGCGATCGCACTCGAAATTTATGTGAATAGAATTAAACAGTACATCGGTCGTATGGCAGCAGTCTTAGGTGGTGTCGATCTTATTATTTTGGCGGGAACGGTTGGCGAGCGATCGGTGATTGTTAGAGAAAAAATCTGTAGCGATATGAACTTTTTAGGCATCGAGATAGACAAAAAGGCGAATAAGAAGCTCGTCGGCGTCGAGACGCGGCTCGATAAAAAAGGGTCAAAGACGAAGCTTCTAGTGGTTAAAACAGACGAGATGGAAGAGATGGCGAAGTCGACATACGCCTTTATTTCTAAAAGGTAATAATTTGGCGGTTTCTGGTATTTCTGCGCTCGGATGTTAGAATAGTAACGCCTGCAAAAAGTAGGCGATGGAGAGGTGGCTGAGTGGTCGAAAGCACTGGTTTCGAAAACCAGCAAGGGCGAAAGCTCTTCGTGGGTTCAAATCCCACCCTCTCCGCCAATAGTTTTGAAAAGTGAGTATTAAAATGTCCTTGTTTTAAGCTACATTCTAAAACTAAAAAGTGATAAAATGTAATAACCCCGAAGGGATTTGAACTATAAGTCGAACATGTTAAAATAATGTATATGAAAATTCCACAATGGGTAAAAATTTCTTCTGGGATATTGCTAGCTCTGGTTTTATGTTTTGGAGCCTATATGTATTGGACACTGTTCGTGACACACCCTTTTCCGTTGCCAGAGTTGGCACGTAATCTACCTTCAAAGTTTACAGAGGGTAATTCTGTTTTTAATGACCGCATTCAAAATAAATTTGGCGGGGTCAAGAATGAGACTGAGATTTTTAGTGAATTACGGAAAGAAGGATTTATGATTATTGATGGAGTGAACGCGGCTGGGCGCAGACAAGCGGTTTTATATGGTAGCAAATTCCCGTGTAGTTTGCGATGGGAAGTCTCATGGCTTGTTGATAAGGATGGGGTGATTTCAGATCTTGCAGGAAAGTATGGCGAGGCTGGTTGTTTGTAATTATTACCTCTAGATAGATATGATAAAACCCAAGTACACAAAAAAGAATGCCGGTATTTCACCAGAACGTCTGACGGAGCTTCGTCATGCCACGCTTATAGCTTCTACCGGCTCATCACTTCGTTTGTCAGGCTCAAAAGTCACTAACGAACAGGTCGAGCAGATTCTGAACGGGTTTAGTAAACTTTCTGTGCAAAAGTAGGTACTTCGAACAAGTCCGGCTTTTCTTGGTAAATCCGCCTCAATTTTCGTATAATCTTATCAACATCGCCGTAGTTAAGCCGTCCTATCGGTTCAAAGTTCCGGCAATCGTCACCGCAGATGTTATCCCCATTGAGAATGTCTTATTTGTAGAGGAACCTCTATAATAAAGTAATGAAAAAACATCGCACACTCATTTGGAGTTCGGTTATCGCCGTCATTATTATAATAATTCTGGGAGCGTGTTTCGTTCTGTCTCATAAGAATGATAAAAAGTATTCTCTCGCCGATTTCGGCATCACGCCTCTTCTGCAGGCAGATTGTTCTTCTGTAAAAAATGAAGGAGGTCCAGCTGAAGTGTCTGTTTCTTTTAACGCGCACAATGTACCCGCCTTGCACGATGCAGTAAAAGCATTGATCGCCAAATACAATGGAAATATAATGAGCGATTCGCTCGAAATTAATCCAGGACAGACGCCAGATTCTTCCTCATCTGATAATGCGACCGTTACGGTATCCTTTGATAAGGCTCAAAAAGAATTTCTCACTGATTTAGCCGCAACAGTAAAAAGTTCGGGAGGAGTAGAATCCAGTTACTCGATGGGGGACAGTGCTGGCTATTCGCCGTATACGACCTGCGAGGATTATATGAGGACGCTATCAGCGGATGTCCTCGAGCTTGGCGTATTAACGAATGCATTAAAGAATCAGCACAGCCCAGACAACATAGCTCTCTTAAGTGGGGCTATTTCGTATAGCAGAAATAATCTCAACAGCGATGTTGACCGCACCAATGATTTCTTCGTGACTAAGAGTAAGCCAACGGTTAGTATCTATATAGAGAGTATCTAATCCTATCGTATCGGCGTCCAATCGTCAGCGACGGCTTTGTTAAAGAGCGCGACGCTAATAGCGTTTATAGTCCAAGTCCACCAGAGGCGCGCCCAAACGATCGCGTGCGGGCGACGCGCAGCGTGATACACGAGGAGTGATGGGTCAAAAACGGTTTTGCCCACTTTTGAAAGGCGAAGGAAGAAGTCGCCGTCTTCGCGCGTGTGGAGATCTTCACGGAAGCCATTTATTTTCTGAAATGCATCTCGTCGCACGAGCATAAACTTCCCCGAGGCTTCGCCGTGATGCAGTACATTATTTTGGAAGCGAATCGCCAGATTAAGATAGCCATACGAGAGGCGATCGGCGAGCGTTTCAATCTCGGGGAACGCGCGTTGTGGCCCAGTCACACCGACGACACTTGGGTCATTAAAATGCGCGAGAGCGCGTTCAAAAAATGCTTCTGGGTTTGGCACTTCAACGCCGGCGTCTATAAAAGCAATATATTCACCCTTTGCCACTTTTGCTCCATCATTTCTCCCGATGCCCGCGGTGTGCCTCTCGCCATCGAATACGACGACCATGTGCGCGAAGCTTCGCGCGATTTCAACCGTTCTATCTTTGCTTCTCGCATCAGAAACAATTACCTCGTGCGGGATTTTCAGATTATCGCGAAACTGCATAATCGTTTGTTCGATCGTTGTTTCTTCTTCACGCGCAGGGATGACGATAGAGAGCATATTAGGCAATTGTTTTTAACTTTTTTGTTAATAAACTCATCGCGAAGAAGAAGATAAACGGCGTCGCGATGGCTGCGGCGATGCCGAATTTTGCAGGGATATAACTCAACACATTGCCGAAATAGTAGCCGATGCACATTAACAAAAAGATCCACACGATGCCGCCAAGGATGTTGATCGTCACATAGCGCGAGAAGGGGACACGCATCATCCCAGCAGTGATAAGGACTGGAACAGCGAGCCCGAGACCCATCGTCAGTTTAGAAATGATAAGAATCTTGGTGTGATAGTGATGAAATTTTACCTCAACTTTTTTTAAAATTTCTGGCGTCGCGCCGATAAGGTAGCCATAGCGCACGAAGAATGAGAAAGCGGCGAAGCGGCCAATTAAGTACCACATAATGTCCGCTAGCACATCGCCGATGAAGAGCGCGAGATAGGCGAGCCCGAATGAAACGATGCCGAGACGAGCGAGGAGCCCGCCCGTCATCATCGCGGCAGAGCCCTCGAGATATGACCCTGCGAAGAGCAAAAAATATTTGGACTGTTCGAGAAATACAACAAGCGTCGTCAAGAGGTTCATAATAATAGCTCTTATAGTATACTAAACAAGCAATTATATGCGAATCAGTTTTGTCATTCCTGCCTATAACGAAGAAAAAAACTTGCCCCAATGTCTAGAATCCGTGAGGGTCGAGATCGATCGTACGCCTTCTGACGCGGAGGTTATTGTCGTGAATAATGCGAGCACCGATAATACAGGAGAAGTCGCGCGTGGCTATGACTTCGTGATTGTGGTCGACGAGCCGAATAAGGGTCTCGTGCGCGCGCGTCACGCGGGGCAGGAAGCTTCGACGGGAGAAATCGTCGCGCACATCGACGCCGACACAACGCTGACGCAGGGCTGGCTCGCGACCGTGCTTAAAGAATTTGAAAAAGATGAAAATCTAGCAGCTTTAAGCGGACCGTATATTTATTATGATCTCTCGCCGATTCATCGCGGCATCACAAAAGTCTTTTATTCTATCGGTTATCTTTCACATTTAATAAATCACCATATTTTAAATAAAGGCGCGATGCTGCAGGGCGGGAATTTTATCGTGCGCAGAGCACATATGGACCAGATCGGCGGCTTCGACACGACGATCGAGTTTTATGGTGAAGACACCGACATCGCGAAGCGGATTAGTAAGGTGGGGAGGGTGAAGTGGACTTTTAAATTGCCGATGTACACCTCGGGCAGACGATTAAAAAAAGAAGGTGTGATAAAAACAGGCTGGCGCTATATGATAAATCATTTCCACACGCTTCTGCGCGGTAAGCCATTTACCAAAGAATATACCGATGTTCGCGACAGTTAATTACTGTTTCTTAATCCAAAAATAAATATCCTCAAGCGCTTTGACAGCGTCGCCGGCGGCGATATTGTTCTGGTGGTAGAGCTCGTCGGTACAGTCGCCTGCAGCCCAGATCCCGTCAACACTCGTGCGCTGATTGTGAGGATTAATTTTAACTCTCTTTGTCTCGTCGCAGGCGACAATTTTTTCTATAAAATCAGTGTTCGGCAAAACGCCTGCCTCGACGAATATGCCCGTTACAGCGATTTCCGCTACTTCGCCAGAATCTTTATCTTTATATTTCAATCCACTCACAAACTTATCGCCAACAATTTCAATTGGCTCGGCGTTTTTTATCACGCGCATATTTGGGTGCGCGAGCGCCTTTTCTACGGTCGTTGCGTCAGCCTTAAATTCGGCGTGACGATGAATGAGCGTGACTGACTTCGCGTAGGCGAGGAGCTGGAGCGCTGTCTCGAAACCGGCATTTCCTCCGCCGATAACAGCGACATCTTGACCCGCGAAGAGGAGTCCGTCGCAGGAAGCACAGTAGCTGATGCCTTTGTTCTCGAATTTTTCTGCGCCAAGGATCGCGAGCTTTCTACGGCCGGCGCCCGAGGCGACAAGCACCGCCTTCGCTTCAAAAAGCTTCCCTGATGCTAACTTAGCGGCGAAATACCTAAGCAGCTTAGGTGTTTCGCCGCTAGCGGTTTCGAGCGAGACGACGCGTTCGCCGAGGGCGAGTTCGACCATGTCATTTTTGACCGCATCAAGATGCGCGCGAAGCGACTTCGCGAGGTCGGCTCCACTAATTTTGGGCGTGCCGATCCAATTTTCAATACCATCAGAAACAACAGATTGCCCACCGATCTCTTCAGCGATTAAAACCGTTTTTAATTTCTTTCGTGCGGCATAAATACCTGCTGCCACTCCCGCTGGCCCTCCACCGATGATTATAAGGTCGTGCATAGTGCGAATAGTATAACAAAATACTTCAGTAAAATCTGCAGTTGACCATTGTGCAGATAAGATTATGCTTAAGAAGGATGCGGGGAGGTCTTCATGCCAGTGTTCAGCCAGACCGACGGTAATGCCGTTCCTCCAAATGGTAAATGTATTTATTGCGGTGTCCTACTCATTAGGTTCATCACAAATGTTTCATTTCCCATTAAATACAGCCCTGCGAAATGCCCGAGTTGTAAAGGCTTGTACACGGGAGCTCGCCAGTATTTGGCATACACGATGTGTCCATCGAAATTGTTAGAAAAATCAGAAATCAGAACCCTTGTGCAATAATTGTTCATTACTTCATCAATCAAAACGCGGTGACCGAAGGTCGCCGCGTTTTTCTGTTTTTCTACAACCTACTTCTTACTACCAAACGAGTGAGTAAAGAATGAAATTCTTATTTTATTCTTTCGAACGAGTGCAGGGAGAAAGAAATGATTCGAAGAATCATTTCTTATGGCGACGCAAAAACGCCGGGATCGCGCCCCACGATTCATCATCTTCTGGGACGACTGCTGGAGCCTCTTCGCGCTTGTGCGGCTTCGCCGTCACGATTGGTTCATCCTTCTCAACTGGAGTAATAATCGGCTCATCTTTTATCTCTGTAGCTTTCACTTTTTCTTCAACTTTATCATCGCGTTTTAAAACTTCATGATAGATATGCCCACGCTCTTCAACACGCTTTTCTGCTGGCATAGAGAAGAGTGATCGCTCGAGTATCGAGCCAGAGTGTCCAGAATTTAATGCGTCAGGGAACCCGGTCGCGATAACGATAATGCGTACCTGACCCTTCTTCAATTTCTCATCGCGCATAATACCGAAGATAACCTTCGCGTTCTTATCAACCGATTCGTTGATAACCTTCGCGGCTTCCTGAACTTCGATAAGACTCAAATCTTCGCTACCAGCAACAACGAAGAGAATGCCTCTCGCACCACTAATCGAGACATCGAGGAGAGGGGAATTGACTGCCTGATGTGCAGCCTCTTTCGCGCGCTCGTCGCCCTCGGCGATACCAATGCCCATAAGAGCAGGGCCCGCGCCTTCCATAATCGCTTTAATATCGTTGAAGTCGGTGTTGATTTCTCCCGGAGTGGTGATGATGTCAGAGACGCCCTCAACCGCTTGTCGCAGGATCTCGTCGCACATCGCGAATGCGTTCTTCGCAGAAGTCTTTGTATCGACTATCGCGAGCAGTTTATCATTTGGAATGATAATAAAAGCGTCGACTTCTTTTTTAAGTTCGACGAGTCCTTGTTCAGCAATATCGCGTCGCTGTGCTCCCTCAAATGAAAATGGCTTGGTCACGACAGCGATCACGAGCGCCCCAACTTCTTTGGCTATCTTAGCGACAACGGATGACGCTCCTGTACCGGTACCTCCGCCAAGTCCGCAGGTGATAAAGACCATATCGCTCCCTGAAAGAGCCTCTTGGATTTCTTGACGCGTCTCTTCAGCCGCTCTGCGACCGAGCTCTGGGTTCATCCCAGTGCCGAGACCGCGCGTCAAATTTTTTCCAATATGAATCTTACGCTTCGCGAGAGAACGGTGGAGATCTTGGGCGTCAGAATTAACTGCCACGAATTCAACACCGCGCACCTTCGAATTAATCATGTGATTAATCGCATTTTTCCCAGAACCACCAACACCGACGACACGAATCCGCGCGAATGTCTCAATTTCAGGTTCAATTCTTTTTGACATATATGTATAAATAATGGCTCCCGTTATGATAGCAGAACGGTGACGAATGCAAATATTGACAATAGAGAGATATGAGATGCTAAAATTGACGAATGGAACAGAAGATTGATATAGAAAGAACTATTCGCGACTATCATAAACTTATAGAAACATCGCGAGAGTTGTATGAATCGACCCCAGAAATTTTCTGTCCGTATTTCAAATTAAATATCTCCCTTACTTCTGACGGTTTTAATCATTTGTTGAATAAACCAAACAGACAACCAAGAAATATTCAAGAACAACGACTGAAACTCAGATTGTTAAAACCAGCACTGCATATTCTCCGTAATGCTGGGACGGTTCAGGAATATAGAAATACTCTCGAAAAATGGGGAGAGCCTGGGAAAGATGGATTTAGTAAAACCAAACAAGTTGAGTATTGGGGCTTCCACGACATTGTCGGTGAAGAGTCAATGATTTTGGTACGAGTAATTGTAAGAAAAATCGGGGATGGAAAATTACATTTTTGGAGTGTTATGCCGATTGGGAAAATAGGGAAGCAGAAACTTTATAGAAATGAGGCAGAAGATTAAAATCAGAAAAACCGCCAATAAAGGCGGTTCCTCTGATGTGCCTGCCTTCAGCTTAGGTAATCCTTAGCCGATAAGGGGCTTGCGCCCGCAGGCACAAGATCACTATATCAAATCAATATTAATTTTCAATGGAGCTGTGGATTACTCGATTTTCTTTCTTAAATTAAGATTTATATGCCACCTCTAAAATATAATTATCAGGATCTTTAAACACAAGCATATAACTACCGTTCTCGTGAAGTACATCTGGTCCGTGTAAAATTCCATTTTTTATAATTGGCGAATTTGAAACTAAATCAACAATATCTTTACCGCCGACTTGAAAACAAATGTGTCGCGGGCCAGGAACTTTTGTATGTATGTCCAATTCTTGTTTTTCATAAAAATAGATTTTTGTACCGTCACAAGAAAAACCATTCTCATCCACATGAGACCAACCGATTATTGAAAATAATTCTGTATAAAAATCCAAAGAAATTTTTAAATTTGAAACCCAAAATTCTATATGCTTGATTGAGCTCATGCCTACGGTAAAAACTGGTGGAAAAACTTTCCGATTTGAGAAGTGATGCTTTTTTTCTGAATAGTGGTATCACCGGTGAGACCCCAAAGAGCGAGACCGTAAGCGACTGCCCAGGTGGCGTCGCGGATTTTTGTATCAGTAGAGATCTTAGACTCTGCGAGTCGCGCAGGGAGTTTAAGTGAGCCCTTCGCCACATCACTAATCGTCCCGATACCAGCTCCGCCTCCAGAAATAATTATGCCTGCAGGCAATGGGCCGCGTCGTCCGAGTGATTTCAAATGTTTGTCAATAAGAGCGAACATAAGAGACAACCGGCTGCCGATAATGTCGTCGATTTTTTTACGCGGATACATCTGCCCCGATAGTCTGCCGATTTTTATCCTCTCCGCTTCTTCAAGAGAAATACGAAGGCCGAGCGCGATGTCGTCTGTTACATGGCTCGAACCCATCGGGAATACTTTTACCGAAACAGGAATGCCCTCATCATAGACAACTATAGAAATAGTCTCCGCGCCAATGTTGGCGAGCACGCAGCCTTTCATCTTCTGGTCGCCATCGAGGAGGACATAGGAGCCGGCGAGTGGGGAAGCCATCTGGTCGACAATCTCGATATCGGCGTCCTCGACTGCTTTAAGAAGCGTCTCCTCGTGTTGTGATAGACAGGTGACAAAAAGGTAATCAGCTTCAAGACGAATACCTTTCATACCGAGTGGATACCCCAAGACCTTGGTGCCGTCGATGCGGTATTCGAGCGGAATGCTGTGCAGAACATGGCGATTTATAAATCCAGGGGCTGCGGCTTCTCGCGCTGTTTTACCGGCTTTTTCTAGATCGATGGCGGTTATTTCTTGATCAGCGCGAGAGATAATCGCGAAGCCGGTCGCGCGTGACTCGTCGAGAGAGATGCCTCCCACAGCGAGGAATCCTGTGCGGATCTGGATATGTGCAGATGTTTCTGCCTGCTGCTTCGCTTTAAGAATACATGAAGTGACCTCTTCTTTATTAACAATGTAGCCGTGGCGCAAGCCTTTTGACTCGGCGAGGCCCGTACCAATAATACGCAACCGCCGAGCGCCACTCGGTTTATCTATAATTTCTTCGACGACGACTACCTTTATCTGGTAGGTGCCGATATCAATGCCGGTCGCTATCCTTCGCGACATAGCGTTTTAGAATTTTTTTCTCGCATTGTTCCATTTTAACACCATGATCCCATCCTTGTATGTGTAATACACCGTGAATAAATAGCAGAAGGGTAAAGGTGGAAGGTGTAAGGTTAAAGTTGGCAGCCTGCTTTTTTGCCTCACTTGGGCAGATGAAAATCTCGCCTGACTTTTTACCAACAGTATAAGAAAGCACATTTGGAATGTACTCTTTATTGCGCAACTTTTTATTTAATTCTCGCGCTTTTTTTGGCCCCACAAAAACAAGAGAAATTTCCCATCCCAGAGCGATATCGCGAGCGATTTTTTTAAACGGCAAACTCGTCACATCGTGACGAGTGAGATTCTTAATCGAAAGACGCGCTTCTTTATTTTTTGCCGCGGGCATTCTTCTTGGCTGCGGGGTCTATCTTACCGAGTTTGACGAGCTCGTTGTAATTCTCGCGGCGGGACTTGGTGATAAGGGCGCGCTTGTGCTCAACATTCTTCGATACGGTGCGCTGCCAGTAGCGATTGTTACGAATCTCGCGCACGAGGCCGAGACCCTGCGCACGGCGGGTAAATCGGCGAATAAGCGCAGTCGAACTCTCGTTCTTTCCGCGCGCGACTTCTATTCTTGTTCCTGCTGTCATAATGAAAGCACTCTAGCACACCGAGGCATTAGTTGTCTACACAAACGCGCGTAGGCGCTCGATGATGCCTTCGAGCGGAATGACGGTTTCTTCGCGCGTTTGGCAGTTGCGCACGATCGCCGTTTTTTCTAACGCCTCCTTGCGCCCCATTATGAGAAGGTACGGGCTATTCTGTTTTTCAGCGAGATGGAGCTGCTCGGTGAGAGACTCGATGCCGATATGTTGCATTAAAGGCACACGCTCTTTTCTAAAGTTCTCGGCGAGTTGTATCGAGAGGCGTTTCGCTTCGTCGCCGATATGTACAAACGAAAATCGTAAGCGCGATTGGGGCACTTTCTTCACCACGATCTCTTTATTCTCTTCTGTCGACAATCCAGAGATCTGGAAGACGGCGCCGGTCGCAGGGAATGATCCACTGTTAAAAAAAGTTTTGACCAGATCGGTATAACGCGAGCCCCACGCGACGCGTTTGTCGCCAACGACTATTTCAAAACAAATATCGCTCCAGACGCCACCGCGGCTCATCAGGTGTCGGGCGAGCTCGTAGGGCGTCTCGGTCATTTCGAGATATTCGAGCAAGTCTTCAAAACGCTTTCGGCTCGCATCAGAGAGATGTTCTGTTGGCGAAGGGAGTTCTTCGGCGTAGCCGTTGTTGATGGCGTGTTCTGCCGCGAGGAATACATCACTTTTAGCGAAATTAAGACATTCTTCAGAGAGTGCGCAGGCGCGCTTTCTAAAGAAGACGCCGAGCTCGCGCGCGTAGCGCGCGCGGGTTTCTTTATCCCCCATTGAATTGATGCGAACGGTCGGTTCTTCGTGGAAGAGGTCGCGCGCGAGTGCAACGAGCGCGCGTATAACAATTGTGTCCGCGATCGCGCGATCGGTGCCGAGCGCGTGGAATTGTACCGTAACTTTTTTTTGTAACGGGCGACCCGGAGCGATGTTGGTATGCCAGACAAACATAGGTTGTCGTGAAGAGGGCGGCAAGCCAGTACTTTTAAATTGTTTTAAAAAACCGAAGATCGTCTCAGCGTTTGGATCATTTTTAAAATCGAGTTTCGGTGGCTCCGCTTTAGACTTCGCGCCCGCTAGGCGTGGCGCGGCAGTAAGGAGCGAGAGTGGAGTAAATCCATAATACTGTCCAATTGTCGACGCTTTTTGTAAAATTTCTTCCCCTTTTATCCTGTCGCGAATCATATATTTACTGTTGTTGAAGAAGTTTTTTTCGAATAAGAGGCTCCGCCAGGGAAGAATCCCATTTCGCTGGCTGGCAATAGGCGTAGGTCAACACGACCGACAATATCGCTCTTTGGTAATGGTCCCCACACGCGACTATCAGAACTGTTTGGGCGATTGTCACCCATAACGAAATAATCGTTCGCGCTCAATGTCACATTTTTTGTATAGGTCGCATCTTCATTTACTGTGTATGGCTCTGAAAGGGTTATTTTATTTCCACCCACCGTCGTAATGGTGACCACTCCTTTATTTATAGAGACTGTTTCGCCCGGGAGACCGATAATACGCTTGATATAAAAGAGTGAAGGATCGTTTGGATAGCGGAATACGATAACATCGCCACGCGCTGGGGCGTGGAAGTCGTAAACAATCTCGTCAACAACGAGATAATCGAGATTTTCGAAGGTCGGATGCATCGATTCGCCATCAACAATGAACGGCGAGATGACAAAGATGCGAATAGGAATAACGACAACAACAATGAGGAGCGCAAGAGTGAAAAGATCCTTCAGAAGACCTTTCCAAGTTTCATTCATAACAGTATTGTACGCGCCTATTTTTTTCGATGCAAGCCGTAGGCGTAATCGCCGAAGGTACCGCGAGTCTTCGAGCGGTATGCGGTTGTGATATTATTTGTATATGACCACCATAATTGTTGGGCTCGGGAATCCGGGAAAGGAGTATGAAAAGACGCGTCACAATGCTGGCAGAAATGCTGTCGAGCTTGTCGCAAAGAATGAAAAATTCGAAGATTTTATTTTTAATAAAAAAGTAAATGCCCTTATCACTAAAGGCGAGATAGGGAAGGAGGGTGTCACACTCGTCTTGCCAGAAACGATGATGAATAATTCTGGCAAGGCTGTTTGCCAACTCGTAAAATCAGTAAAAGCGGCAAAAAACTTGCTCGTGATTCACGACGACCTCGACCTGCCGCTCGGCACGATGAAAATGGTCTTCGCGCGCGGGAGCGGCGGACACAAAGGCGTCGAGAGCGTGATGCGTGCCGTGAAGACACAAGATTTCGCGCGACTGCGCATCGGCATTAGCGCGCTTGGTAAGAAAAACAGAGCGAAGAAAGTGGTTGGAGAAGAAAAAGTAATTAAACAAGTCATAGGGAAGTGGAAGCCAGCAGAAGAAATTGCGGTAAAAAAAGTTTTGAAAAAAGCTGCAGAGGCAGTACGCCTCTACGCGGCTGAAGGAATCGAAGTCGCGACCCAGTTCGCCAACACCCGCTAATTTATTTTTATGGAAACCGGGGATTGGTGAATTCTAAAAAACAAAACACGCGGCGCCCTTGGCGCCGCGTGTTTTTGGTGTTTTGTTTTTTGAATTTCTACCGATTATTTCTTCCCAACCAAGACGAGCGTCATTCGCTGGTCCTTTGGTTCAAAGAGAGAAATGGTAAACGGATAGGTCTTCCCAAGTTCGAGCTTCTCGCGTAGTTCGAGAGGCGAAGCGAAGTCGCTCACATGCACAAGCCCCGCGACGCCTTCTTCGATCGAAGCGAGCGCACCGTGCTTGTTATATTTGATCACAACGCCCGGCACTTCCATTCCCTTGGTGTAGCGCGCAGAGGCAGAGTGCCAAGGATTTTCTTTCAACGCTTTAATCGAGAGGGAGACCTTCCCATCTTTGATCTCGATAATCTTTACTTTCACACGGTCACCAACATTAAAGAGTGTGTGAGGATCTTCGACGAGGCCCCAATCGAGCTCGCTGATATGCACCAATCCTTCGAGCCCTTGTTCAATCTTCACGAAGACACCGAAGTCGACGATGCCCGTCACTTCGCCTTCTGCGACATCACCCACCTGATACTTATCGATAAGCGACGCCTTCTCTTCAGCCTCATTGCCGGTTCGTTCAGAGAAAATTAATTTTCCTTCCTTTGCATCAGCAGTAATGATGCGGACAGAAATCGGGTGTCCGACAAATGCCATCAGTTCTCCAAGAATGCGATCTTTGTCTCCCTCTGGTACGCGCGGATAATGCTCCTTCGAGAGTTGTGACGCTGGCAAGAAGCCAGGGATACCCTGCCACGAGAGGATGAGTCCGCCTTTGTTCGCATCTTCAACATTGAGTGAATACGGCGTTCCCGAGAGAATGGCCGCTTCGGCTTCGCCCCAGATCGCTGCTTGTCGAGCTTCTTTAAGCGAGAGTTCGATATAGCCATCGCGACCAGCTGGGTCGACAACCTTCGCACTTATAATGTCGCCTTTATTCGCCTTGCGCAATACATCAGCGGCGTTGAGGTATTCGCGACCATAAATAATCCCTGTACCAAATGGCGGGAGGTCAATATAAACACGCCCTCTCTCGATGGCGATAATCGTCCCTTCAACAATGTCGCCAGCTCCGGGCGGTGTCGGGATTGTTTCAAGCAGAGAAAACATCGGGTTCTCTTCATTCATACTTTAAAAGTCGTGCAGATTTTCAAAATCAGTACTCATGCCTTTCGGCATCGAGGGTTAGCTGATCTATACTTCTCCTCACGCAACTCGGGCATTCTATCACAGGGTATAAAAAATGAGAAGGGAAATAGAAAAGCCGCTTGTCCTCAGTACCCGCTGACGGGTAGAGAAGGCAAGCGGCCTTTTTTTGAAAAAGATCTAAGAGCTCCTGTGGCACCATGCCACTGAGGAGGTGCGCCGAGTCGCCTGACTCGGAGGTGGGCCGATTGGGCCGGGCGCGCCTAGAGCGCGCCCGCCCGTTGACTGGGGAACGGTGGGAAGGTCCCGCGCGACGGCAACTCACGGAGTTGCTCGCTGCCGTCCCCCATACAGGGCGACTGCATCACTTGATGCAATCGCCCTTCGTGCGCGTGGCCATTGGCGGCGAGCGATGCTAACCAAAAAAGTGGTCAGCCGCTCGCGCCGGGCCCGACGCGCAACGCCCAGGCCGAAGGGCTAGCCGCCGGCGAAGTTGCCGAGGGTGGGCCAACCTTTGTTGGAAATGTACAGGCTGATCTGACTTAAACCTATCACACTCGATTTTATTTGTCAAGCACTTTTACAAAATGGCGCGTGGTGAAGTACAAAAAATCAAGCAAATAAGCCATAAAATCAAGGCACGAAATGAAATGGGCGAAAAAGAAAAAGCCGCTCGTACCCGCTGATGGGTGACGAACGGCTTCTTTGCACCAGGGCTCGAAATGTCGCAACACCTCGAGCTGGCCGCCGCCGGGTTAGTTCAAATTATCCGAAAATTTCATTTTTTTCAAATGTTCTCCTGACGGTTTGAATTTGCCCAAACAACAGGCTTATTGGTAAGTTATCACAGCCCTATTTTATTGTCAAGTGGCTCATAAACAGCTATCGCCGCGACAGATTTTATGATAGAATATAAGTACTTAATATGGTTATCACTCACCACGGCGGGCAATGTTTTAAAGTCACTTTCGGCGACCTCACGCTCGTCTTCGACCCTATTTCAAAAGGCTCGTCACTACCGGCTGTACGCTTCGGCGCTGATGTCGCGCTCGTCTCGCGCGATCACGCTGATATGAACGGCGTCGAAGAAGTGACTTATGGCGATAAGGAGCCATTCGCGATAACGGGCCCGGGAGAATACGAGCGACAAGGCGTCGTGATTCAAGGATTTTTGTCGAAGAGTAAATACGGTGTTAAAGGTGAAGAAGAAGCAGTTAATACTATCTACTCCGTTCAATTAGAAGATATGATTCTTGTGCATCTCGGTGCACTTTCTGATACCGAACTTTCAAAAGACGCGAGAGAAAATATCGGAGAGATCGATGTGCTCTTTGTGCCGATTGGTGGCGACGGTGTTCTCTCTCCAGCTAAAGCGCACGAGCTCGCGGTCTCGCTCGAGCCGAAGATTATTGTCCCGATGCATTATGACGACAAGTCGCTCGGGCTTTTCTTAAAAGAATCGGGCAATGGGAGCGAGAGTGTTGATAAACTTACTCTGAAGAAAAAGGATCTTATTGGTCGCGACGGGAGTATACTAGTGATAACGCCCGCTGGTAAATAATATGAAAACTATTTTTGATCATATCGAATATATAAAAGGAAAGCCGCATCATATCCGTAAAAAAATTGTCTTCGCGACTGCCGGATGTCTCACCGCTGTTGTTGCTCTAATTTGGTTTGCGGGGACACTTTCATCGGGGACTTTCGCTATTCAGGGGAGTAACTTTGCTGAGAGTACCGGAGCAGAGTCTTCAGTTGTGACGGGTGGAGCATCAAATACCGGTATTGCTGGAGCAGGAGCGGCGCTTGAATCAGATAAAAATGCTCCTGCACATATCGAGATAATCGACTCATCGCCAGCAACAAGCACAAAGAAAAAGGCGGAGCCAACCGTCATTCCGTTTTAGTTTTGATAATTTGATATGGCTTCGAAAGATAAAAATCCTGAAGTAGTGACTGCGATAGCGGCGAATGTGATTAATCAGCCGATTGTCGCTGAGATGCGGAAGTCGTATATCGACTACGCGATGACCGTTATTACTGCACGCGCTTTGCCTGATGTGCGCGACGGGTTGAAGCCGGTACATCGCAGAATTCTCTACGCGATGAAGGATATGGGGCTTGTGCCGGGAGGGAAGTTCCGAAAGTCGGCAACGGTCGTCGGCGAAGTGCTCGGTAAATATCATCCGCACGGCGATACCGCGGTGTACGACTCGATGGCGAAGATGGCGCAGGAGTTCTCCTATCGCTATCCGCTCGTAATCGGTCAAGGTAACTTCGGTTCGATCGACGGCGATTCTCCAGCCGCGATGCGTTATACCGAAGCGAAGATGTCGCGTATCGGCGAATCACTGTTAAATGATCTTGAAAAAGAGACGGTGAAATGGAATCCGAACTATGACGCGACGCGCGAAGAGCCACATGTTCTTCCGTCAGCTCTCCCGAACCTTCTTTTAAACGGAACGCTCGGCATCGCGGTCGGTATGGCGACGAATATCCCGCCACACAACTTGCGCGAAGTGGTTACCGCCGCTGTGCATCTTATCGAAAATCCTGACGCGACGACCGACGACCTTCTCCAATTTGTGAAAGGCCCAGATTTCCCACTTGGTGGTGTCGCCTTTAATCAGGCAGATATTAAACACGCGTACAGCTCGGGCAAAGGGCCGGTCGTGGTGCGCGGCGAAGCCGAGATTGTTGATGATGGGAAAAAAGATTCGAGCATTATTATCACCTCGATTCCGTATCGTGTGAATAAGAGCGAACTTATTTCTCGCATTGCCGATTTAGTACAAGAAAAAAAGCTCGAAGGCATTCGCGACTTGCGCGATGAGTCGACGACCGATATCCGTGTCGTGGTTGAGCTTAAAGGTTCGGCACATCCTCAGGCTGTTTTGAATGCACTCTATAAACACACCGAGCTCGAGAGCACCTTCCACTACAATATGCTCGCCCTCGTCGATGGTGTGCCAGAAATGCTCTCGCTTGTCGGGATGCTCGGGCACTTTGTTTCGCATCGTCAGGAGGTGGTGAAGCGTCGAACGGAGTTTGATCTCCGCCAAGCAGAAGCGCGTGAGCACATTCTCTTCGGGCTCTGTAAAGCGCTTGATCACATCGACGAAGTTATCGCGATTATTAAAAAGGCGGTGGATATTCCTTCTGCATCACTTGCGCTTCAAAAGAAATTTGGCTTTTCAATTCTCCAAGCGACGGCGATTCTCGAGATGCGCCTCTCGAAACTCGCGGGGCTTGAAAGAAAGAAACTTGAGGATGAACTCGCTGAAGTGCAGGCTATTATCGCGAAGTTGAAAGATATTCTCTCCTCGCCGAAGAAGATTCTCGCTGTTGTGAAAAGGGAATTAGAAGAATTGGCAGAGAAGTATGGCGATGATCGTCGCACGCGTATCGTGAGAGGCGGCGTGCAGAATATTTCTGTTGAAGATATGGTACCGGACGAAGAGTCGATGCTCGTTTTGACCCAAGGCGGGTATGTGAAGAGAACAAATCCGACTGAATATAAAAAGCAGAAGCGCGGCGGCGTCGGCGTTGTTGATATCGCGACAAAAGAAGAAGACATTGTGACAAATTTCCTCGTGACGAATGCACACAGTGACCTCCTCTTCTTCACCGACTTCGGCAAAGCATATCAACTGAAGATGTATGAAATCCCAGAAGGCAAGCGCGCGACGAAGGGGAAGAGCATTATGAACTTCCTCGCGCTCGCGGGTGATGAAAAGGTGACTTCGATATTGCCGGTGCCGAAGGGTGCTGCCCTCGACGCTTCGTCAATCGTATTTGTTACTGAAGAGGGTGTAGTGAAGCGTGTTGCGGCGAAGTCATTCTCCGATGTGCGCCGCTCGGGCATCATCGCGATTAATTTGAAATCAGGAGACCGACTCGTTTCTGCCAATCACGCCGGAGAAGGCGACACCGTCTCGATTGTCACTTCAAAAGGGCAGTCGATTCGATTTGACGCCGAGGATGTACGCGAGATGGGTCGCACCGCTGGCGGCGTGCGCGGTATGAGCGTGAAAAAAGGCGACAAGGTTGTCTCGGCAGAAGTGATCTCTGCCGCCGCTAAAGACGCGTCGCTTCTTGTCGTGATGAGTAAGGGATACGGCAAGAGAACAAAAATTTCTGAATACAAAGTGCAGGGTCGCGGCGGCTCGGGGATTAAAACAGCGGCAGTGACGCCGAAGACGGGTGAGATTATCGGTGCGAAGATTGTTGCGGGCAATCTCGAAGAAGAAGAGCTCGTCGTCATTTCTAAAAAAGGGCAGGTGATTCGCACTGGCGTGGCAGAAATTCCTTCGCTCTCGCGCGCGACGCAGGGCGTCCGCGTGATGCGTCTCTACCCGGGCGACTCTATTGCCTCAATGGTGGCTTTGTAATTTAGGGCTTGCATTTTTTAGGGGGTTGTGCTATGATACTCAGACGGGTTTGGATATCCGTCACCGAGGAAACATTTGCCTGTTCTCCCTCTATTGACGACAGCCGACCCCGATCGCGTGCGAGAGAAGCCCCCGCCCCTCCCCGAGGCCCGCTTCTCTCCTCGCGATTTTTTATTTCCCGCCGCTGTTAAAAAAGGTTTAATCTTGTACATTAGGCAGATCTGTGGTTATTATAATGAACGAGCAGGAGAGTGGCTGACTTCTGCTTTTCTCACGCGATAAAGGCGAGGGAACGGGACATGTGGAGAAATACGAGCCACCGCGAGGAATCAACCCCTCGCGGTTTTTATTTTTAGTCATGTTAACAAGGAATTTTAACAAGGTTGAACCTCAGTAAAAGTAAGGTTAAACCTTTTTACTATAACCTCGTTTAAAGGTTGCATATTTTTTGTTGTGTGATATTCTGCCCATCATGGGTACCAGCCCATATCGGGCATCACCGCTTGGGCACTAATTGCTCAATTTTCCGAAAGCGGGTGCCGTATGTAAGTCCTGGCGCCGAGGACTGCAAAAAGGGAGAGATTGCTGGTCATTCCATCATTCTCTCCCTACGGCTCTAATTTCTGTTGATTGCACACCGCACGCCTTCTTGGCGTGCTATTTTTATATATATGGCAGGAACATTTAGCGAGCCGCGAGAAAACATCTTGCATTTAGGATTACGCGAGGGGATGAAGGTCGGCGACTTCGGCACCGGGAGTGGCCACTACGCGCGCGCGGCTGCAGCGATTGTCGGCGACACGGGGAAGGTCTACGCGATCGATATTCAAGAAGATGTCTTGAAACATTTAAAATTAAATACACACGCGAAGCATCAGAGCACCATCGACACGGTTTGGGGTGACATCGAGAAACTTGGCGGGACACACCTGCGCGACGCCTCACTCGACGCAGTTATCTTGTCCAACACTCTTTTCCAAATCGAGAATCGCTATGGACTTCTCGCAGAGATTCGCCGCGTGTTAAAGCCCGAAGGAAAATTCATAATGATCGATTGGGCGGGGAGCTATAGCGGTATGGGCCCTGATGCTAAAAAGGTTGTGACCGAGCACGAAGCAGAAGCGCTCTTTATAAATGGAGGATTTCATAAGGTGAAGTCATTCCGCGCGGGCCCGCATCATTACGGTATATTATTTAACGCACCATGATTTTATGAAAATTTCCCTCTTCCAAGGTATTTTACTCGGTGTGTTCGGACTCTGTGCACTTATCGGTCTCTTCGTATTCGCTACTTATTCGGGGAAAAGTACGAGCAGTAATGCGATAGGGACGGTGGTTATCTGGGGAACCTTGCCGAGTAGTAGTATGGACGCCGTTCTCGCCACTACCACGCAGTCAAATAAAGAATTGAAGAATGTTTCGTATGTACAAAAAGACCCAGCGACACTCCCCGCAGAGCTCGCATCAGCAATAGCGACCGGGAATTCGCCAGACCTCATTCTCGATTCGCAGGAAAACTTATTTTCTCTCGCGAAGTTTATTACCCCAATACCGTCTGCGACGCTCCCTGCGTCAACCTTCTCGAGCGCTTTTGTGAATGAGGGAAGTCTTCTTGCCGCTTCTGACGGTTATTATGGTGTGCCATTTCTCGTTGACCCACTCGTTCTCTTCTCGAATCGCGCAATCCTCTCATCAGATGGTATCGCGCGACCACCCGCTTCTTGGGAAGCGCTAACCGGCCTCGTACCGAATGTCGCTCTTCTCACTTCTTCTCGCCAGATCTCGCGCGGACTTATCGCTCTTGGAGCCTACGACAATGTGCGCAACGCGCGCGCGATTGTCTCGTCGTTATTTCTACAAACGGGCGTGCCGATTTCTTCGTACGCTTCAAATGGACTGATGACCGCAGATCTCGGTATGAATTCTTCGAGCGGAACTCCGCCGGGGCAGGCAGTGCTTAATTTCTACACACAATTCGCTGACCCGTCGAAGGTTTCTTACACCTGGAATACATCACTCCCCGATTCGCAACAATCGTTTTTGTCGGGCGATCTTGCGCTTTATATCGGATATGCTTCAGAAGCTGTGTACTTTAAAAAAGCGAATCCAAATCTCGACTTCGCGGTCTCGCCACTCCCGCAGCCGCTCACGGGGTCTACTAAAAACGCGTATGGGCTACTTTATTCATTTATGATTTCGCGCGGCGCGAAGAACCCTTCTGGGGCATATCAAGTCGCGACGCTCTTCGCGAGTAGCGACGCGCAGGGCCCTTCAGCGTCTCTGACCGGTCTCGCTCCCGCGAATCTAGGCCAGCTCGCGAAGACGCCCTCTGACCCTATCTTGGCAGTGGCATATTCAGAAGCCCTCTACACCAAAGGTTGGCTGTCTCCATCAGGAACAAATGTTGATTCTGTTTTCTCGAGTATGATTAACAGCGTGGTGAGCGGGAAATATTCGGTAACCATGGCGCTCTCGAGCGCCGAAAGCGCCCTTCGCGCCCTCTTACAATGAAAAAATATTTTATCGCATTAGTAATCATCGTCGGATTCTTTTCTTTTCTGCCAATAGCATTTGCGGATTCAAAACCAGGCGATGCCTGTTCGGCGAGTAAACCTTGTACCGGTCAGTATAATGGCCACGACCTTACTTGTGTAAACAATTCTTCTTGCGGGATAGCGTGCACCTCTGCTAACAAAGGAAGCATCTCTGGTTGTGCACAGTGTGTGAAAGGCGCTTGTAGTATAGCTGCTTATGAAGGAAATGCGTGCGAGGACACCTGCTCGAACGGCCTTTCTTGCGTCAAAAATGTTTGTGTCAAATCTGGGGCTACCAATACGAGCGGCAATCAATCAAGCGACGCTGTGGGTACTAAAGGCAATCAATCTACTGATGCTGCTTCAGTTCCGTCTGGAGATAAAATCACCCTCATCAATCCCCTTGGTTCAAAAACAGATCTCCCGAAACTCGTGAGTGAAGTTCTTGGATTCGTCGTGAAGATCGGCGCGATGGTTGTTGTCTTTATGTTGATCTGGGTCGGGTGGATGTTCGTGAAGGCACAAGGTGTTCCCGGAGACATCACAAAGGCTCGTCAAGCTCTGCTCTGGACCGTCATCGGCGGGCTTATTCTCCTCGGCGCGCAGGTGATCTCGATAGGGATCCAAGCGACGGTGAATTCGCTCTCGACCGGCGGGGACACTACCTCGTCTGTGCCAAGCGGCACGAACCCTTATTTCCCAGGCGCGAGTACGGTACAACAATAATTATGACCTTTGCTGAAACCGTTAATCAGCTCATCGTGATCGTGAACACGATTGTCGTACCTTTTATCGCTACACTCGCATTCTTCTCGTTCTTATACGGGATTTTAAAATATTTTTTCTTCAACAATAAAGGCGATGAGGGAAAAATGAAAGAAGGGAAGGATTTCGCCTTCTGGGGCATTCTCGGCATGGTCGTACTCTTCTCGGTCTGGGGCTTCGTGAATCTCTTGTTATCCACGCTCGGCATCAACCCGGGCTCTTAATTCGGCTATACTTAATTTTATGAACATTTCTTTTGGCGTCTCGATCGGGAACGGCTGCACCGGGTATATCTGTTATCTCGGCAATCAGATTTTATATGTCATTAATTATATTTTAGTTCCCGTTATCTTCGCGCTCGCTTTTATCGTTTTTATTTATGGTGTGTATAAAGCATACATTTATTCAAATGGCGATGAAAAAGCAGTTGCAGCTGGCCATAAGCTCGTGCTCTGGGGCATTGTTGGCTTCGCTATTATGCTCTCGCTTTGGGGGCTCGTGAATGTCGTCGCGAACACCTTCGGTCTCGCTGGCTACGGAGCTCCGATGATGCCGAGCGCGATACCTGGCACGAGTATTCAGCTTAGATTTTAAAAATAACAACATTCTATGGGAATAAATGCGACTTATATTCAAGGATATGCGAGCAGTGTCGTCGGGGTTATCAACGGCATTTTAATACCGGCTCTGATCTCGGTCGCATTCTTAGTATTCGTCTGGGGGATTTACAAGTATTTTATTCACGATTCAGATAAAGCAGAAAAAGAAGGGAAGACCTTCGCCATTTACGGTATCGTCGGCTTCGTCCTTCTCTTCTCTGTCTGGGGCATCGTGCAGATATTTATGGGCACGCTTGGGCTCACCTCGACCAATGTCCCCGCGTTCCCAACTATTAATACTGGGGCAACAAATTCTAATACCCAAACTCCTGCTGCTGGCAGCCCTGCCTCGAGCGCTTCAGGCAATCTGCAGAATGGGGTGAAGTGTAATTACAATGACATTTTGTGCAGTAGCGGATACTGTGATCCAAGTACAGATACCTGTGCTGAGCCGCCGGTGACTGAGACTCCTCGCGGGATAATACTGAACAATGATTGTTATTGTCCCAATGGTAGAACTTGTCCAGACGGTGTAAGTACGGACAGTTGTACAAACTAGTAATATCCACAAATAGATAAAAACCGCATTGACCAGTCTCTTATAAAAGCTACAATTAACCTGTTATTAGATTACTTATTTTATGAAAAAAGCCCTTACCATTTCCTCACTTGTCACTCTGCTCGCGCTACCGCTCGTCTCATCAGCTGCTGCTATTAACAATCTTAATGATGTCGGTTCGTTTATCATCAGCACGATTAATAATATTCTCGTTCCGATTATCTTCGCGATCGCCTTTATCGTATTCCTTTGGGGCGCTTTTAACACCTTCATTCTCGGGGCGTCCGGTGGAGATGATGTAAAAGAGAAGGGTAAGAACCTGATGCTCTGGGGGCTTGTCGGCTTCTTCGTGATGGTCTCGGTCTGGGGACTCGTGAATATTCTCACCGGCACCTTCAGTTTCGGTAATAATTCTGGCCCAGCAGGCGGTGCGCCAACATCCGGACTACAGATTCATTAATCGCTAGATGACCGAAGTTCTAAACCAATTCCTCGGCAAGGTACTCGTGCAGATCGTTAATCCGATTATTCTGCTGCTCTCTGCCTGTGCCTTTGTCGTATTTCTCTGGGGTGTGTTCGAGTTTGTGCGCAATGCGGGTAATGAAACGAAGAGAAAGGAAGGGAGGCAAGCGATTATGTGGGGCATTGTAGGGCTCGTCGTCATCTTCGGCGCGTATGGGATTATGAATACAGTGCTTGGCATTTTCCCCGGGGTGGGGAATT
Organism: uncultured bacterium; assembly: GCA_903825105.1. Lineage (GTDB taxonomy): Bacteria > Patescibacteriota > Minisyncoccia > Phycocordibacterales > Phycocordibacteraceae > C7867-001. The sequence goes on along the minus strand of CAIJZI010000009.1, from coordinate 45,196 downwards.
ATGTGAACAACACTTTCGTTCCTGCTTCTAAATAGAGAATAAAAAAATGAAAGGCCGCGCTTGTTGGCGCGGCCTTTTTGAAAGAGCTTCAGATAGTTGCTTCCTCGCATTCTTCGCTAGTCGCGAAGAGGCGGTACTTTTTTACGAGATTCCCGCCGTCTTTTGACTTAAAGCGAAACATTGTTTCGCTCTCGTCTGGGGACTGCTCGCGCTCTCCGCCAGCGTTGGAGCAGAAGTGGAGGCCGTTGTCAGCAGTACCTTCTGCCAGACCGATCCAGTTGGACCAGTCAGACCCGACGAGGCACTGCCGTGTCTCGTTCTTGCTCGCGTCGGGGCAGACCCCGATAGCAAGTGCCGGCTGTGATGTCGCCGGCGCTTGCAGCGAGTTGTGAGACTGCTGCGGGTTAAACACCCCGCGGACACGCTCCTCGAACGGCATTGCCAAAAAGAGGATGACAATAACCGTCCCGAGTGCGATACGGAGGACTCGCGCAGTCGGCGCGCCGATGGTTCTAGCGTTCACAGCGATCAGGATGAACCCGATCACGAAGAATGCCGCGAACGGGATCGCGTTCGCCCAACTCCAACTTCCGATTTGCCCGACATTAACGACGGAAACCGCGGAGCAGGCGTTGAAGAGGAGAACGATCCACACGAACCCGAGGACGATATTCCAAACCGTTCTCTGGTTATTTCTTACCCAATTCCAAAATGCCATTTCAAGCTCCTTAAGCCGAAGAATCGGCTCTCCGCTATCTATAATACACGAAACGGCTATAAAGTCAAGTTCTGTGCACTGTGTAGCTTTAGTGAAGTGGTGCTGGGGAGAGGACTCGAACCTCCAATGGATTGCTCCGTTAGCTCCTAAGGCTAATGCGTCTACCAATTTCGCCACCCCAGCTTTGCCCCTCGTAGCTTTACGCGAAGTAGGGCGATTTCCAAATCATACTACATTCTGCTATATTCTAAAGTGAAGCGCCCATATCTTTTTGGGTTCTTCCTCACTCAGCGCCCATATGTAGGCATATGAACGCTCGTTCGGAGAGAAAGAATAATTGAGGACAATCATTCGTTTCTTCCTCACTCAGCGCCCATAGCTCAGTTGGTAGAGCAACTGCCTCTTAAGCAGTGGGTCCCAGGTTCGAGCCCTGGTGGGCGCACAATGGCACGCATTTATAACAAAGCATTTTTTGGTTCAAAAATAGTACCGGTAAAAGAAGCTTCTTTAAGTATCGCGAGTTCGGCGGTTCTCTACGGCCTGAGCGTCTACACGGTCTTCCCGGTATGTATAACAAAAAAGGGAATCGTCGCTTTTAGATTAAAAGATCATTTTAAAAGGTTAATCGACTCAGCTAAAATTATCGGCATCGATACTTTTGAAAAAGAATGGAATGAAAATAAATTTACCAAAGCGATTACAGAATTAATAAAAGCGAATAAGATAAAAGAAGATGTGCTCGTGCGTGCGACGGTGCATGTCGACGAGCTCCTGCCAGGGACGCGGTCGCGCGGGCTCCACACGACGGTGAGTATGTTCGCCTATGGCGATTATAAAGTCCTGCCCGAAGGCGGCGCGAGCTTGAAGACGAGTGTGTGGCGGCGTGTGCCCGACTATGCGATACCTTCGAGGGCGAAGGTGAATGGCGCGTATGTGAATTCTGTCCTCGCGAAGCAGGATGCTCTCGATAGCGGCTACGATGACTGTATTTTTTTAGATGCTGACGGACATGTCTGTGAACTCAGCGCGGCGAATATTTTCTTCGTGCGCGATGGCGTGCTTATCACTCCCGACACCGCGAGCGATATTCTCGAAGGGATAACGCGCAGGACGATTATCGAGCTCGCGCGCGGTATGAAGATCCCTGTTGTTGAACGGAAGGTTGATCTCACCGAGCTCTACATCGCTGACGAAGTCTTCGCCTCGGGCACTTCAGCCCTCGCGACGCCGGTGCGAGAGATAGATAAACGAATTATTAAAAATGGCGAAACAGGTAAAATAACAAAGTCACTTCAGAAAAAGTATCAAGAGATTCTGCACGGCAGAGATCCTAAATATACGCGTCTCCTAACGGTTTTGAAATAATCACCGAATCTGGTATTCTGCTTTTGGATGTGAGAGAGGGAGGACTGATATGCCGTTAAGAATGATTCTATTCGGCTGCGCCGGCATTATCTTGTCCGCCGTGCTAGCAGGTTTTATTTTCTTCCCAAAAAAGAAAAATTGGGAAACTATAATTCTTCTCGGTGTTCCCACAATAATTTTCTGGTTTATTTACATTCCAGATTTTTTAAAGAACTTACTCAAATACAAATAAACGCCGCGAGCCTCCAGGCCCGCGGCATATCTGTTTTCCTTGTACCGAGGGTGGGACTCGAACCCACACGAGGATTTTTAGGACCTCTCAGGGTTTTAAGCCCTGTGCGTCTACCATTCCGCCACCTCGGCTATAACAAAGCACTGTATTATCCTATCACTTCTGCTATTCTTAATAAACGGCCAGGTGGTGAAGTGGTAACACATCGCTCTGCAAAAGCGACATGCGCGGGTTCAATTCCCGCCCTGGCCTCAAAAGGTTAAAGGAGCCGGTTAGGGCTCCTTTTGATTTTGTTTATGGCGCTACTTCAGCGCCGGCTTGACGGCCCCAGCGGCCTTTGACAAGGTCGCTGTCTGCACCGGCGGAAGTGCCGGTTTGACCGTGCTGTTGATTATCGGCGGCGTCACCGTCTGCACCGGCGGAAGTACCGGCTTCACGGCGGCGGGCTGCGCGAATGCCACCGAAGCCGAAAGAACGAAAAAAAGTGCAATCGAGTTTCTCACGAATCCTCCCCTCAAAGGCTTTACGCCCTTGGATAAATATAAGTATACACGAAACGCGATTTCTGTCAAGCTTCTCCGTTATCGAGAAGAAAGTCGATTCTCGGGAGCGGCGAGAGCCGCGTTTTCTTTTTTAAATAATCTGAAAAGGCCTCACGCTGTCGCTCGAGAAAGGCGAGTGCAGGACGGATCTTCTCTTCAGGGAAGATGCTCACAAAAACAGCGACCCGTTCGCCGTGCGAGAGTGGCACAGCGCGAATGACGGTGATAAATGATTCTGTACTCGCTTCGCGCCCGATAAAGTTCGCGGCTTCGTGCGCGATGAGTTCGATCACACGATCGCCGTGCCTTTTTGCATCAGGTCTTTTTTCGGTTTTCATGATTCGGTCGTAGTAAATTCAATAAGAGTGTCGCCATAAATAAGCGGAGTCTTCGCTTCTATCTCGATACCGAAGTCTCCTTCTGTTTTTATCTCTTTTATGTCAGCGCGCGCTTGTTGGAGATTGATTATCTTTCCACGGGAGATCTCTTCTGTGCCTCGTATTATTTTTATTTTATTCCCGACAGAAAAAGTTCCTGAGATAAATCGCGCGCCGAGTACCTGTTTCTTACCACTTGAAGAAAACGACTTTAAAACGAGCGCTTTGCCCGTCTCTTTTTCGACTGTGACCACGGGGACATGAGAGGTGAGGCGCTCGGTAATCTTTTCAGAAAGTTCGTAAATAATTGAGAAATTAAGAATAGAAATATTGTTACGGTCGGCGAGTTCTGAAGCGACGCCGTCGGTGCCCACATTAAATGAGACAATAATCCCGCCTGAAGCAATCGCCGTCTTCACATCGTTTTCTGAGACGGTACCGACGCCAGTTGAAATAATGCGCAGACACCCGCGCTCGTGCGTTATCTTCGACAATTCGTGGATAATCGCATCGAGAGAACCGGCGACATCTGCTTTTATCACGAGTGGGAGCTCGGTAATTCCTTCTGTCGAGACAGATTGAGAAGAAGGGATTACAGATTTTGCAGCGTTTTCTTTAGTGAGTTTTTCTGCCTCCTTTTTACTCCCCACAACACTAAAAAGTGCTCCAGAAGGTGGAAGGGAATTAAATCCAGAGATACGCACTGGCTCTGAAGGTAATGCCTTCTCTATACGAGAACCTCTGAAGTCTTCGATAAAACGAACAGGCGCGTAGGCGTCTCCAGCGACGACGAAGCAACCGGTCTCGAGTGAGCCATTTTTAATAATCAGCGTCGCAGAAGCGCCGCGCTTCGGGTCTTGAGTCGATTCGAGGACGAATCCTTCTGCAGGAGCGTCTGGGTCGGCAGTAATTTCTGAAAGATCTGTAGCGAGCACAACAAGATCGAGCAGTTCCGGAATGCCGCTACCCGATTTTGAAGAAATAGGCATAAAGGCGATTTCTCCGCCCATGCCCTCGAGGAAAATACCGTGTTCGAGAAGTGATATCTTCGTGCGTTCGATGTCGGCATTATTTTTATCAATCTTCGTGATGGCGACAATAAAAGGAATGCTCGCCTCTTTAATCGCGTTAAGTGCATCGAGCGTCTGTGGCATCACGCCTTCGTCGGCAGCGACAACAAGAATAGCGATGTCAGCAGCAGCAGCGCCGCGTGTGCGGAGCGCTTTAAACGCTTCGTGACCAGGTGTATCGAGGAAGGTGATCGCGCGGTCATTGTGGAGAGCGATGTATGCAGAAACATGCTGGGTGATGCCACCTGCTTCGCCAGCGACCACATTCGCCTTGCGGATATAATCCAATAGTGACGACTTTCCGTGGTCTATGTGACCCATCACCGCGATGATGGGCGGTCGTGCTCCCTTTGCCATATATCTCTATTTCATCACAAAAACCGAGAAATTGCAATCATAAGCAGGTTTGTTATTATTTAAGAGTAAATAAATTAACCATAAAATTATGCCAAAATCACCAGATAGATATTCGCCAGAGGAAATAGTCGATATGCAGGAACAAAGAAAAGTAAGTGATAAAGAACTCGTAGAAGGAGGGGCAGAGGTAGTTTATGGAGAACTCAAAATTACCTCTGAACAATATGAGCACCTGCAAAAAGCAATGGAAGCCGGATTGGTTGTGGGCGAGAGAGAAGGAGGTACTGTTGGATATATCAAAAAACATATTGAAAGCGACCTTTCTTTTCAGCCAGAACTACAGCAAAGAGTGGCGAGAACTCTAAAAGCTCTATTGAAATTAAGTAGTGAACTCGAGAGCGATGCTTATATGTCAGAAGTACTAACATTGACGCACAAACTCGGCGAAAGGATAAAACTTGATATGCCCGATATGTCCGTCTATCTCAATGAAACTATGAAGGCAGCAACACTCTTCCAAAAATTAGATGATAGTCAAAAGAAAGATATAGAGGATTTCCTTGAAGCTAAAATTGAAAAGCCAGTTGGCAAAACTCTAGAGCAGTGTGTATGCGAGAAATTGGGTCTAGAAGCCACATATCCTTATAGTTTCGACACAGCACTACAATCTCCTGAAGCACAGATGTTGGCTACACTAGCAACATTTAACTCTGGTAATTTAGAGGATTTCTCTATTGATATGCGTGGAAAAGAGCGTGTGAGTAATGAAGAATTAGAAGCAATCATCGTCTCGTATTACGGAGAATTGGGTTTTGAAGTGACCGGCGATCTTTTCTTTGGTCTTTTTGCAAAGAAGGAGGATAAAGAACTGACAATAATCACTTCTAATTTTTCAGACAGATTACTCGTAAGTGTTCTAAACGGATAGTAGCTGATAAAAATTTCGAGGAATAATATTTTTCGGTGAATCGATGAAAAATCGTCGGATATTTTTGGTGTTGAATATGGTGTAAGATATACCTGCAAAAGGTATGAAGAAGAAAGAAAATAATTATGCTTTTATTGATAGTCAAAATCTGAATCTGGGAATCCAGAAATTGGGCTGGAAGTTGGATTATAAAAAATTCAGAGTGTATCTCGCAGAAAAATACGGAGTCAAAAAAGCATATTTGTTTATTGGTTTTGTAGCGCTCAACCAGTCGCTCTACGACAATCTTCAAGAATCAGGTTTTATTTTGAAATTCAAGCCAACAATACCAGATGCTGACGGCAAAATTAAAGGAAACATTGATGCGGATCTTGTATTAAAAGCCGCGCTTGAATTAAGCGAGTACGATAAGGCAGTTATTGTTTCGAGCGATGGCGATTTTTATTCGCTTGTACAGTATCTATACGAAAATAACAAACTAAAGATAGTATTAAGTCCGGATATTGAAAATTGTTCAAGTCTGCTCAGACAAACCTCTAAAGAAAAGATATGGTTTATGAACGAACTCCAAGATAAGTTAGCATATAAAAAGAAAAGCACCGCTTAAGGACGAAACCCTAAGCAGTGCCCCTCCATAGAAATACAGTCATATCTTATGCCAGGAAGACTGATAAGTCAATAAGTAGTTTTGAGTTCTGTGGATAGCTATTTTGTGTTAAGAAACGACATTTGTCGCAGAGCCAGCAGAAAATGCTTTTATATTTTCGATGGTTGTAGTGAGGATTCGCTCGACCGCTTCGCTCGTATTGAAGGCATTGTGCGGCGTGACGATGACTCGCGGGTGATTAATGAGGTAATGGTTCTCGAGCGCGATTTTTAATTCATCTTCTTTTGGATGTGAGGCAGTGAGAAGTGCGAGCTCGTCATTCATATCGCCCTCTTCTTCGAGAACATCGAGGCCGGCGCCCGTGAGAGTGCCATTTTTTAATGCTTCGACGAGCGCCTCGGTTTCAACGATAGCGCCACGCGCGGTGTTGATCAGGTACGCACCTTTTTTAATTTTATTTATATTTTCTTTATTAATCAGATGATGCGTTTGTGGATTATACGGCGTGTGAATCGTGATGATGTCTGAAGTGGCGAGCAATTCTTCTAGTGAGATATAGTTGAAATCAAGTTTCTCGGCGAGCTCGCTATTAGGGTACGCGTCGAAGCCGACCACCTTCATGCCGAATCCGTTCGCCATCGCAATAATGTGCGCGCCGATGTGGCCGGTGCCGATGACACCGAGTGTTTTCCCAGCCAAGTCAAAACCGCGAAGATCTTTTGTAGAAAATGTTCCCGTTTCTTTAACGCGCTCGTCCGCCTCAACGATTCGACGCGACAATGCGAGCAGAAGCGCGAAGGCGAATTCTGCGACGGTGTTCTCGCCATAAAAAGGAACATTCACGACGGCGATTCCGCGCGCTTTCGCTGCAGCGAGATCAATGTGATCGAAGCCGGTCGAACGCGTCGCGATAAGTTTCAGAGCAGGGAAGCGTGACATTTCTATCTCGCCAATTTTTGTTTCCACAAAAGTACAAATGGCTTCTGCTTCAGAGTCGCTCACATCTTGGAAATCAGCAATAGAGCCAAGATGAAAAATAATTTCATCATTTGGTAATTTATTTTTTATAAAGTCCTCCTCCCACCCCTCGCTCGAAAAGTAATGAATTTTCATGTGTTTATTTTACATTGTTTATGCTTCTTTCTCTATTTCGAGCAGGCGTTTATATTTCTCGAGACGCTCCTTTTGGCCCAAGCCACCGGCTTTGATGCCGTGCGCGCCGACGCCGTAGGCGAAGTCAGCTATGAAAGTGTCCATCGTTTCGCCCGAGCGATGCGACGCGATAGCTTGGAACCCTGCGGCATATGTCGCCTGGACAGCTTCAATCGCTTCTTTCACCGTGCCGATTTGATTCGGCTTAATTAAAACTGCATTTAGTTCTTTATTTTCTGTCGCTGTTTTAATACGGGCAGGATTTGTCACAGTGAGATCGTCGCCGACCACGAGAATCGTGGTCGCCCCGAGTCTGGTCGAGGGGCTGTTTAATTGTGCCATTAACTTCGCAAAATCTTCGCCAGAGTTTTCAGAAAAAGGATCTTCGATCGAGTGGATAGGGAACTGACTTACGATACTTCCATATATGGAAGTGAGTTCTTCTGGCGCATATGTTTTATTAAGCAATTCGTACGAACCGTTGTGAAATAATTCACTCGCGGCGGCGTCGATCGCGATCGATACGCTCGGATACTCTTTTATAAGATCAGTGAGAATTTCAAATGGCTTTTCTATCGTGTCGAATGTCGGCGCGTAGCCGCCTTCGTCGCCCATTGGCACATCGCCAAGTCGTTCGCCGAGTTTCGCGAAAATTTCTTGGACAATAGGCAGTGCTTCGCTCGTCTTTCCTTCAACGACGAGCATATATTCTTGGAAAGGCAATTTAAAATCTGCGTGGACTCCACCATTCATTACATTTACAAACAATCGCGGGGCCTGAGGTTTCGTTCCGGCTCGCTCTGAAATAGCTTTCCAGAGTGGCACATCTTTTAACATCGCCGAGAGGCGCATTGCGGCAATAGAAACAGAAAGAATCGCATTCGCGCCGAGGCGCGACTTGTTCGGCGTGCCGTCGAGTTCGATAAGAAATGAATCGAGCTCGTCGAGCGATTCAAAACGCTTGCCGATAATCGCTTCTGCGATTTCTTCATTTACATTTTTAATCGCACTCGCGACGCTCCCGTCACTATCGCGCAGTTCACATGCTTCATGACTGCCGGTGCTTTTCCCCGATGGCACCGACGCTGTGGCGGTAAAAGTGTTCGCAGAAATCGTCGTCTCTAAGGTCGGCTTCTTGCGTGTATCAAGAATCGCTCTGGCTTCAAGGTGATCAATGCGCATAATTAGATTACTTAAATTTAAGTATACAACAGAAATTTTAGGGGTGTATAATCTCAGATATGGTCATAGACATAGAATTAACACTTAACAGGTTTGGATTCGGGAAGATTTCTGAAAACAAATTTCAGTTATTTTTCCTCAGATTTTCTAAATGGAAGATTGCAGGCAAATATTCAATTTCTTTCGAAATAAACTGGCGCGCGAAGGAATAATGCGTTATCCACTATTAGCTATTGACACAGATCTCGTCGGATATACACTGTTAGAACAGTTGGCTTCGGCCTCACCCTCGCGAGAGGGAAATAAGTTCGAAAAGCCGTCAGAACATATCCCTGACGGCTTTTCGTATATTGGTAAAATGCTCCTTATCGAGGAAACAGATTTTTTCTCCTAGTCGACGCGTATCGATAACGCGCAATTGCGAGATATTTGCTCGCGCCTCGCGGCCTTCAATTATGCCGACTGGTATGCGGAGCGGGTGTTCTCGTTTCGAAGTGGTAAGTGGAACAATGACACACGCATTTCTTCCAAGCCCAAGAATAATAAGGGCTGGGCGGACGAAATTTTCTGAATTGCCATCTTGTTCCGTGCCAACATTTACTCCAATTCGACACCACCAGATTTCGCGCACAGTGTAAAAACGAGGTCTTTCAGTCTCTGTCTTCTTTTTGATCTCGTTCCACTTGTCGAAATCCTTATTCATAATCAACGCTCGTGTTTTTCCTCAATCTCAGCAATATTCTCGAGCGTTTTGATAACGGAGTCAGGGTTGAGCGACATGCTCGGGATGCCTTCTTTGACCAAGAACTCGGCGAAGTCGGGAAGGTCAGAAGGCCCTTGACCGCAGATGCCGAGATATTTCCCGCGCGCTTTACACTTTCGAATAATCGTACTAATAAGCGCGCGCACCGCTTCATCATTTTCATTACTGATATGCGTCACGATTCCAGAATCGCGGTCGAGGCCGAGGGTGAGTTGAGTCAAATCGTTTGAGCCAATCGACATACCGTCAAAGAGATCCAAGAATTCTTCGGCGAGAAGAATGTTCGATGGGATCTCGCACATCACATACACCGGTACGCCTTTTCGCCCATTCTTCGCGAGCGAATTCGCGACGAGGCCGTTCTCTGCCATCACTTTTAAGACTTGTTCTGCTTCGCCAATAGTACGACAGAAGGGAATCATCGGGATAATGTTGTCGAGCCCCATTTCTTCGCGCGCTTTGACGAAGGCGCGGCATTCGAGTGCGAACGCATTTTTAAACTTTGGATCGTAGTAGCGAGAAGCACCGCGCCAACCGAGCATCGGGTTTTCTTCTTTTGGTTCATAGGCTTCTCCGCCGAGCAGCGTCGCGTATTCATTGGTCTTGAAGTCAGAGAATCGAACAACGACTGGTCGTGGAGAAAAGGCTGCGGCGATTTTAGCGATGCCGTAGGCGAGATTGTCGACATAATAATCAACCGGATCTTTCCAGCCAGCCATCTTTTTAGAAATTGCTTTGCGCAATTTTGGTGTGAGCCTTTTATAATTAAGAATCGCGAGCGGGTGTACGCCGATGTTCGACGCGATAATAAATTCTTCTCGCGCGAGTCCGACGCCCGAGACCGGCAAAAACGAATTTTCAAATGCAATATCTGGCGATGCGATATTCACCATTATTTTTGTCTTCGTTTTTGGCAATGACTTTAAGATATGCTCGCGCATCGTGATCTTCGCTTTGCCCGCAGTAATCATCCCGACGCTTCCCGACGCATCAACGGTCACGAGCGTTCCCGTTTTCAAAACTTTTGTGGCGTTCCCTGCGCCAACGATCGCCGGTAGCCCGAGCTCTCGTGAGACAATTGCGGCGTGACTCGTGCGCCCACCCTTGTCAGTAATAATCGCCGATGCCATTTTCATAATCGGCTCCCAGTCGGGGTCGGTCATAGTTGTCACGAGTATTTCACCCTTCTTAAATTCTTTAATCTGTTTCGTGCTCATAATCACATGCACAGCGCCCGAAGCGACCTTCGAACCAACTGAGATTCCTTCAGCGAGCACCTTACCTTGACCAGAGACTTTGTATTCAACAATTTTTGAGAAGTCGCGTTCTGCCTGCACCGTTTCTGGGCGCGCCTGCACGATAAAGAGTTCGCCACTCGCACCATCCTTCGCCCATTCCATATCCATCGGTGTCCAGACCTTTGCTCGTGTCGAATAATGTTCTTCGATAAGCGCTGCCCATACGGCGAGCTTCTGCACCTCGCGTTCTTCTAAAACGAAATGCGATTGCTCCGTAGGAGAAGTTTTTACCACTTTTGTTTGTTTAATCCCTGTCTTACCGAGCGCGTAGAGCATCTTCAAGTTTTTCACCCCGAGCTTTTTCGCAATGATAGGGTTTTTTACTTTTCCAATTTTCGATTTCATCACCAAATACTCATCTGGCGTGACATGCCCCTGCACAATCATCTCGCCCAAGCCCCAAACTGCGTTAATAAGCACCAGATCTTTAAAACCACTTTCAGTATCGACGGTGAACATAACGCCTGACGCGCCCTTGTCGCTCCGCACCATCTTCTGTACTCCAACCGAGAGAGCGACCTTCATATGATCGAATCCTTTGTCGGCGCGATAGGAGATCGCGCGGTCGGTGAAGAGGGACGCCATCGTCCAAATAGCAGCGTGCACGACTGCGTCGCCGCCACGAATGTTCAGATAGGTCTCTTGTTCGCCCGCGAACGACGCGCCAGGCAAGTCTTCAGCAGTCGCGCTTGAACGCACAGCGACATCGACATTTCTGCCGTATTCTTTTTCCATCTTTGCGTACGCTTCTTTAATTTCTTTGGCGAGACCCTCGGGGAGTGGCGTCGAGCGAATCGCATCGCGCACTAGCTTCGCACAGCGCGAGAGCTCTTTTAGATTTTTTGTATTCAATTTATTCAGCGTCTTCTCTATAAAATCATCGAGACCGGTTTGTTTTAAAAAGTAATAATAGGCTTCAGCAGTAATCGCGAAGCCGTGCGGAATCTTCACGCCCTTTGGCTCGAGGTCGCGTACCATCTCGCCAAGCGAAGCGTTCTTCCCGCCGACTTGGCCGACATCCTTCATACTGATTTCTTCGAACCAAAGAATAAATGGTTTTGCCATATTATTTTTTAATTATTTTTTAATCGCGATAATAAGATCTGCCACATTGCTTCCAGTATAGCCTGTAATAAGCGCATCATTCGTTGTGGAAAAGAATTCATATGAATTGTGTGCCTCGAGATAGTCAGAAAGAGAAAGATTTTTTTCTTGTGCATGTAAAAGCGTCGTAGAATCTGCGATCGCGCCCGCGTGGTCGGTGTTGTCGTGCCCGTCTGATGCAAAGGGGATGACGATCTCGTCTTCTTTTATATGCTCGAGTGCAGAAAGTGCTATTTCTTGATTTCTGCCACCTTTACTTTCCGGAGGTTGAACCTCAGTAAAAGTGACGGTGCTCTCGCCTGCGTAAAGCATCACACCACGAGGCGTCGCCTCGTGAAGTTTTTCTGTTACCAATCTACCAATCTCGCGCGCCTCACCTTTAAATTTCTCATCAATTATCTGCGCAGCGTAGCCTCGCTTAATCGCTTCCCGGAGCATCGAGAGAAGCGCGTCGCGACTCGATAAAAATAAAAGTGTCGATACGCGTTCAAAATACTTTTCTTCTTTGGGCGTTTCGAGGAGAACTATTTTTTCAGAATTGACCGCATATTTTTCTAAAATCTTTTTTGCATCGTCTATGGTCGACGAGTCGAGTACGGTCGGCCCTGAAGAAATAAACTCAATATCATTTCCCGGCACATCAGAGACGACGAGCGAAAGCACTTCAGCCGGATACGCAGCTTTTGCTAGATTGCCGCCGCGCGCGAGCGACAAATGCTTACGCACGACATTTAATTCTTGAATCGGCGCGCCCTGCGCGGTGAGTGCTTTAAAAATCGCGATCTCGTCTTCATAAGTCATTTTTTCGGGCGGCTGGCAGAGGAGGGTAGAACCACCGCCAGAAATGATCATAATAACCAGATCATCAGGGGTGAGATTCGAAAGAAGTTCAAGAATTTTCCTTGTTGCTTGTACATTTTCTTCGCTAGGGAGGGGGTGGGTGCCGACACTTTTTTCTATTTTTTTCAGAGAATTTTTTTCATCATCTGAAACATCGAGTGCGATGCCGCTGGTAAGAAAATCTTCAAATAATTCCTCCGCCGCGTGAGCGGCGACAAACGCACACTTACCAACACCGACAAAAAATATGCGCCGGTTCAGAAGCGCATATTTTTTGTCGCCGACCGTCAGCTCGCCGTTTTCAATATGTAATTTATTTTTTAATGCATTGCCGACCTGTATCGCTTCATATCCAGCTTCAGCGATTAAAAGCGCGTCATTTCGCAAATCATTTTTAGCCAACTCCTCAAAGTTCTGTATCGTTCTATTCATAGAGCCAGTATAACAAAAAATGTTAGAATAATTTTATGGAATCAGCTCCAAAAGATAAAAAACCAGCGCGTGTTTGGCCCGTGCTTCGTGCTTATGGCAAAGCGACTTTTGTCTACCCGTGGGCATTAACCGCCACTGTTGTTGGAATAATAATCGCGCAAGTGGCCGGAATATTCGCTCCACTTTATCTCCGCCAATTCGTGAACCTCCTCTCGACAGGTACACCTTCTGCTACTGTCGTGACAGCAATTTTCGTAGCGCTTATTTTGTTTGGTGTGATGAATCTCGTGAGCTGGATTGGCGATAGAGTGGGTACGCTGGCAAGTCAACAGGTCGAATCAAAAGTAATGACCGATCTCTATAAAAATGCGTACGATAAGCTGCTTGGTCACGCGCACGAATTTTTCATCTCCAATTTTACCGGCACCTTAACGCGCCGGGCGACACGCTACTCGACTTCTTTTGAACAAGTGTTTGATATTGCTACTTACAATTTCCTGCCGACACTCCTCTTTGTGGTTGGTGTTGTCTGGATACTTTCGCTTCGTAGCGTGTGGCTTGGTGCCGGTCTTTTTATCTGGGCAGTTGTTTTTATCTATATTCAGTTTCGCATGATGCGCTCGTTCCAGGTATTGCGCGCAGCTCGGACAGCAGAAGACAGCGCGCTCACTGGGCACATTTCAGATTCGATAAGTAATCACACCACCATAACCGCATTTGCTTCAGCTCAGTATGAAAGTTCGCAGTTTGGGAAATTGATTAATCAGTGGTATGTGGCGACGAGACGCGCGTGGAATGCAAGTATGCGTATTACGAGCATACAAGGACTGATGGCTATTTTTATAGAATTAGCCCTTCTTGGTGGCGCAGTAGTCTTGTGGGGAAAGGGAGTCGTGACAGTGGGAGACATTGTGCTTATTCAGGTCTATATTCTTGGCATTATCGATCGCGTCTGGGGTATTGGGAGAAGTATGAATCAGCTCTACAGTGCATTCGCCGATGCAACCGAGATGTTCGACATTATGGAGCTGCCACACGGGATTCAGGATGTTCCAAATGCTCCGCCTCTTCAGGTTACCGAAGGCGCGATTTCATTTAGCGAAGTGAACTTTCATTATGATGAAAAAAATCGCGAAGTGCTTGAACATTTCTCTCTCGATATCGCGCCGCGCGAAAAGGTCGCGATTGTTGGCTCTTCAGGCGCAGGGAAGTCGACACTCGTTAAACTCCTTCTTCGTTTGTACAATATAAATAGTGGCGCGATAGAGATAGACAGCCAGGATATTTCAAAAGTGACACAAGAGAGCTTACGCACCTCGATCGCCTTCGTCTCGCAGGAGCCGATACTCTTTCACCGCTCGCTTATGGAGAATATTCGTTATGGCCGCCAAAGCGCGACCGACGAAGAGGTGATTGAAGCAGCGAAGGAGGCACACTGCTACGAATTTATCGATCGCTATCCAGAAAAGTTTAATACGATGGTTGGCGAGCGCGGCGTGAAGCTCTCGGGCGGCGAGCGTCAGCGCGTCGCGATTGCGCGCGCGATTTTAAAAGATGCGCCGATACTTGTCCTCGACGAAGCGACCTCAAGTCTCGATTCTGAATCAGAAAAGTTTATTCAAGATTCGCTGAAAGTCTTGATGGAAGGGAAGACGGTTATCGTGATCGCGCACCGCCTCTCGACGGTGATGCATATGGATCGCCTGATTATTATGGAAGAGGGGAAAGTCGCGGTCTCGGGTACGCACAGCGAGCTCCTCGCGAAAGAAAGTAATCTCTATAAAAAACTCTGGGAGATTCAGGCGGGAGGGTTTATATCAAACGACTAATTTTGTGCTGGTGGAAGGACTTGCACCTTCGACCTTGGCTTTATGAGTGCCATGCTCTAACTACCTGAGCTACACCAGCGAGTGAAGAAACACAAATGTGCGTCTTCGAACATTTGTGTTCTCCGAACGAGCTGAATGTATGTAATCATACACCAGCTGTATCTCAACACTAACAAAATTTTAAGAAATTTGGTAGTATGGAAATGCGGTTGTAAGCCCTACGGGCTTTCGACCGCATCGCTCAGAAAAAGTGAAAATTCATTTTCACTTTGGTTCTTCGCTCTGCGGTCGTATGAGCAAAACTCATACGCCTCGCAAATTCGAAGAATATAACTAAGGACAGTCATATTGCTTCTCATTTGCGGTCGTAGCTCAACTGGTTAGAGCATCCGCCTGTCACGCGGAAGGTTGCCGGTTCAAGTCCGGTCGACCGCGCAAAACAAAAAACGCCCTCCCAAAGGCGTTTTTTGTTTTGCGCGTGGGGAACAGACGATTGTTTATAAAAAAAGAATCCCCGAAGCGAGAAACTCGCTTCGGGGGCGGTGCTACCAGCACGCAGGGTTCAGAAGGTCGATGAGATACTCACACCTCGGAGGAGGCGCGTTCGGGTCCGGCGGTGGCGGCGGAAGGTCCGGAGGAGGAGGCGGCGGCATCGGCAAGAATGCCGTGAGTCGCTGCGCTGGCTGCGGCTTGTCCGTGGCCGTCAATCCTGGCAGCATCAGCGCATCGCTGGGCCGTGCCGTTGCCGGCGGCGGGGTCGGGACAAAGGCGGTGGTCGTCGAGGTCGAGATGGTGGAAGTGACGGTATTGGCCGGGATGGCTGCGTTGGCCGGCAGGGCGGTAATAGTGGCCAAAATGGCCGCAAAACTGAGCAGAAAGAGCAGTCTCTTCATCTTACGGGCTCCAATTTCCCGTGCGAGTATCCTAACCCATATAATAATAAATGCAAGTACTGGCGATTCTACACCATAAAGCCCATTTGTATGAGCTTTTTAGAGCGATATTCAGAATAGGTGCCGTAGGCGAAGGCGACCGAACGATTAATCTTTCGTAATTCTTTATAAGTGAGCTCTATAAGCTTACTTGTCCGCACCTCCTTTCCTTTATTATTCAAAAACACTTGTTCGAGTACCGCGAGGGTGACCTCTTTTGCCATCTTTGCAGAATCGCCGCTGTCGCTCTTTTTGCCGGTATGTAAGACGAAATAAATCGAAGCAAAAAACTTTTCATATACAAATCGTTGTCGTGATCCATTTCTTTTTATCACAAATAAATTATCGCCAACCGATGTTTCGCGTGTGGTAAATGTCTTTCCACAAGAAGAACAGTGCCTGCGTCGCCAGATGCTCGTATCGCGCGCTACCGAACGCGAGTTCGCCACCTCGGTCCCGCTCTGCTGACAGTAAATGCATTTCATAAGCACATCATACGACAATATATAGTCATAAGCAAGCATATTTATATTAAAAAAGCACAACATATAGCCATTTTAATCTTTTCTATCACCCGCATACTCATAAACGGAGAGCGGTTTTTTGATAAGGAGGAACTATGGCGTGCATTGAAAAAATCTACAGCGTTTCGGCGCTTGTCGGGAGTGGCGCGTGTAATGGCAATTGTGCATTCTGCGCTGGCAAATATCTTCGCCCGGATGCGGAGATAGACAACCCGCTTTATTGGAAGAATTATGAGGCGGCGATTAAGCTTTGTGCTCGCTATGGCGGCTGGTCGCTCTCTTTAACGAGCAGCGGCGAGCCAACCTGTAGCCCGTCTGCGGTGACCAAAGCGCTCGAAGTGTACAAAAAATGTGCGGATCAGGGCGCGTACTTCCCAAATGTGAATCTCTTTACAAACGGCATACTCTTCGCGAATGAATCATTCTGCGAACGGTGGCTGCCTCGCTGGAGGGAACTTGGACTCACGAACATCGCCATCTCAATTCATTCAGTTGATCAGGCCGAACAGGCTGCTGCATACCGACTTCCCAGATATCCTGAGTTTCGAAAAATATTCGAGGACATCAGGAAGTTTGGTGTCGGTGTGCGCGGCACGCTCCTTCTGCGGCGTGGCGGCGTCGATAACGCAGAATCATACGAATCAGCGGTGAGCAGACTCATCAACGACTACGGCGTCGATAACATCACTTCGTGGCCGGTCGGGAATCCGGACGGATCGCGCAGTGAATTCACCCCATCGCGGCTCGGCATTCTCTCTATTCGCTGGTGGCTTCGCAAGAATACGAAGCTCTGCCACGGACATGTGTGGGGTGGCGGCGTCTACGACTACAACGGCGCGATCCTGCGTCTCACCGACTATGTGACGAAGCACGACCCGCACAAAGACTTCGTGCGTCAGCTCGTCGTCTTTCAGAACGGGACGGTCGCGTATTCGTGGATCAAAGAAGGTGCACTCTGTATGAAATAGTTCTTTCTCTAATCGATCCCCGCCGGCTCCGCCGGCGGGTTTTTCTAAATATTGCTTTCTATTTTGTTGAGGAGTACAGTTCAAACGGATTCGAGCGAGGTATTAAAATGACGATCGCAGCGCAAGAGGCACTGACTCTCGACAAAAGTCTTTCAACGAGAATGAAACTTCTCGTCGCCTTGTTCAGGACAAAATGTTCAACGAGCCAAGATCTCAAGAGTGACATTGAGGATTTTCTCACCTCCTTGGAGCTCTTGATCGGAGAAATCCCGAAACACAAACAGCTTGAATTGTACGGTCAGCTCAAAATCGGTTTTGATGAAGCAGGTTGATCGTTTGATCGGGCGCTCACCTCAGTGGGCGCCCGTTTTTATGCGAAGCATTGCTAATAAATCAAGGCGGTATATACTGCCCGTGGAGCGTATCTGCTCTTTTTCAAAATCTTGTAAATCGGGGAGAACAATGTTCACAAAAGGAAAGCCTTTCCGTTTCGAAGGTACATATCACTCAAAGTTTCGGTCGCTTATCGAGAAGAAAACTGGCCGCCCTTTGGGTGTCTGCGATGACATCGCTGACCAGGTCAAGACTGATTGCGGAATTAGAAAAACCTTCAAGTTCGAAGGGATCCTCTTTCATAAGACAAATGGCCACCTGTTCTCTCCCGATTGGGAAGAAGAGCAGGACGCCATCGTGTCTGCTGGTTGGAATCTTCCGACCGCTTGGCATCTCGCCTTCTCTTTCCATAAGGACGTTTTTCCTTCGGAGGATGGGAGGGCTGCCGTCATAGCGCTCGGTTCGAGAGTAATTGCCAATGGGTGGGATGCACGAGTGTGTCTCTTGAATTGTCCGACAAAAGGCACGAGGTTGTGTCCGGTTGTATACAACGGGGTCCATCAACGGGTTTATTCTCTGATGGGATTCCAGCAGCTTAACTAGTGGGCACGGATCCCGCATATCAATCGCTTTTTAAGCGAGAGGTGTGCGGGGTTCTTTTTGTCTAAATCCTCCCGTAATCGTCTTCGATGCGCGTCTCGTCCTCCTCATCGAATTCGCCAAAGGCGATTTCGAGATAATCGATACCGCTCGCGCCCGCGGTCACCCGGTGCTTTGTTTCTCGCGGGATAAAAAATGAGTCGCCCTCTTTTACTTCTCGTTCACTTTCTCCAACTTGCAGAGTGCCATTACCTTTTAATATTTTTCCAAACTCGTCGCGGTGAAAATGCATTTGCAGGCTTAACTCCTCGCCACCTTTTACAGAAATTATTTTTACCGTTGACGATTCATTGAGCGTGAAGCGCTCGAAGTTTCCCCACGGGCGCTCTGTTTTTTCATAATTAGTGAGTCCTTCCATGCTATAACTATAGCATGACTGGTTTCCACCATATCCGCGCGCGCATGCGAAATAATCTAAAACCATTTCCATCAGAAAAGACGCTCGAGAGATACTTTGACTACCTGATGTATGTCGCTGGCTTTATCGGGCCGGTGTCGCTCTTCCCGCAGATTAGAGATATTTATATTACAAAAAACACTGCTGGCGTCTCGCTGATGACTTGGGTGCTCATTACCTTCTTCAACATTTTGTGGATGATCTATGGCGCGATTCATAAAGATAAACAACTATTCTTCGCCAACACCCTCGTCGTGATCTTCGATTTGATATTAGTGATTGGTATATTAGTGTACTCCGCCGTATGAAGGCGGAGAGCCGACCGAAGCGTCGGCTTTGAAAAGGGAAGAGAAATAGCGTAGACTCAAATGGTGCGATAGGAGGATGATTGCCGCGATAAACTTGTTTCTCGAAGACTCGAAAAAGTTTTCCTCGGCTCGTTCGGAAAGAAAGTGTATATGCAGACATACACGCTTTCTTCCTCACTTCGCCGAGATAGCTCAGTTGGTAGAGCACATCCATGGTGGGTCGCAAAATCCTGCCCACGGTTCTCGAGAGAGGATCGTGAATCCCGAATAACGGTTAATAGCTCCACAAGCCAAGACCGTGGCGCCCAAGCGCCCGAACGACTGACAAGGGTTCGCTCAAAAGCGAAAAGATACAGTCTAGCCCTCATTATGTGGCTTAGAAGATGAGGTATAAGCGAAGGATGAGGTCGTCGGTTCAATCCCGACTCTCGGCTCAAAAAAGATTCTCGTTCGTGAAAGCGTGTGTTATTCTCTTCTTGTGCCACCCTAGCTCAGTTGGTAGAGCATCGCATTCGTAACGCGAAGGTCCGGAGTCCGATTCTCCGGGGTGGCTCAGAAAATAGAAAAAGAAAAAATAGAAAAAGAAAACAGGCTCGGAGCCACCTAAACTTAAGGTGATTCCGAGCCTGTGTTAGTTAATCTTGCTTTCTGCGTCTAGAATGAGACGCAGGTGTTTCGAGAGCACCGAGTCATTTCCGAGCTCGGATACTTCGGCGCGGTCGAAGACTTCCACCTTTATCGGCACCCCATCCTCGTCACCGATTTTTGTGTAGGTGTCGAGTTTCTCTTCCGAGATTCTCGCCACGCAGAAGTGGGGAAGATAGCGACCGTTTTCCCGCTCTTCCGGATACCACCACTCGATTTCAGAGGGCGAGAGTTTGATCCCTGTTTCCTCAGCGACTTCGCGGATGGCGGTCGCTACGACATCTTCTCCCTCCTCGATTCCTCCGCCTGGGAGTTTGAACAGCGGATTTTTTTTGGACATGTCCTTTACGAGAACAGTCCGCGTCGGGGACACGATATAAGTCATTACCGCCCCCAGGTCAACAAGAACTCCTTGGGTGCTCATAAGCACCTCCTTCTGCCCTCTATTATACACCTCTTGGCTATCCTGTCAAGTACCCTTGAAAATTTGATATACTAAAGCTTATGGAGAAAGAAAGAGAAGAACGAATGCGAGAACTTGAAGCGATGATGTCATCGCCCGACTTCTGGTTGGATAAAGAGAAGGCACAGGCGCTCGTGCAGGAATACCAGTCGTTAAAAGAGAATAATTCTGGCGACGGGCACGATTCTGGTAATGCGACCCTCGCGATTCTCGCTGGCGCTGGCGGCGACGACGCTGAAGACTTCGCGCGGATGCTGCGCAGAATGTATGAAGGCTATGCGAGTAAAAAAGGTTGGCGTGTACACGAGCTCCACGCGAACGAGAATGATCACGGTGGGTATAGAAACTTTTTATTAGAAATTTCGGGTGCTGGCGTTTATGGTCGGCTCAAGCACGAATCGGGCGTGCACAGGCTCGTGCGTCAATCGCCCTTTAATGCCAACGCGAAGCGCCAAACTTCTTTTGCACTGGTTGAAGTTCTGCCGACGCTTGTCGCGACTGACAAAATTGAATTGAAGCCAGACGATTTAGAAATCCAATTCGCACGCAGTGGCGGCGCAGGAGGACAGAATGTGAATAAACGCGAGACGGCGGTACGCATTCTCCATAAGCCGACCAATATCTCTGTGCATATTTCGAGCGAACGCAGCCAATTAGCAAATAAAGAAAAAGCACTTGAACTCTTAAAAGCAAAAATATTTAAAAAAGAAGAAGCAGAACGCGACGCAGAGGCGAAGGGGAGAAGTATCGCGGCGACAACAGCGAACGAGTGGGGCAGTCAGATCCGTTCCTATGTTCTCCACCCCTATAAAATGGTGAAGGACCACCGTACCGGTCACGAATCGGGTAATCCGGACAAAGTTCTCGAGGGCGATCTCGACGAATTTATCGACGCTGCGTCCACACTCGACGGAACGCGCGCGGATGAGGTACAATAAAAGGCGACAATGATTTACTTCGACAAGGTGACGAAGAAATATGGGAATGCCGCCGCGCTTGAAGAGGTTACTCTATCTATCGCCCCAAAAGAATTCGTCTCGATTGTCGGACACTCGGGCGCAGGGAAGACGACGCTTCTTAAATTGCTTCTCGCCGAAGAGTCCCCAACTGAAGGCTCAGTATTTTTTCAATCCGTGAATGTTAATGACTTGCCGAGTTCGGCGCTTCACCACTATCGCCGAAAGATCGGGATGGTCTTCCAAGATTTTCGCCTCATTCCAAATAAGACCGCATATGAGAATATCGCCTTCGCGATGGAAGCGGCTGGCAGAACCGATTCAGAGATCGCGAGCGATGTGCCCTACATCCTCGAACTCGTGAATCTTTCAGATAAAGCCTCGCATTTCCCCGATCAGCTCTCTGGCGGCGAGAAACAGCGTGTGGCGATTGGCAGAGCGATTATTAATCAGCCCGAGCTCATCATCGCCGACGAGCCAACTGGCAATCTCGACCCTATCAATACCTATGAAATCGTCGAAATTTTGAAAAAGATTAACGAGCTCGGCACGACGGTACTTATCACGACGCACAACAAGGGCGTCGTTGACGCGATCGGCAGACGCGTGGTCACGATGGACCGCGGCCGCCTCGTGCGTGATGACGCAGACGGGAAATATATCTTATGAAATGGCGTCTGATACAATAAACTTATGAACAACTGGATGGCGATAAAAAGAGTGCTCGTGAGCGGAGGGAAAAATTTTATTCGTGGCGGAGCTGTTTCTGCTGCAACGGTCATTATTATGACGGTGACGCTCGCGATTATCGGTTCGCTCATTTTCCTCTCGGCATTATTGTCATTCACGCTCGATGCGATTAAGGATAAGGTTGATGTCTCCGTTTATTTCGTCACAACAGCGAGCGAGAGCGGCATTCTCTCTGTAAAGAGCCAACTCGAGAAATTACCTCAAGTCGAGAATGTTTCGTACACCTCTGCTGACGAGGCTCTTACAGCATTTCGCGCTCGTCACGCGACTGACCAATTAACGCTTCAGGCGCTCGATGAACTCGGTGGGAACCCTCTTGATGCTTCTCTTGAAGTGCGTGCAAAAGATCCGTCAGAATATGACAGTATCGTGAGCTTCCTCGAGGCCTCACCAGCCTTATCAGCAGGCGGTTCTTCTCTCATTGACCGTATTAATTATCAACAAAATAAAGAAGTGATCGATCGTCTCTCGCTCGCGATGCAAGCGACAAAAGAAATTGGCTTCGCGATTGTTGTCCTCTTCGCACTCGCTTCGATTCTTATCGCATTCGCGACGATTCGCCTCGCTATCTATACGGCGAAAGATGAAATCGCGGTGATGCGGCTCGTTGGCGCGAGTAACTCCTACATCCGCGGGCCGTTTATCGTCGCGGGTATTATTAATGGCATCATTGCGACGATTCTTGTTTTATTTATCCTCTGGCCAGCGACCTGGTATGCTGGAATGAAAACATCGGGCTGGCTCGGCGGCTTTAATGTCTCGAACTATTATACCGATCACTTCTTCCTCATATTCATCATTCTGCTTGTCTCGGGAATTGTGCTCGGCGGGGCGGCGTCATTGTTAGCGATTAGAAAATATTTAACGATTTGATATGGGTAGAGAAGATCATAAATATATATTCGTCCTTGGAGGCGTGATGAGTGGCGTTGGTAAGGGTGTTGTCGCGAGTTCGATCGGGCTCCTGCTTCAACAAAAAGGGTATCCGGTAAACTTGGTAAAAATAGATCCGTATTTAAATGTCGACGCGGGGACGATGAACCCGACCGAGCACGGCGAGACTTTCGTCCTGCGCAGTGGGCTCGAGACCGATCAGGATATGGGGAATTATGAACGATTTTTGAATCGCGATTTGAGCAATCAGGATTATATGACGAGCGGAATGGTGTATCGCTCGGTGATCGAGCGTGAGCGCGCGCTCGGCTACGGCGGGAAATGCGTTGAGACGATTCCGCATGTGCGCGACGAAATTTTAAATAGAATTGAGGCCTCGGCTGTCGGTAACGACAGCCGAGTCTCTATTATTGAAATCGGCGGTACGGTGGGCGATTTCCAAAACGCCCTTTTTATCGAAGCGGCGCGTGTGCTGAAGATGCAAAGGCCAGACGATGTCCTCTTCGTGATGGTCTCATATCTGCCTGTGCCAGGGACGCTTGGCGAGATGAAGACGAAACCGACACAGTCGGCGGTGCGCGCGCTTAATTCGTATGGCGTTCAGCCAGACTTTATCGTCGCGCGCTCGACGCACGAGATTGATGAGAAGCGGAAAGAAAAATTGGCGATATCCTGTAGCGTTCGTCCAGACAGAATTATCGCCGCCCCAGACATCAAGAGTATTTATGAAGTGCCGCTCAACTTCGAACGCGAACACCTCGACAAGCTTCTGCTCGACGCGCTTCGCTTGCCAGAAAAGAATAAGAGCACGCTCGCAGCGTGGAAGAAGTTTGTCACCGCAGCGACAAATGTAAAAGCAAAAGAAGTACATATCGCCATCGTAGGGAAATATTTTGACACCGGCGACTTCGTGCTCTCGGACGCTTATCTCTCGGTGATTGAAGCGATTAAATTCTCTGCCGCGAAGTTAAATCGTAAGCCAAAAATCTCGTGGGTGAATGCGAAGGATTTGTCCGCCGAAGGCGGATCCGCCTCTGGCGGAAGAAAGGGAGGCGCGAGCGCCGCAGCGGCGCTCGCGAAATTCGACGGCATCATCGTCCCTGGTGGCTTCGGCGAGACGGGTATCGAAGGGAAAATAAAGGCGATTCAGTTAGCCCGCGAAAAGAAGATCCCCTATTTCGGCCTCTGCTACGGCATGCAGCTGATGGTCGTCGAGTACGCGCGCAATGTCCTCGGGATTAAAGATGCCCACACGACAGAAATTAAAAAAACTGCAGCTGACCCGGTCGTTGATGTGATGCTCGAACAGAAAAAGCATATTGCTGATAATAAATATGGCGGCACGATGCGCCTCGGCGTGTATCCGTGTTATTTAAAAAAGGGAACGACCGCGCGCGCGGCGTATAAAAAAGAGTTGGTAGAAGAGCGTCATCGTCATCGCTACGAGATAAATCCAAAATATATTAAACAGCTCGAAGACGCTGGGCTCGTCTTCTCGGGCACCTCGCCCGACTCGATTCTTATGGAGATCGCTGAATTGCCGAAGTCGGTGCACCCTTTTATGCTCGGGACACAATTCCACCCCGAGCTTCAAGCTCGCCCGCTCGCTCCGCACCCGCTCTTTACCGAATTCCTCAAAGCAGCGATTACTAGAAAGAAGAAATAAATTAGCCTAAACAAGGTTTAACCTTGTCCTAAAAGAGGGTATAGGTACGCCGTGTTTTGGGGCACGCAAAAAGCAACCCGCCGCTCTTGCGAGCGGCGGTTTGCGTATGAAGGTTCGACCTTCGGAAACGGACTTGTCAACCCGTATGGAAAGTATATCGAACCACATATTCGTGTCAAGTATCTATAACGACGCTGTGGATAACCATTTCAAGCCACCGGAGGGAATCGAACCCTCAGAAAATAGGTTGACAAATCCATTTCCGCACCAGCCGATGGCGTTCACTTATTTTAGCATTAGATTATCTCAGTAAATTATTAGTCCACAAAACAAAATGGTATA
Source organism: uncultured bacterium (assembly GCA_903825105.1). Lineage (GTDB taxonomy): Bacteria > Patescibacteriota > Minisyncoccia > Phycocordibacterales > Phycocordibacteraceae > C7867-001. The sequence goes on along the minus strand of CAIJZI010000009.1, from coordinate 20,562 downwards.
CTGGGCGTATTAAAGAGTGAATCATGCAGAATATTATTGAAGTAAAGAACCTCACCAAGAAGTTCGGCGAGTTTGTCGCCGTGAACGATATTTCTTTTTCTGTTGAAGCAGGAGAGATTTTCGCATTCCTGGGGCCAAATGGCGCAGGGAAGTCGACGACAATTAAGATGCTCACCACCCTCTCGCACCCGACTGCGGGTACTATTCTTATAAACGGATTTAATCCGGTGACCAATTCTGACGGCGCGCGACACTCCTTCGGCATCGTCTTCCAAGATCCGTCGCTCGACGAAGACTTGACCGCTCTCGAGAATTTAAAACTTCACGGTGCGCTCTATGGCGTGGAGAAGAATATTCTCGATGCACGCATCGATGAGCTCCTCGCGCTCGTAGAGCTCGCGGATAGGAAAAATGATTTCGTTCGCGACTTTTCTGGCGGGATGAAGCGCCGCCTCGAAATCGCGCGTGGATTATTGCATCACCCAAAGATTATTTTCCTCGATGAGCCGACGATCGGTCTCGACCCGCAGACGCGTAATCACCTCTGGAATTATGTAAAGAAGTTAAATGCTGAAGAAGGCGTGACCGTTTTCTTCACGACGCATTATATGGAGGAGGCGGAGAATACTGCCAAGCGTATCGCGATTATCGACCATGGCGTGATTATTGCAGAAGGCACAAGTGAAGAATTGAAGGAGAAAACAGGAACCGACACACTCGAAAAAGCGTTTTTGAAATTAACTGGGAGCACTATTCGTGAAGAGGCGAGTAGCTCGGTCGACCGTATGCGCCAAAATGGCGGCATGTGGCGCGGCAGAGGTCATTAATTTTTTTATATATGAATGTTATCTATCAAATGTGGCTGCGCGAAGTAAAACGATTTATCAGATCGAAGAGTCGTATCATCGGCTCTTTGGGCCAACCGATTCTCTTTCTCGTCGCGCTTGGCTACGGGCTCGGACCTGTATTCGCGAAGGCGGGGCAGGGGAATTATCTAGAATTTATCGCGCCGGGGATTATCGGTATGTCGATTATCTTTAGTGCCATCTTTAACGGGATGCAGGTGATCTGGGATCGCCAATTTGGATTTTTAAAAGAGACGATGGTCGTGCCAGTTTCGCGCCTCTCGATTATGTTTGGTCGAACGCTTGGTGGAGCGACGGTCGCGAGCGCTCAAGGTATTCTCGTTCTTCTTATCGCGACGCTCGCCGGATTCCGCCCCCTTTCTCTCGCGGGTATCGCGCCGGCGATTATTATTATGCTTCTTGTCGCACTCCTCTTCAGCTCGCTTGGGATTATGGTCGCCTCGCTTTTGAAGGATATGCAGGGCTTCCAGCTCATTATGAACTTCCTTATTATGCCGCTCGTCTTTCTCTCGGGAGCATTCTTCCCACTCAACAGCGCGCCAGCGGCGTTGGTGCTTGTCGCGCGATTTGACCCGCTTTCATACGGCATCGACGCACTGCGTTATTTCCTCATTGGCGTTAGTGCCTTTCCTCTCGCGCTCGATATCGGTGTGCTCCTAGCGGTCTCCGCGATCTTCCTAGGTCTCGGATCATACTTCTTTTCTAAAATAGAAATTTAAAAAACAAAACAAGGTTAAACCTTGGGGGAATTCGGATTTAAGGTTTAACCTTGTTTTGTTTTCAGGAAACCTCGCGGATGACGCCCGTTAAGTAATCGACTTCTTTAAAGAATCGCTCGCTGCGCGTGTCGCGCGGGCGCGGGAGGTCTATAGAAATAATTTCTCTTACGCTCCCAGGGCGAGCGCCCATTATTATAATCTGATCAGAGAGTTCGATCGCGTCGGGAATAAGGTGATTAATCATTAAAATCGTCATCCCATAGGCGCGCCAGATTTTTAATAAATCTTTTTTAAGTGCTTCGGCGGTGATAGTGTCGAGATTTGAAAATGGTTCATCCATAATGAGGAGATCGGGCGAGATCGCGAGGGCGCGTGCGAGCCCGACGCGCTGACGCTGACCGCCCGAGAGCGCCGCTGGGTAGTGCTTCTCTAAATGTTCGAGCCCAACTTCTTTTAATTTTTCCCGCGCTATTTTTTCACGCTCTTTTTTTGGCACACCACTCATACGAAGACCAAAGGCGACATTATCGAGTGCAGAAAGCCACGGGAAGAGCGCATAATTCTGGAAGACCATTGCTGGCTTTGAGAAGTTTCTAACGATAGTTCCACTTTCTATTTTCATCAGGCCGAGGACCACGCGCATCAAAGTCGATTTGCCCGCGCCCGACGGGCCGATAATCGAGGCGAATCCTCCTGTCGGGATAGAAAAAGAAATTTCTTTTAATACCGGGACTTCGCGCATTTTATCATCCTCAAAACGCGCAGAAACGCGCGAGAGGGCGAGTGCGATTTTTGTAGAGTTATTCTGCATAGCGACGACTGCTCTCCGCGAGAAGCGGAGCCCAGATAAGGCGATTAATCACGAAGACGAGAATAAGAATCACGAACATCCCCGCGATCGCTGCCTGATTTATCCCAGAGACGCTCGCGGTCTTTATAAATGCGCCGAAGCCAGAAGTGTTCGCGATAATCTCCGCACCAATAATCGACTCCCAGCCGATAGCGATACCGACAATAGAACCCGTAATTATTGAAGGGTAAGAGAGAGGCGCGAGGTAGTATGGAACTCTGCGGAATCCTCGCGCGCCGAAAATGGTGGCAGCGTCGCTTAAATCGCGGTGTGCGCTCTTAATCGCGGTGAGGACGGCGAAGAGAATCGGCCAAACAATAGAAGTAACCGAGAATAAAATAATCATCAGGTCGGTGTAGCCGAGAAAATAAATAAAGAAGGGAATGAGGGCGAATGAAGGAATGTTTTGGAGCACATCGAAGACAGGGAAAAGTGTGTCGGTGAGCGAGAGCCAACCGACGATAAGCGCGACCATTACACCGATAACGAGCGCGATGAAATAAGCGAAGGCGAGACGATAGGTGGTGCGAAGAATCGCTTCAGCGAGCGCGCCCCAACCGACGGAGCCGAAATAGCCAAAGAGCGCGAGCACCACTGCGGCGAGTATCACGCCCGTCATAATGACCCAAGTGCGTCTGCGTCGCGCGAGGTGCGAACGGTGCCAAGCAGTGTCCTGTGGTCGAGCAACGCTACGAATCATATAATGAGTATAGCGCGATACTCGCTATCTAGAAGCGTGCCAAGGGGAAATACTTGCGCGAAATTTGATAGAGTGATATCATTAGACTATCTAACTATTAGATAATTGAACATGTCTTGCCCCTCCGCGCAGAAGAAAGATATCCATTCACTTGAAGAAGTGCTCTTTGCCTTTCGCAGGAAATTTGTTGAAGTGATGCGTCAAGAGGCCGCGAGCCTGCGCTGCCCCCTGTCTCAAATTGATGCATTGTCATTCATCGCTGAAAAAGGAAATCCGTCGATGAAAGATATTGCTCTTCACCTCAAGATCACTCCACCGTCAGTGACCGTGCTTATCGAATCGATGCAGAAGAAAAAACTAATCACTCGCACCGGGAATGCTGCCGATCGCAGAACGATACGCGTCGCGCTCACGCCAATCGCATTAAAACTTCTTAAATCTTTTCACGAGCGCAAGTTCGCGCTTCTCACAAAGATGTTTTCAAAATTGCGTGCGACCGAACGGAAACAGCTTATCAAGATACTCACGATAGTAACCAAAGAATAATATGGCTGACTTTTTTAAAAAAATATTTTCACAACCAAAGCTGGTAATTACCGCTGTGGGCATCATTGCGCTCGCTATTGGCGGAGTAAGCACTTTGATACACACAGAGACTTTGAAAAATATTTTTCAACAGCAGTTGCCGGTCGCGACAACCACTGTAAACGGCGAGGTATCGTCAAAATATTTAACACTCGCTTTTCCTGTCGGAGGGCGTATTAAAAATGTCTCGGTTAAAATTGGTGATCAAGTAGTCGCTGGTCAGGTTCTCGCGAGCCTTGACGCAGGGAGCTCACTTGGCTCAATCAACCAAGCGGAAGCTGCGTATACGGTCGCACAAACGAACTATGACAAACTGGTGAATGGCGCTTCAACGCCAGATAAAGAGGTAAGCCAAGCGGCGGTCGCGAGTGCGACAACCGCGCTCGCGAATGCGAAGCAGAATCTTCTTCGCGATCTCACGCTCGCCTATAACAATGTCAATACCGCCGTTTTATCAAATACGAACGGTATGTTCTCAAATCCAGAAACAGCATCACCCCAATTTTATATCGCCGGAACGATGCAAACCAGTCAGCAATTAGTTTCTGATATTAATAATCAGCGTGTCGAAGTGAATACTGCTTTGAGGATGTGGAGCGACGAAACCTCGGATCTTGACCAAGGAACGGTTATTAAAACAGTAAAAAATACAACCTCCTACATCGTGACCTCCAGAGCGTATCTGTCGTCTATTTTGAGTGTATTAACCTCCTACACACAAATCTCTGCGAGTGGAAATCAGTCGACGGTAACGGCGTATCAAAATTCTGTTATCAGCGCGAAGACCGCCGTTGATGCTGCGTACACGACAATTACCAACGATGTACAAATGGTAAATAGTGCACAAGCGGCGCTTGATCAGGCAAATGCCGCTCTCGCATTAAAACAGGCACCTGCACGCGCAGAGGATCTCGCCATCGCGAAGGCACAAGTTGAGAGTACTCAAGGGGCTCTACAAATTGCACAAGCCGCGTATGACAATACGATTATCACAGCACCGGTAAACGGCACAATACTCTCTGTTGTTATCACTGCGGGACAAATCGCCTCGGCGAATACCACAGCAATCGAGATGTCATCAAAATAATGTAAATCCATATGAACGAAGAAAAAAACAATAAAAAAGAAATATTTAAAAACACGATGGTGCAGAGCGGTATCGGCATCGCGATTATTATCTTGGCACTCGGCGGATTTCTCTTCTGGCAATCGAGTAACGGTACGATATTTATAGAAAATTCCTATGTGAATGCGCCCATTATAAATTTATCTGGAAACACTGCCGGTACACTGAACGCGCTCTATGTTTCTGAAGATGAAGTTATTGCTGCGGACACTCCGGTTGCGTTAGTCGGCACCAACACCGTCACTTCGAAACAGAATGGAGTGATTACGCATATCGAAAATAGCATTGGCGCGTTCTTTGCCCCCGGACAGGCGGTAGTATCAATGATTCATCCTGAAGATATGCGTGTTGTCGGAACGATCGATGAGACGAAAGGGCTCGATCAGATTAAGGCAGGGCAGAATGCGACCTTTACCGTTGATGCATTTGGAAGTAAGACTTATGTTGGCACCGTCGAGAGCGTCAGCGAAACTTCAGACGACACAGGTGTTGTCTTCTCTATTTCTGATAAACGACCGACGAAAAAATTTGATGTGAAAATAAAATTTGATGTGACGAAATATCCAGAATTAAAGAATGGTATGTCTGCAAAAATCACGGTGTATGTGAATTAATTAATATGTCACCAGAGCCAAAAAATAATCTGCGCTGGTGGATTCTCTTCACCGTTATTATCGGCACATTCCTTGGCCGTCTCGACCAGACGATCGTTAATCTCGCTTTGCCGAAGATTATCAACGACTTCGGCATCACGGTCTCTGCTGCCGGATGGATCGCGACGGCGTATATTCTCGCAAATGCCGTTTTTGTGCCAATTTGGGGGAAATTGGGAGACACGATCGGCAGAAAGAAGGTGTACATTCTTGGTTTTAGTATTTTTATCGTTGGTTCAGTTCTCGCAGGACTCTCGTGGAATCTCTCGTCGATGATTGTTTTTCGCATTATTCAGGCGATCGCCGGTTCTGCCGATTATCCAACCGCGATGGCGATTATCGCCGTTACTTTTAAACAGGGGAAAGAGCGCGCGCAGGCGCTCGGTATCTGGTCTTCTTCATTTGCCGCCGCAGTAGTCTTTGGCCCCTTGCTTGGTGGACCACTCATCGACAACTTCGGTTGGCGATCAGTCTTTCTTATTAATTTACCGATAGGCCTTTTGGGTGTCTATATGGCACTGCGATTCATCAACGAGTCGCGTTCAAAAATAGAAACGAAATTTTTTGATTGGTGGGGCGCACTTACGCTCGGCAGTATGCTCTCGGCGCTTGTACTCGTTCTCGACCGCGGATCAGATTGGGGTTGGTTGTCAGTCGCGAGCATTATCTGCTATTTCGCCATTGTCATTTTCTTAGGTCTCTTTATTAAAATTGAACACAAAGCGCCGGAGCCGATTGTCGATTTAAAATTCTTCAAGATTCCTGCATTCGTGAATGCGCTCGTGAACAACTTCGTGGTCTTTATGGGGATGATGGGCGGCGTTTTTCTCACTCCCGTTTTCGCACAAACCTTTCTCGGCTACAGCGCGACTGAATCGGGCTACCTCTTTATCCCAATGGCAGTGATGATGATGGTGGGCGCGCCGATCGGTGGCAGATTGACAGGAAAAGTAAAATCAAAATATGTCATATTCTGGAGCACGATCATCGCTTCAGTCGGCATTTATCTTTTTACCGGGCTCGATCCGCGCTCGACGGCCCTCGATATCGTTATCCCGCTTTCGGTGATGGCGTTTGGGCTGGGCCTCGGTATGGCACAACGCACCAACATCGTTGCCTCGGTCGTACCGGAGAGTGAGATCGGTATCGCTTCGTCGATTCTCGCGCTCGTGCGCAACATCGCCGGCGCGTTCGGTATCGCCATCTTCGCGACGATTCTCAACAATCGCATCACGACGAATGTGCTCACGATCAACAGCTTCAGTAAACTCTCAAGCCATATTCCTTCTGACATCCAAACCTATGTCAGTCTCATTACGCTTAAGGCGCAGGTGGATGCGTATGCATTCGTTTTCTTAATTTCGTCGATTATTGTCTTTGTTGGCGCGTTCACGATTCTCTTTTTGAAATTAAAAAATGAACGCACGGATATTCAGGTGCATGTTGAGTAAGATAGAAAACCGTTGGAGTCTTATATCTTAAAAGCAAAAGATAAAAGTATAATCGTGAGAGCGTTTAGAATCACGAGTGCTGACGCCATCTGCCATTTCATCGGAAATGGATGCCACAAAATGTAGATTGTATAAATTATCGCTACAATCGCCGCACCGATAAAGTTTCCTTTTATTATCATATTATTTTTTAATGCCCCTTAATCCACGCGATGGTGGGCGGGATGCAGAGAATAAGGCCAATAATAATGAGCACGAGAAAATAATTCGAAAAAATGTTCGCCCACTCCGCGCCAATCGCGATACCGATAAGTAACACGCTCCATTTTAACAGCGCGATTTCTTTCCAAGTAAAGGTGGTTGGTTTGAATAGGTTCATGATGGTATGATACATCTTTTTTGCCGAATAGGTAAATGTTTTTTATCCTCTACTAAGCAAAATTAATTCCTTAAGTCTCGGATCCATTCCTTCCTTGACCTTAAGTTGTCTGGGAGAAATACTATCCATTTCAATATCAGTACTTCCTGCTGGCAGAATATATACATTCCCGCTTTGAGGATTTTTCCCTTGAACGACTTTCATTCCTTCATTTTCAAATCTCTCGATATTCTCATCGATAGGAGTCGTGTAGCCCGGATCTTCTGCTTCGCCCGCTTTCATTTTTAAATATGACTCTAGGTCAATACCAAAAAAAGCGAAAGTCTCATTGCTTTCAAAAAGTTCTTTTGCTAATGCAATTATTTTTTCTCCTCGTGTCGGTTCTTTTTCTGATTCTGAATGACTTGGAAATCCTTCGTGTTTAGACATGAGGGAAGTATACACCCTGATTGGTTAGCGGGGTTATTTCAACTCGAAACGAATGATTTTTACAATGGTGTCAGGACCGACTTTGTCGCCATAATAAGTTCGATAAGTCTGGTACATTTCTTCTCCACTTGAATATCTCTCATGTCCATCAAAATCTTCGCCTTCAACTTCAGATAATTTCTTTTCATAAACTTTTGTCAGAATCGCTTCGCCGAATTTTTCTTTAGTATTTGAATTGATAAAACCAACATCATCGCCTTGAGACAAATTTTTATCGTCAAACAGTCGCCAAGTAAGAGTCTTTTCTCCAGCGAGAATAAGCTTCGCGAGTTCGTCTTTAAATTTTATCGTTTTCTTTTCCATAAATTTTATTGTATATCAAATCCAATTTCTTTTCTCGCTGCCAGCGTTTTATGAGGGCTTCGCGGCCGCGGGCTTCGAGGAGGGTGGGGAATGATTCGCTATATTTTAAAATAACAGGTCGACGAATCTTTGTATAATGTGCGCCCGATTTTGAATCGTTGTGTTGTTTTAAGCGCTTTTCTAAATTGTTTGTACAGCCGACATAAAGCGTCTGGTCGGCGCATTCGAGGATGTAGACGAAATACATAAATTTAAGAAGTATAACCATCGTCGAAATCTGCTGATTTCGACGCGATTTTTACGCTTAAAAATCGGCTGCCAGACTTGGATTCGAACCAAGATACTCAGATTCAGAGTCTGAGGTCCTACCGTTAGACGATCTGGCAATCTACAAACGATACTTCAAAATCGACATTTATTCAACTTGTTATAAAAAATGAGGCCAAGCGCTGGGCTTGGCCTCGGGAACAATTGGCTGGTTCAGGACTGCTTCTTCGCGCGCTCCGCGGCGGCGTAGAAGGTCTCCAGACGATCGAGAAGTTCTTGGTGCGGCGGATAGATTTGAAACATCTTCTCCATGAAATCGCCAAAGCGAAGATAGCACTGGAGCGTAATTTCAGGCGAAAGGTGTTCCGCTAGGGCATGTGTCCCTGTGGATATGACCTTATCGCCAACTATTATATTGTATGTCTGATTCTTGGCAACAAAATCAATTGTCTTATGGTACTGAATGCGGAGATTGACAATGATACATGACTCCACTCCAGGATCTTTCTCAGACATAACTGCCTCATACACCTGACGGAAATATCCATAGAAATGCGCAAGAGCAAGGTTGATTGATTTTTTCATCCGATCCAGTTCTCCTGAACCGAGGATAAACTTCTCCAAGTCAAAGATCGTGTCAGCCATCTTCTGGACTCTCTTTCTGCTGATCTTCTCAGATCAGTCTAAAAAAGCACAGTCGCTTGTATTTGTCAACTACGGCGGCGTCGCAGCTAGAATATGCGGCAGAGTTGCGCTTTTTGGAAAAATATGTTATTTTAAAATTTAATAAAACAGAATTATGGGTCGAGAAGAAAGTATTTTACGATTTGAAGGGGTCTCGTTTGGATACGGGCACAATAAACCAATACTCGACGAAGTAGATTTCCCTGTGCGTAGCGGGATGAAGCTCGCGGTAATGGGTCAGAACGGTGCCGGGAAGTCGACGCTTTTCAACTTGATGGCAGGAGTCTTAAAGCCAGAATCGGGAGAGATACATCAGTCGCGTGGTGTGAGAGTGGCGACAGCTCCACAGGTTATCCCGCGCGCGGATCTCGCGCTCACTGTTCGCGAATTTTTCTTAAAATGTTTTGATAAGCCGGTTTATGACATCGACCCAAGAATCGACGCGGTGCTCGAAGTAGTGAATTTAAAACATCACGAGAAGCTGCACGATCGATTGATGAGCACCTTCTCTGGTGGCCAACAGGCGCGACTTCTCCTCGCTTCAGCGCTGATTCAAGACCCGGATCTTCTTCTTCTCGATGAACCGACGAACAATCTCGACACCGCCGGTATCGAGCATTTAACAAAATTTCTCGTCGATTACCAACATTCCTGCATCGTGATCTCGCACGACGCACACTTCTTAAATAAATTTACGACGGGTGTTTTGTATCTCGATGTCTTCACGCACAAGATCGAGCAGTATGCGGGGAACTATAACGATGTACAGCGCGATATTGTCGCGCGTATCGATCGAGAAAATAAGAAGAACGCACAGCTCGAGAAAAAAATTCAAGAGAATAAAGATAAAGCGAACTTCTTCGCGCAGAAGGGCGGTAAGATGCGTCTCGTCGCGAAGAAGATGCGTACGGAGGTTGAAGAAATGGAAGAATCGAAGGTTGATGTGCGAAAGGAAGATGCACCGATTCGGCCGTTCACGATCCCTGCTCAAGAAAAGTTAAGTGGCGAAGTGCTCGCTCTCACTTCCTGCAGTATTTTTAATGGTAAAAAACCGGTGAAGAAAAAAGTGAATATCTCTCTGCGTAAAAATAATCATCTTCTCCTGCGCGGGCCAAACGGTATCGGGAAAAGTACCCTGCTTGAACACATCGCGCGTGGCACAGCCGAAGGCGCGGGGATAGCTGAGGGCGTGAAGGTTGGTTATTACCGCCAAGATTTTTCTACACTTGATTTCGATCAAACCGTTTTTGATGCACTGATGAAAGCGATGGGTCAGCCCGATGAACAAAAATTGCGTGCCACCGCCGCTGGCTTCTTACTGATGGCGAATGTGATGCAGACAAAAATAGGCAATTTATCAGAAGGGCAGAAAGGGCTTGTCGCCTTCGCTTCGCTCGTACTCGAGCGACCCGGGCTTCTTATTCTCGACGAACCGACAAACCATATCAACTTCCGTCACTTGCCGATTATAGCCAAAGCGCTTGATCAATATACCGGTGCGATGATTCTCGTCTCGCATGTGCCAGAATTTGTTGAGCAGATTCGCATCGATGACATTTTGGATTTGGGCGTCTAAGCGAGATAATAAAATAATGAACGAAGAACAGAAAAAAGATCATTCGATTTCACTTGGCGGAGAGACGCTCCATCAGATCGAGCGCGTGGTGCCGATCAGTCTGGTGATTATTGTTGGTGCTATTATCATTGCTACTTCGAGTTATTTGCGTGCGTGGTTCGTCAACGGGATGTGGCCGCTCGTTTTACTCGCCGTTGGCGCACTGCTCGTTATCTTAATGGTTCGCGTTGGCTTCACTGTTATTAAAGCTTTTTTCCTCGTGAGTGCAGAACTTTCTCTTATCGTATTTCTCTCACAATCATATTGTAGTTCTGTAGGGCGGACATTCTCGAGCGACAGCGCGCTCCGCAGTCTTCTCTTCGTGAGCTTCTGTTATATCGCTTTCACCTTTTTTGGCGCTCTCTACGAATCACTGAAAGAGCGTTTAGTCGCAATTGGGAAAGGAAAGGGAGTGGTGCAAAAGATTTTTATCAGTACTGCCTATCTTCTTATCGCTGGCATCTGCGTCGGGTGGATTTATGCGATTATGCAGCCGATCGTCACGAGCCTCTGCGTGTTTCAGTAATTCTGCGGTTATTTCGTTTGGCGGGTCCAGCTGGATTCGAACCAGCAACTTCGGTTTTGGAGACCGACATTTTACCATTGAAACTATAGACCCTTCGCGTAACGATAACACGATAAAAAAGAGTGGAAAAGGCGTCGCCTATGTAGCCTCAGGCGGTATACTACAAATATGCGTTCTCGCACATTTCTTTTATTTTTTCTATTAATATCCACCGCGCTCATATTGCCGGCAGCTGCACACGCTGCTATCCCGTTCTGGGGGCCTATTATTCCTCCAGAGAGTGCTTCGGGTATTGCAGATTCTGATTTGTGTCCAGGTAATTGGGCGATGTTGATTACTGTTGTTAATAATGTCATACAACTCCTCCTCACTCTCGGCATTGTTTTACTCGTGCCAATACGCATCGCTTTCGCGGGTTTTAATATCGTCACACATCCCGACGCGCCAGCGGTGAGAACAAAAGAGGGTAAAGCGATTTTGGATACGGTTATCGGTCTCGTCGTCGCGGTTTCAGCGTGGCTTATTGTCGATGCGGTGATGGTGACCTTATATCACCCAGATGTACCAGGGTGGGACGCATGGTCGTCACTTATAAAAGGCGAAGGCAAATTATGTCTTAAGCAGGCAGGATCTTTACCGACAGATAAATTAAATGAGGCGGATATCACGGGTATTACAGCGACAGGGCAGACGCTCGATTTTTCTGTGAACAATGTTTCTGGCAACGCTTGTAATCCTCAAACTATTGTCGACGCTGTGCCCGGTGTCTCGATAAAAACTGCGAATTTGCTCGCCTGTATAGCAAAAGGAGAGAGCGATTGCGGGAAAACGAATAAGGACAATTACAATGAAAATGAGTTCTGGAATAAAGATCTTGGTGGTAAGTATGCAGGAAAAGCTTCGACCGCAGCAGGAGCCTACCAGGTTTTATTACAGAGTAACAGCGACTGCTATAACATCCCTGTATGCGAAGAAGCAGTTGGAACGCCAGGTGTTGCACTGAATTGTAAAAAAGGATTCAATCCAAACGGAAGTGGATTTACTGCTGGTGGTGATGCAACAATTCTCAATAAATGCGTAAAAGCTGCAGGTGATGTGCATTGTAGTGCCGCCGCCGCGGTGTGTGTATTAAGCCATCAAAGTTTTTCTTCTGCTTATGCTACAGACCGTTATCTGCCAATCTGCCAAGGTAAATACGGAAATTAATTTTTACTTAGGTGTCGTGGCGTTCAGTGATAATTTGCGTAGCCACGCCTTTTGACGGCGGGCGTAGTGCCAGAGCTTCGCAGAAAGTTTTCGGAGGAGTTCATTCCGAAAACTTTCTGCGTCCTGCGTAGCCTTGGCGGAGCAGGATAGATATTCGCCGACGATTTTATATTCGAGACCGAGCTCGTTTAGTCGCGCGTCGCCAAATTTTTCTCGCACATTTTTTACTTCTTCAATAAGTCCGCGATCGAGTGCGCCCGCGAGGCGCGCATCAATTCTTTTTCTTAATTCTTCTTTCGGCGGATCAATCACGGTCCATTCCACCTCATATTTTCCAAGGTCGAACCTTGGATTAAAAGAGCGCTTATATTTACCAAGGTTGAACCTTGGATCAAACGGTGGCGTAGGTAAGCTACGTGGTGGGACATGTCCAAAAGATTCGATAATCTCGAGCGCGCGGATAAGTCGACGGCGATTATTTGGATCCAATTCTTCTGCTCGGCGCGGATCGCGTTCGACGACCTGCGCATACAATTCTTCTGTCGTTACCTTTTCTAATTTTTCGCGGAGTTCTGGATTTGCGTCGACGCCGTCAGGTAAACCGTTAAGGAGTGCGTCAAAATAAAAATGTGTCCCGCCGACCAGAATCGGCAATTTACCGCGACTATAAATTTCTTCAATCAGTCGCGAAGCATCTTTAACAAAATCGCCAGCAGAATAATTTTCATCCACCTCACGGATATTGATAAGGTGATGCGGCACCCCACGCATTTCTTCGGCTGTTATTTTTTCTGTCCCAATATCGAGTCCGCGGTACACCTGTCGCGAGTCAACAGAAATAATCTCACCACTTCGGATGAGCGCTTCTTCGACCGCCCGAGCTGACTTGCCCGAGGCAGTGGGACCGGCTATACAGAGAATTTGTGTTGCCATAAGGCGATGGTATCATAGATGAATAATTTGCTTCATATATGAATCCTTTTAAAGAAGTCGACGGCATTACCTATGAACGACAAGCGGTTAAGACCAGTTTGCTCCATTTTAATGATGATTTATTAGAAGCGATACGCGACTCGGTCGCGCCGCAGATACAAAAAGGTGATTGGCTGGCGATTTCTGAAAAAGTGGTTTCCGTTTGTCAAAATAATGCGCGCCACATATCGACGGTTAAAGCGGGCTTTTTGGCGAAACTCATTGTTAAATTTGTTAAAAAATATCCCGACGATATCGGCTTTTCACTCGCAGAAAAGATGCAAGTCGCTGTCGATATGGCAGGTACTCCGAGAATCGTGGCGGCTATACTCTTGGGCACTTTGGGAAAATTGATTGGTATCAGAGGCATCTTCTGGCGCGTGGCAGGGAATCGCGTTTCAGAAATTGACGGATTTAATCCCGACGCGATGTACCCGTATACCGAATACGCCATCTTGCCCCCCAAAGATCCGGAGGTCGTCTGTTCTAAAATAGAAGAAACTTTCGGTGTCCCCGCGGTGATTATCGACGGGAATAATATCAATATAAAAATAATAGCGATGAGTAAAGGCACTCCCGTTGATAAAAAGACGGCTCGGCTCGTGCTTCTCGACAATCCGATGGGTCAAGACGACGAGATGACGCCTTTTATCCTTGTCCGTCGAAAATGATGAAAGATTTTTTAAGAAAGAAAATGCCGTGGCCGGCGCTGTATCTGTATCGGAAGCTGAACGCACTCCCGTATGATTTCCCGAGAATTATCACCTTCATCGCATTAAAGCCAGAGACGCGAATAAGCCTGCGCCAAAAATTATTTTTAATCTTACGGTTTTATAAAATATCATATTTCATAAATTGTCCGCATCGAGAAGGCGAAATGCTCGAGGTCGTGCATAAGATTTTTTCCATTCCGCATGAAAAGAATGGCGTCATCGTAGAAGCGGGTTCTTTTAAGGGCGGGAGCACTTCTAAAATAAGCTTGGCTGCTGAAATCGCGGGGAGAAAATTTCTCGTCTTTGATTCTTTTGAAGGGATACCCGATCATCAAGAGGCGCATGGGAAGAATATCTTCGGAGGCGACGCGTATTTCCCCGAAGGGAGTTATTGTGGCTCTTTAGAAGAGGTTAAGAAAAATGTAGAGAAATATGGTTGCATAAAAAACTGCGAATTTATCAAAGGATTTTTTGATCAGACGATGCCAGGATTCAAAACGCCAGTGATTGTCGGGTATATTGATGTGGACCTCGCCTCGTCGACAAAAACTTGTTTGGTATATCTCTATCCCGCTTTGGTAAAAGGCGGGGCGCTCTTTTCACAAGATGGGCATCTGCCGTGGATTATAGAACTGCTCTCGAGCGAGAACTTCTGGCAATCAGAGTTAGGAATAAACATTCCCAAAATGCACGGGCTCGGTAAAGAAAAGCTTGTCAGTATCGAATAATTTTTTGTGCCGGGAGAGAGACTCGAACTCTCATGCCTTGCGACAATGGGTTTTGAATCCATCGCGTCTACCAATTCCGCCATCCCGGCCTTGCCCGCTGAAGCCTCAGCGAAAGCGTGCGTCGCCTATTGCAGAGTAACATATGTTAAAATATTTTACATGAACGAAGATGCAAAGTATGTCCCGACCAAATATGATTCCGTTTTTTGGATTGATGTAGAGCGGATCCAGCCGAACCCGTATCAGCCGCGGCGCGAATTTAGCGAAGAGGGCCTCACCTCGCTCGCCGAGAGCATCCGGCAATATGGCGTGCTCCAACCACTCGTGGTGAGTCGTACCGATGTTGAAAAGCCAGAAGGAGGTCTCGAGAGCCTGTATGAGCTTATCGCCGGAGAGCGCCGTCTTCGCGCGTCGAAGCTCGCGGGGCTGAAGCAGGTGCCCGTGGTGATTCGCCACGGCGATAGTAACCTCACGAAGCTTGAGCTCGCGATTATCGAGAATCTCCAGCGCGAAGATTTAAACGCGATCGATCGCGCCAAAGCACTGAAAAAACTGATTGAGGAATTTGGTATCTCACACGCCGAATGCGCGGCAAAAATAGGGAAGAGCCGAGAGTATGTTTCGAATTCATTGCGCCTACTTTCTCTCCCTGAACATATGCAGAATGCGGTCGTGAATAAAGAGATCAGCGAGGGTCACGCGCGCGCTCTGCTCGCGCTCAATGATAAGCCAGAAGAATTAGAAACTCTTTTTAAAGAAATTGTTTTGAAAAAATTGCCGGTGCGCGCCGTCGAGCGCATCGCACGCTCGATCTCGCAGGAGCGCGTGCGCTCGTATCACCGAAAGACACCGGAGATGGTTGAGATTGAAAAGTCGCTTACCGAGACACTTGGTACACGCGTGATTATCGAGACGAATGCCGAAGGCGGCCGTCTCCTTATCGACTTCTTCTCGCCAGAAGATCTGTCCGTGCTCGCCGATGCACTCGCGGCTCGCACAGCGAATGCACAAAATGCTTCAGCACAAGAACAGCACACCCCAGAAGAAGCTTCTGACACACAGGGGGCAGAAGCTGAAATTGATCCCATTATTCCCGCGGCTCCCGACGAGCCTTTTGATGACGAGATGTATTCAGTGACTAACTTTACGGTTTAATTTTCTTCTTTCTTTTTCGTTTTTCTTTTTCGCGCTATTTTAATAGGCTTTTTTGACTGTTCGGTCATACCAAGGGTCGCCCGGATGTGCCGACGAGCGAGCGAGGTTTTCGCTATATCGAGCCACTTTTGTGACGGGCGCGCATTCTCGCGACGAATTATTTCAACCACATCGCCGTTATCAAGGGGTGTGTCAAAAGAAACGAGCTTCCCATTTACTTTAACGCCTTGGAGGTGGTTGCCGAGGTCACTGTGTATCGCATAGGCAAAATCAATCGGCGTTGATGCTGTTGGGAGGTCGACCGCATCACCATTGGGCGTGAAGACGAAAACGCGGTGTGAAAAGAAATCCTCTTTTAATCCATCGACGAATTCTTTTGAACCGGTAACCGCCGCGTGCGCGTCTGCGAGCTCAGCGAGCCAGGGCGGTATTTTGGCGGGCGCTTTTTCATCGTGATTTTCTTTTTTAGACATTCTCATAAGCGACGGCACGAGAGAGCGAATCCATGAAAAGGAGAGCGAAGAGAATTTACTTTTTTGTGCATCGGAGCTCAATTTATTCACATCTTTCCCCAGTTGTTTATAGGACATATGCGACGCGATACCGAACTGTGCGTGCAGATGCATCTCTTCGGTGCGAATCTGTATCTCTACGATGCCAGCCTCTGGCGTCACAACGGTTGTGTGGAGCGACTGATAACCGTTTGGCTTCGGGAAGGCGATATAGTCTTTAAACTCTCCCGGCAGTGGCTTATAGAGCGAATGCACGATGCCAAGCGTGGTGTAGCAGTCTTCAACCGTCGAAACGACAATACGGAGCGCAGCGATATCGTGAATGAGATTTATGTCATCATGCTTTCTTTTTAATTTCTGGTGCAGGCTCCACAAGCCTTTCATTCTGATATCGGTTTTGAATTTTTTTAACCCTTTGCTCGCGAGCTCTTTCCCCAATTTTTTCTGAACTTGTGCGAGCCCCGCCTCAGACTCTTGTGTCTTTAACTTCCGCATCTCCTGTGTGTGTACAGCAGAGTCTGGATCAACAAAGGGGAAGGCGAGATCCTCGAGCTGACTTTTCATTTTCCCCATACCAAGGCGATCGGCGATCGGCGCGTAGATCTCGAGCGTCTCGAGTGCAATACGGCGACGCTTTTCTTCAGGCACATGCCCGAGTGTTTGGAGATTATGCTTTCTGTCCGCGAGCTTCACAACCAGTGCACGAATGTCGCTCGCAGTCGCAACAAGAAGTCGGCGGAGTGATTCTGCATGTCGTTCGGCGCCACGATATTTGTGTTCACCAAGCTTCGTCACTCCATCGACGAGGAAAAGGGTTTCAGTGCCAAATTCTTTTTCAACTTCTTCGCGCGTGGTGCAGCCATCTTCGACGGTGTCGTGTAAGAGCCCTGCCGCTATTGTGACGGCGTCCATGCCGTATTCTGCGAGTGTCTTCGCCGTCGCGGCTGGGTGAATGAAATAAGGATCGCCAGAATAGCGAAGCGTGCCCTCGTGCGCTTTCTTCGAGAATTCGTATGCCTTCTCGACAAAAGCCGCGTCTTCAGTGGACGAACGATCCATCGAGGCGATAATCTCCTTGGTGGTCACGATTGCCGTTGCCATAGGAGCATACTATACCACTAGTCGGGAATTGTTCACTTCAAATACTCAGCGGCTTCGACGGGAGAAATGGTGTCGGCAGAGACGGAGGAGGGGAGATAAATGCGGCGCAATCCTTTTTTCAAAAACATTCCTTGCTTCGATTTATAGAGCGAGAGCATTTTACCGGTGCGCGGGTGAGCGCCGATTTCTTTTACCAGCTCAACGCCTCTCGATTGCTTCTTCGGCTCGGCGAGAAGGGCAAGCGCTTCATCGAGTGTAATTTTATACGGATCACTTTTCTTTATTGATCTGAATTCGCCATCGCTGCCGACATATGGCCCGAAGCGACCGGTTGAAGCGAACACTGCTTTACCGGTTGATGGGTGCATACCCAACTCGCGCGGGAGCGAGAGATACTTCACCGCGTCAGCGAGCGTCACTTGTGAAAGGTCAGTGCCAACAGGAATGCTCGCTCTCTTAGCCGCGACTTTTGGTCTGCCTCGAGTAGCTTTTTTCTTTGGTTTTTCTTCAGCGCCTCGGTCTGCTGACCTCGGCACCTCCTCGCCTTCGCTCGTCGGCATCTCCACATATGGCCCGAATCGTCCCGTTTTTATAAAAATCGGCGCGCCCGTTTCTGGGTGAATACCAATCGGCTCATCATTTTTTAATTCCGCGCCTTCTTCGGTTCGTGCGCCGGTACAGTCAGGATATTTTTTACAACTCATAAAGATCCCGCCGCGTCCGAGCTTAAACTCCATTTCTCCGCCACACAGAGGACAGGTGAATTCTTTTGGCACGGCACCAAGCGAAGTCGCTTTTGGTAATGAATCTTTCGCGCGTATTTCTTTTTCAAATGGTTTATAAAATGCAGAAAGTGTTTCAGTATAGCCGCGTTCACCGAGCGCGATCTCGTCGAGCTCGTTCTCCATCTCTGCGGTGAATGTGTCGCTCACATACTTCGGGAAGTGCTCTTCGAGCCAGCCCGAGACGACCATACCGGTCGCTGTTGGTTTCAAAGCACGCGCGAGTTTTTCAACATAACCACGATCTTGAATCGTCTTCATTATCGATGCATAGGTCGATGGTCTGCCGATGCCTCTCTTTTCCAATTCTTTAATAAGCCCCGCTTCAGTATAGCGATTCGGCGGCTCCGTCTGCTTCTCTTCTGCACCAAGAGAGATGAGCGAGAGTTTCTCGCCGATTAAAACTTTTGGCAATTCAACATCTTCGCCCGCAGCTTTTGTATCGAGGGCGAGCCATCCGGGGAATAGGGTGCGCGAGCCATTCGCAGTAAATAATGGAATATTTGCCCTTGCCTCGCCGGAGCCATGCGAAGGCGGGTCTGCTTCTACAGAGATCGCTGTGCGCATAATCTTCGCCGCTGCCATTTGTGAAGCGAGTGTGCGAGTACGAATTAATTCATACAGACTTTCTTCATCGGGTGTTGCGCCCGCGCTGGTCTTGTTTGGATCGGTGATACGAATCGCTTCGTGCGCCTCCTGTGCATTCTTACTTGTTGTTTTATACGCGCGTACCTGGAGATATTCTTTTCCAAACTCTTTTTCTACTGCGCTCGCGATCTTCGCCACAGCCTCTTTTGAGAGATTAACCGAATCAGTACGCATATAGGTAATGTGCCCGGCTTCATAGAGCTTCTGTGCAGCGCGCATCGCGCGCGAGGGCGCGAAGCCGAGCCGAGTCGAAGCCGCTTGTTGGAGAGTCGAGGTGGTAAACGGAGGGCGTGGATTACGATCCTCTGCTTTTTCTGTCACATTCGCGACGCTCCACACTGCTCCACGGCCTTCGCGCACGATGCGATCGGCTTCTTCTTTTGTCTTTGGCTTTTCTGAACAGGTGGTAGAGATCTCGCCACCTTTAGATTTAAAGAGTGCGGAGAGTACGAAATATATTTCAGGAATAAAAGCCTTTATCTCGCGTTCGCGCTCGGCGAGGATGCGGAGCGCTGGCGACTGTACGCGCCCAGCTGAGAGTCCGTAGCGAACCTTTTTCCAGATGAGCCCGGAGAGATCATAGCCGACAATGCGATCCAAGACGCGCCGCGCCTCCTGCGCGGCGCGCAGATGTTCGTCGATTGGTCTCGGGTGAGCGAGCGCCTCTTCAATCGCATCCTTGGTAATCTCGTGAAAGGCGACACGCTTTGGATTCTTTAAATGTGCGACCTCTTTAATATGCCAAGCGATCGCTTCGCCCTCGCGGTCGGGGTCGGTCGCGAGATACACTTCATCAGCCTTCGCCACTGCGTTTTTTATTTTTTCTATCACTTCATGCTTGTCGGGAGAAACAACATAGCGCGGGATAAATCCGCCTTCGATATCCACCGCATCTTTATTCGACTTTGGCAGATCGCGCACATGACCAACCGAAGCGAGAACGGTGTAGTCCTTACCTAAGTAGTTCCCTATAGTGCGCGCCTTAGTTGGCGACTCGACGATTAAAAGTTTTTTCATTTGCAGGTTATCCATTCACTCATAACGCGGATACCTATATATAGTCAAGTTCAGTTATCCGATTTCTATCCACACCGGGCAGTGGTCAGAGCCGTGTCGGTCAGAAATAACGCCAGTGTTTTTTATAGAAAAAGAACAGGGAACGAGAATGTGATCGAGCTGACTGCGAGAGAAGGGATGTGTGATTTTTTTAGAAAGGGCGTTGGTTAATTCGTGTGCAGAAAAATGCTTATCCATATTTTTTCTCTCGCGCGTATATAAAAGAGTGTCAAGAATACTCCCGCCTAGGAGCCAGTCAATCGGCGTGATGTGTGGCTTCTCAAGAATGTTAAAGTCGCCACAGACAACCGTCGGCAAATCATTTTTTTCTTTCATCGCGCGCTCAAACTCTTCAATGCGAATGCGCGGATTCATTAGCGGGAGGTGGAGATTGAATACACGAATCATTCTACAGGTAACTTGGAGGTCCGACACCCAAAAGGGTGTCGGACTCCATGATGGAGCAAAGATTCGGT
>CAIJZI010000008.1 GCA_903825105.1 uncultured bacterium | reverse complement strand
ATAGGTATTCCCTATGCCATAGAAGATCTCTGCTTGTGTCTGAATGGTTGATAGATCTGACTGCACTGCCGCATCGTTCCCTTTCGAGCGTGCCGTGTTGAGCGATGCCAACACAACTGCCGAGAGGATGCCGATGATGGCAATCACGACGAGCAATTCGATAAGAGTAAACCCTTGGGAACGATTTTTGTACATAATTATATTATATTCGGTTAATGCAGGCATTATATGCTTAATATGTGCCCTCTGAAAGAACGGGTGTGGATAACCCGACACACGATATCGTTTTACATCGCACCAGCAAGATTGTAGATAGGAAGCAATACCGCGGCGACCAATATGCCGACGCCGAGACCAAGAAGCACAATCATAAGCGGTTCGATGAGTCCCACAAGGGTGTCTATCGCATTAGACACTTCACGATTATAGAACTTGGCCATGGTAGAAAGAATTTTGCCTAGTTCGCCAGATTCTTCACCCACTTTAATCATTGCGACGATAATGCTCGGCATCTCTTTATGCTTCCCGAAAGCGTCTGATATAGACGACCCGCCTTTTACATCATTCCCTATTTGTTCGAGCACCGAGGCATACGCTGCGTTGTCGACGACTGAAGCGGTGATATCGAGCGCTTCTATTACTGACACTCCCGAGATAAGCATTGTTGAGAAGTTGTCTGCGATGCGCGCCAAATAGAGTTTTTCATACAAATCGCCCACATATGGTATGGCGAGTTTCAACTTATCGAGAACCAGTTTGCCATTTTTAGTCTTCCCGAGTCGCCACATATAAAAACCAGCGCCAACGAGTCCGATGAGTATAAAAACTCCATAATTGACGCAGAAATTAGAGAATCCGATAACCAAACTTGTATAAATAGGCACTGACTGGCCTGAATCTAAAAGAACCGCGCTTATCTTTGGGATAACGAGAGTTAACATAAGCGTCATAACGGTAAAGAACACTACGACGACGAAGACCGGGTATATAAGCGCATTGCCGACCTTGCTTGAAATGTCGTATGAGCGATCGAGATAGTCAGCGAGATATGAGAATGTCTCTGATGATTTCCCCGACTCTTCTCCTGCTCGCACCATATTTACATAAAAGGTAGAAAATACTTTTGGATGTTTCGCGAGTGCCTTACTAATAGGGCTTCCACTTTGGATATCATCTCCTATTTCTGAAAGAATTACTGCGAAATTTTTATTATCAGATTCTGCTGCGAGAAGTCTGAAAATGCGTAGTGCAGAGACTTGTGCCTCGAACAAGGTCGCTATTTGGCGGGAAAAAATAACAATGTCTTTCCCTCTTATTTTTCCTGTGAACGGTAACTTCATGTCTAGGATTGAGTGCTTCTCTGCCGATTCAATCATCGACACAATCAAATTGCGCCGCTGAAGTGCGGAGACCGCAGCATCTTTCGAAAGCGCCTCTATCGTTCCGCCTCGTTCGTGTCCGTCTTGATCAATCGCGTGGTAAGTAAACAACATATTTAAATATTTAAAAAATTAAACATTTTATAAGTAGCGTTCAAATGTCTTTGGATTAACCGCATGTTCATACGCGTGCTCGATCGTCACTTCCCCGCGCTTCATAAGATCAGCGAGCGAGCGATCCATATCAATCATCCCCTCTTGCGAAGAGGTCTGTATTACCGTATCAATCTCGTGCGTGCGTGCATCGCGGATAAGAGTAGATACCGCATTATTATTTATAAGAAGCTCACACGCAGGGATAAGTCCGCCAGAAATACGAGGAACGAGGCGCTGCGAAAAGATGCCCGCGAGACTACCCGCGAGCTGTACGCGCACCTGAGCTTGTTGCTCCGCAGGGAACATATCAATAATGCGATCGATCGTCTGCGCTGCGTTGTTGGTGTGCAGTGTTGAAAATACCAGATGCCCTGTCTCCGCCGCGGTAACTGCATTTGAAATAGTCTCATAATCACGCATCTCACCGACCATAATGACATCAACATCTTCTCGGAATGCTCCTTGGAGAGCGGTTTGGAAATCGGGCACATCTATATGAACTTCGCGTTGATGAATGAGCGATTTTTTTGGAGTAAAAACATATTCTACAGGGTCTTCGATGGTGAGAATGTGTTCTGAACGAGAATCATTAATACAGTCAATCATTGCGGCAAGCGTAGTTGATTTGCCGTGCCCAACTGGACCAACGACAAGGAAAAAACCCTGCTTGCGCTGAGTAAAGACTTCAAGAACGGATGGCAAATTAAGTTCAGAAAATGTTTTAATAGCGTGCGGAACAAGACGGAGAGCAAAAGCGGTTGTTCCTTGAACGCGGAATCCATTTATTCTGAACCGTGAATTCCCATGCGCATAAGAAAGGTCAATGTTCTGCCGTTCTCTAAACAAATCCCAACGATCTTCTGGCACAATGCTTTTAAACATCGTTTCTGTTTCTTCACTCGTGAGCGCTGAATATTTTGTGATTGGTATCAATGTACCCGCTATGCGGATCATAGGAGACGCGCCTGCACAAATATGTAAATCCGAACCGCCTTGAGCGATAACCAGGTCGAGAAGTTCTTCGAGTCGTTTATCTATAACCATACATTATGTTTTTGGCACAGCTGAGTCCGGATGAATAATATTTAATGTCTCGGCTAAAACTTCTGAAGGAATCGCCGACGCTTTTATAATATAGCCATCAACAGCAAATTGTTTTGCTTTTTCAATATCCGCATCCTTACCTTGATTTGAAAGAATGATTATTTTCGTTCCCTTCGCTAGATTTTCCTTTCGTATTGCTTCAAGGGCTCCAAATCCGCCCATCCCCGGCATAATAAGATCTATAAGAATCGCGTCTGGAGCAGCGACCTCAGGCTTTCTCAGTGTAGCCAAAAGCTCTTCACCACTACCGAAGGCAGTGACTTCATGCCCTGCATTTTTAAACTTAACAGCATAAAGGTCAAGAAGAAACTTGTCATCGTCAATCAAATATATACGGTATGCCATAGTTTTATTATACTATAAATAATTAGTCTTTTTCGTCTTCTACAAAGAGCTCTCCTCCAAGCGTATTGATTTCTTCAAAAGAAATGACGCCTGCGAGTGCTTTCATAATCGCGTCTTCACGCATCGTGAGCATCCCGCCGGCGCGTGCTGCGGTATAAATCTTCTCTTCAACAGGCTCTTTCAAAATAACTTCTTCGATTTTTTTGTTCATCCTAAGGATTTCAAAAGCTCCCGTGCGGCCACGGGTGCCACTTGGACATTCTGCTGTCGGAGTCGCATGATAAAACTGATTGAATGGAGGAAAATTTTTCTGAAATTCCTTCGGTAGATCCGCAAATTGTCTATCGAGAAAAGCTTTGATGCTGTCCGTAATCGGGAACGGCTTCCCCGCCCCTTCTCCAAGCTTTCTTACGAGTCTTTGCCCAATAACTGCAGTCAATGTCGGTGCAATAAGGAATGGGTCAACGCCCATATCAACAAGACGCGGTATCGCGCCTGTGGCGGTGTTGGTGTGAATCGTTGAAAAGACGAGGTGCCCCGTAAGCGCAGCCTGCACCGCGAGCACCGCAGTTTCATTATCACGAATTTCTCCAACCATAATGACATCAGGGTCTTGACGCAGGATTGAACGGAGACCGTTCGCGAAGGTGTAGCCGATTTCTGGACGAACCTGGCTCTGGGAAACGCCGGGGATTTCATATTCGATAGGATCTTCAAGCGACACCACATTTTCAGTTTCGCGGTCAACTTCAGAAAGCATACCGAACAAAGTTGTCGACTTTCCAGAACCGGTTGGCCCAGCGATGAGGATAATCCCGTACGGAACTTTCATCATGTCTCTGATCTCAACGAGCTGTTCTGCGGAAAATCCGATCGACTCGAGCGTCGCAGTCGCCGCCGACTGATCGAGAATACGCATCACCACCTTTTCGCCATATTCAGTTGGGAATGTCGAGACACGGAAGTCGATTCGACGCTTTTCTATGGTCGCAGAAAATCGACCGTCTTGTGGCTTACGCTTTTCGTCGAGACGAAGTTTCGCTAGAATCTTAACGCGCGCAACAACCGCGTCATGCACCTTCGTTGGCAATTCAAGTGAAGTGTGGAGCTCGCCGTCCATACGGAAACGAACGCGCGTTCTCGTCGAGGAAGATTCTATATGAATATCTGACGAGTGACCTTCGATGGCATAGCGCAATATAGTCGAAACAATCTTGGTAACGGGTGCGTCTTCTTTTAACGATTCGCGCGCGCCCGTAAGCGTTATGGCTTCATCATTAAGATTTGAATTCTCTTCGGGAGCAGCTTCTTTATGCATAGAACCGTGCGCGGCAGAGGGAGATTTTGATGTGTTTTCATATTCTGAAAGAGCTTCCCCAACTTCGCCAGAAATATTTTTATACGACTCAATGACTCTATCGAAATCTTGTTTTGTAATGAGAAAAATCTTATACGGTATGCCAATCTTCCCCGAGATGAATTGGAGTGCATCGAAAGCTTCGATGTTATCAGGATCGGTCATTCCGACTTCGAGCGCGCCATCTTTCATACTAAGCGGAACGAATCCATAATGCTGTGCCGAATCAATCGGAACATAATTAAACACATTTTGTTCAGCAGGAGGATCTCCGAGAATACGAACGGGAATATTGTATTCTTCCCCCGCTTGTTTGAGCGCGCTCTCGAGCGAGACGCCATGCTCAGCAAGCACTTCAGAAAGAGGGCGCTTTTTCGCTAGTTCAGCTTCAACCTTCGCGCGGTCAATTGCGGTGATGAGGCCTTTGTCAACAATAAATCCTAAGAAATTCATTACTTTTTAATTACTTTTGTGGTTGAGCTCGCTGTGGAGCTCGCGGTAGAAACAGAACCGGAAGAACCTTGACTTGGATTAGAAGCGATTGAAAAAGGATCGAGTCGACCTGTTGTTTCTGGAGAAACTGTTGTTGTAAGATCTGTTAGAACATTAAATCGCGCATCAGAAAAAATGCTTGGATCAAAAGAAATTGGCTGAAGTTCGCCGAGAAGTGTTTGGAATTGTGCTTGCGCGATATTTATAGATGTACCAACCCCGGTCAGTGGCTGTTGATTGCCAGTGCCAGTGAAAAAATACCAATACGCGCCAGCAGAGATGGCGAGAACCGCAATAATGACAATGACAGCATTAGATTTCATATGTTAGTGGAGCCAATACAGGCGTAATTTCATTTTATATGTATAAACCCCAGTATCTGAGCCAGTTATTACTATATCTCTGGCATCGAGCAATCGACCGCTCTTTTCAACTCCTGCCAAGAAGTTTTGCAGAGCTGTATATGTTCCGACCGCAGAAAGCGATAAGTCTGCAGAACTCACCGGATTTGCCATTGCCGGCACAGACCCATTCGAAGAACCGGATGATGCAGAATCGTTCGCGGCCACATCAATATTCGAAAGCGAAAGCCCGCTGCGTGCAGCGAGAGAATTCAAATCAAGAATGAGTCCCACATTATCAACCGCATCTGGCAGAAAAGTTGCGAGCCTTGTTAGATTAGCTGGGTCAATCGCATTGCGCGCAGAAGTAAGCTCATTTTGTTGTGCAGTATATTCGCCTGCTGCTGTGAGTGCCTGATTATCAGAATCAATTGTGGCACGAGCTTCTGCAATCGATCCAGACCATGTCGGATTAACATACGCAAAGAATATGCCTATGGCTACTAAAAATGCGAGCGTCGAAAGAATATTGTTGCTGTTCATGGTGAAAAGGTGATCGTCTTAGAATCCAGTTTGGCTGAGAGAGAAAAAGATACCGAGCCATCTCTTGGAGACACCGCGATATTTGAGAAAATGGCATCTTTTATGCGACCGTCTTTAGCAAATGTTGTTGAAGTAAATGCAAGCGCGTTGAAATTTTTTGCTACGCCAATTCCATCTACACTTGCCGTGCCGTCGTTGTTAACAGAAAGATGCAATTGTGTGAAGTGGACACTGGTCGGCATAAGAGACCCGAGAAGCGAGAAGAACTTAGAAAAAGCAATATGGTTCGCAAGTAGCGTTCTACTTGAAGCGATACGATCTCGCAATCTTATAAAACTATCAGCGGTCGCAGAATCGATCTTTGCTTCAGCATTTTGCAGCTCTGTATTTTTCGCAGTTTTTTGATTGTTGAGAAATTGCCCATAGAAAAATACTCCTACCGCGGCGGCAAAAACAGCAACAAAAATAATATATGCGATGAAGCTTAAAGCCCCAGAAATAGTCGATTTCTGTTCCTGCACACGCGACACAGCAGTTCCTTGGTTGGGCACAAACGATGTAGGGATTGTCGGAGGAAGGTCCATTTGATTTAGTATAACGAGCACTGCCCTATTCGCATACAAACTTTATCCACTTTTATATCTCATCAAGTTTTCGCAGAGCGAGGCCGACAGCGACGGCGAATTCGGGGCCGATACTTTCGAGAACTGATTTCATAAATGCCGGCGCTTTTGTCTTCGCAAATGGATTCGCGACATGCACATCTATCGAGAAAATGTTTTTTGCATACGCGCCAAGCTCTTTGGTAACGCCGCCACCGCCCGTTAATATAATCGCCGTGATTGATTTCTTATGTGCTGTCTCATATTGAACGAGCACGCGACGCGCTTCAGCAAAAATGCGCGAGAAAACAAATTCTGGAGAGCCAAGCGCCCCGTCGCCTTCGATCCCTGCTTCCTTCTTTAACATTTCTGCCTGCGCGATCGGCACATTCCCAGAAATCGCGATCGCACGAGTAATCTCTTGGCTTCCGATACTTATCGAATGTGAAAAAGCGACAACACCGTGTTCGATAACATAGGTCTTGGTCGATGCGGCGCCCACATCGAGAATCATCACCGGCTTCATCGGCTCGTCATCGACTGCGCGTATGGTGCTAAATATCTCAATCTCATAAAAGCTCGCCTGAAGGCCAGCCCCTGCGACGATATTTTGAAGTATGGCGAGCTCATCATTATGAACCGCGACCAGAAGCACTTCTATCTTTTTATTTTTTCCAGAATTGTCCTCGGGAGAAGCGTGCGTTGTGTCAGGCACTACAAACCAATCGAGCTGGACTTCACTCACGGGTACCGGTATATATTTTCTAGCTTCAAGTTCTATAATAGTCTTTTGTTCTTTTTTATCTTCACGATACGGCAGTGTGGCGAGGGTAAGCAGAGAACGGGTAAACGGTATCGAGACGCCACAACTCTTGGTCGTCACCTTCGCTTCGCGCAAAAGATCTTTTAATGTTTCTGAAATTTGTTCTGGGGAAAGATTCGTCGCCTGCCCCACTTCTTCTCCGCCATAGGGCCCGAGCGACAATTCGCCATAAGTCTCGAGAACTGCCTGACCATGCTCTTTACGCAGCTGCACAACCTTCAAAGATGAGGAGCCTATATCGATACCGAGAACGCTCTTTTCTTTTTTGTCGCCAAAGATAGTTCCGAGGAAGGACATATGAGATATATAATACCACGATGCGCTGGTTCAATTTCATTCACCACAGGTGTTTAGATTTCATTTTTCCTCCTCGTGCAGACGAACTCGTGTCGAGGGATATTTCAACAGATGAGTTCCTCGCTCTTGTCGCGCCTCGGCTCGTGCCAGAAACTCGGCCCGGCACGGTCGCGCTCCTGCCCTATCACGACGAGCGTGTACGCGCCGCAATCCACGAAGCAAAATATCATGGGAATGGACGCGCCTTCGAACTCCTCTCGCTCGCAGTTTTAGAATATCTGCACGATGCCGATGATCTCCCAAAAACAAGGTTCGACCTTAAATCCGAATCCTCAAGGTCGAACCTTGTTTTGGTTCCGATACCGCTTGGTAAAAAACGCCAAAAAGAGCGCGGGTATAATCAAGTAGAAGAAGTGGCGAACCGCGCAGCCAAGCAGCTTGGCTGCGCGCTGGTCGAGAATGTCCTCGAGCGCACCCGCGAAACAACCTCCCAAGTCTCGCTCCCGCGCCACGAAAGAGAAAAGAATATGAAAGACGCATTCCTCGTCACGCCGAAGTTCTTTGAACGAAGGCGGATAAGCCATGACGAAATTTCTAAAAGCACTTTCATAATCCTCGACGATGTCCTCACAACCGGCGCAACACTCCAAGCTGCAATTGACGCACTTAAAAAAGCTGGAGCACAAAATATAATCCCGCTCGCTTTAGCGCACTGAATTTGTTAAAATTCAAACAAGCATGGAGGGGTCGCATAGAGGCCTAGTGCGGCGGGTTGCTAACTCGCTATACGGGTAATACCGTATCGAGGGTTCGAATCCCTCCCCCTCCGCCAAAATTGAAAATCGGAATCCGAAAGGTCTGTCGACTTAATTTCCGCTCAACTTTTCTTCCTATTTTTCACCTATTAGAATCTAAATAGTATCCTTATTTTTCGTATTAATTTTCATATTTCCTCCTATTTTCTTCCTAGTTTTCACCTATTAGAATCCAATGCCCATTCTTCTTGTTTCCTGAAAATGTAATGAATTTGATTTTTTCATCTCTGCGTAATTCTTGTAAAATATTATCGACGTCTTTCGGGCTCAAGTTTGGCGATATTTGCTGACATTCCTTTGCGGTTACTTTCTTATTGGCATTAAGGTGTTCAAGAATTAGTTCTTTGATACCGGCCCGACTCAGTCCCTTAATCTTCGTGTATTCACCAAGTCTGTCATGATCTTTATAATACTGCTTCGATAGAAAATACTTCACTCCCCTACCAACACCGTCGGACACAACAACCCCTGCATCAATAAATTTCTGTACATCTCTCTTCATTATCCCTTTGGACGTTCTATCCTTTATCTTTTCAAGAATCACCAAGTCATCAACAGTTAAAGCCAGTTGTTTGCTTTGAATTATCTCGTCCAAATAGGTAATGATTTCTTCATCTTTAATAAGGGCTGACAAAGACAGCGACACATCATATTGTGTGGTCTCATATTTTGGGATGCCTTTACCTTCACGAATATTCTTCTCGAAGATAAGATTCGCACCCTGCCCAGACCGTTCAACTAGACCAATTTTTTCAAACGATTCAGCCAGTCGCCTATTTCTATAGGCAGTTTGATTGTAGATATTTTCCGGCGTAATTCCTGGCATAAAACCTCCCGGGTTTTCGAAGACTATCTTTGTATTATCTTGGCGCACGAATATTGATTTATGCGCTTGGTAATCTCTATGCACCACAGCATTATTCATGGCTTCACGAACTACATCTTCGTTAAACGCCTGAATGTCTCGCCGCATTAGGCGCTCACGTAATTGAGACACGAAGTTACGGGAATTTATTTTGTCCCATAAAATATCCAAAGAAAACACTAGGGATTGGCGAAGATTCAACCTGTCGGAATAATGTGTATCATTTTGATTTACTCTGTATTCAAAAATTATCTCTGCATCGGGAAGCAAATCACGTAATGATTCGGTGGTCCCAAGCAATAACAAAGCTGAGTTGTTAATCTTATTGTTCTTTAGTAGCCCGAGATCGGAAAGAAACTGAACATCTGTCAGTGATGCTTTAGAAGCATTCGTGGTGCTTAACGCCTTCTTCTCATATAATTCGCGCATTTTCTTTATAGCTTGCGGATCCAACACTTCTAATCCAAAATCCAAATATTTTGCTGAAAAATCCTCTTGCGTCTCCGCAAGAATCTTAGCTATCTCATCCTGTTTCATTTCTACAAGTTCTTCGCCAACTCGTGTGAGATACCGATTATGGAATGTAAATATTTTACCAATTTGCCGTCCCGGTACATCAATAACCACAACTCGTTGCGGTAGTAAAAATTCTTGAATACCGATTTTAACACCCATTTTTTCGTATATCTGAGACCTGATCTCTTCAATATTTTGAAAAGCTTTCGTTCCGACAATCTCTCGTTCATCAGTCACTCCAAAAACAATACGCCCACCTCCCTCGTTACCAATAGCTGTACAATATCCATACAAAGATTTCTTATTCTCTCTTTCGCCTCCGAGGACAGAAAAACTGTCTGATGCAGACTTAAACTCGACATTCTCATTCTCGCGAGCACACCTTATAATTTCTCTCAACTTATTCTCATCCATATGTTAATACTATCATTTCACGGCAGAAGTCATATTTCACGATAAGCAGTAAAACGGAGGCGGAGTGATGATGTGTCACCAATAAACATACCCACACAAAAACCACCGTCTCGTCGCGTTTTAAAATTTTCATCACTCACGCCTGCACTGTTCCCCGCTAATAATGTTGCATTTCCGGTTGCCCAAAAAGTGATAGAAGTTGCCCAAAATTGATAGTTTGTGAGTACGATTGAGAATTGTTAGTTTTTTAATAAGTCCTTTAATTATCTCGTTTCATTAGCGTTTTGCTTGCTTGATTTCCAATCCTCCAAAATCCATTCGAAAGGGTTCGAATCCCCCGCGAAATTAGGAGGGCGCGTGACAGAATCCTGTAGTAAAAAATCGGCGACACGCACGTGTCGCCGATTTGATGTTTGAATGAAGTTGTTTACACAGCAGGAACAGCAGCCATCATCTTGTATGTACTCGCTGTCTGATGTTGTTGAAGTTCTTCGACGATTCTAGTGATCAGGTCGAGCGTCAGAATCTTCGAAGGATCCATCACTTCTTCATGATCAGAATTGATGAGCTCAGTCAGGAGACTCTTCGGGTCTTTAAGCTCTTTTGTGGTGAATTCCAGAATTCCCTCGAGAATCTTTTTGATCGTATCCACCGCGTCATTGGACTGTCTGAAAAAACCTCCTTCCAACAGTACCTTGTGTCTGTCTCTCGGCCCACGAGTAAGAACGAAGACCCATTTATCGAAATTTTTTGCTTTGGAAACAACGATTTCAAGATCGTGGGGATTCGTGAAAATCTCTAAACACATTCCTCGACTGATCCCTTCCATGGAGCGCCTCCTTGTACAAATTGACCTCTGACACGCACAATACTCTCAAGGAATGAACGGCGCAACTTTTAATATTTTTCCTTTGCAAATCGCTCTGCCCCTTCTTTAATTATCTTGTGCGCTTCGTCTAAGCCAAGCCAGCCATTTATCTTCGTCCATTTATCCTCAAGCTTTTTATATTCTTCGAAGAAGTGCTGAACCTCTTTTTTAAAATGTTCGCCGAGATCTTCAATAGTTTTAACATTCTTCACGCGCGGATCCTTCTTCGCCACAGCGATTATCTTCCAATCCTTCCCTGCTTCATCCTCCATATCGATAGCACCGATGGGTCGCACCGAGACCATGCATCCGGGGAATAATGGCGCGGAGACGATCACGAGCACATCGAGATGGTCGCCGTCTTCGCTCCGCGTCTCGGGGATAAAGCCATAATCAAATGGGTAGTGCATCGTTGAGTGAAGCACGCGGTCAAGCTTGATAACATCAAGATCTTCGTCATATTCAAACTTCGCCGAAGCGCCTTTCGGTATCTCGATAACAGCGTTGACTACTTCAGGCGACTTCTTTCCTAGTGGAATAGTATGATAACTCATTTTTAATTGAGGTTAAGAAATAAAGAAACTTCTTCCGAGCGGGAGAAGCTGCGTATCGGCGCGAGCCGATCGATTCAAGGCGTTATCGCCTCATCGCTTGTTAGTATAACAGATTAGGGCAAAATATTCCAGAGATTCTGCTCTTCGCCACCGAGTTTTATCTAAAAATGGAAATGGCATGTGGTAGTAACGATCGTTAAGATCTCCCACATGCCATAATTGTTATTTCATATTTACAACAGGCGTCGGCTTCCCGTCGATGAAGAAGGTACAGTTGCCACCGCTTGAACAGACATCGCGTTGCATCTTGATCCGCTCCAGCTGCAAGAATTGGTCCGGCGAAAGCTGCATCTCCTGACGGTAAGCGTTGTCAGCCGCCGCGCGACTCTGTTCAGCCGCCTTGCGCTGATCTTCGGCTAGCTTGCGCTGCTGCTCGGTAATAGCCCTCTGTTCTTGAGCAGCTGTCTCCACGCGCTGGTTCTTGATGGCGTCTGGAGGATTTACTCGGCCTACGTTGATGGCCGTACAAGTGAGAGGCACCCCCGTCTTCTGAATGATTTTCACCGTGGCCTCTGCGACTTCTTGACCGACAGCATCTGCGGCACTTTGGTCGATTGCCATTTCCTGCATATCGCGTCGCTTGACGGAGTCCCGAACGGCAGTCCGGATGGGCTGGTCGAGGTTTCGTGTCCAGAATCCGTACCCTGTTTTCTCGTCAAAGTCTGAGCCGAAGTCTCGTACCAGTTTTACGGAGTCGGTGATCTGACAGGTAGCCACGACATGGAAAGACACAGGGACGCCACTCTTGGTCATCATGTCGTCGAATTCCATGTCATACCGGTAGGGCTGCATGTACACATCGATAGCATTGCTGGTAATAGCGCCGTAGGATCGCCCAGCAGTGACGGGGTTAGAATCCACCCCCCCATGCCCGAAGAACATTGGCTTTTCCATCCACACCATCTGGTGCCCGGCGTCGGGCGAAGCAACGGTACAGCCGGTCAAACTGAGTACTACAACGAGACCGAGAATTGCCAAAATTTTTTTCATTTCCCTCTCCTTCAGTTAAAGGTACTTTCAGTGGATAAACATATTGCCACGATGGCAAAGGCCTCCACAACCCAAATCTAGTATAGCATACCTATATCAAAAATGTCAATAGCGCCACGATGATTCAATATCTTGTTAAATTAATCTGTTTTAGGGCAAAATATTCCAAATATTCTGGTCTTCGCCGCCGTCAAATTTAAAAAAGGCGACACCACGCACGCCGAGTTGTTTGGCTAATTGAATTTTATCGTTCACCGAGCTCGCGTCACTCCACCAGACGATTCTCTGTGGCGTTGTCGTCGCCGGTATCGGGCCGGCTGAAGCGCTCGCAGCGACGATATTCGTCATCGGCGTTGTCGTTGGTGTATAGATAAAGTTTAATTCGCCCGCACTATTTCTCGTGGGGATAAGGCCGAGATCAGAAGCGAGCGCGGTCGCATAGCCCTGGTTAAATGTCCACGCGAGATCATAGCGATATCCTTGTGTGAGCTTAACCAAATCATATTCATAGCCATAGGTGGCGATGCCGATTATTATTTTCTTTTTAGAAATAGACTGGGCGGTGAGCTCGACCACTTTTTTAACCCACGCCGTATCAGATATCGGTATATACGGAGTCGGGCTCGCGTTAGCATTCAATTTAATATCCACCCTACCCTGGTCATACGCCATAATCTCGACACGATCGCAGTATTTATTTATCGCAGAATAATCATTCGCGTATTGAAGCGGATTCGGGATCACTGCGAATGCAGACGAGGGCGGAGTGCGCGGCTCGATGGCACAATAGACCAGCTTTTGCCCCATGCGCATATACAGTCCCTTTAAAAAGAGTGAGAAATAGGACTTCGTCTCTGCTAACTTATTTTCGAAGTCGATATCGATGCCGGCAAAATTATTTTGCTTCACCAGATTCGCTATATCGTCTTCGAGCTTCTGGCGTGTGGTCGCGTTTTTTAAAATTCTGTCCATCGCTTCACTATTACTCCACATCACGGTTGGGATTATTTTTACTTTTTGGATTTTTGCCACGCTCGACAAAATACTCACGCTCGAGGTCGCCGAAGAGGTGGCGCTAAATCCGAATGCATCATAGAGAGCACCATCATTTTGAACGATGTAGCCGAAGGGCATCACCGAAGTCATGCTCTTCATATGTGGCAATACATCTATCGTGCCAGTCGCCTCCCGCCAATAGGGTATCCACCCAGAAATTTCAAAGGGTGTTGTTGCTGCACACGCTTTTGGAATGTTAAAAATAAACGCCGAAACAAGCGTTGATAAAAAAATAACGGCGAATACCGCGCGATTCATTCAATTTATTGTACTACATAGCCAATATATTCAATCAAGTTTCAGACTTGGTTGTTCTGACCAACACGAAGTGTCCATCAAATTAAAATAGCCGGCGCGGAGCGCAGGCTGTTTTAATTTTTTATACTGAACACTGGCTGATTACATCGACTGTGAGGGAGATGTGCACTTGCAGTCACCTTTGAAGATGACAACAATCGCCGAGATACCGACAATCAAGTAGACAAGATTCTCAAGCCAAGCCCACGAACCAAGGAGAAGATTCACGACATTCCAATTACTGCCCATCCAAGTACCGAGCGCGACGAGGCCCCAGTTGAGCCCGCCGATAACAAGAAGCCAGAACGCTATTTTGTGTAGTGCTTTCATGTAGAAAGATAGTTAATAAAGCGTGACGAATAAGTCCGCTGTTTATAAGTATGACTCTTTTTAGAACGATTTAATGATGAGCTGTGTACAACTAAATCAGCGCAATTTTAATACATTTCGTCCATTCCCGAGCCGCCGGCTGATTCTTTTTTTGGTTCGGGGATGTCCGCGATCGCCGCTTCTGTGGTGAGAAGTATCGCTGCCGCTGAAATAGAATTCTCGAGTGCCATTCGAGACATTTTAGCTGGGTCAACAATTCCCGAAGCGAGCATATCTTCGACAACTTCATCTTTGAGCGCGTCATATCCGGCGTTCACCTTCCCTTTTTGCACCTGCGAGACGATTACTGCCGCATCATCCTTACCTGCATTTATCGCGATTTGTGTGAGCGGCATCTCGAGCGCGTGCACGACGATGTCGAAGCCCGTTTTTTCATCGACGGTCATTTTACTTTCATTATTCGCCAATTTTTTCGCGATTTTCGCGAGCGCGCTTCCGCCACCAGCGACAATTCCCTCTTCGATAGAAGCCTTTGTCGCCTTCACCGCATCGTCAATCTTATCTTTCAAATATTTCATTTCTGTCTCGGTCGCCGCGCCAACAGAGATAACCGCGACGCCGCCAGAGAGCTTCGCGACGCGCTCTGCTAACTTCTCTTTATCAAACTTCGAATCAGTGTTTTCAATCTGCGCTTTAAGCTGTGCGACTCTCGAAGTGATGTCTGTCTTCTTCCCCTTCCCTCCAACAATCGTCGTTGAATCCTTCGTCGCGACGACGCGCGAAGCCTTGCCGAGCATCGAGAGCGTGACCTCTTCAAATTTCAAACCGACTTCATCAGAAATCACCTGCCCGCCAACAACCGTCGCGATGTCTGCGAGCATTTCTTTCTTCCGATCGCCATAGCCCGGTGCTTTAACTGCGAGAACGCTAAAGGTCCCACGCAATTTATTCAACACAAAGGTCGTGAGTGCCTCGCCCTCGACATCATCAGCGATAATCACCAATTCTTTTTTCCCACTCGCCGCGACCTTCTCGAGTACTGGCAAGATCTCTTGCACATTCCCGACTTTTTTATCCGTTATAAATATGAGAGCATCTTTCATCTCTGCTTCCATTCTCTCTGGATTGGTAATCATATAGGCAGAGACATAGCCCTTATCGGTCTGGAGCCCTTCGACGATTTCATACGAGAGTTCCATTCCCTGCGACTCTTCAACCGTCACGACGCCCGAGCTACCCACCTTTTCAACCGCCTCTGCGATAATGGTGCCCAACACTTCTGACTCTGCAGAGATCGAGGCGACCTGCTTCACTTCTGCCTTGCCAGTAATCGGCTTCGCCATCTTTTTTAACTCAGCAAGAGCAGCGACTTTTGCCTTTTCCATTCCACTTCTGATACCCATCGCATTCGCTCCGCGCGTGACGCGTGCGAGACCTTCGCCGACAAGAGCTTCAAAGAGGACAACCGAGCTCGTGGTGCCGTCGCCGACAGTCTCATTTGTCTTATTCGCGACCTCCTTTACCATCTCCGCACCCATATTTTCAAATTTATCCTTCAAAGAAATTTCTTTTGCGATTGAGACGCCGTCATTCGTAATTCGCGGACCGCCATACGATTTCTCGATGACGACATTGCGCCCCTTCGGGCCGAGCGTCACCTTCACCGCGTGCGCTGCCTGCGTGATACCGCGCATAATCGCCTTTCGTGCGTCTTCGGAGAAAAGAATTTGTTTTGCCATAAGAAATTACAGGTTTAAGGGATAAGGTTTAAGGTTTAAGGTTTAAGAAATAAAAAAATTAATCCAAAGTGCCGAGAATGTCTGATTCAGAGAGGATGTAGTACTCGACATCGTCCATTTTAATCGGCTCGTCCCACGGCTTTTTGAAAAATACCGTGTCGCCGATCTCGACTTCGAGCTCGAGGCGCTTCCCATCATCATTCTTCCGCCCCGGGCCGGTAGCGACGACCTCACCTTTTATAAGTTTTTCTTTATTCGCCGCTTCGGGGAGAATAATTCCAGAAGCGAGCTTCTTCTCGCCTTCTTTTTCAGATGGTCTCACGATAATCCGATCGCCCAAGGGCTTCAAGGTAAATCTTTTTGCCATATTTATCGAATGTAAAGCTAATAATCGCGCCCAAGTGCAGATGAGTATAGAGAAATTACTGCCTTGAATCAAGTTGACAAATCAAAATTAGGTCGTTAGACTAGTTTTGGATGTGAGTTTAATTGAAATGGCACGGAGGTGCTTGTGAACAATCAAATGCTTTATGACCCGTGGTTTTATGTGATTCTGGTTATCGTCGTTCTTTTCTTCTATTGGCGAGGATACCTCAGCGGCGAAGGCAAGGTCGCCACATTCGGAATCCTTGAGGACAAACTCAGTCGTGGAGTAAAGTACCGGGTACTTTCTCGCGCAACCGTCACGCTTGAAAACTCGACCGTCATGGTGAAATTAGCAATGATCCAGGAATGTAACCACAGCAAGAGGATCTACGCTCTTCCGGTCACAGGAGTTGATCTCCCGGCAGGATTCATGCTGGACATGAGCGGGGACATTGTTCCGGTTCTGGACGAACCGGAGTTAAAAGACTGAGACTTTCATCAGCCAGCGTCGTGAGACAGCTAAGAATAGCGCCGCGTTTCTTCAGAAACGCGGCGTTTTGATTTGTCGCGTGGCCCCGTGGTCGTAATCGACTTTACGGGGCTTTACGCGATTTCAATACATAGGAATTTCCTATGTTAAATTTTATGAGGTATTTACTACCTTTTCTGAACCACGCCCAAGAGCTTGACAAACGGCTTGCAATTTGCTATGCTTATATGCGGGATGTACGAATTTTGAAATTGGCGCTGCTTGCGCCGGAGGAGAACACATCATGATTATCGAAATTGCTGTGCGGGTTATCGTGGTGCTTTTGTTTCTCAGACTCGGGATGTGCGGTTTGGAAAACATCACTGCAAAAAATCGTTCCGTTTCGGAGTGTTTCACAGGGTGGTTCTGCATCGCCGCCTCTGCTGCGGCCATCGTGATGGCGATCTGGCCGTCACACTGATTCGCCATCAATCAGCGCCGCCTGCCAACATCTACGGATGTTGCGACAGGCGGCGCTTTTCATTTTATATTTTTATACATTTACATCTTTACACACCAGCCGCGCAGCCCCGTGGTTGTAATCAACTTTACGGGGTTGCGCTCACTCCCCTCTTTATGCTATCCTTGTCCGTACAGATGAAGGCACTCGTATCGGCACTACCATACGCAGAAATCGCTCTCTCGATCCTCCTCATCGTCGGCATCGTGCTCCAACAGCGCGGCGCGACACTAGGCGGAGCATTCGGAGGCGACAATTTCGCGTCAACTTTTTATAAACGCAGAGGCGCCGAGAAATTTATATTCACCGCGACAATCGTCATAGCAGTTCTTCTCGTACTCGCGGCAATAACGAACTTCCTTCTGGCAGGATCATGAACTCCGTTAGAAATCTGATTTCTGACGAGCGGCGCGCCCGAATGCGCGAGAGTCTTACTCGCGTGCGTACCGTTTCTATTTTCGACAAGCTCGGTGACCGCGTCAACTCGTTTTCTCCCGGCGATACTATTATTTTTTATACACTTATCGTGCTTGTTTGTATCGCCACCCTTTCAGGACTCTATTCGCTCGAGAAATCTCTCCTTGTTCAGGTGCCGGCATACGGCGGGACGCTCACCGAAGGAGAGGTCGGCAGTCCGCAGTTTATTAATCCCCTTCTCGCTATAACCGATGCAGATCGCGACCTCTCGGCACTCGCTTATGCTGGGCTTATGGGCATTTCTGGATCGGGAGATCTGGTGCCCGTGCTCGCAGAAAGCTACACAGAGTCACCAGACGGAAAGACCTACACCTTCACCCTACGCCCAAATGCGAAGTTCTCTGACGGAACGAGCGTAACAGCAAACGATGTTGTCTTCACGATTCAAAAGGCACAGGATTCTGGATTAAAGAGTCCTGAATATGCTGACTGGTCTGGCATTGGCGTCGAAGCGCTTGATGCCCACACGGTAGAGTTCACTCTTCAAAAGGCTTATGCGCCTTTCCTCGAGCTCACAACCCTTGGTATTCTCCCGGCGCACTTGTGGCAAAATATTTCAGATGAAGAATTTTCATTTTCAACACTTGAAACAAGTCCTGTTGGCGCCGGGCCATTTAAGGTAACCAGCGTCTCGCGAAACTCTTCTGGCCTTATCCAAGGCGTTTCCTTCGCACAAAATAAATATTATGCGCTCGGCCGCCCATATTTGAACGGTATTAATTTTAATTTCTATTCAAATAGTGAGGATCTCGCGAACGCTGTTTCGAGTGGAGCTGTCGAGAGTGCATACGATGTCCCATCCGACACCGAACTGACTGCTCCCTACGCCCGTATCTTCGGCGTGTTTTGGAATCCGAGTCAGAACAAAGTTTTCTCGCGAATCGAAGTGCGAAAAGCGTTGTCGCTCGCGATCGACCGCCAAAATATTGTCGAAAATGTTTTGAGCGACCATGCGACCGCGATTATGGGTCCCGTTCCTCCCGGTGGTTTAGTGAAGCAGGTGCCTGTTCAATTTGGAGATTACACAGAAGCTGCTGCCACCGTGCTCGAGACATCGGGCTGGTTATATGACGGCTCTGCGCGCATCTGGAAAAACGCGGGAGCGAAACAGACCCTTGAGGGCATCACGCTACGAACCTCGAATGTTCCTGAATTAAAAAATGTCGCCACTGCGGTAAAGACCGATTTGGAGAAATTGGGCATTCCGGTTACTATTGAGCTATACGAATCTGGCGACCTTTCGCAGAATGTGATCAGATCGAGAAGATACGAAGCTCTTCTCTACGGAGAAGTTATCGGACGCGATCAAGATTTGTACGCTTTTTGGGATTCGCGAGAACAGAACGATCCTGGACTGAATGTTGCGCTTTATGCGAATAAGACGGTAGACACCCTACTTGAAGACGCTCGTAGCTCGACAGACCAAGGCACGCGAACTGCTGATCTCCAAAAAATTGAGAACGCGATTGCTTCTGATTATCCTGCCGCATTTTTGTACGCGCCTGACTTTGTTTATACGATTCCAAAAAATCTTCACGGCATTTCATTGCCACAGATTATTACGCCATCAGATCGTTTCGCGACTGTCGCGTCATGGTATCGAGTGACTGACACTGTTTGGCCATTTTTCGCAAATAATAAAAAATAACTTACCCTTTATGAATCAACCACCAGCACCAGCGCCCGTTCCTTCTTCAGCGCCATCAGCAACACCTCATTCCTCTCCGAATCACTCACCACGACCGGCGACGAGACACTTCGAGAGACGCGCACCACGCCCCGGCACAGCCTCGCGCAGAATCCAGCGCATTCTTCGTCGCCCGTCGGCAAACACCACGCGCACCGTGCGAAATGCAGACTACTTCCCTGCTACTCCAGACCTTTCTACCGCACGCGTTGTTCCCTTGGGTGGAGTAGAAGAAGTGGGACGCAATATGGTCGCGATCGATGTCAACGGCGACATCTTCGTCTTCGATGTTGGCTTCGCCTTTAAAGAAGAGGACGATGTCCCGGGCGCCGACTACACACTCCCGAATACTGCATTTCTCGAAAAAAATCGTGACCGCGTCCGCGCAGTGATTATCACGCACGGCCACCTCGACCACATCGGCGGTATCCCTTTTCTTATGGCACGCTTCGGCAATCCGCCGATCTACACA
The DNA here is from genome assembly GCA_903825105.1 of uncultured bacterium. Classification (GTDB taxonomy): domain Bacteria; phylum Patescibacteriota; class Minisyncoccia; order Phycocordibacterales; family Phycocordibacteraceae; genus C7867-001. Next base: position 53,626 of record CAIJZI010000008.1, on the reverse strand, counting down.
CAATCGCTCACGCGTTTGATGATTTTAAAACGCCAAGAAGAATTCCCTGATGTGCCAAAACCAGAAATCATCACTGTTGAAGTCGGACAAACAATAACCATCAGCAATACGCGAATGAAGTTCTTCCCAGTCACGCACTCGATCCCTGATTCGATGGGTATCTCGCTCGAGACGCCAAACGGCAATGTCGTTATTACCGGCGACTTGAAGCTTGACCACGAGAATGGCATCCCTTCAGAGCGCGAGGCGAAGACCTGGGGCGACTTGAGTAAGGACAACAATCTTCTTTTCATCGCTGATTCAACGAATGCAGAAAAAGACGGCTTCTCTATTCCTGAAAAGCGCGTTCAAGTAACGCTCGATGAGATTATTAAGACCGTCACTGGTCGTCTCATCATCGGTACCTTCTCTTCGCAGTTTGAACGCATGCTCCGCATTATCGAAAGTGCCGAGAAATATGGTAAGAAGATTGTCGTCGAAGGTCGCGCGATCCGCGCCAACATCGAAATCGCTGAAAAAGCTGGGCTTCTCAAAGTCCAAAAAGGCACGATTGTTCCTGCCCAAGAAATGGGAGATTACCAGCCGGATAAAATTGTCGTGATTTGTACGGGAGCACAGGGCGAAGAGTTCGGTGCGCTTATGCGCGTCGCGATACGCCAACACAAATATCTCCAATTTAATGAACGCGACACAGTTGTCCTCTCTTCTTCAGTCATTCCAGGCAATGAAACCTCTGTGCAGAAGTTGAAGGATAATCTCTACCGAAATCGCGTGAAGATTATTAATTACCAATCGTCTGATGTGCACTCGACTGGCCACGGCAACACCGGCGACCTCGTCTGGTTTAATAAGCAAGTGAACGCAAAGTTCTTTATGCCGGGCTACGGCTGCTACTCGATGCTCTGGTGCCACGCGCGCGCCAACGAACAAGCAGGTCGCCCACGCGAGTCAATTATTATTCCTGACAACGGTATGGTTATCGATATTGAAAATGGCGAGAAGCTGAATGTGCATAAACAAAAAGTCCCTTCTGCCCCGCTCGTCGTCGACGGGTTCAATATCGGCGATCGACAAGAAGTAGTGATGCGCGACCGACAGTCACTCGCCAAAGATGGTATGTTTGTGATTATCGCGAGCGTGAATATTAAGACCGGCAAACTCCGCAAGTCGCCGGACATCATCAGCCGTGGCTTTATCTATCTGCGCGAGTCACAAAACCTGCTCAACGAAGCACGCATATTGATTAAGAAGACCATCGAAGACTCGACACACAATATGAACCCGATCGATCTCGAATATGTGAAAAATAATCTGACCGATGTGATGGCGGGTTACCTCTTCTCCCGCACCAACAAAGCTCCGATGGTAATTCCTGTACTTATAGGAATATAAATGGTCGACCTGACTAAAGTCACAAACTTCAACCGTACACAAGCCGAGCTTGAAGAATTTTGGCTCGTAGCAATATGTGTAGCTGGTAAAAAAGGCCCCGTTCAAGCCGCGAAAGTTGAACAATTCTTAGCAATTCAAGCAGGCAATACTCCATTCGAAAAAATCCAGAAAATGATAGACAAAGGTGTACTTTTGAAACACTTAAAGTCCGTCAAAATTGGACAATATAAGAGAATCGAAAAAGCTTTTAGAGAAAGTCTTAATTTGGATTTAAAGAAATCCACGCTGGAGAATTTTATGAAAATCCCTGGAGTAGGTAATAAAACCGCCCGCTTCTTCCTTCTTCATACCCGCAAGGGGTGCGAGCATGTTGTATTAGATACTCATATCTTGAGATATTTACGAGACGAGTGCGACTTGAAAAATATTCCGAGGTCTACACCAACAAATAAGAAGCAGTACGCTGAAATTGAGACTGTTGCCCGAGATATTATTCGTGCTAAGTTTCCAAAATATTCAATGGCTGATGCGGATTTAAAAATTTGGCGAACTATGTCCGGTAATTAATCCTGTTTTATTTCGTCTTCGGCCATCTTTTTGCCGCAGGTGGCCAGAGCTTTGTTAAAGGATGATTCACGCAGTCATGGGGACGCGCTTTACAAACATATCTACCGTACAAGACGAGGCCATTGTTGACGAACTTCCAATCTTTTTTTGGAATAAGTTTTTCTAAATCTTTTGAGATTTTGGTGAGGTCATTTTGATCAGTTAAGTCAAAGCGCTTCGCGAATCTCTTCACATGTGTGTCGGTTGCGATACCTTCATAAAGGCTGTAAAGCTCGCCAAGAACGACATGCGCAGTTTTGTAGCCAATACCGGGCAAGGCGACCAACTCCCTCTCACTTCGCGGCACGGCGGAGCCGTGCCGCGTTTGAATCAGTTTCGCTGTAGCGATAATCGCCTTCGCTTTATTTCTGAAAAACAGGATGGAGGAAATTTCTTTTACAAAAACTTTTTGGTCAGCTGATGCAAAATCTTTAACCGTTTTATATTTTTTAAAAAGTTTTTCTGTGCACTCATTCACCTTTTTATCCGTACACTGTGCCGAGAGCATTACTGCCACGACAAATTGAAATGGCGTCTTGTACACTAATTCACTCTTTGGCTCGGGATAAGTCTTCTTTAAATACGCAACGATTTTCTTCGCGCGTGCCCTGCGTAGCTTCAGCGAAGTAGGGCGTTTTTTGCGTTCTTTTTCACTCTTCATAACAACTCAATTTGTTCTCCGTGGGGAAACGCAAAGTGAAAGAATATAAGAAGCAGTGCTCCGATAGAAAAAATCGTGAGGATAAGCGCAATGAATACTCCCACATAAGGAATGAGTGCAATGATTGAGAGAATCAACATCCCGAGCACTCCATCATGCCAAAGAATCATTCGTCGATGTCTAAATCTTCGAGCAATAATTCCGCCGATAATAATGCCAGCATAGATAACCGCTAAGAAAACAAGAAGCGCATATATGATAAAAAGGAGCAAAGCGATACCGAAGCCAACGAAGGTAAGAGAAAGAATGAGAAGCATGATTGGCGTAGCGACAAGTACCGCAAAACCTAGCAAGAGAGTTAGAAATAAACTGCGCAACCGTGTTGTGTAAGCACGCTTCGCCACCAATTCTCCTAGACGCGGGAAGAGCCCTGCCAGCAGACCCGCAATAATAAGCGCGCCAAGAATGCGGAGCAATAAGAAGAACCCCACACTCGCGATCTCAATCGCACGCGATGTGCCTGAATTAGGCAGATAAGAGATATTGGTATATGTTGTCGCACCTTTTACTACAGCGGAATCGGGCATTGAGATTGTCTCTGGCGACTCATATGAAAATGCCCCGTGAATAATAGTGTCTGGCTGGATCGTCACTCGCCCGCTCGCGACCACATTCACATCTCCAGTGAAGTCACCTCCGAGCGAAACATTGTTCCCATAAATAGTGACTGGCCCGGAAGCGCCGTTACTTAACACGGTATTCAAGGCGATAATAAAAACGCTTTTACCGGCACGACCAGTATCATTTACCGACAAGCCGGAGGCGACAAGATCTCCGCCGACAGATTGTTCTACCGTTATGTTGCCGCCTATGGCGCGCAGGTCTCCCTTTATTTCTTCACGCGAATCAACCGACCCGCCAAGAAAAAGCGCATCACCTTTTATTAAGGCGGTTGAAATAACATTCCCGCCGACAGCAGATAAGTCGCCCGAGACTGGCGCAGTGATTATGTTCGAAAACCCTGCAACATATAAATTGCCTGGCGAAGAACTCGCCGTAACGAGCGACCTCGCAGCAGAAAAAGATGCTGGCGCAGCCATCACCTTCCCCGCTCCTCCTAGAAGAAAGAGCGCGGCAAGGGTAGCAAATAAAAAACGGTTCATACTCTTTTTTTAATCGATTCGATAAAGCAAGCAAGAATAAAGACGAGGAGAGAAATAAGCGCAGAAGCGAGGCAATAAATACAAAATGTTTTTAAAAGAAATATCTCGATGCAGGTAAAATAAATAGACGCGAGTATCCCAACAACAGAAACTGTTTGAAGCACACGGCGCAAGAGTCGATCGAAGACGACGAGCTCTAAGGCTGCGATAACAAAAATAAATGCATAAAACATAACGCCATAATCGGCGATCGAGATGCCGAAAAGGTGCGTGTATTGACTCGCTGCGACCGTGTTACAGCCCGTAAGATTTGCGACATTACAGATAAGCGGTGTGCCGCTCGATTCATGCTGGGCGAGATAGAGCGAGTCAGACAGCCCGCAAAAAGCGAAGATGACGATAAGCACGACTCCGAGGCGTTTCATAGCCTCCAGAATACGCGTTTTAAGGGATCGGTGCAATCTCCGACCTTGCCTATCAGAAAGCAAGATAACTAGAGTGATGAGAGTACAGCGACAATTTCCAGGCAGATGAAAAAGATGAGCGTGAGAATTGCAAAAACAATCCCCGTAATTTTAGGCTTCCACCCTTTCCTAAATATAAGAACAATGGATAAGAAAAATGCTACAACATCGATGAAACCAGAAACTCCTAACAGAATAAATTCATAATTCCGACCTTCTGATTCACTTACAAAGAAGTGAACAAAATGGGCCAAAAGTGTAGGAACAAAAAACAAAACAACAGCAACAAGAAAAAGAATTACTATAGTTGCAACATCTCGCTTAAAAATTTTATCAATCATTTAACCGAAAGTTGTGGCTGATCCATTTGTGACCGTGAACGGAATGCTATTACTGAAACCGGCGTTTGGCACGAACACATTAAGCGGATACGTATATTGTGTCTGGCCATAATTACCTGGCAATACCCAAGAAGTTGACTGATTGGTAAATGGAAAGCAATTCATTTGAGTTCCAGCGCCAGTCCCGGTAAAGTTGCATTGACTCAACCATTTTTGTGGGATCGTAAATGTTAGAGTGTTTCCATCAGATGAATTTGCAACGACGACTTCCAATCCGTTTAACACCACAACATTGCCTTTCGGAGCGAATCCTGAGCCTGAAACAGTAACAGTTGTGCCAACTGTTCCGGTTGTAGGAGAAATTGAGGAAATGATTGGCACACCAGTTACAGTAAATGTACCAGCATTACTCGTCTGACCACTTGGCGAAGTAACGGTCACATTATATGTCCCGGCCGTTATTGAATTCCCAATAGTCGTGTGCAACATAGTCCCCTGAATATTAGCGATGTTGCTTTCTTGATTTGCCATTCCGTTGAAATTCACAACATCATTATTAAGAAAACCAGAGCCGTTAATAATTATTACGGTTCCCATTGGACCTGATGTTGGGGAAATCGAAGTAATCGTTGGAATTGTAGCCGCAGTTACCGGCATCTGGATTGGTGTCGGAGTTGGCGGTGTGCATCCCCACACTGGGCAAATTTTTGTTGGGAGAGTTGGAACTGTTGGAGTTATAACCACCGTACCAGTACAAAGAGAATTCAATTTCGCTCGTGTAGAAACACCTACATAGCCGGTGCCGTATTGAAGACCGTTCGGTGTGAGAATGTCGCTCGCGTATTTCTGTTGAAAGCCTGTGACTGCGGAGGCAGTTTGTTCATCATAAATGCCAGTAACCGTGACCGACTCGCCATCATTTTTAAGCGCGTTTTGAAGCGCTGTGACAGCAGAGCCATTCATCCCCATCCCGAGATTCGTTGAAAAGTTGTAGCAGGAATTCGTTGTGCCAGTTGAAGTGCCACCAAGCGCAGACTGCACGCTATTTATGGTCGCCTGATCAACGCCGAACGACTGAAGAAGCGATATAACAGCGTTTATTTGTGCTGAAGAGAGTTCTGCCGCTTTTACCTGTGGGACAAAGGCTGGCAAGACGAGAACGAATGCCAAAACTGCACTCACAATGTATTTTTTCATTGCTCTACCTTACCACAAATCTGGCAGATAATCAATCATCAATGTCGTGAAGCTGTTGGTAGGGACGGATGTTTTTACACGCATCGCTACGCGTTGTCGCAGCCTGTGTGCTTGAGGCGACTGCGGCGAGTGGGCGTGGCGGAGGAGCATTTCTAAAATCGCCGCGCATCTCCCAAGGGAATACGAAGCAGGCGTGGAAGAGTGTGCTCGTCGCCGACACAGGAACTCCGACGATGCGCGCGATGCCACCGCGCGCGACCGTCGCGAGATCAGGCCCACGGAGATCACTCCCGTCGACATTCCAAACATGCCCTGAAAAATCTTTAACAGAAAATGAAGAGAGATCGGCTGCGGCCTTAATTATTTCTCCACCCAAAAGCCCCTTTTCTGGCGCGAGCCACCACTCGCGCTGTGTGGCGAGAATCGGGCGATAAAAGGGCGGGTGATCGCCGATCGCTTCGTCGATTCTGCCGCCAAAGCCAATCGCATAGAGCGCGGTGCCGAGCGCGATCGAGGTGAGCACTGCGCCAATAGCGATAATCGAGAGTGGGTAGCGGTAGCCGTGATTCGTCCTGCGTACATTGATATAACCGATGAGGATAAAAAGGACGAGAGTGATAATCCAAACGAATGGCGCGGCTGATAAGAAAAATGAAAAGAAGCTCGAGTGCGTCGCCACAGAGAGTCGCCAATCGACATTTTGTATTTCAAAAAGTGTTGCCGAGAATGCGAGCGCGCCAAAGGCTACTGCGAGCGCGCCAAGCGTCCAGAAAAAATAATTTTTTAATATAAATTCGTAGCGCGGACGAGGGGTGAGATGTTTCTCCTCGATATTTTTAAGCACGCGTTCGATAAGATTATCTTTTTGTGTGTTCATGGTAAAAATGTTTTTGGAAGTGATTCCTTTAACGCGCGTTTCGCTCGGTAAAGAAGCGTCGAGACTGTCCCGACTGGCACCTGAAGAATATCTGACATTTCTGAATACGATCGGTCTTCAAAAAAGCGCAGTGTTAAAGCGTCGCGATATGACTGTGGGAGTGTTTCGAGCGCTTTTGTTAACTCCTCCTTCGACAACCTCGCCTCTGCGAGCAGTGAGGTGTCTGCCATTTCGTCTTCGAGTTCGGTGATGAGCATCTCGCTCTCTTCATTTAGAATAACCTGCGGGCGGGCGTGCTTCGCGCGGAAGAAACTCATCGTCTCATTGTGCGCGATGCGATAGATCCACGAAGAGAATGCGAGGCTGGGGTCGAAGCTGTTCAGGTTTTTATACGCTTTGATAAACACATTTTGGAGAATGTCTTCGCGATCTTCGGCGAGCCCGACGCCAAGGCGGGTCAGGTACCGCGAGAGCTTCGCCTCGTAGCGTTTGATTAGAAGCGCGAACGCGTCTTTATTTATAAGCGTTCGGCGAACAATCTCTTCGTCCGATGCATCATCAGTCATTTGGGGCGTTTGGGGCATCGCCCCTATAGTACTACGCTTCCCTGCCTGGCACATTTCATAATCGAATGACAAATTTGGTACAATGCGTTTTATGCCTAGCCACGAAGGTTCGCCTGCCAGCAAAGAAAAGTCATACCAGAGCATTGATGACATCAGACTTCAAGAAGTTGAAGAAGATGCAGCCGAGTATGTGGTGCGTGTCGGACTCGATACTCCACCGTCAGAAATAGAAACGAGAATTAAAAGAGAGTTGGAAAAAAGATTTTGGTGGCTTAATAAAGAATGGCAAGAAAAAGGCCCACCAAAAGAACAAATTGAAATAGCGTCTCGCGATGCAAAATTAGTCGTATACAACTTCGGCGACGTTTTGAGTCCAGAACGCACTCAAGAGTTACAAGATGCTTTTACTCTTTTGCAGGGCTCGCTTACAGAAAATAAAATCGCGGATATCCCACCTTATTGTTTGATCAATAACGAAAGCGCCACGAATACAAAAACGGGCGAAGATCTGAGCGGCAACTCGCCACCCAAATTAAACGCTATTGTTTTATACCCGCGGTCACTCTCACAAAAAGAGCATCGGATTCTTGGTGTATCTAATTTTGAAGGAACCTATCTCCACGAAGTGGCGCATTGTCTACAAGATCAAGATTTTCAAAAAGAGTGGCGAGAAAAATTCGAATGGAAGATAAATAACGAGGAAGGCGCATCTGGGCAACCACATCAATTTTATGTAAATACCCGCCCGGAATTGGTACCGAATTCTTATGCATCGCTTGATCCGCAAGAAGATATTTCTGACAGCTTTGTCGCAGCAATGAAAAATCCAGGAGCGATAGACCCTGCACGCGTTGAATTTATAAAAAGATATTGGTTACGCGAAGGAGAGAAGGTTGATTGTGCCATCGAAAGAAAAACTGATTCAGAAATTACCCTGCCGTCGAAAGAGTCTTTTGCCTATGCGGTTGTGCGCAGGAGCGGTGCGCCAGCGTTTAAGATTTGATAGAATTACCCTACACGCATGTTTTTTTTTATTTCACACCTGATTAATGGCGCCGTTGGGAGTAATATTATTTTATTTTTCGCCATTCTTATCGGCTGTTTTTTCCTCGAAGATTTAACCGCGATTATTGTCGGTGTTCTCGCAGCAGACAAGATTATTCACGCGCCCTTCGCACTCCTCTCTCTCTTTATTGGCGTTATAGCGAGCGACATTTGTATATATTATGTTGGCAAGTTGGCGAGCACTCATCCGCGTCTCGCACAGTATGTCGAGCACGACTTCACTGCCCCGTTTAAATCGTGGCTCGAGCGCAGTTATTCTCTCGCCGTCTTTTCTGCAACCTTCATACCGGGCTCACGATTCCTCACTTATACCGCGAGTGGTTTTTTTAATTCTAAATTTTCTACCTTTATCTCTTCAGTTATCGCCGCGGCAGTGATTTGGATGACCTTTCTCTTCTGTGTATCGTATTGGTTTGGCGCCGTCACTTCAGAATGGATCGGCCCCGCGCGTTGGGGCATCGCTGGCGTGTTCTCGCTCATCCTCGCCTACGCAGGCTGGCACAACTTCCACGCGTATGTGAAGAGAAAAAAGGATTCTTTTAGTTAATCTTCACTTTTTCTGCGAATACTCCGAGCGCTTTGGTGAGCAGCGCTTTAGTTAATGCACTCGTGATAGCTCCCTTCTCGTCAAAGATTTCACTCGCTGGGCCGATGTGGAGCTCTTGTTCAATAACTTCTGCTCCGAGATAGGTCATCAATTCTTTCAACTGAACTTGCGCGTGCATCGCACCATTTTTCCCGATAGAAACGCCCATAATAAGCACTTTCTTTTTATCAAATGAGTTCTGGCCATAAGGGCGACTCGCCCAGTCGATGACATTTTTCAAAACGCCAGGGATCGAATGATTGTATTCTGGCGTCGCGATAATAATGCCATCTGCGGCGACTATTTTATCTTTAAAATTCTGGACTTCTCTAGGGAAAGCGGCTTCGTCGTCTTGATTAAAGAGTTTGATTGGCGTGATGTCTACGATATCGATCTGCATCCCTTCAGGCGCGAGCGCTTGGAGACTTTTCACAAGCGCCGTATTAAACGAATCTTTCCGTAAGCTCCCTGAAATGGCGAGGATGTTCATATGGGTGTTACTATGCTGGATAAAAATTATTATTCTCTCGTTGCCGAAGTATACTATAGAGATGAACCAAAAAATAATTCGCACGGGAATCGCCCTCGCCTTGGCGATAGCCGCTGGAGCGACTGGATATTCTCTTAAAGGCGACACTTCAACAGGCGTCGCGCCTAGTATCCCCGCTGAAACTATCACTGCCCCAGCGCCCGGCTCTGTCCGTGTTATTTATAGCTTGGACCAAAAACAAAATGATAAAGAAATTATCGCGCTTATAGATGCGGCGAAAACGAAAATTTATTTCGCGATGTATGAATTCACACTCAAAGATGTTGCCGACGCTTTAGTTGCAGCAAAAAAGCGTGGAGTTGAAGTCAAAGGACTTGTTGATGCCGGCGAAAGCGCGAATAGCTACGACGCACCGATTATTTCTGAATTGGTAGATGCCGGCATTCCGGTAGAAACCGAGAAGCACAAAGACGGCAACGGGATTATGCATATTAAAATGATCGTGACCGACTCGGCGTATGCTCTTGGCAGCTACAACTGGACGGGATCGGCGACGACAGAAAATGATGAGATTCTTGAAATAGGCACTGACCCGACGCTTCGTCAGACTTATGAAACTATTCTGACGAAATTATTACAAGCCTATAAAGGCACCAACGCGGCCGCTAGCGCGGCCGCGCCTGTTTCTATCGGCACCATTGACTACACCGATGCGCCCGCTCACATCGGCGCTCTCGCCTCTGTTCGTGGGACGCTCGTCGACGCACACACAACTTCAACCGGGACCGTTTTCTTAGATTTTTGTAAAAGTTATAAAAACTGCCCGTTCTCTGGCGTCGTCTTCGCCGATGATGCTAAGAAAATTGGCGATCTCTCAAAATATAACGGGAAGACAATTACCCTGACCGGAAAAATCTCTTCGTATCAAGGAAAGGCAGAAATAATCGTCTCTGATAAAAGCCAGATTGCTGATTGACACACGCGCAAGTTCGTAGTATTTTATTAGTGGATTTGAAATTTGAAAGTGAGGTGAAGAAATGAAGATATACTCTTCTTGCGTTCTTGATAATGGGACCACTGAATACCATTTATTGAGAGAGCTGAAACTTTGGCCACTAACCGATAGTGGGGTGGACTTGTATTCGCAAATCGAGAGCGCCATGAACACGCTTGTGTGGGCTCATGCAGAGTCGCCAATACTAGCTTTCTCTAAGGCTGATTACAGTGAGATTGTGACAGCCGTCAGCAGGATAACTCCGCCTAAGGTTCGTTCTGTTGGGCCATCCGACGCGAGCTCTTGCACAGCTTTTGCAATTAGCCCCGATAATGTCGGAGGTATTCTGCAACACGCACTTGAACCATCAGGCCTGAAAATCAGATATATACCATGCACAGTGTATGGGGAGCCGTGTGATGGAATCAGTTGTGCATCAGCTCTTATAGACCACAACTTCTTGTGTTGCGTTTACAAGAGCAAAAAGAAGTAACTATGTACCTGCCCCGCCGCGCTTCTGAAGCGCGGCGGCTTTCTTTTTTAGCTTGCCTCCTGTCGAACGGTTGTGCATTCTCCCCTTCTCGTGCTATAGTAAATCTACTTCCAGTGGCTACAGAACGACTTCGCATCAATAACGAAATCCGCGCGCAAGAATTGCGCGTCATTGGCGCAGAGGGTGAAAACCTCGGCGTTATCTCGCTTAAAGAGGCTTTGGCGGCAGCGCTTCGCGTCGGGCTCGACCTTATCGAGATCTCGCCCTCGGCTATCCCGCCGGTTGCGAAGATCACAGATTATGGTAAATTTGAGTACGAGCGTAGCAAGAAGGAAAAGGTAGCAAAAGCGAAGGTGAAGATCTCTGAGACTAAAGAAGTCCAGATCAAAGTCGGCACCGGAGACAACGACATGCTCCTCAAGGCGAAAAAGGCCGCAGAATGGCTCGCCGAGGGTCATCGCGTTCGTGCCGAGCTCTTCCTTAAAGGCCGCTATAAGGGTATGGGTGAGGCATTCCTTAAAGAGCGCCTCGAGAAATTCTTGATTCGCATCCCGTATGCGTACAAGATCGCTGAACCGATGGCGAAGAGCCCTAAAGGCTTCGCCTGCGTCGTCGAGCGAGATATGTCAGCACAGGGTAAACAAACAAAATCATGAAAACTAACAAATCATTTTTAAAAAGAATCCGCGTAACGCGTAAAGGTAAGATGATGGCTCGAAAGCCTGGTCAAGACCACTTCAACGCGAAGCAGAGCGGTTCGAAGCGTAGCGGTAAGCGCCGCGCAGTCGCCCTTACCCTCTCGGTGCGAAATCGCAGACGATTTCTCCCAGGGTCAGGCGCAAAGTAGATTTACTTAAACTTATTACTTATTACTTATGACTCGTATTAAAGGGGGCGTCATGGCGCAGAAGCGAAGAAAGAATGTGCTCGAGCGAGCAAAAGGCTTTCGTGGTGTCCGTTCTAAAAAGGAACGCTATGCACACGAAGCGCTTATGCGCGCGGGGCGCTATTCATTCGCACATCGTAAAGATAAGAAGACTGACTTCCGTCAGCTCTGGATCGTTCGTTTGAACGCCGCCGTTCGCGACGCTGGTCATAAGTCCTACTCCACCTTTATCGCGAAGTTGAAGAAAAACGGCTTCGCGCTCGACCGAAAGGTCCTCGCCGAATTCGCCGCCGATCGGCCAGAAATCTTCGCAAGAATTTCGAAGCAGGTCATCTAAACAAAAAACCGCCCCCCAGGGCGGTTTTTTGTTTTCTATTCTTCGCCAATATATTTAAATCTCGGTACTTTGTTACCATTGATTTCAACTTCTTCAGTAAACATTTTGAGCGGGCGCGCCCAGAGTTTCGACATTTTGTTTTCATAAAGAGCTTCATAAATCACTAAATCTTCGAGCGTTTCGCTGTGTTTCGCAACACCAATCACGCGATAGTGCTTCCCGCTTTTAGAATGCTCATAAATCCCGAGTTTTAAATCCATAGCGCCAATTCTACCAGGCGGTAGCGTGTATAAACTTATCCGCTATTTATCACGGTCGTATATAATAACAAATATCACTTCAAACCAAAATGTTCACGCAAATGCTTATCGTTTTCTATCTCCTCCACTACCATATAAAGAACGGCTGCGCCAATTTTTAGTTCAGCTTTCAGTAATGTTATGAATTCTTCGCAATCGTACGGGAAGACCCATACGCTATCCTGTAGACGAACAAAACCAATTTCTTGCATAAGGATTCTGAGTCGGTCACGCGTCTTTCGACGACGTTCCGGCACGTCAAAAATTACCACACGCCACCGTTCATTCCAGCGCCGTTTTTTAGAAAGATCCAATTTATCCTTCTCTAACTCAAACGCCAGTTTCTTGCGCCCAGCATCCGTAATCCGCGCATATGATTTTCCGTTTCGCTTTTCAAACGTCACGAGCCCTATAATAGCAAGCCGTCCAAGAGCTGTTCGGTATCGTGCTTTAAGTTGTGCTCGCTTTATGCTCGGCAATTTCGCGAGTGCGGCAGGAGCATTGGGAGCTATCGCCGCTATAAGCGCAACTCCGGAAAGCGCAACGGTTGCAAGAATTGCTTGTTGGATATACCCCTTTCTACGCTTCTTTTGTGCTCCAATTTCGACATTCGCCATATCCTCAATATACCACGGTCGTATGTAATTACGGATAAATGATAGTTAGTAAATAATTAATCAACTAGTAATCACCTGATACTCTTTTTCACTGAACCGTTCGCGACTTCCCAACTCTCGCCTTGTTCGGGAACAATGGCGCGGCACTTTACTCCCACTCGGGAGTCCTGCGGCAGGAAATAATCATGAATGCGCTGGGCGAGAAATCGTTCTGCCACAGGTTCGCCAAGCGCGGTAAAAATAGTTTTGATTCTCTTCCCCGCGAGCGCGGCTTCTGCAAACTTAAGAAGTTCATCGCGATCGGCGTGTGCCGACCAACCGTCTAAAATCTCCACTTTTGCCCTTATTTTCACCTCGCTACCGTTTAGCCGCACACTTGGCGCCCCTTCAGCCATACGCCTCCCAGGGCTCCCTGGGGCCTGATAACCGACGATTATAAGCGTTGTGGCCTTGTCTGGCAGGTATCTGGCCTCCCAGTGCCCAATTCTGCCGCCATGGCTCATCCCTGCCCCAGCGATGATAATCTTCGGGTTTGGTATATGCTCTATCGCCTCTGACTCGCCACGCGAAAGCGTCTTTTTAAGAAATGGGAATTCAAAGATGCTCTTCTCTCTTTTTATCTCATCCTCAACCTCTGGCTTAAAATAAGTTGGGCCATATTTTTCATACGCTTCGGTCACATGAATCGCGAGCGGCGAATCGAGGAAGACTGGGATCTGTGGCAATTCACCAGACGAAAAGAAATTTGAGAGCTCATAGAGCATTAGCTGTGTTCGCTCGAGCGAAAATGCGGGGATAAGAATCGTGCCGCCGCGGGCAATTGCGCGCCTTAGTGTCTCGCCCAAGAGCTCGACACGAACCTGCTGGTTCGGGTGCACTCTATTTCCATATGTGCTTTCCATCACGAGAGCGTCCGCGTCTTCAATTGGCTCCCAGTTGGGTAGAAGAGGTGATGGCGAGTTGCCGATATCGCCCGTGAGCGCGACAGAATTACCTTCAGAATCTTTAATTCGCACACTCGCCGAGCCCAAAATGTGCCCCGTGTTGCGTAGATAAATAGAGAGATCGGGAGTAACTTGTTTTTCAGTATGATACTCGAGCGTTTCTACAAGCGTCATCGCCTCGTCGACATCTTTTTCTTCATAAAGCGGCGGTAGCCCGCGTCGTTCGGCGTCTTGTCGTAAGATATTCGCCGAATCGCGCAGAATTAATTCTGCTAAATCTCTCGTCGGCGGCGTCATAAAAATTTTGCCCTTGAAACCTTCTTTCATTAGTTTGGGGATTCTGCCTACATGATCCAAATGTGCGTGCGTGACCACAAGTGCATCGATATTTTTTACCTCATAGGGGAATTTTCCATACACCTCTTCAACCACAAAGTCTGCACCTTGTTCGATGCCGCAATCGACTAGCATTTTAGATGCTCCGCTCTCTATTAAAAAATTTGAGCCCGTCACTTTCCCGGCTCCGCCATAAAACGAGAGTTTCATTTCACCACTATAGCGCAAAAAAGTCGCTTTTTAAAAAGCGACTTTTTTGCGAAACCGTCCTTTAACGGGCAACTTTATCAGCCAGGTGGGTGCGAGAACGACAGCTATCGGATTTCTACTTACGCAAAATTCACCAAACTGCCTTAATGCTCTGCTCCCCTAATAGAGGCAAGTTGCGTTTTTAAGAACGGCTCCACTTACTAGTATACATCCCCTGCCAAATAGGCCTGTGCAAAACTTTAGAACGATTCTTCGGCGTTTATAAAGCCAAAGTCATTGCGCGCATATGAGAAAATCTCATCTTCGTTAAAGAAGCGGCTCACCTCTATCACACCATTTTCTACACTGTCGGAGGCATGAACCATATTCGATTGAGAAGAGAGTGCGAGATCGCCACGAATAGTCCCCGCTGTAGCTTCATAAGACTTGGTCGGGCCGACAATAAGACGCGTCGCTGAAACAGCATTGATTCCTGAAAGGGCAATGACCACAACAGGAGCTGATTTCATAAAGGATTTAATACTCCCAAAGAACGGTTTATCCTTAATGTGCGCATAATGTGCTTCAAGCACTGCGTCTTCGAGCTGTATCATTTTCATTCCCACGATCTTAAGCCCTTTGCGTTCCATACGACCAATAATTTCTCCCATGAGTCCGCGGTGTACCGCGTCTGGTTTTAAAATAACAAGAGTGCGTTCTTCTTTTGGATGGTTCATAATTTTGTAATAATACGCGCTCCGCTCTTTTCTATCAAGATCGTGTGCTCGAAGTGAGCGCTTCGGGAACCATCTTTCGTACGATAGGTCCAACCATCTGGCGCGAGCGTCATCGCCGACTTCCCTGCTGAGGAGATCGGCTCGAGCGCGAGCACCATTCCCTCGACAAGTAATTCTCCTTCGCCCTTCTTCCCGAAGTTGGGAATAAACGGCTCTTCGTGGACTTCATCACCAACGCCGTGCCCGCCGAGCTCTTTTACCACTGCGAATCCCGCTTTTTCTATTTCTGCCTGAATCGCATGCGAAATATCGCCCAAATAATTCCCTGGAATCGCTTCAGCGATGCCTGCAGCGAGCGCGTTCTCTGTCGCTCTGAGTAATTTTTTTGACTGTTCATCTATATTCCCCACTGCCACCGTGACAGCAGCGTCCGTCACCACACCATTATGAATAAGCCCGAAGTCGAGGCTCACGATATCGCCTTCTTTAAAAATCTTTTCTGATTCATTTGGAATGCCATGCACGATTTCATCATTTATAGAAACGCACAAAGTCGCCGGGTACGGTCGCGAGCCTTCTCCTTTATAGCCAAGGAAAGCTGGCGTGTCGCCCCCATCGCGAATAAGCTTCTCGGCGAGGTCGTCGAGCTCACTAGCCGAGACGCCGGGAGCGACCTTTCCAGCGAGAACTCCCAGAATACGCGCGAGGCGCTTCCCAGATTCGATAAGATCTCCACGCTGTTTTTCTGTAGTAACTATCATGTCTTGTTTCAAGAACCTGTCGAGGGTAAATTTAGCGCTTTTTGAACATCTTCAGCAATTTTTTCACGAGCCTGCTCACCATTTATTTCAATCACATGCGCTTCATCACGAAACTTTTTAAGCGCAGGCTCGGTGTATTCGTAATATTCTTTCAGTCGCTCTTCGACGACTTTGTCGTCTGCCCGCCCTTCGATCTCCTTGCGTAAAGCGACGCGCTTTATAATTTCTTCATCAGAGACATCGAGGTGAATGACCGAGAGCGGTCGATTAATCCACGCGAGTGATTCGATAACGAACTCTGCTTCTCGCGCCTTTCTGCCGAAGCCGTCAAAGATGACACTTTCATTTTCTGGCAGCGGAGAGAGATATTTTATAAAAAGATATTCCGCGAGCCACGATGGCTGAAGAAGCCCGGCGTCATTTACTTCTTTTACCCTTCGCCCGATTGGCGTATTTTCTGAAGAGATAGAACGAAAGTTGTCTCCACTAGAAAGAATCTTCCATCCCGTTTTTTCTGACAACAGTTTCGTTTGATCCCCTTTCCCACAGCCCGGCTTCCCGATAAAAAGTATCGTGCGTGTTTCCATCTGCTGACTATAAATCAAAAACGACACTTCCGCAATAAAATAAAAACCCTCCGAACTCCTGCAACGCATCTGCGTGCAAAAATTCGGAGGGCCGGCGCTACTCGCCCAGCACTTCCTTGAGCCAAGAGACACAATTGACATCGCCCCAAAAAGCATCGAGTTTGCAGATCACGCTGTTTGCGAGATGATCTTTTGGAACAATGTCCGGATTGCTTGTTGCGATCATCACCGGAACTTCGTGCCTTTTGAGCTTGACCACTTTTGCGAATTCGTTGCCATCCATTTTAGGCATAGAGAAATCAGTGATAACAGCATCGACATCTTCGATATGCTGGATTGCTTCTTCTGCACTTTCGCAAGCGATCACTTGATACCCTGATTTGAGAATGATGTTACGGAACTGTTTCAACATCTTCTGATCGTCGTCAACAACCAACACTTTCCTCATTTTTACTCCTTTGGCGCGATTCATCACGCCGTTCATCCGCGTAAGAGTATACCGCACTTTTTACAAAATGCAAATTTTAATACTCCCGAAGTGAGACTTGAGCTTCGATTTTTTGTGCGAGGTCGAGAGCGACCTGAACGGCAATGAGAAGAGCTGTGCCACCGAGGACAAGAGTCGTGATGCCGGTCAATCCTTGGATAATTGAAGGAGCGACCGCGATAAAGCCGAGGAAGACTGCTCCTGGGAGCGTGACGCGATTTACCACATTACCGATGTATCTCTCAGTCTCTCCCCCCGGACGAACACCAGGGACGAAGGCACCCGTCTTCTGAAGATTTTCAGCGACACGGTGTGGCTCGAAGGTGACAGCGGTATAGAAATAAGTGAAGAGAACAACGAGCGCGAAGTAGAGTGACCCATATTGCCACGGGTTCGAGAGAAATGCGGTGTACCAGGTTGCTACACCAGAAGCAAAGGAGATATGAGCCGCAGAGAGCATCGAGAGCGCCATCTGTGGGACAAGCAAGAGTGAAAGTGCAAAAATAATTGGGATAACACCCGCCTGAAGAAGGCGGATAGGGAGATAGGTCGCCGCGCCCTGTGACAAGGCTGCGCCACGCACTGCGCGAGCGTAGGCGATCGGTATGGATCGTTCTGCATCAGAGACAACGACCACTGCATAAATCATCGCGAGAGCGAGGACGAGGAATGCGCCATAGGTCGGAATATTCGCGGCGATACTCGTCGCGGCCCCAGCTGCGAAGACTGTCTGCGAGATGCTGGCTGGCACGCGTGCGAGAATACCGGCGAGAATGATGAGTGAAACGCCGTTGCCGATACCAAACTCAGTCACGAGTTCGCCGATCCACATAAGAAGCATCGAGCCTGCAGCGACAATCATGACATTGGATACAAATGCGAGAATACCGAGATTCATAATGACATGTTGACTCTCGAGAAGAACCAAAAATCCAATCGACTGGAGAACAGCGATCGGGATCGTGAGAAGGCGGCTCCATTCAACAAACTTCGCCCGCCCTGCCTCTCCCTCTTCGAAGTATGCCTGCTTCAACTGCGGGAAGATTATCGTGCCGAGCTGCATAATAATTGACGCAGTGATATAGGGGCCGACGCCGAGCATCACGACGGATAAACGCGCGAGTCCGCCACCAGAAAAGATGTTGAGAAGACCGAAGAACTGATTATTTGAAAAGAATGATGCGAGTGCAGCGCGATCAACACCCGGTATTGGTACCGATGCGAGAATGCGAAACGCTGCGAGTGCTCCAACGAGGAAAAGAATGCGAAAACGAATTTCTTTATCGCCGAAAGCAAGTTTAATCTTACGAATGAATGAATTAAGCATGGTGTGTGCCGCCAGCAGCAACAAGTGCTTTGAGGGCGGTCTCTGACATCATACATCCTCGAACAACGAGTGCCTTAGTGAATTCCCCCGTTCCAAGAATTTTTACTACAGGTGCACGACCTTTTGCTCGGCGTACAAGACCTTTTGAAACGAGTGATGCTGGTGTCACCGTCTCTCCTGCAGCGTATTCTGCTTCGATAAGCGCGACATTGACTGCGGTCACTCGAATTTTATTGGTACGAACCGTGCGCGAACGATTCTTCCCTTGACCACGAAGCTTCGGGATTTTCTTTATAATATCGCGCATCTCTGGGCGAATCTTGTGCCCGGCGCGTGCAGTCTGGCCCTTCCCTCCTCTGCCAGAAGTTTTTCCGCGTGTACCGCCGCGACCTACTGGCGCGTTCTTTTTATTCTTTATTCGAGGTAAAAGTGAATTGAGTTGCATAAAAATATTATAACTTCTTCAAAGCTTCAACGGTCGCGCGCGCGATCGTGAGTTTATTCTTCGAGCGTGTGTGAATCTTCGTAATCACATCTTTAATTCCTGCTGAATCGAGCACTGTGCGTACCGCAGAGCCAGCGACAAGACCGCGACCCTTTGACGGGATAATTTCAACCGTCGAAGATGCGTACTTCGCCATAACCTGATGAGGGATCGAGCCAGACTTCGTTCTCGCGACCGTTATCAAATGCTTCTTCGCATCGCGAACTGCCTTGTCGATAGCAAGCGCCGTGTCGACACCTTTGCCGAGACCAACACCGACTCTCCCCTTCTTGTCGCCAATAACGACGACAAGACTGAAGTTAAATCGGCGACCTCCTGCCATAACACGCGCCACGCGTCGTGCATCAATCGTCACCTGATCGAATTCTCCGCGTTCACGAGGCGCGCGCTCTCTGTTACCACTACGAGGAGCACGCCCACGCATCGTTCTACCACGGTTTTCTGCAACAGGAGCATTTCCCGCTGGTGAAGTTATTACCTCTTCGCTCTTCACTACTTCTTTTTCTGTTGTTGTCATAATTATTTAAAAAATAAGTCCTTCTTCACGCGCAGCATCTGCGAGCGATTTTATTTGTCCAGCGTACTTGTATCCCGCACGATCAAAAACGGCTGTCGTAATACCGAGAGCCTTCGCCGCCTTTCCAATCGCCGCACCAACAGCCTTCGCTTGTTCAGACTGTGCACCTTTAAACTCTCGGCCGTGTGCAGCAGCGAGCGTCTTACCGGCGTTATCGTCGATCAGCTGTGCTGATACGAAACGATTACTTCGAAATACTGCGAGGCGAGGGCGTTCCGCGGTACCCTTAATAAGCGCGCGAATGCGCTTGTGGCGATGTGCTCGAAGTTCACTGTTTGTAGTCGGTTTGTGGTTCATAATTTTTATACAGCCTTCTTACCCTGCTTGCGGCGGATAATCTCGCCATCGTAGCGAATACCCTTGCCGAGATACGGTTCTGGCGGCTTCACGCGACGAATGTTCGCGGCGAACTGCCCAACCGACTCTTTGTTAATACTCTCAATCTTCATAACATTTTTAGTAACTGCCACCGTGACATCTGCGGGGATCTCGAGCTCGACCGTGTGCGAGAATCCAACCGTGAGCACGACCTTATTCCCCTTCACTTCTACCTTATAGCCGACGCCTTCGAGAATAAGCGTGATAAGAAACGGCTCTTCAACACCGCGCGTCATATTCTTCACATGCGAGGCGAATGTGCCCGTGAGCATCTTCGCGAGACGCGAGCTATTTTTTGGCGAGACCATCACACCCTCTTCTCCAACAGAGATGTCGATCGAAGGATGTACGCGCTTCGTCAAAGTTCCCTTCGAGCCCTTCACAGAGAGTTCGCCACCCGCGACTGAAACGGTTGTCTTCCCTACTAGTATTGGTTTTTTGGCGAGTCGAGACATAAATTATTTATTACCAAATTTCAAAAAGTTCTTCACCACCGACCTTCGTCTTTCGCGCTTCAGCATCAGAAATAATGCCTGCCGAAGATGAAATGATTCGCGAGCCACTGCCACCCTTCACCTTATGAATAGAATCATGTGGAGCGTAGAGTCGTCTCCCAGGCTTGCTGATACGCTTCACGCCGTGGAGCTTCGGAGCGCCACTCTCGTCGCAGGAAAGTGTCACAACAAATTCTTTTTTAACTTCATCTTCTTTTGTCTTCATCTCGACCTTATCGAGAAAGCCGAGTTCTCTCAACTTTTTCGCAATAGTGAAAAGGTGTGTTGAATAAGGGGCCGACACTTCACGCTTGCCGATCATGGCAGCGTTCTGAAGTCGAATTATAAAATCTCCGATGCGGTCAGTTACCATAAAATTACCAAGATGATTTTTTAACACCTGGGATCTTCCCTTCGAGCGCAAGTTCGCGGAACTGGATGCGCGAGAGCCCAAAAGCGCGCATATATCCACGAGATCGACCCGATATCGCACAGCGGTTCTTCAACCGTACCGGCGAAGAATTACGCGGGAGCTTCTGGAGGCCTTCAGAATCACCAGCCAACTTCAAAGCCGCACGCTTCTCTGCGTACTTCTTCACGAGCTTCTGCTTTTTAGCAAGTCTCGCCAACTGGGATTTTTTAGCCATATCAAAAGTAATAGCTCCGAAGAGCGTGCTGACACTGTATCAAATAGCTTCTAAGGAGTCAAACATCCTCAAAATATAAACGAGGAACCGCCCAAAGAAGCGATTCCTTGAGCGGTTTAACCAACTTCATCTCTGCACATTCCCCACGAGAGCCAGTTAGTAAACTGACGCTCAAATTCAGGAGTATTCAGTTCTGGCGGCGTGGAGTTAACCCGCTCACACCATTCAAGAAAAAGTTGAACTTGGCAATCGTCCTTACTCCGAACGAGCTTATTGGTTTCTATTGTCGGCATTTCTGCCTCCTTCTTTTCCGCTATTACAATACTCAATCAAATTATTCTGTCAAGACCACAAACAAAAACCGCGGCGACCGAATGGTCGCCGCGGGTTTTGTTTACAAAATTATTTCTTTGTTTCTGCCCCATCGGTCAGCGGCATGCCGATATGGCGGAAGAATGCCTCTGCTTCTGCCTTTGACTTCGCAGTCGTGACGATTGTTATCGCGAGACCGAAGACATCTTTAATATCTTCGTCAGAAGTCTCGGGGAAGATCGTGTGCTCGCGGATACCGACCGTGATATTACCCATATCGTCAATCGCTTTTGGAGAGAGGCCACGGAAGTCGCGTGTGCGCGGGAGAGCGATGTGGATGAGCTTGTCGACGAAGTCGTACATGCGCGCGCCGCGAAGCGTTGTCTGGAGGCCAACCGTGTCGCCTTCGCGCACCTTAAAGGCGGCGATAGAGGTCTTCGCTGGGCGCTTTGCTGACTTCTGTCCCGTTATTTTCGCGAGGCGATTCTCGATGAGCTCGATCTGCTTCTTGTCGCGCTTCTTACCAACGCCAGAAGAGACGATGACCTTCTCAATGCGCACGCCCTGCATCGGGCTCGTATAGCCAAATTGCTCGGCGAGAGCGAGATAACTGGACTGCTGTTTTTGTTTGGTGATAGACATATGATTTATTTTACGCTAAAAACAGCTTCTTTCTTCTTGGTCTCTGCAGAATCAACCTTTTTCACATTCGAGACATCAATCGCGCGCGGCTTTTCTGCGATGTGACCAACCTTTCCTGCCCCACCCTTCAAATGACGCTTGTAGATAGCGACACCTTCAACAACGACCTTATTTTCTTTCGGCAATGCTTGGAGCACCACGCCAGTCGCGCCTTTATCCTTACCTGAAATCACTTTTACTTTGTCTCCTTTTTTAATTTTCATATAAATTTAGCTAAACGACTTCTGGAGCGAGAGACACGATCGAGTGCCAGCCTCTTTCTGACAATTCGCGTGGCACGGGGCCGAAGATGCGATTCCCCTTAGGGCCCATTTCTTTACCCTGCTTCTCGATAAGGACCACAGCGTTTTCATCGAAGCGAATCGATGAGCCGTCTTTGCGACCAAAGGGCTTTACCTGGCGAACGACGACTGCGCGGAAAATATCTTTTTTCTTTACCGCCTTGCGTGGCTCGGCTGTCTGAATAGAAACAACAACAATGTCGCCGATGCGCGCGTACCTGCGATGCGAACCGCCGAGCACTTTGAAGATTCTAGCGACCTTGCCGCCTGAATTGTCCGCTACTGCTACGATGGATTGTGTCTGCAACATAAATTATGCGTTAGTAGCGATCTTGAAATGCTTGAGCTTCGAGATCGGGCGCGTCGCGACAATCGTGACCTTGTCCCCCACCGCAACCGTATTGCCCGGATCGTGTGCGAGATAATTCTTCGATCGCACTGAATACTTTTTATACTTCGCATTCTTAACAAAGCGATCGACACGAACAGTAGCAGTATCCTTCATCGCCGTTTTTATAACGACGCCAGTGAATGTCTGCGGACGAGCCTGCACTGAGCTTGTCGAATGTGTTGTGTTTTTTGTTTCCATAAAATTATTTCGTATTGCGTCGACCCTGTTCTGTTAATATGCGCGCAATCGTCTTTCGGAGCTTCTTCGGCGAGTTCGAATCCTTCGGGCGAGCGCCAGCAGCAGCGAATCGCTCACCGCGAAGCGCGGCGCGTGTTTCAGAGAGCATCTTAAGAAGCTCTGCATCTGCCTTATCCGAGATGATTTCTTTTTTAGTCATAAAAATTTAATGGCTGACGACGATACTCGTCTTAACTGGCAACTTCATACCTGCCTGGCGTAAGTGCGCGCGCGCGATATCTTCAGGGACACCGTCGAACTCGAAGAGGATGCGCCCGGGGCGGACTTCGAAGACATAGTGCTTCGGATCGCCCTTACCCTTACCCATTTTGAGTCCAGCTGGCTTCTCGGTAATTGGTCGATCTGGGAAGATGCGAATCCAGAGCTTGCCGGTCTTGGCAGTGGCGCGCGTGAGCACCTTTCGCGCGGATTCGATCTGATTACTGGTGACGCGCGAGCTCGAGAGCGCCTTCAGACCAATCGATCCGAAGACGACTTCTGTTCCTCGTGTATCAGGACGCGAAAGACGCTTCGCACTCTTGCGACCGTTCTGCCACTTACGATGTTTTACTTTTTTAGGAAATAGCATAAGCCTTTTTTTCTTGGAAAACGTTACCTCTGAAGATCCACACCTTGATACCAATCACGCCGTACGGGAGGTGTGCCTCTTCTGCAGCGAAGTCGATGTCAGCACGGAAGGTCTGAAGAGGAATTCGACCTTTTTTTAATTCCTCCTTACGGCTCATTTCTGCGCCACCGAGTCGCCCAGAGATCGCGATGCGGACTCCTTCGACTTCTCGAGCAGCGATCACCTTCTCGACCGTCTGCTTCAGCACGCGGCGAAACGGCATTCTCTTCTCGAGTCCTTCAGCGATCATAAAGGCGACGACAGCAGCATTTGTTTCTGGCTGGCGCATCTCGACGATGTCCAACTTGAGAGCGCGCTTGTCGAGCGGTGCGACCTTGCGAATCACCGTCTCTACTTCTTTGCGGAGCTTTGTCGCGTTCTCACCAGAACGGCCAATCACGAGCCCTGGGCGCGCCGTCGCGAGGATAATGCGAAGCGTGCTCGCTGATCGCTCGATCTCGATACCGCTCGTATAGGTACCGCGGAGACGCTTCTCGAGGAAACGACGAATCGTCTCGTCGACTTTAATATTCTCGCGACGACTCTTCGGGTCAGCGGCATACCAACGACTCTTCCAGTCTCGGATAATGCCGAGTCGGTGTGCATAAGGATGTACAGTGTGTGTCATATTAAATTATGCGAGAGTTACGATAACGCGACTCTTACGGCGGCGGATCGTCGATGCTCGACCAAAGGCGCGGGGCATAAACTTCTTCATCATGCCAGCGCTCTCAACAATGATGTTTTTGATAACGAGTTCGTCGACATTCTTCCCCTGCTCTTTTGCATTCGCGGCAGCGCTCTTGATAAGCTTCGCCACTGGCTCTGCCGCACGCTTCGGGAGGAATTCGAGTGCAGCAAGAGCAGCAGAGATCTTCTTCCCCTTCACGAGTTCAGTCACGAGGCGTACCTTGCGCGGTGTCTGATTATGAGTCTTTAAAGTTGCATTTGCCATAGTATGTAAAGCGAACTATTTCTTAGCGGCTGGAGCCGGCGCCTTAGCAGCCTTCGCAGAAGCGATTTCGGCCTCCTGCTTCTTCTGCTCCATTTCCTTCTGCATCTTTCCTCCGTGACGAAGGAACTTCTTCGTCGGCGAGAATTCACCGAGTCGGTGTCCGATCATTTCTTCTGAAACAAGGACCTCAACATGCTGTCGACCATTGTGCACACCGAAGGTAAAACCGATCATTTCTGGGCTTATCTGGCTTCTGCGCGCCCATGTCTTAATAACACCGGCTGTTGACGGCTTAAGAATCGAGACCTTCTTCAGGAGCTTTGCATCCACGAAGGGTCCTTTTTTAATTGAGCGTGACATAAAGCAATGAAAAGCCCGCGCTAACGGGATACCTGAAAGATACAGGAAGCCGTATTGAAAGTCAAACTACTGTTCCAAAACAGCCTCATAAATCCTAGCCCATTCCAGAACGTTGACAAATGTGAAATTAAACGCGATTTATTCAGCCGTCCCTTCCTTATTTTTTAGTTATCCCCACTTCATTGCTTTTTAAACAGAGCTGCTCTATACTACGAACACATTCGGCATTCGCCGCGACCACCGCCCAAAAGGCGGTGGAACATTTTATAGATACAGTTTCTTAAATCCTTCCTTCACTTTACTAAAATCATCGTCGTCGAGCTTGCCGAGACGTGAATACAACCGCCGATGGTCAATCGTTCTGATTTGGTTGAGACACACATATTCATCTTTTCCTTCGAGCGAGACTCTGATATACCAACTTCCTTCGTGATGCTGAGTCGTGGTCGGCGCGACAAGAAAGAAACCGTGCGCCAACTTCTTTAAGACGAGCGCAGGTCTCGTAAATCGATCGCTTTTGCCATTCATTTCTGAACCGACATTCTCTCCAAGGCTCACCCACCAAATTTCGCGCTCCGACACGAATGGCGGCTTATGAGCAGTTTCGTGAAGTTTTTCCTTCAGCCCAATCCACTCAAAAAACTTTTTCATCCAAAATATTTTAACATGCGTATAAATCAAGAATATGAAAAGCCGGCTCTGGCAAGCCGGCTTTGTGATTCAGATGATCCAATTATTCCCACTAAATCTTCTGAACTTTTCTTTTATACGTTCTGATTCTTCTTTCGCATCTGCGAGATCTTTCACGATCTTGTCGTAATCGCTTGCACCACCAAGAAATCGAAAAAATCTTTGAATTCCCACGAGCAGTATGACAAACGGCATAACGCCTCCACTTTTTACTTCCTCAAGCAATCTCTACCTAAACCATCCAAAAGTCAACAAAAAGCCGTTCCTTGCGGAACGGCTTTTTGTTTTTATTATTTTTTTATCCTTTCTTTCTCTTTCCAACCTTGCGGCGGGAGACAATAAACACATTTGAGTATTTCTTTGGTGTGCGCGTCTTCTGACCCTTGCCCGACGGCTTGCCCCACATCGTCTTCGCTCGACGAGAGCCTCTTCCCTGCTTACCTTCACCACCGCCGTGTGGGTGATCGACTGGGTTCATCGCGGTTCCGCGCACTGTTGGGCGGATACCGAGCCATCGTGAGCGACCTGCCTTACCGATAACCACGAGATTGTATTCTTCATTGCCGACCGCGCCGATACACGCGTAGCAGAGGTCGGAGATCTTACGAATTTCTGTCGATGGCAATTTAATCTGTGCATAGCCCGCGTCGTGCGCGACCACTTCTGCGAAGTTGCCCGCGCTTCTGACGAGCGAAGCTCCTGAGCCTGGCTGGAGCTCGATATTATAAACAAAGGTACCGACGGGGATTTTACCAAGTGGCATACGATTACCGATGGTCATCGGTACTTCTTCGCCAACAACAAAGGTGCTGCCCACTTTCATCTCTTTTGGAAGGACGACATAGCGGCGCTCTCCGTCGCGATAGAGGGCGAGACCGATGAAGGCACTGCGAAACGGATCATATTCTACGGTCTCGATTTTCGCAGGGATATTTTTCTTATCATATTTGAAATCAACGGCGCGGAAGCGCTTTTTCTGACCGCCGCCCTGGTGACGAACCGTGATACGGCCGAAGTTGTTACGCCCACCCTTGCTCGAGCTCTTTTTCAAGAGTGGCTTGTGTGGAGCATCGCCCGAGAGAAGTTCTCGGTATGGGAGCGTGGTCATTGCTCGGCGGCTCTTTGATGTTGGCTTGTATGTTTTCATAAAATTTATGTGAAGGAGATCGTCTCGCCTGCGTTGAGGTAGACATACGCCTTGTGTCTCTCGGCGCGCGTGCCTTCCCCTCGCTTGGTGCGCATCGGCTTTCGCTTACCAGGAATGTTCACGACGCGCACGGCGCGTGGTGAGACATTATAAATCTCTTTTATCGCGCCAGCGATGTCTGCCTTCGTCGCGCGCTTTGGCACTGCGAAGGTGTAGACTCCCTTCTCGGTCATAAGAAGCGACTTTTCAGAAAACCAAGGCGCGAGAATCACTTCGTGTGCGATACCATCTTTGAGCTTATTCGCGCGAGCGTGGTACACACGAGCGACTTTATCGCTTTTTGATTTCACTTCTTTCTTTTTGGTAGTAAATAGTGCCATAAAATTTATTTGAAATTGGTGCGAGAAAGAATTTCTCCAAATGCCTTTTCAGGGTTCTCGATAATGAGATACTTATGGGTCATTATCTCGAGTGGATTAATATTTCTCACTTCTTCTGTCTTCATATTGCCGAAGTTGCTGAAACTCTTAATGGAATTCGTGTCGTATGAAGAGAGCGCGAGAAGTGCAGCATTTTTCTTCTTTGAGAGGAATCGTGCGTCAGTACCTTTCGCGAGCGCCTGCATCGCGATCTTCGCCGTCTTCGCCGATGGCTTCGCGAATGAGAAATGATCGACCAAGACGATTTCGCCGTCCTTTGCCTTCTGGGAGAGAACCGAGAGGAGCGCGCCGACACGCATCTTCTTATTAATCTTCTCGCTGTAGTCGCGTTCGCTTCGTGGACCAAAGGTTACGCCGCCGTGACGCCAGAGTGGTGAGCGGCTCGAGCCGACGCGCGCCTGACCTGTCCCCTTCTGCTTCCACGGTTTCTTGCCGCCGCCAGAGACTTCTGCGCGATCTTTGGTGTGTGCACGATTCTGGCGTAGATTCGCCTGCATCGCTGTCGTCACTTGGTGCACGAGGTCAGCACGCCACGGAGCGTTAAAAATTTGACTCGGCAATGCGATTGAACCAACCTTTTCTCCCGTCATCGAGAAAATCGGGAGCTCGTTTGGCGCCTCTTTTGTCTTCTTCGCGATTTTATTTGTTGTAGCCATGGTATGTAAATTATGCAGTTCGACCGTGCTTCATAGCCGGTACTGAAGTTATCTCGAGAATCGTACCGCGCGGCCCTGGGACTGCGCCAGAGACGATAATCTTTCCGTTTTTAGCATCGACCGCGAGCACTTTAAGGTTCTCGACCGTGACCTTGTCGCCGCCCATTCTTCCTGCCATACGAATACCCTTCGCGACGCGACCGCCTGCGCGACCGCCCGAACCGCCGATAGCTCCCGGCTCGCGTTCAGAATGCTTCTGACCGTGTGTGCGTGGGCCGCCGTGGAAGCCGTGACGCTTCACACCGCCCGCGAAGCCTTTTCCTTTTGTAATACCAGAAACGCGCACCACTTCGCCGACAGCGAATATTGAAGCATCGATCTTTCCGCCGACTTCGCCCGCCATAACTTCAGTCGATGAAGTTGGGAGACGGAATTCGCGAATCTTTTCATAGCCAACACCTTTGGTGTGACCCAAGACCGCCTTACCGACATTCTTCGCCTTTCGCGAGCCCATGCCGACCTGAATAGCAGAATATTTATCCTTCCCTTCTTTGGTCTTCACCTGCGTCACGACAATAGGGTCAGCAAGAAGAATAGTCCCCGCTCGCGCGCGACCATCTTCCCCGAAGACTCGGGTCATTCCTTCCTTTTTTGCGAGAATGAATTTCATTTTTTAAGAAAAACGCGCGATGCAGAGACGCATCGCGCGTTCTGCCATAGGTCCTTCGCTTTTGCTAAGGACATAGCGTTTCAAGTACTCTACACGATAGTATAAAAAGATGCAACTACTTAAAAAGAAACGCACGCAAGGATTATCAATGATCCCTGCGTGCGCTAGTTAGACGATGCCTCTCGCTGGGTACTTCCCACCGATGTAATCAACAATGATTACATGTTCCGGAAGAACTCCTCCGAGCGATTTCAGAACTTCCTGCACCGCTTTTCTGTTTGGCACTTGAATCTCAATGAGATCACGGCCGCAGTTGTTGCAGACTTTGAATTCGCCAGCGAGAACTTTGCGGATTGATTCTTTCACATTTCTGTCAGGCCGACTCCTGTTCCAGCAGCCACGGCACTCAACCAAAAACGGGACAAAATATCCCATACCAGACTCCTTTCTCCGTTCAATATTCTATAATATAAAATATTTTATGCAAGCAAAAACAACAAAACCGGCGTGAGCCGGTTTTGTTGTTTTTGGCAAGCCTTCGACTTCGCTCAGGCTAAACCATCTTCACATCTATCGTGACTCCGCTTGGGAGATTGAGGTTCGTGAGGGCCTCGATCACCTTCGGGAGAGGATTGAGAATATCTATGAGGCGTTTGTGGATGCGCATCTCGAACTGTTCGCGAGCGTCCTTGTGGACGAAGGTAGAACGGTTCACTGTCCAACGCTTAATCTCAGTCGGGAGCGGGACTGGGCCAACGACGACCGCATCAAAGCGGGCGGCGGTGTCCATAATCTGCTTCACCGAGAGATCAAGAATCTTGTGCTCGTAGGCACAGACGCGGATGCGCAGCTTGTGCTCGGCTGGAGCGACAGCTACTGGTGCGGTTTTCTTCGCAGCAACTTTTTTAGGAGCTGCTTTTGCTTTCTTCGCTATTGGCTTTGTAGTCTTAGCTGTAGGCATGAGAGTAGGTGTAAGGGATAAGATTTAAGGTTTAAGTAATTATTTTTTGAATTTTGCTTATACCTTGAACCTTACATCTTTTATCTACGCAGTGATCTTCGTCACGACGCCAGCGCCGACGGTCTTACCTCCTTCGCGAATAGCGAAGTGCTGTTCTGCTTCGAGAGCGACTGGGGCAACAAGTTTAACCTTGAAGGTTGTTGTATCGCCTGGCATCACCATTTCCTTTCCATCTGCGAGCGTTACTTCGCCCGTAACATCTGTGGTTCGGATATAGAACTGTGGCTTGTAGCCAGAGAAGAATGGCGTGTGACGGCCTCCTTCATCCTTTCCAAGAACATACACCTCTGCTTCGAAGTCGGTGTGTGGAGTGACCGAGCCAGTCTTCGCGAGAACCTGGCCACGGTGCACATCCTCCTTCTTCGTTCCGCGGAGAAGAATGCCGGCATTGTCGCCTGCTGTTCCCTCTTGGAGCTGCTTGTTGAACATTTCAATACCGGTGACGGTCGTCTTAGCTGTTGGCTTGATACCAACAATTTCAACTTCCTCACCAACCTTGATAACACCGCGCTCGATACGGCCAGTGACCACTGTGCCACGACCTTCGATCGAGAAGATGTCTTCAATCGGCATAAGGAATGGCTTGCTGATTTCGCGCTCTGGGAGATCGAAGTAGGTGTCCATTGTGTCGACGAGTTCCTTCACCTTCACTGCGTACTCTTCATCAACGCTCTTAGCGTCAAGGGCCTTGAGGCCTGAGCCGCGGATAATCGGCGTGTTTGTACCATCGTAGCCCTGTTTGGTGAGCAATTCGCGAATTTCTTCTTCAACGAGGTCAACAAGATCTGCTTCTGCGACCATATCCACCTTGTTGATGAATACGATGAGCTTCTTAAGACCCACCTGCTTCGCGAGAAGGATGTGCTCGCGTGTCTGAGGCATCACACCGTCAGTCGCTGCGACCACGAGTACTGCGCCGTCCATCTGGGCAGCACCAGTAATCATGTTCTTGATGTAGTCAGCGTGCCCTGGGGCGTCGATGTGTGCGTAGTGACGATTCGGGGTCTCGTACTCCGAGTGGTGGAGAGCGATAGTGATCCCGCGTGCCTTCTCTTCTGGGGCGCTGTCGATATTGTCAACTCCTTCGACGCGTGCGCTGTAGCCCTGCGCTGTCATCATCGAGAGGATGTGGAGAATAGACGCGGTAAGCGTCGTCTTCCCGTGGTCAACGTGACCGATGGTGCCGACATTCATGTGCGGCTTCGAACGATTAAATTCTGCCATAGTATCTGGTAATTTAAATTAATAAAATCACGAATAAATCCTCGACAAAACACCAGTCGAGTTACGCCTCAATGCGTTCTAACAACTATACGCAATGGTACATATAAATGCAAGATGTTTATTACTTCCGACTTGCAATAATGTCCGTCGCGATGTTGTTTGGCACGACGCCGTAGTGGTCGAACTCCATCGTCATATTGCCGCGGCCTTCAGTCATTGAGCGCAGCGTTGTGGTATAACCGAACATTTCAGAGAGCGGCACTTTCGCATGCACCGCCTTATTCATTCCACGCTCTTCGGTGCCTTCGATCTGCCCGCGCTTTCCTGACAAGTTGCCAGTGATGTCGCCCATAAACTTATCTGGGACAATGACTTCCACGCGCATAATCGGCTCGAGAATAACTGCCTTCGCCTTCCCTGCTGCATCTTGAAAGGCCATTGATGCCGCGATTTTGAAAGCGATTTCTGAAGAGTCGACATCGTGATACGAACCGTCGTAGAGGTCGACTGACACATCCACCATCGGGAAGCCTGCGAGGAATCCTCTCGCCATCGCTTCGCGAACGCCCTTCTCCACCGCTGGGATATATTCTTGTGGCACGACACCCCCCTTGATGTTGTTGATGAATTCGAAGTGGTCTTCGCGCGTGATATTCTTCGAGATCTTCGCACCCTCTTCGAGCGGTTCGAGCTTTTTCAATTTAATTTTCACATGGCCATACTGGCCGCGACCACCGGTCTGCTTAATATACTTCCCTTCAGCATCAGCAGCGCCGAGAATCGTTTCGCGATACGCCACCTGCGGCTTCCCCACATCAGCGATCACGCTAAATTCACGCTTCATTCGGTCAACGAGAATTTCGAGGTGAAGTTCACCCATACCAGAAATAATCGTCTCGCCCGTCTCTTCATCGCCCGAGACGCGGAAGGTCGGGTCTTCGTCAGAGAGCTTACGCAGAGCGACACCCATTTTTTCTTGGTCAGCCTTGGTCTTCGGTTCGATGCGAAGCGACACCACTGGTTCAGGGAATTTAATCTGTTCGAGAATAATCGGATTCGCTTCGTCACAGAGCGTGTGCGAAGTCTTCGTATCTTTCAAACCGACAGCAGCAGCGATTTCTCCTGTGAAAACTTGTGCCACTTCTTCTCTTTTGTCTGCCTGAAGACGCACGATACGGCCCACGCGCTCCTTTGAACCTGTGGTCGAGTTATAGACATACGAGCCAGCAGAGAGCGTTCCTGAATACACACGGAAGAAGGTTAATGCACCAACGAACGGGTCGGTCTGAAGCTTAAAGGCGAGCGCACAAAATGGCTCATCGTCAGCGGCATGGCGCTCGACAGGTCCACCAGTCTTAGGATTAATGCCAGTAACTGGCTTCAACTCCTTCGGTGAAGGAAGATAATCGACAACGGCGTCGAGTACGAGCTGAACACCTTTATTATGAAGCGCGCTGCCACAGTAGACAGGGAAAATCTGATTCGCGACAACTGCCTTGTGCAAAATTGCTTTTAATTCTTCAAGCGACGGTTCCTTCCCTTCGAGATATGCATTCATCGCCGCGTCATCCTGTTCAACGATGCGCTCGATAAGTTCTGAACGATATTTCTTCGCCTCTTCGAGAAGGCTCTCTGGGACAGGGATTTCAACAACTTCTTCGCCCATATTGCCGACGAAATTGTACCCTTTCATCGTGAGGAGATCGATCGAGCCTTCATGGAGAGATTCTTCTCCGATAGGAATCTGCATACGAATCGCCTTTGGTGAAAGCCGGTCGAGAATGCTCGCATAGGAACGCTCGAACGAAGCGCCGATGCGATCAAGCTTATTGATGAAACAGATGCGCGGGACACTCGCGTCGTCGGCATAGCGCCAGTTGGTCTCTGACTGTGGTTCTACCCCAGACACGCCGTCGAAGACGACTATCGCGCCGTCGAGCACACGCATAGAACGCTGCACCTCGGCGGTAAAGTCGATGTGCCCCGGAGTGTCGATAATATTGAAACGCGTTTTCTTCGAAACATCCTTTTTATCTTTCTCGCTCGTTCGGCTCCAGAAACAAGTGATAGCAGCCGAGGTAATAGTGATGCCGCGCTCGCGCTCCTGTTCCATCCAGTCGGTCGTGGTCTCGCCCTCGTGCACCTCGCCGATCTTGTGCTGACTGCCGGTATAAAAGAGGATGCGCTCAGACACAGTCGTCTTGCCCGCGTCGATGTGAGCGATGATGCCGAAGTTGCGCACTTTTTCTAGTGGATAGTCGCGGTTCATAAATAATAGTAGGAAATAAAAAGACGCCGAGGCGTTATAA
The DNA here is from genome assembly GCA_903825105.1 of uncultured bacterium. GTDB lineage: Bacteria > Patescibacteriota > Minisyncoccia > Phycocordibacterales > Phycocordibacteraceae > C7867-001. The sequence goes on along the minus strand of CAIJZI010000008.1, from coordinate 20,600 downwards.
GTACAATAGCTGAAAATGGTGAAAAAGCAAAGAGGCGGGACTGTAGGGTCCCACCTCTGTTGGGTTGATTGGGTTTAAGTTATCGACGCCGACTCGAAGCCGGAGCATTCGGGCTCTTCGTCGTCGCCATGATGCCCTTGGTGGTCGAGCTCGCCCCGACGCTTGAAAAGCCTGGCATAAATGCCGTGCAATCCCCTTGGCAGATTACAGTAACGACACTTTTCGTCACTGTTTATTTCTTGAATAGACGGTGGCAACTCTATTTCCCCTTTCATTTTTTTGTTTTTGAATTTGTACAACCCGCAGAGAAATATAAGGTTAAAGCGCAAAGGAGTCAACTTTTGAATTACAAACCTATTTCTTTCAGCATTTTTTCTCCCTTTGCTTGAATTTGTTCTTCAATTTGTCTTTGTCCCTCTTCTGTTCTTGTTAATTTCTCTGCTTCTTTGAGCATGTCGATATTTTTATGTGTAGTATCACTATACCTTCCTAAGGTGCCATCGAGTTTTTTATAATTTATCATTACGGTCTTTCGTTCAGACTTTATGTAGCCAGCGACATTTTCAGAATTATAACCAAGGTATTTATGTGCGAAGCGATGAGCTTCGCCTTCTGTTAATTTAAAATTATCATCAACAAAAACCTCATAATGAGGAAACATATGGCTATCGCCAGTTTGGACAATCTCAATTTTATGACCATTAATTTTACCGCTTATCTTCCCGTCACTGAGTCTCTCTAAATAACCATCTACACCAATTTCTTTTAATTTTTTGACGCTCTCTTCTCTTTTGTTTGATATATATGCTTGCGCATCTGTCATATTTTCTCCTGCTTTTTTAATTTCTTCATCGCTTGGAGTATATTTTTCGGGATTTTCTATGCTCATATATTTTTTGGATTAATAACACCCTTAATCCTACCCCCCCCCCTGACACAAAGTGTCAATCGCAGTTTATTGTTATTTATATTTCATCCACTCTTCTTGCGGGACGCCGGACTGGCGCACAATACTTTTCATCGTCTTAGGATGAATCGTTTTTGACCCGTGAAATGGGATTGAAACTTGGCGGACGACTCCTCTGTAGGAACCGGTGTAAAAATAATGACTACCTTCGATGTGATTCAAATGAAAATTGTGTTGTTCTAGAAAATGTTTTATGTCCCTAAAAGACCAGTTATTGAGCCCGCGCGGCATAGAAATTATGCAAAGGTTCGTTCGCTAAAAGTGTGTATCTGAATGGGAGACGGGATCAACTTTGGATTATTTTTCCCAAGCCATAGATTTTCATATTCTGGTTCTGATTTCTGATTGAGAACAGCTGCGTTCAATTTACCTTTACGAGCTGAGGCGAGATAGCCGCGCACCGCCTCTTCAAGAAGAATCATTACTTCTTGTGCGTCATCCCCTGTTTCAACAATGTTAAATTCTAGAGCCACCCCAAACCACACCTTCCCTTGGCGAAAGATTATGTTGCGTACTGAACCTTTCTGGAGTGTGTTGCGATATTTCATATAAAAAATATAGCACAAAAACCAACCTTTCGACTACGCTCAGGGTAATTTGCTTCGCAAATTACCAAGCGAAGTGAGCAAAAGCCTTGTTCGCTTCTGCCATACGATGCATCTCATCGCGCTTCTTAATCGCATCACCTTCATTCTTTGCGGCGAGGAGGAGCTCGGCGGCGAGCTTTTCTGCCATAGGCTTTCCCTTCTTAGAGCGGGCGGCGTTGATAAGCCAACGGAATGCGAGTGCGAGGCGGCGATTCTGTGGGACTTCGCGTGGCACCTGATAGTTCGCGCCACCGACACGTCGAGAACGCACCTCCATAAGAGGCGAGACATTGCGGAGCGCTGCTTCAAAGGTTTCGAGCGAATTCGCGCCATCCTTTTCTATCACAGCGAAGGCATCATAGACGACTGCGCGCGCGGTATCCTTCTTCCCGCTCCACATCACTGCGTTTATAAAGCGCGACAAAGTTTCAGATCCATACTTCAGATCTGGTCTCCAGGTTCTCTTGTGTTTCAGTGGTCGGCGCATATAAAGATATTTAAATGTTTAAATATTTAAAAATAAAAGATTATTTCGGCTTCTTCGCTCCGTATCGTGAGCGCGCTTTGCGGCGTTTGTCGACGCCAGTTGTGTCGAGCTTCCCGCGAACGATCGTGTACTGCACGCCGATGTCCTTAACACGGCCACCGCGAAGCAGAACGACTGAGTGTTCCTGAAGGTTGTGCCCGATGCCTGGGATGTAAGCTGTGACCTCCATACCGTTCGTGAGGCGCACGCGCGCGATCTTTCGAATAGCGGAGTTCGGCTTACGAGGCGTCTTGGTCGTGACCTTGGTGCAGACCCCTCTCTTAAACGGAGACGGATAAAAAGTCGGTCGATTCTTAAGTGTATTAAAACCGCGGGTAAGCGCGAGCACGCTCGTCTTAGACGCTTTGTTCTTTCGGCCCTTTCGAGAAAGTTGATTGATGGTGGACATTTAGAAAAAGAAGACCCTCAGGGGGTCAAGAACAATATAATGGAATTGCTGAGAAAATGCAACCCCAGCACTTGCCACCGCGATGTTTTATTCGATCGGTTCGCGATAAGGATCAACTGAATACGGTTTGACTGGAGGTGGCGGGACTTTAGGTGGAGTCGGAGAAATTGGTTTTTCTGCTGTGCCCTCCGTAGCCTCTGGCAAAGGATGGGGTGGTGGCACAATCTTTTTCGGCGGAAAGGGTATTAAGTTTATACCCCCGACGCTCCCGGTCGGGGCCACGACTTCTTGCGTCGGGGCTTGCACCTTATCCCTTACATCTAGATGCGGCTCTTCATGGTCTTCAAGCAGCTTCTCCTCCGCCAAGAGTTTGGGCGCTTCAACAGGAGTAATGGCAGGAGCTGGCGCCGTGACGGCTGCCGCGGGCCCGAGTGGCGGGTGGTGAATCTCATTTCTCACTGGCGCAGGAACTGGATGAGGAATTTTATTTTCTAAATGAAAATGACTTGGCTCTGGCTCGGTAGTGTCGCTCTTCATCTCTGCTTCTTTAAGTGGAGCGAAGATTTGGTCATTCACATCCTTCACAATGTTCTCTACAACCTTCGCATCGAGCTTCGCCTCTTCAATAAGCGCATTTATAAATTCTGTTGGGTTCTCGATACCCATCAAAAGCAACATTATCTCGCGTTCGAGAATGCCTCCCTGATCGACATGGAGCCCATATTTCGTGATTAAACCTTTCGCAACCTCTGTGTACTTCCCTGCTGAAAGATAATCACGAATCACGGGCGGCAAGGTCTGCATCACCTGCTGGATACTTTCATCGAGTGTTGGTTCTTGTGTGTCCATAGTGATTAAATTTTATGGTGCTGGCGGCGTCGCCTAAGCAGTTGGTGCGGCCGGTTCTGCTGATTTTGCTGTCTTTTCAGCTTCTTCTTCAACTTGTTTTTTTAACTGCGCTTTGTATGCATCAGCGAGCATATCATCTTCGCTTTTTTCTCCCAATAACTTCTTAATCTTATCAAGACTATTATCTTTTTTAATCGCTCCTTTAATTATCTTCTTAGCAGCAATGCCGCCTCCAGGACCATACGCGAGACCCATGACTCCAGAAATACTGCTGGCATATCCTTCTTGTGCCTTTTTTTGCTTTTCCGATATTTCGCCGCTCAGTTTCTTTTCTGCGTCGACAGCATCTTTGAGCTTTCCTTTTAATTCATTGAGTGTCTTCGACTTCTTTTGTAATTCGCCTTTATTTGCTTCGAGATCTTCCTTAGAAGTAGCTAATTTTCCAGTAACTTGGTCGAGTGTCCCGAGTTTATGTTTTTCCTCTTCTTTCGAAACTTTTTCCGTGACTCCACGAAGGCTTTCTCCAGCGGATTCTCTGGTTTCTCTTGCTGTTTTATGATTACCAGCCGCTATTGTTGTAGCCTTTTCCTTTTCATCAAGCTCTTTTGCTGCTTTTTCTAGGCGACCATCCGCTTCAGTGAGAGCTGCTTGAGAAGCCGCGAGATTCTGCTGGGCAATCGCGAGATTCTTTTCAGTTTCTTCGGTCATTCTGCCGTTTGGAGAGAATTTTTCTTCTCGTTCTTTGGCTTCTAACAAGCTCGCGACTTCTGCCTTTTTCTTCTCGACTTCTGTTTCTGCCGTATTTTGCTCAGCCTCAATAGCAGCTTTTTGTTCTTGCGCCGTTGCTTGTTCTTTTTCTTTTTGTTCTTTTTCTGCTGTTGCTTGTACAAATTTTGCGTCAGCTTTTTGGAAACTTTCACTTGCCTTCTTTTGCGTTTCGACGAGAGGGGCTAGACCTTTTTCTGCTTTCTCTAATTTCCCAATCTCTTCATTGTTTGCGGTAATCTTTTTATTAATATCTTTTATCGGTTCTTCTACTTCTTTGAATTCTTTTGCTGCTGCTGCCTCAGCAACATCTCGTGCCTGCGCAGCTGCCGTTGTCTTTTTAAGATTCTTATCTTCAATCGCTGAAGTGACCGTCTTAAGATATGCTTCGTGTTCCTTAACTGTATTATCCCGCATTGCTTTAAAGCCACCCTTCTGTGCTTCCCCAGCCTCAACGCCGCCAAGAGCCTTCGTCCCAGAAATCCACGCATTCGACCCGCGTACATCGAAACTCCCCGCCGCGACCTTGTCGAAACCACCAGCAGTAATTCTCCCGAGAACACTGCCTCCAAAATTCGCACGAGTATAATTCGACAATCGTTGTGATGCTCTTCCGGCTGTTTGTCGCATCCCCCAGGCGGTCGCGCCGAAGGTTAACTTCCCCGCTGTTTTCGATGCCCAGCTCGCGCCGAAGGCGCCGAGCTTTTTAGAATACATAACCACAGCGAGCAGGAGCCCCATCGCTACAATAAATGAGAGAATAAGCCCCGCCATGCCGGTCAGATTCATTGCCCCACCGCTACTTTCTACAAAGCCTAGCCAATCCGCCTTGTCTGAACCAAAAGCGAGAAATTTTGCATCCGTGATAATAGCCAGAGCGACATACAACAATAATAGGAGTACTGGCGCAGTCATTGTCTCCCCAAGGAGAGCACTCATCCAACTGTCTTTAAGCTTGGCGAGTGGAGGTATAGCGAACCCTGCTACAGCAATAGGAGAAACTATAATGACAAAAATAAGAATAACGAACCGCGCGATAAGGATAAAAGCGAGCGAGAACATCACGAACGCCGCGATAAGGAATAAGATAATGCTCATAAAGCTGACAAGCGTTGTCGCGGTGGAATTCGCTAAGAATCCATCAGTATTGGTGAGTGCCCTGCCATAAATAGTCGCGAGCCCTAATTGGGACAATATTTTATTCGAAATGACTTCATTATTAATATTGCTCGCGCTTAAAAGATCTGTCGACTGTGCCGGCACTCCACCGTTTATTTGTGTATAAAATTGTGTCGCGAATAAGTTCCCCACATCGATAATCGCCTCTGTCGCGAAGAGCGAGAAGTTCAGACAAATCGCTGAGATAAGAAGCGTCGAGATCAATTTTTGTCCCCATCCGTATAAGTTGGTACCTAAAATGATGTTGATACCGATCATCAAAAATCCAAAGATGAAGGCAATGTTGCCAATGTCTCGCAGTATGCGCCAAGTTACTCCGATGGCATTTAAATTGCTTACATAATTCCCCATCGTGATGACGGTGTAGTAGACCGCATTATCGAGCGTGATCGCAGCGATACCGAGAAGCCACGCGAATATGGTCATTATGTACTTCATCACCGAGCCGAGAGCTCCGCTGGTGTCTTGCAGCTGTGGCAAATTACTTGTCGGGTTCTTCGTGCCCGCATCGCTGGCAGGCTTCGCAGAAGCCGCGGCAGTGCCAGAGTCAGTGCCAGAGTCTACACATTTACCTGAGGTACAAACAAGACCTGCGGGGCACTGCTGGTCATTCGCACAAGTTGTATCTATTTGTGTATCTATTATTGATGAAGTTGTTGATAGTGGGACACAAGTACCTGAAGCACAGACGAAGTCTGTAGCACAATCTGCATTTATCTTGCAAACAGCTTGCGCATGCACGCTCGGAGCGTGACCAGCAGATGTAAATACAAAAATAGATAGTGCGAGAGCGAAGAATGAAAGCGTGAGAATTTTTTTCATAATCATATACCAGAACCGCAGGAGGCCTTGAGCGCGTTGGCATTCGTTGTGAGAAGAATCATTTGGTCGAGGATTGACGCCCCAGAAACAGTGAGAGAATTGGTCGAATTAGGGTCTGCTGTTGTCGCGAACTCTGTAATTTGAGCATTTTGTTCTGCATTCGAAACATCCGCACTCGTCGGCGGTGTCGTCTGAAGCGTCACCATATCACTGGTATATGCTGTGCCAGAAGAATTGTCTTCTAAATCAATTTGGATCTGCTGTAGTAGGTCATTCGCTTGTGAAATATTCACCGTTGCTTGGGCAGCATGTTTCAAAACGGGAGCGATTTCTGTATCGAGCGCGGTCTGTGCTTCGCTCGCGCTTGATGCACAAGTGTTTAAAAGGCTCGCCACTGTTGTGGATGCAGTGTTCGCCGCTGTGCTGATAGTGTTCCATGCCGCCTGATACCGCGCGATGTTACTCGTCATTACAGAAGGAGAGACAGCGAAGCTATCAGTACTTTTTGTTGATGTGGTGGCTGTTGCGCCCAAGAATCCACTTGAATCATACTGCGAGAATTCAGAGGTTCTGTCGGTAGCAGAGGTATTGGTAACGCCAAGAAGCCCGCCAGTAGCTCCGTTGACGACACTCGTCATTATAGACATCGACTTCAGCACATCCCCGACACTCGACATAAGTTTATTTATTTCTGTGCCTGCACTACCTAGTTGAGCGAGCTTATCCTGCTCGACGCCGAGCGCTTTGCCAAGAGCGCCTGAAATAACCGAGCCTGGCGTTTTTATTTGGCCCGGGGAGCCATCTTTCTTGGTACACGGGTCCCCTGCGCTTAAGGATTTTGCGGAGGCAGCAGAATTGATGTCGTTTTTAACATTGCTTAAATCTAGATTTTTTGTACTTATATTGTTTATTTGCGTATCTATTGTGCTTGAAGTTGTAGTCAATGGATCGTCTATACATTTACCAGAAATACACACGAGAACTCCTGGACACTGTTGGTTATTAGAACAAGTCATGTCTATTTGTGTGTCTACTGTGCTTGAAGTTGGATCCACAGAACCACCCGTAGAGCCAGAGCTCGAGCTCGATACATTTCCACACCATGAGAGCATTCCCTGCCCCCAGTTAAGCTGTGTGGTCTTCTCTGTTTGTGCAGCGTTTACCACAGAAGCGAGCTGGTTCTGTGCCTTTTCATAGAGCGTGTAGGGATTGTTTTGATCTTGTGTCGTGAGAGAGAGCCACGCACCGACACCTCCTTGAGACCAATTACCCGCGAGAAAAGAGTTTATGTTTTTAGAAGATTTAGAAAGCGTGCACTGATTCGCAGAGAAGAACCCGGCAAGACTGGTACTCTCGAGATACTTATTTTTCAAAGAAGAGGTGATTGAGGCCGCGAATGGTGAATTAGAATTTTTCAGATTCGAAAAGAAGGCAAGCGCCTGCACATCTCCCGTCTTCTGTAACTGGTTTTGGAGACTGGTGACAAACTGCGGCATACCGGTGCCATTACTCTTCCCGTTGACAAATGAAGTCGCGCTCGCCGTCATCGACTTCAATATATTCCCAGACAAGGTAAGCGCGATTGGCTGAAGAACATAGGAGTTGATTTGGGACAACAGTGTAGACGCTGAAGTGATTGGCGCAGCGATAGAAGTAATGACATTTACGATGTGATTAAGAGGATCGTAAACAGGGATTCCCCCCGCCCTAACCTTTTGTGGGTACATAAAAAATACTGATGACGCGACAAAAAATGTGAACGCTGTTGATGCTATCAAAATGTCCCTTTTAAGTTGTTTTTTCATATCTTTTCTTGCTGCTTTGCATTAACTTTACCAATCACATTTACAAATGACGCGCCGGGTGTGCCCGCCTTAAGAGAAATACCCGCTGTTTTATAGATATTTCCTATATTTGTAAAAGCATTTTTAAGATTTAACACTGCGCCTGGATACTGATTAAGAGCGAGCATCGCCGCGAGAGGATCGTCATTCACGCGGGCAAAATCGCTCGTGATTCCACTTATTCGCATCAATGCATTCACAATAGCGAGATCATCAGAAGCTAGCTCTTGTGGCACAAGCAGTGTCGAGAGCCCGACTGCGTTATTTCTATAAGATTTCGCGAGAGAAATGAGATACGGAATGGCTGAATTATCGTTATTTTGAACCACATTTTGTAGATAGAATAATTCGCTTGTCGTGGCACTACTCTGATTAGCTGCGAAGACAGCTTCTGCACTTACTGCAAAGGCTTTGAGCGCATCCGCACCAGACCCTGAAACTTTTATATCTTTTGCTGACTTAAAGTCAGGGGCAACAGAGATAGATGAAGTGAGAGAATCCATCACTTGTTTTGAAAGATTGGCTATATCACTTTCAGAAAGGTCTGCTCCACCATTCTGTTCTTTTGCAGAAAGATAAAGCGTCATAAAATTCTTCGCGAATGCGGCTGTGAGCGTATCATCAGCTGGTGCTGGTGGCAGAGAATCATCATTTAAATCATACGAGGTTGTTGGCGAGGCAGCGACTTTAATATCAGCAATCGCCCTTGGGACAATAAGCCCTCTCGCGACAGCTTCGCCGTCTGTCATCCCAAGATTAAAATAATCGGTAGTTGTCGCATTAAGCGGAATGCCATACAAAGACTTTTCCCAATCTGGCAAGCCGTCACCCGTAGAATCTTTTGTCGCTATTGCCTTCAACAAAGCGGTTTCTGTCGATGCTTGAACGACTGAAGGCGAAATCGCGTCGCGCGCGAGAATAAAGGCACCGACAATTAAAAACAGCGAAAATAGCGTTGCAATAGTTATGGGCCAATTTTTTATAATTCTTCCCATGGTATCGCTATAAAGTATACCAGTAATGAGTGTAAATGAGGCAGTTATCTACACCAACAGGTGATACTATATAAATATGCATACTCGATTCCTGTTTTTTACACTAATTATATTTTTAATTTCTAATCTAATACTCCCCACGAGAGCATTTGCTGTAAATTTAGATAAAGGAATCCCTTTTTCAGGGATTAGAACAAACGCAACATATTGTACTTGTAGCCAGACTTGGTTACTTACCATAATGCCAATACCGCCATCCGTGCCTTTGTTATTAATATACAGACCCTATTCTCAACTTTACCCTATGTACAATGTGCCGACCGCAACATACATAATGGGTAAATATATTCCGGGGATAATCCCAGTGTTTGGCGTTTGCCTTATGTTGCCTTTTTGTACACCGGTACCTTCTTATGGGTTGATGACGCCTTTCGTATCGTCTTTTTAAATTAGCCCGAGCCAATCTGATAATTGGAGATCTTCAGCTCGAGCTTTTTCTTTTATTTCTCCCGTATTCCCTATTTGGAATCCTGCCTCGACTAAATTCTTTAATACGAATTTTCTTTTGTGAGCGAAGCCTGCGTGAACGAGCTCAAAAAATAATTGTTCATCTTTTTTTGAAGAAAAATTCTTACGCGAGATGTCACAAATCGTGAGCACAGCTGAATCAACTTTTGGCGCCGGTCTGAAAGCGCCACGCGGGACGGTGAATTCATATTTGGGCGTTCCAAATGCTTTTACTGAAATAGATAAAATGGACTCCTTCTTGCTTCGTGCGATTCTTTCTGCAACTTCTTTTTGTACCAGAAGCGTCATAGAGATTGGTTGATTCTGTGACTCGAGAAACATTCTAAAAATTTCTCCGGTCAGATAATACGGAATATTCGCGACCAGTTTATAATTTTTTGGAAGTGACGAAATTTCAAAAGTGCGAATGTCGCCGTGCAGTAATTCGAGTTTCCCTTCTTTTATTTCAGTATCAAAATCAATTTTTAATTTTTCAAAAAGTTCTTGATCGGCTTCGAGAGCGATAACTTTCCCTGTCATTTTGAGAAGCTCGTGTGTGAGCATTCCTGTGCCAGGACCAATTTCAAATACCACCGACTCCGGCGCGAGCTCCGCCGCGCCGGCGATCCTATTCGCGATGCGTGCGTGCATTAAAAAGTTTTGTCCCAAGCTCTTTTTTGGGCGCGAAGCTTGCAAGCCAAAAAGAGAGTTGAATTGGTCAAGCGGCCGGAGCGCTCTCTTTTTGGTTTGCGAGCGAGCGCCAGTATTAATTGATGATTGATTCATCAGTTTCATCATAAACCATCACCGCCGAATTGATATCGGCGAGAAATGACGACGGCTCGGTAATAAAATCGCTCCCGTAGATCTTACGAATCCGCGCGAGTGTGAGGAAAAGGCGCTCTTCTGCGCGCGTCATCGCGACATAAAAGAGCCGCCGTTCTTCTTCTTCGTCTCTATTTTTTTCTCCAAATCCTTCGTGCGGGAAGAGGCCTTGTTCCATTCCGCTCACAAAAACAGTGTTGAATTCGAGCCCTTTTGCCGCATGAACAGTCATCAAGGTCACCCCCGTCTTTTCTCCTTGGTCGAGCTCGTCCTGATCGCTCGCGAGCGCAGATTCTGCGAGAAAGGTTGATATGCCGACTTTACCCGGAGTGTCGTCATAGCGCGCGGCAACAGTAGCAAGCTCTTCGACATTTTCAAATCGCTCTCGATCTTCTTCACTTCCCTCGTCGAGAAGGGCACGACGCATACCACTTTTTTCTACAACAAGTTTTACAAATTCTGACGGCGCGTGCGTTTCTGTCGCAAGAGAGAGTTCTTTTACGATTTTTTCGAATGCTTCTATCTTTGCCAATTCGCCCGCACGGAGTTTGCTTCGATCTCCTTCGGCGATTTTACCGAGCAATACCTTCCCGATTCCGCGCGCGGGTGACGCCACCGCGCGCAACATATCCACCTCGCGAGAAGGCTCGAGCGCGAGCCGCATCCACGCGAGCATATCTTTTATTTCTTTACGCGCGAAGAAGCGTGTGCCGAGCAGTTTATACGGAACACCGGCACGAAGCAGCCCTTCTTCAAGTGCGCGCGATTGGAAGTTGGTACGGAAAAGTATCGCCACTTTTTCAAAAGGCACTCCACGCTGTGACAATTCGCGTATCTTGAGCGCGATCCAGCGCGCCTCGTCTTCAGCATTTATCGCGAGATGCACCACAATCGGTTCCCCTTCCCCTCTTTCAGTCGTTGAATATTTTTCTTTACGATTTTTATTTTTTTCTATCACTCCGTTTGCCGCTTCAACGAGATTCTTGGTCGAACGATAGTTCTGTTCAAGAATAATCGTCTGCGCTTCTGGGTATCTTTTTTCAAAATCTAAAATATTTTCCATTTTTGCTCCTCGCCATCCATAAATCGCCTGGTCGCCGTCTCCTACCACAAAAAGATTTTTGTGTTTCTCTGATAAAATTCCTGCCAACTGCTCCTGCAACCTGTTGGTATCCTGATACTCGTCAATATGAATATATTTCCAACGATTTTGTGCTTGTTCACGAATATCCTTATGCTCTTCGAGTAGGCGCACGGGTATAGAAATCAAATCATCGAAGTCGAGCGCTTTTTCTGCTTTCAGAGTTTTCTCATATGAGCGCCACACTTCAGCAGTTATGCGATTACCGAAACTGGTGTGAGCATTTTTTTCATAAAATTCACTTACCATCACTCCTTCTCCTTTCGCATGCGAAATCCTGCCCATAATCGCCCTCGGCGAAAACTCTTTTGACGAAACATCGAGAACTTTTAATGCATCAGCGACCGTTTTTTCTGAATCAGCACGATCATAAATGCTAAAAAATCGTGAAATGCCTATAGCGCTTCCATAACTCTCGAGCAATTCTCTGCCGAGGCCGTGAAAGGTGGCTATGAAAGGTAGGTTTGAGTTGTAAGGGGTAAGGGGTAAGTCATGAGAATTCCTTTCACCTTGGACCTTGTCACTTGCACCTAAATCGAGCATCTTTCGCACCCGTCCGCGCATCTCGCGCGCAGCTTTATTGGTGAATGTCACTGCCAAGATATGATCAGCCGGTACCCCTTGTCGAATGAGGTGATAAATGCGCGTCGTGAGGACACGCGTTTTCCCGCTCCCGGCTCCCGCGAGCACAGAAACAGGCCCGTCGGTAGCGAGGACAGCTTGTTTTTGTGCTTCATTTAATCCTTCGAGGTATTTCACTATAAGACTATAGCGCAAAATAGTTCTCCACAGGGTATTTTCTAAGTGGTTGACTCCTGTCTCTACACAGCTATACTTCCCGTATTGGCTGATAGCTAGTTATTCAAGAAATGGCTTATGTACATTGTATGTAAGCCATTTTTGTATGCGCCGACTGACCGAATTCACCCTCGTTTCCATTAAATTCAATCAAAAAATTCTCATACTCGGTTTCATAGGACTCGCGGCCACTTCGGCACTTTTGCCAAAGAAAGCGAGCGCCTTTTGGCCATTTTCAAATGCTAATGCCGCCACAAGTGCGGCAGTACCTGTTTCTTCAACGCCAACCCTACAAGCCGCGACAAATCTGGACCCAAATCCAAATAAAAATGCCGTTGGTGTTCATATGAGCGGTAATGCGATGCTCGCCTACGGCGGCCCCTCTGGCACGACTGCAGATGTAGCCAGCTCGACAGCTCCGGGCAACATTTCTGTCTATGTGGTGCGCCAAGGCGACACCCTTTCTGAAATCGCTGATATGTTCGGTGTCTCTATAAATACAATCATCTGGGCGAATAATCTCGGGAGCGCGAAGAATGTCCATCCGGGAGACACGCTCGTTATTCTCCCTGTTTCTGGAGTCGAGAGAACGGTCGTTAAGGGAGACACATTAAAATCGCTCGCGAAGAAATACAGCGCAGATGCTGGTGAAATCGCCGAATACAACGGCCTTGACCCTGCTGATTCTCTCGTTATTGGTTCAAAAATCATCATCCCTGGTGGAGAGATCTCTGCACCAACAGTTATTCATTCTTCTGGCTCGCGACGAGTTATCAGCGAGCCGTATCTTGGAGGAAGCGGTTCTGCACAAAATGATTATTATAGTAATCCAATTCCTGGCGCCATTCTCACCCAAAGCATCCACGGGTGGAATGCTATCGACTTGGGCGCTGCACGAGGAACTCCAATTCACGCTGCCGCAGACGGCACAGCTATTATCGCGCGCAACAATGGCGGGTGGAATGGCGGCTACGGTAATTATGTCGTTATCACACACGGAAATGGCACCCAGACACTCTATGCGCATATGTCACACACCATTGTCTCTTCTGGACAAACAGTTTCAGCCGGCCAGATTATCGGCTATGTCGGTATGACCGGGCTCACGACCGGGCCGCACCTCCACATCGAGTTCCGTGGTGCTGCGAATCCTTTCCGTGACTGCTCCGTTGGCTCTGTCTGCGAGCCAGAATAAGCGTTATTGCACACTTTCTCCCCACGCTCGCTCGCTCGAGAGAGCGAAATAAGAATTTCGGTAGTAGAAATTTAAAGATTCCACTATTTAAATATATAAAAAGAAATGCCTTTGTTGAGCGTCTTTAAATATTTAATCAAAAATGGTTGGGCGTTTAAAAATTTTCATTGCGTGAAAAACCGGTTGGAGTTTTTTTAAATATTTATATCTTTATATTTTTAAATATTCTTCTCAACCACTTGTCCGTTCGGCAACCGCACATAGCCTGCGGCTGCTAGCATTTCTTGAGTCAAATCGCGCGGCTTTTCTCTTTTAAATTGTTGTCCTGACATCCCGCCCGCCTTCAACTTCCGTATAAAACTTGCTGTTAGCCGACTACATTCTTCTGCACTCATATTTAAATGTTTAAACATTTCAATATTTAAATACCCAATGTCGTACGCGACATAGAGCTGCGCGCGCACTTCCCCAGCCGACGCTTTGGCGATGTATAAATAATTCAAAAATTCGTATTTTGTCCCGCTTTCAAATCCTTCAGCAATGTTTGAAACGATCGAGACCGATGCGCGCTGTATTTGATCGCGAAACCCATTGTCGCGACATAAGGAGAATGTTTTGTAGATGACTTTTGTGAGCTCGCGCGCTTTTTTAAACATCAGCAAGTCTTCAAACCGCTGTACTGTTGCCATATTTAAATGTTTAAATATTTAAATTTTTAAAGTGGTTTTCATGTTTTAAATTTTTATATATTTACATTTTTAAATAAATCGCCGATTTCAGCCGTGTCTTTATAAAACAAAACTTCTTTTACGATACCTCGAAGCGTACTTGAAATATCTGAACCTTCTCTGGCAATAACAATAATCGGCTTTCCTTTTGCATACGCATACCCAGCTTCAATACCGAGGCCAACTCCTTTTTCTGAAAATTCGACCAGGTGCACATCACACGCATCTATGGCCTCAAAAGTTAAACGCATTAATTCTTGAGGAGTAAGATAAACTTCTCCCCACTTTTCAAAATCACGAACCATAACAACCGTTTCTAAACCAGATTTTTCAAGCGCCCCGCACACAGATTCGACGAATGCTTTATCGCTGTAATCTTCTTTAAATTTAAACGCAACAAAAATTTTCATATTTATATCTTTACCTATTTAAATGTTTAAAAGCGGATACACATCAAGAGCAACTTCTTCATACGGGTGCACTTCTTTTATTTTTTCAATAACTTCTTTCAGAATATTTCTTGGCACAACTGCTTCGATTCGCTCTTCCTCGGTTGTTTCGTATTGGCCAGCCTTCCCGACAGCAGGATGCGTATTTTCATTGCCACGGAATCGCCCTATCCCTTTTGAAGAAAAAGAACAGAAATCATATTCGCCAATTTTACCTGCTCCAGATTCGCCGAGAACTTTTCTAATGGTATCTGCGTGTGATTCTGGTACAAACACAACAATTTTTACATTTTCGGTTTCCATATTTTTAAATTTTTATATGTTTACATTTTTAAATTCACTCAAATCCGAAGAGGCCGCGGGGGCGATACTGAAGCGCCTCGAGAATAAAAGCTGGCGTGACCGACTCGGCGCCAGCGAGGTCAGCGATTGTCCGCGCGACGCGCATGGTGCGGTGATAAGAGCGCGGCGAAAGGTTTAATCGCGCAGCAGCGTTCGTTAATGTTTCTTTTGCGGCGGCGCTAAAGCCGCTTTTTTCATCAAGTTGCCTACCGGTTAAGGCGGCATTGGTCGTACCTTTTTTGCCCGTGCGTTTTTCCGCGCGCGCTCGAGCAGCGATCACGCGCGCACGTACTTTTTCAGATGATTCGCCGGTCGCAATTTTAGAAAGGGTGTCGTGTGGCACAAGGGGGACTTCGATCCAGAGATCGAGTCGATCAACAATTGGCCGACTGATACGCCGCGACTGCTTCGCAGCGGCGCGCAGATTGACGCGAACATCGTCAGAGAGCGTTTCTGCAGGATTCATCGCGGCGACAATCATACAGTCAGCGGGGAAAGTAACGGTAGCCCGCGCACGCGAGACAGTAACGACACGATCTTCAAGCGGCTGGCGGAGGGCTTCGAGCACGCGGGACTCAAATTCTGGGAATTCATCGAGAAATAAAACGCCTTTGTGCGCGAGCGTTACTTCGCCCGCCTTCGGGAAGGCCCCGCCGCCGACAATCGCGACATGCGAGATCGAGTGATGTGGGGCGCGAAACGGTGGCCAATGAACCGCTTCGCCATCTTTCAATAGCCCAGCCGTCGAATGTATCGCCGTCACTTCGAGCATATCGTCGCTCGCGAGCGGCGGGAGAATCCCTGCGAGAGCGCGCGCGAGCATTGTCTTCCCAGTCCCTGGTGGCCCATAGAAAACGATATTGTGTCGCCCAGCCGCCGCGATCTCGAGCGCACGCTTCGCACTCTCCTGCCCTTTTACATCTGCAAGATCAATCGCAGGAGGAGGGATGGGGGTGCGACGATCTCGAGTGAGGCGTGATAGTGGCTTTTCTTTTTTTAAATGTTGAATGAGTTCAGCGAGTGTCGCCGGCGCGTATATCGCTACGCCCTCAGCAAGCAGTGCTTCTTGAGAGTTCTCTGGCGGTACGAAAAAAGTTTTAATCCCATGCCTTTTCGCCACAAGCACTTGTGGCAAGACTCCTCTCACACCTCGCACGGTCCCATCGAGGGCGAGCTCTCCGATAAAAAGCATTTCTTCTGTAAAGGGCGCGAGATCGCCAGCGGCGATTAGATACGCGAGAGCGAGCGAGAGATCATAATGCGAACCTTCTTTCTTCAAATCTGCTGGCGAGAGCGAGAGGACGATTCTTTTGTTTTGTTGTTTCGGTGGCTTGTAGCCAGAATGGCGTATCGCCGCGCTAATTCGATCGCGCGCTTCATCAACTGCTTTATCAGCGAGACCAACCACCGCGAAGTTGTGCAGTCCACGCGTGAGATCTGCTTCGACAATTACCATTTCTGCGCCAGAACCTACCGGCTGTGCGGCGAGCGTCTTCGCATATCCATGCTTGGGCAATTCTGAAGTTTGTACTCTCAGTGATTGTTTCGAATCCACTTGTGGTGAGCGTGCCGAGTCCATCAACGATGTTGCACGCAGGTTGCTGCGGCTGGTTCTGCTTCAAGACGAGCTTCTTCTATCTTCTCCCCACAAACTTCGCACTTTCCATATGTTCCTTTTTCTATTTTTACGAGTGCTTCAATAATCGTGTCATAGCGCGCTTCGAGATCAGCGAGAATCGCTATATTATTTTCATGCCGCACAATAACATCAGCCTGATCGGCGATATCAGATTCAACATTTTCTTCTATGGGCGCTGGCTCCCAATCATTGGGCACTGAAGGATTCCTTTGACCAACGCTCCCCATCTCTTTTTCTAGTCTTATTTTTTCTTCTTCTAATTTTTTCTTAAAATGTTCGGTTTTCATGTTTCCGATAATAGCAGATATTTACTGTTGTGACTGCGAAGTTGCTAGACGGTTTATTATTTCAGTAAAGGCGAGTGGGTCGCGAGCGATAATAAGTGTCGTCTGGTTCCAGTATCCATAGAGAACAATGCTCTGCCCATTTTCATCTCGATATATTCTTACATCATGGTTCCCCACCACCTCATCTCTAAATCCTGCCACCATTTTTTTAATTATTGATGGACTTGTTGTCGTCGCAGTAGTTGTAGATGCTGTAGTCGTCGCTGTAGTGGTAGCAATACGAGCCGCAATAGTTGTTGTGGCAGTCGTTGTTGCGACAGCAGCAGAGAGAGTTGATGTTGCTGCAGCATTCGTCTCTGATGAAGCAATTATATTTGAATATGCGGGAAAAAGTTCTGTTAGATCACCAGGCATCGTCTTTTCCCACGAGAGCATGCCTGAAAAAGTACTGCTATAAGAAATTACAGAGAGAATGAAAAAAGGGCTTTGAACTCCGCCAACATTCACCACGCCAGCCATACTATTTTCTGCATTAATATTACGCAACAAAATATCCGGCGCTGGCTTTTGGAGTGCTGAGAAAACGCTCTGATCAGTTGTCGTGGAAGATTTTGTATACAAAAGCCGCACGGATCCCGAAGCGAGAGGGTCAGTAACCGACTCTTCAATTTCTTGCAACAATGCCGCCCCAGTTCCAGAAACCTCTTTTCTTTCATCAACGAAAATTGGCGATGAGACCGTTGGGGCGAGAATAACCGGAATGAGCGATACCGCGTAACGCGTATAAGCGATGTATACACCCACTCCTCCAACGATAAGAAAAATTATTCCAAATAGTGTATAGAAAATCCCTCCGAGTGAACGCTTTTTCACCAGAGCCGGTTCGTCTTCTATATCCCTCGCATCCTGTTCTGCGGCGAGCACTGTTGCCGGCGAAGCTTTTTCTTCTTTTACTTTGTCCCTAAAATCACCTTCGTAGGTTTGAATCGGCGATGATTTTATTTCTGGCACTGACATTTCTTTTCTCTCTTCAACAACAGGAGCTGGTTTCTCTTCAGCAGGAGGGGTTATGGGAGATGCAGCGACGAGCCGCTCTGCAGGAGTCTGCAGTTCTTTAAGAGGGGCGAGATCGGGCGCGCCACCTTTTTTAACAATCTCCATATCGCCCTCAAGTGTGCGAATGTATTTTTTTGCTTTGCCCGCCGAAGCCTCTGGTGCCGGTGGGATCGTGTTCGCATCAGTATCCATCATTACTTATAGTACCCTATCCCTCACGGCACAAAATAAATTATCCTCTATGAATTTCTATCTCGAAGCGATGGTGAATTTTTTTGGATCGTCGCAGAGGTCGGTGAAAGCGTGTACTGCCTCCTTCAACTTACTTGATGAAGATTTACCAAATGAAATTGCTTCGACTTGGACACCGTGAATGTCGAGATACTGAACGAGCGGGACGAAGTCGCCATCGCCAGAGACAATAACAACCGTATCGAGCTTCGGTGACATCTTTATCGCGTCAACAGCGAGTCCGACATCCCAGTCAGCTTTTTTTACCCCATCGCCAAAGATTTGGAGATCTTTTACTTTTGTTTCGATGCCTATTTTAGTAAGTGCTTCGAAGAAGTTCTTCTCTTCCCCTCCGTCAGTCGAGATCACATATGCGATCGCGCGCACGAGGATACGCCCGCCGACTGCTTCTTCAAGAATCTTGCCGAAGTTGACGCGCGCTTTGTAGAGATGCTTCGCACTGTGATAGAGATTTTGTGTGTCTATAAAAACTCCGACACGCTGCGCTGGATGTTTGATAACTGCCATAAAAATAAATAATTAAATGCACTTTCTATTAAAATTTCGCGGCGTAAGCCGCACAGGAATTAGTATAGCATTTCTGCCTAAAGCTCTCCTGAGATTACTTACCACTCACTACTTCTTCAAACCAAGTTTTTTGATAAGCGCGCTGTAGCGGCGCTTGTCTGAAGTCTCGAGATAGCGAAGATGCGCTCGGCGATCAGCAACCATCTGTAAGAGTCCGCGGCGAGAGTGCACATCCTTAGGATTTTTCTTCAAATGCTTGGCGAGCTCGTCGATTTGTTTAGAAAGGAGAGAGACCTGCACATCAGCAGAGCCGGTGTCAGTATCGTGTCGGGCACTATCCTTAATAACTGCCGTCTTTTTCTTTGTGGTTAGCATGTCCCGTTATCCTACCACGCCTTATCTAAATATGCAAGATAATAGAAATCCCGCGTCTGCATCAAATAAATTGACACAATCGCGGGATTTTTGCACTACTTCCCCAAAGGACGAAGCGTTTTCAACCTCCGAAGAGCCTGCCAATCACGGGCAGTTAACTTGAAATTCAAAACCGTGCGAGGTTTTGTCTCTTCCAGACATGTGGTGCAGAATTTTCTCCTGTGAATCCACAACCATGTTGCTTTTGTTTCTGGACAGGACGAGTGTTCTGGAGATTCCCAATCATTACACATGGAGACAAGATCCAGTCCGAAACATTTTTTGTAAGAGAACCACCTGCCGCAAGAGCAACGGATTCCAATTTTCTGCAAGAACTCAAAAAACAACCTTTTCATTTCAATTCTCCTAGAAAACAAATTCTAAAAAGAGAATACATCGCAATATTACAAAAGTCAATACTGCTCATGTCGCACAATATTTTGTGGTACTATTAAACGATGGATGCAGAAAATGCGAAACGACAATTTCTTGAATACATAGAGATCGAGCGCGGCCGCGCTGTGAAGACGATCGAGAATTATGACCAATATCTCACTCGCTACTTCACGCAGATGAAAATAAAGAAGACGAGCGACATCAGCGAGCAGAATATTCGCGAATTCCGCCTCTGGCTTAATCGTCAGCCGGGCACGGGAAGTGGCTCTATGAAGCGTCGCACACAGAATTATTATATGATCGCCCTTCGCGCATTCTTAAAATTCCTACGAAAGCGCGAGATCGAGTCTATTTCACCTGAAAAGATCGAGCTCGCGAAGCTCCCTGAGCGCGAGCTCGACCTTATCACCCCCGCAGAGCTCGAGCGCCTTATGGATTCAGCGGATGGCACCGATGAAAAAGACCTGCGTGATAAAGCGATTCTCGAGCTCCTCTTCTCGACGGGGCTGCGCGTCTCTGAGCTCTGTTCACTCGACTCTGATATCGATCTCTCTCAAGATTCTTTCTCTATCCGCGGGAAGGGCGATAAGGTGCGCGTCGTATTCCTCTCCCCCACTGCTAAAGCGGCCGTCGCCGCTTATTTAAAAGCCAGAAAGGATATGGGCGAAGCACTTTTCGTCAATACGCGAAGCGATAATTCGATTCCCTCGCGCCTCACCTCTCGTTCGGTAGAGAGAATTATGAAAAAATATGCGATGAAAGCCGGCATTGCGAAGAAGATGACGCCGCACATTCTGCGCCATGTCTTCGCCACCGATCTTTTAAATAATGGCGCCGATATTCGCTCGGTTCAACAACTCCTCGGCCACGCTTCAATCAACACCACTCAGATCTACACGCACATCACCGACGCGCACCTGCGCGAAGTGCACAAAAAATTCCACGGGAAAGGTCGGGATTAGGATTTATATAGCTCGTCGTGAGTTCCGATGAGTAAAAAATCTATAAATCCGTCATTTTCTTCATAAATGATCCGATAATCACCCGTGAGATTGATACTTCTGCAATAAGAATATTCGCCACTGAGCGAATGATTTTGAAGAATTTCATTAAAAGGATCT
>CAIJZI010000007.1 GCA_903825105.1 uncultured bacterium | reverse complement strand
TATTCAATACCAACTTCACTTCTCCAATTTGGAAACCATCGGCAGATTCCACCACAGCGATTCAGATAAACAAAGCTGATGGCACGACAAATGTTTTGAATGTGGATACGACTAATGGGCGTGTCGGCATCGGGACGACGGGGCCGAGCCAGTTGTTATCTGTCGGAAGTGGTAGTCCATTTACGGTAGATGGTTCAGGTAATGTTGTTACAGCCACACTAGCAAGTGGAACTCACACCATAGGTACAGAAACCGCAGGAGCAAATGAAACCATAAACTCCACTCTCGGAGCAGAAAAGTTTGTTTCCTTTAATACTTCTAACTGGACACTTACTGCTGGTTGGGAAGCAACAAATGATACTAATACAGAGCTTAACCACAATGCAGACGGAGCGACAACAGCTACTTTGACTTCAACTGCTCCGACAGCAGGAACTACTTATAAATTAGTATTCACAATGAACGCCACAGTTGGTGGCGGAACATCTCCTAACTATGGTGGAGTGCCTATCACGACAGTAAACCCAGCATTAAATACTCCTACGACATATACATATTATATAAAGGCACAAAACACAAATAATCTAACTTTTACTCCCGCAAACGCTTCAAGATTTACAATTACTTCAATAAGTATCAAACCAATAACCGCTGGAACAGGTGATTTGACTGTAATAGGAGATGTAAAAATGTCAGGAAAATTGACTAACCCTAGTGGAACAACAGGACTATATATTCAACCGAATGGGACTGGTCTTTTTGATGGTAGTTTAGCAATTAATGGTACCTTGTCTGGTGCAACGACTGGTGCATTTTCTGGTGCAATAACAACAACTCAAAACTTGGTGACAACACCAACTACTGGATTTAGTGCATTAAATAGCACAGCTTCTACTGTTGGAGTACCTGTTAAAATATCCCCATCTGTTTTGTGGTCTGGACAAGCGTGGAATACCACACCAACTGCAGCTACAAAGACAAATGCTATTGAGTCCTATCTCTTGCCTGTATCTGGTGCGACAACTTCGGGAACGCTGGTTTTTGCAAATAGAACAGTAGATGGCGTAGCGAACTCAAATGCTTTGATGGCTATTACTTCTGGCGGCAACGTCGGCATCGGGACGACGAGTCCTGACCAGCTTCTTGTTGTAAATAATGCTACTGGCTCTGCCCAATTGGGTATTAAATCAGGTAATGGAAGCGGGGCAGGTGTTTTGTTTGGAAATAGTGGAAGCTATACTGGGATGATTGCTTATGGTTCAATAGCAACAAACATGATGGAGTTTCGTACCAACGGTTTGTCATCGGCGGCTGATAGAATGGTAATAGATAGTAGCGGCAACGTCGGCATCGGGACGACGACGCCAAACAGCCGACTCGATGTCACGGGGAATATTACCGGCACCCCAAGCCTCACGGGCGCGTGGTATGGCCAAGGCGCCACCTCGCTCACCTTCACCGACAGCGCGACAGCGGGCAGTGGCACAGCGACCGCATTCGCCGCGAACGCATATTCTCAACCAACGCTCGCCGCGACGAACTCGAGCGTCGCCACGACCAATGCTTACAATCTGTATCTCGCGGGTGCGCCGATCGGCGGCTCGCACGAGACGATTACCAACTCGACCGCTTTAAAGATCGCGGGCGGGGCTCTCACTAATGTCATCACGAGCTACGGGCTCCAGGTCAGTGCCGGCTCTGGCGGAGCGAATAACTATGCGGCGATATTTACGGGAGGCAGTGTCGGCATCGGGACGACGACGCCAGCGACCGCGTTTGAAGTCGGCACCTTGGGCGGCTCTACTAATGTGACCTTCGATGAATACATTAACTGTACGGCGATTACTTCAGATGCGAACGGGAAGCTTGGTTGCACCACCTCTGACGAGAGAAATAAGCAAGAAATCACTGCGCTCGATCCTGCGACCGCACTTCAGAATATTTCAGAATTAAATCCAGTTTCTTTCTCCTTCAGACCAGAAGCGATCAAGGCCGGAGCTGGGCAGGTCGGGCTGAAGTATGGGCTCATCGCACAGGAGGTACAGAAGATATTCCCGAATATGGTGGTGACTTCAATCGCGACTCCGGATGCGCCAAACGGCTCGCTCGCGGTGGACTACAGCCTGCTTATCTCGCCGATGATTTCGTCTATTCAGGCTTTGAATAATAAATTCTTGGTGTCGGAGAATGCGACAGGAACGCCGTCGGCCGTTCTGACGGCCGACGGGAAGAGTGTTGACCTCTACAAGCTCGCGACATATGCCACCTCGAATATTCAAGAGCTCGCGACTAAGGTCGCTGGTCTCGACACGCGAATGACCTCACTCGAGGATCGAGTTACCGCGCTCGAGAACGGCACGATCTCGACAGCGAGCGACTCGCCAATGGCATTCTCTTCTTCGACACTCGCGAATGCACTCTCTGGCTTTGGCATCTTGATCCAGAAGGGCCTCGCACAGTTCGGCACGCTCGTTGCAGACCGATTCGTCGCGGCGACAAACTCGGCGGGCACTTCTTCAGCTGGCACCGTCACCATTCTTGCAGGGAACACGGTCGCCGAGATTACGAATGCGTATGTAGCGCCTTCGTCTAAGATCTTCGTCACGCTCACCGCCTCGACGACAGGCTCGTGGTACATCAGCGATAAGCAGAAAGGCTCGTTTAAGATTACGCTCTCCGCGCCACAGGCAAATGATGTGTCCTTTGACTACTTCATCGTCCAGACAGAAGGGCAGGTGGCGACAAGTACTCCGGACGGAGTCCAAGGTTCGACCTTAAATTCAAATTCTCAAGGTCAAACCTTAAATACAGGGACAAATGATCAAACGCAGATATCAGACTCTTCGACCCAGCCTTCGTCCGAGACTACGACGGGCGCAGCAAGTTCAGCACCTACCGTAACCTTAAACGGCCCAGCAGCGATTCAGATTAATCAAGGTGAAGCGTTTTCTGATTCAGGAGCCACAGCATCTGATAGTGTCGATGGTGATATTACTTCTAAAATAACTGAAACGGGAACGGTAGACAATGCGACGCCAGGCCTCTACACCCTTACATACTCGGCAACCAATTCTGCCGGCGCGACGGCTTCGGTCTCGAGAGTGGTCACGGTCGTTGCCCCGGCCGCTACACAACCAGCCCAAGCCGAATCAGTCCCGTCTCCAGAAGCTCCTGCTACGCCAGACACAACAGCGTCAGAAGGGAATTAAAGATAATAAATTTTCAATTTTCCACTTGGGTGTCCAACACCCAAGTGAGAAGGAGTGGTAAAATAAAATAATGAGCGCAAGAAAAAAAGATTTTGCGGACGGAGAGTTTTATCATATTTATAACAGAGGTGTGGATAAGAGGATCGTTTTTTCTGACGAACAGGATATGCACAGATTTTTTAAAAGCCTCGTCGAATTTAATGTGGCCGATCCGATTGGGAGTCTCTACGAAAATCATTTTCGTCATCGCGAAGAACTTGGAGGTCGGATCTCCAAGTCTGACGAAAGGCTGGTGAATATAGTTGCCTATTGTTTGAATCCGAACCATTTTCATTTAATTCTTGAACAATTAACAGACGGCGGCATCAGCGAGTTTATGAAAAGGATGGGCGGAGGATATACCAACTATTTTAATAATAAAAATAAAAGGAGCGGTTCGTTATTTCAAGGGAAATTTAAAGCGATCCATATCGATTCAAACGAGTATGTGTTGCATTTGAGCGCATATGTAAATCTAAACGATCGCGTTCATAAGCTGGATATCAAACTTGGGTGTCCGACACCCAAGTCGAGCTGGGAGGAATATATAAATGAAAGAAGTAATGGGATTTGTGAGAAAGGAATCATTCTTGATCAATTTAAAAACAGCAGCGAATACAAAAAATTTGCGCTCGAGTCACTTGAATTGATTTTAAAAAGAAAGGAAGAACTTAAAGATATTCAAGATTTCTTACTGGAATAATTACTTGGGTGTCGGACACCCAAGTAATTTTTTATAAGATACTTGCATCGAGCAGGAATTGAAAATTATGTGTATGGTAGACTTATCATATTGATTATTTAATTTTTAATTTATGGCTATTCGCGTTGCTATTAATGGGTTCGGGAGGATTGGACGAGCTTTTGTACGACGGGCGTATGCTCATTCTGGAGAAATAGAGATTGTCGCGATAAACGACCTCGCTTCGGTCGAAAATCTCGCCTACCTCCTCAAGCATGACACGGTATATGGAAAAACTGAGTTCGCCGTAAGTAGTTCGCAGGAGGCAGACGGAAGCAAGATGCTTTTAATAGACGGGAAGGAAGTGAAATTCTTTTCAGAAAAAGATCCGAGCGTATTGCCGTGGAAGGATTTGGTTATTGATGTCGTCGTCGAATCAACGGGGCTTTTTACCGACCTCGAAAAAGCGCAAGGGCACATAAATGCAGGTGCAAAAAGAGTTGTCATTACTGCTCCGTTTGCGCACGGCAGTTCTGGAAGCGCTCTCGGGGCTACCGTTCTGATGGGATTGAACGAAGAAAAGCTCTCCAGCTGTAAGATTTCTTCAAATGCGTCTTGCACGACAAATGCCGCGAGTCCGGTTATCACTATTCTCGACGAAGCAATTGGTATAGAAAAAGCGATTCTCTCGACAACACACGCATACACTGCGAGTCAGGCGATTGTTGACGGTCCTTCGAAAAAAGATTTTAAAGAGGGTAGAGCTGCGGCGCAGAATATTGTGCCGACCTCGACGGGCGCTGCTACAGCGGTGACAATGGCGTATGAAAAGCTCGCAGGGAAATTTGATGGTATCTCGCTTCGTGTGCCGGTCGCTGCTGGTTCAATCGCTGACATTACTTTTATTGCGAAGCGCCCAACGACCGTTGAAGAAATAAATACGATATTGCGCGGCGCGGCAGCCGCGCCGCGCTGGTCCAGCATTTTTAAAACGACGGACGAAGAGCTCGTGTCGAGTGACATTGTTGGCGAGCCGTATGCCTCAATCGCGGATCTCGGTATGACGCGCGTGGTCGACGGGAATCTGGTAAAGGTCCTCGCGTGGTATGACAATGAGATGGGGTACACAGAATCACTCATACAACATGTGATTGCAGCGTCTCGCGCGATCACGCAGAATCCGTCAGCGGATTCTGCGTAAATTAAAGCCGCGCAGTCTTAATCTTCAAATGAAAATATTTCTCGCTTCTGATCATGAAGGATTTGAATTAAAGAAAAAACTTATCGTGTATCTGCAGGAGCTCGGGTATGCGACCGAAGATTGCGGACCGTATTCGTTTAATGTGGAGGATGATTATCCAGACTTCGTGACGCCTTGTGCACAAGAAGTTGCCTCGCAAGAAAATTCTTTTGGAATTATTATCGGAAAAACGGGCGAGGGCGAGGCGATGTGTGCGAATCGAGTGAGGGGGATTCGCGCGGGAGTGCTTTATACTCCTAACTCAATTAAATCTTCGACAGGGCAGAATGAAGAGATCATACAGCTTATGCGCGAGCACAATAACGCAAATATGCTCTCGCTCGGCGCAGCTTTTCTTTCTGAAGAGGAAGCACGGATCGCTGTGAAAGAGTTTATCGAGACGCCGTTCTCAAACGTGGCGCGCCACACGCGTCGCTTGGCTAAATTTTAAAGTGTTATAATATGAATACTTATGGAAGGAGAAATTACCTTTGATGAGGATGAGGGGCAGAAAAGTGCCACTGCCTCTTGGGAGGCTGAGCTGAAGCCATTTTTCATACGGCTCGTGCTCTCTACGAAAATTGTTTCTACAGACGAACAGGCAAAATATGTGTTGCTTGTGGTCGCCATTTTTTTCATTATTATTGCCGTTGCTCTTCCGTTTATTTTCGGTAGTTCAAGCCTCGCACCCCAAACGCCTTGGAGCGCTTCGTGGCCGCGGGCAATTTCACAATGAATAACACTATGAAAAATCGTGGCTTCACAATGATAGAGTTGCTCGTCGTTATATCAATCATTAGCGTATTGTCTTCGGTTGTGATTGTTTCGATTAACTCTGCTCGCGTGAAGGGGTATGACGCACAGCGTGTTTCAAATCTTCGATCCGTACAAATGGCGATTGAGATGTATGCGAATGATAATGGGGGTAAATATCCAAGTACCAATGGTGTTTGGTATAGCGCCTGCTCAACTCTCGGTACACAAACGACACAAAATGGTGCGATACCAGGACTTGTCCCTAATTACATTAAACAACTTCCTCTTGATTCTCAAACAGATGGAGGTTCTCTCTGTTGCTATGCCTATGACAGCCCTATTGGCGGAGCTGATTATAAATATATGTTCTATAACTGCCCGTCTTCACTAGCGTGTTATGGAAGTACCGAAGCGGGTAGTGGACTTGGCGATCCTAACCGATCGACTTCTGCTTGTGCGGTATATACTACGAACGCACAGGGCTTGTAGGAAAAGCATATTATTAACGATTTTTCGTTCTATACTATACGAATGGGCCTTGTTATACCGGCCGTCCTTCCCTACTCAAAAAAAGAATTTGAGGAAGAGCTTGCGCTTTTCTCACAGATCTCTTCAGTTAATCGTGTGCAGATTGATGTCGTCGACGGCAAATTTGCATTACCACCAACTTGGCCCTACAACGTATCTCCTGAAGCTGCGAAAGGCAGTCAAACAGAACTTGAAATGATGATGCAAGATGGGGCAATGTTACCCAATCTTGATAGAATAGAATATGAAATTGATCTGATGTGTTTTGATCCAGAACAGGTCGCGCACTCTTGGATAGAGTCCGGAGCGACACGCATTTTATTTCACGCCGAATCAGTCAGTGATGTGTCAAAGCTTCTTTCTTCGGCACGGAAGAAGTTTGGCGCGAACGGATTTTCATCTATGATTTCTTTCGGGCTTGCTCTTAATATAGAAAGTAAACTCGCACTCATCGAGCAGTGTCTAGGCGAAATAGATTTTGTACAGTTTATGGGCATCGCACAAATCGGTAAACAGGGACAGCCATTTGATACACGCGTTTTAGAAAAGGTGCGCATTTTTCGCGAACGGCACCCAAAGATCCCTTTACAGATTGATGGCGGGATTTCTTTTGATACCGCTAAAAAACTTGTTGCGCTTGGCGTATCAAATTTGGTTATAGGATCAGGCATCTTACGCGCGACAGACCCGCTTGAGGCATTCGCAGTATTCGAAAATCTCGAGAGCCCGTATGGTGTATAAGGTACAATAAGAAGATGAAATGTACTGAAGAAGAAATCACCGCGCTCAAAGAAAAGGCGCGCATGATTCGCGAGACGATTATCAGAATGCTTGTTGAAGCGGGGAGCGGGCACACTGCAGGCGCGCTTGGCATGGCAGATATTTTTACCGCTCTTTATTTTCACATTCTGAAACATGATCCAAAAAACCCAGAGTGGGAGGAGCGCGATCGGCTTGTTTTAAGTAATGGGCACATTTGTCCTGTTCTTTATGCGGCTATGGCACACGCAGGCTATTTTCCTGTTGAAGAATGTTTAACTTTAAGAAAATTTGGCAGCAGGCTGCAAGGGCATCCAGAGCGCATTCGATTACCAGGTCTCGAAACTACCTCTGGCCCTTTGGGCGAAGGTCTCTCACAAGCAGCAGGAATGGCACTTGTATTGAGGGACTTCGTAAATCCATCATCTGATGATGGATTTACGAAGTCCAAACATGGGCGGAGGGTGTACTGCGTGATGAGCGATGGCGAGCAGGAAGAAGGAAATACCTGGGAGGCAGTAATGTTCATCGGGAAAAATAAATTATCAAACCTCACTGCGATTATAGATCGTAACAATATTCAAATTGACGGAACGACAGAAAAAGTGATGCCGTTAGAATCGCTCGCAGATAAATATAGGGCATTTAATTGGCATGTGATTGAAATAGACGGGAATGACATACAGATTTTTATCGATGCTGTTGAAAAGGCAAAATCAGTACAAGATAAGCCCACGCTTATTGTCGCGCGCACTATCCCTGGTAAAGGCGTTACAGAAATAGAAAATGACTACCGTTGGCACGGGAAAGTTCCAGCAAAAGAAGAGGGTGAAAAGTTTATAAAAGCTCTTTACATCTGATACAATATAATTATGAAATATAATATAAATAAAAACGGCTTCACCCGAGCACTAACTGTTAGTGCTGGGTTTACCCTTATTGAATTACTCGTCGTTATCGCCATTATTGGCATTCTCTCCGCCGTGGTGCTTGCTTCTCTTAATACGGCAAGATCGAAAGGGAGTGATGCGGCGATCAAGTCAGACCTGCATTCTGCGCAGACACAAGCAGAGATCTTTTATTCAAGCGGCGGGAACAATAGTTATGGTACCGCTGGAGCGACCAACTCTTGTGCTGTTGCCGGCTCTGTCTTTGTTGTTGACACTACAGTCGCGAAGGCTGTTGCTGCGGCAGACTCTGCAAATGGCTCGGGAACTGTCACCTGCAATAATTCAACAAGTGCCTACGCGATTCAGGTGCAACTCGTTTCAGACAATACGAAATATTGGTGTGTGGACAATAGTGGTAATTCGCGGCAGGAAACGGCAGCAATGGTTGCCGGCGCAACTCAGTGCATATAAGTAATATGGTGTCTGCGGATGCGAATCTAGCAAGTGATATTTTTGAAGAGAATAATAAAAAAGAACCGACGCGCGACGGCTTTGGCAGAGGCATTGTTGAAGCGGGGAAGAATGACTCGCGCGTTGTTGTTTTGTGCGCAGATGTAAAAGAGTCAACACGCGCAGAAGAATTTGAAAAAGTATTTCCTGAACGATTTATAGAAATGGGCGTCGCTGAACAAAATATGGCGACAGTCGCGGCAGGAATGGCAGCAGCAGGGGAAATCCCTTTTATCGCGAGCTATGCGGCGTTTTCTCCGGGGAGAAATTATGAACAAATTCGCACCACGATTGCGCTCAACCAGATGCCGGTGAAGATCTGCGGGATGCACGCGGGCGTCTCTGTTGGGCCTGATGGTGCGACGCATCAGATGCTCGAAGATATCAGTATGATGCGTGTGTTACCGAATATGACGGTGATTAATCCTGGCGATAGCGAAGAGGCGCGAAAGGCGGTTATAGAAGCGGCAAAAACGAACGGGCCGGTATACATTCGCTTCGGACGCGCAGCGACGCCCGTTTTCACCACAGTAGAAACGCCGTTTTCTATTGGGAAGGCGCTCACGCTTTGGGAATCCCCTGCACCCAAAGTCGCGATTTTATCAACCGGCTCGCTCAGTCACACCGCTCTTTTAGTAGCAGAAAATTTGCTAAAAAATGGCGTAGAATCTATCGTTTTACATATACCCACCATTAAGCCTCTTGATGAAAAAATGGTACTCGACGCAGCAGTGCTCGCCGGTCGCGTCGTTACGATTGAAGAACATCAAATCGCTGGCGGTTTCGGGAGCGCGATCTCAGAATTTTTATCAACGGCACATCCGGTGCCAGTTCTTCGACTTGGTATAAATGACGAATTTGGGCAATCAGGAACTCCGGATGAATTACTTGCTCATTATGGACTCGACGCTCTCCACATAGAAAATGCAATAAAAGATTTTCTTGCTGATAGAATCAGATAATGACCTATACTCATACGGTAAATGCCTACTTCGCCACGCTGCTTATCACCATCGCCGGCGCGTGTGCAGCACTACTTATTATTCATGTTGCAAATGACAGCACACTCGCAACTACCTTCGTCAGCGGAGGTTCTCACTATCACGAACTTCAGAAATCCATTTTAAAATAATTCAACGCGATAATCTTCTGGTGCTTCGGATAAATATTTTTCTAATTGTTCGCTTTTAAGAAGCCCTTTTTGTGCGCCGATTTCTTGTACAACAGCCATCGCATTAATTGGTCCCCAGAGCAGTGCTTCGTCGAGTGATTTTCCAAGAGCGAGTGCGGCTACGATAGTAGAAGTGGTCGCGTCGCCTGCGCCGGTGCGGTCATAGGGAGTTTTTTGGTCAGGATACATCGGCACTTTATACATCTTCTCGCCATCGCTCGCGTAGGCACCCTGCGGCCCGTCAGTTATCAAAACAATTTTTGGACCAATGGCATGCATTTTTTCTAAGAGACTTTTTATTTCGATAGGACCGGTGCCGAGAATCTTTTCTGCCTCTTCTTTATTACAAGCGACGAGTTCGGTGTGTGCGTAGAGATTTTTTAATTTTTCAATGCCGAGATCAATCTGAAAAGTACCGGGCTGGAAGGCGAGTTTTGTATCTGTGTGTTCTCCAAGCCATGCGGCGAGCTGATTATAAAAATCTTCACCGGCGTGCTTACCAATCGAAGAAAGATAGAGCCACTTCGGCGCGTCAAAATTTTCGGGGATAATGCATGGGTACACTTCGTGGCGGATAAGAATCGTACGCTCGGCGTTATACCAGAGGACATAGTGATGATTCGTTGGCACCCCTTCATTCACTGCAATATATTTTGTATCGACACCTTCATTTTTAAACATCGCGAGCGTTTCTGCGCCGTAATGATCGTCGCCAACATTTGAAACGAATGCAGTGGATAAACCGAGGCGCGCGGCGGCGACCGCGGCGTTCGCCGCGTTCCCAACGCCCGGCACCATCACCGAAAAGTCGTAGGGAATCTTATCACCCCATGGCAGAGTCACTGTGCAATTCTCATTTTTTTCATCGCACTGTACCTCCGCCTTTTCAAGCCGAATAAATTCATCAACTACCGTGTCACCAATTGCAATAAAGTCCATATATCCACATTCTATCATGCTACTACCGTGCTACCATAAAGGGATGACTGATCTTGTCGCGATTGCGCGCTCACTTTTTGTCGACGGCAAAGGGATTCTCGCTGCGGACGAGAGTGTGCACACAGCGACGGAACGCCTCGCAGAGCATGGGATCTCGACGAGTGCCGAGATGCGCCGGCAGTATCGCGACTTGTTTATTGGCACAAAAGGCATCGAAGACTATCTCTCTGGCATCATTCTTTTTAGCGAGACGCTGCTTGAAAAAGGGAATGATAAAAAACTGTTTTCTAAATCTCTTGCCGCTCGTGGTATCGCAGCGGGGATTAAAGTTGATCTCGGTACCGAGCCATTTCCAGAAAGCCCGCGTGAGTTAATCACGCAAGGATTACTCGATTTGCCCGAGCGACTCGTTGAATATAAAAAGCAGGGCGCAGAGTTTACAAAGTGGCGCGCAGTCGCGACTATCGAAGGGGACAGACTGCCTTCGAATACAGCGCTCCACGAGAACGCGAAGCGTCTCGCGAGCTATGCGAAGGAGTCTCAGGCGGCGGGGCTCGTGCCAATTGTTGAATCAGAAGTGTTGTATGAAGGGAAACACGGTCGCGCGCGCACGAAGGCGGTGGTAGAAGAATCGCTCGAAGTACTTTTCTCTATGCTGAATGAATATGCGGTTGACCGTGCGAGCGTTATTTTAAAAACATCAATGGTGCTCTCGGGAGAAAAAAGTGGGAAAAAGGATACACCTGAAGAAGTGGCAGAAGATACGATTTCTGCATTGCTAAAAGTGGTGCCAAAACAGATCGCGGGAATTGTTTTCTTGTCGGGAGGGCAGACGCCCGATCAGGCGACAGAAAATCTCGCAGCGATTGTTCAGCAGGCGAAGAAAGTCGGCACACCGTGGCCTCTTTCATTCTCGTATGCACGCGCGTTGCAGGATGAGGCATTGTCAATTTGGAAAGGAAAAGAAGAAAATGTCTCCGCCGCGCGTGAAGCATTCCTCTCGCGTCTTGAGAAGGTCTCGGTTGCTTGTAAAGCGAAAGTGCTTGCTGACAATTGCATAATTTCGACATTTCCAGTATATTCGTGAGATATGCTTACACTCAAAGTTGAAAAGCGCGCAGAAGATGGTGCAACCGCAGCACAGCTGCGTCGTGACGGCTTTATCCCAGCTGTTGTGTATGGTGCGCACCACGAAGCGACGCCGATTGTTATTTCTGCAAAAGAATTCAGCAAGATTCTTCACGAAGCTGGCGAAGCGACGATTGTCTCGCTTGAAGGAATCGGTGCATCGCTCCCGACCCTCATCCACGAAGTAGTGTATGACCCAATGACAAATATTCCTGAACACGCAGATTTCTATGCGGTTACGAAGGGTGAAAAAGTCGAAGTCGCGATCCCGCTTAATTTCGTTGGCGAATCAGCTGCTGTCGAATCTGGCGCGAACTTGGTGAAGGTGCTTCACGAACTCGAGGTGGAGGCTGATCCGATGAATCTCCCGCACGATATCGAGGTGAATCTTTCAGTACTAGAAAAAGTTGGCGATAAAATTCGCACAGCAGATCTCGTGCTCCCGTCTGGTGTTACTCTTGTCGCAGATCCGGATGAGATCGTCGCTCTTGTACAAGAAGTAGTCGAAGAGAAGGTGGAAGAAGTTGCTCCAGCAGACTTGTCTGCGATTGAAGTCGAGAAGAAGGGTAAAACGGAGGATGCCGAAGGTGCTGAAGCAGAAGCGAATTAAAAATAATCAAAGCTGTGATAAAATGAACCGGTAATGCGCCGGTTTATTTTTTGTTTATCTCTATTCATTTTTGCGGCGATGCCGTTCGGGGCGTATGCACAGGATATTTCTCAATCGGTAGCGAATCGGCAACAACAACTCCAAAGCCAGCTCGATCAGCTCGAGAGCCAAATCGCAGTTCAACAAGGTTTATTGGATCAGGCACAAAATCAGCACCAAACACTTCAAACGCAGATCAATGCTTTTAATGCAGAAATTAATAAAGCCGAGCTCCAGATAAAAGCGATTACTATAGCTATAACACAATTAAGTGGAGATATTAGTACGCACAACAAGACGCTCTCATCGCTCTCGAGCCAACTCTCTGCAGAAAAAGAATCTCTCGCACAGATACTGCGCCAGACAGAAGTAATCGATAATTATTCTGCCGTGTCGGTCGCGCTCGGCTCACAGGGCGTCTCAGACTTCTTTAGTGATCTCGACGCATTCGCTTCTATAAAGAGCTCGCTCGCAGATTCTTTTAGCCAAATAAAGACGACGAGCTCTTCGACAGAGGCAGAAAAGGAGGCTCTTCAAACGAGGCTCGCAGAACAAGAGCAACTGCGACAAGTGGCACAAGTCGCAGAACAGTCGGTGAAGACACAAGAAGCCGATAAGAAAAAACTCCTCGCCGATACAAAAGGTATCGAAGCGAATTTCCAGAAACTCATCGCGAATAATCAGAAAACAGCAGGGCAGATTCGCGCAGAATTATTTAATCTCGCCGGTGGCGCGGGGCAAATCTCGCTTCCTTCGGCGATCCTTCTCGCGAAGCAGGCTGGCGCGGCGACAGGGGTTCGCCCAGCATTCATTCTCGGCATTTTGAAACAAGAGACGAATCTCGGCGCGAATGTGGGGCAGTGTCTTCTCACTAATTCTCCAAGTAAAGGTAATGGAAAAGGGAAAAATACCGGCACGCCCTTTAGTCGTGTGATGAAGCCTTCGCGCGATGTCGACCCTTTTATGGATATAACGAGTGCGCTCGGGCTCGACCCGTATTCGATGCCCGTTTCTTGTCCACAATCGACTGGCTATGGTGGCGCGATGGGCCCAGCACAATTTATCCCATCAACTTGGGTGATGTATCAGAATCGTATAGCAAAACTAGCTGGGCATTCTGGCGTTCAGGCAAATCCTTGGAACAATCTCGATGCTTTTACCGCCATCGCGCTCTATATGACTGATATTGGAGCAGGGAAACAAACAGCGACTGCAGAAAGAAACGCAGCTTTGAAATATTTTGCCGGTAGCTACTACACCAACCCCGCATTCGCGCCCTACGGCGATAGCGTGATGCGCTTCGCAGCCGACTTCCAAGATGAAATTGACATTTTAAGCGGGTCATAAAAGCCTTGACAAATAGAGGTATTAAGGGGTATATTAATAAACGGGAATCAACAGTTCTTTGACATTGGTGGCGAGTAAAGCACCGTGTCAGGAGAGGGTACTAAAATGAAAAAGAATCGGTTTTTTGCTTTTTGCTTCGTCGTCCTCCTCGCCGCCACCCTTTCCGGGTGCGGCGGTAAAGGGACTAGTGGCGGGTACACCCCGCCCTCGAAAACAACCCCGACCATCACCTGGGCTACGCCGGCCGCCATAACCTATGGCATCGCGCTGAGCTCAACGCAGTTGAACGCGACAGCGAGCATCGCCGGCGGAAGCTTCGTCTACACTCCGGCCTCGGGCACCGTGCTCGCGGCGGGAACGCAGACGCTCTCGGTGGTATTCACTCCTTCGGCGGCGGACACTGCAAACTACAACACTGCTAGTGGAAGTGTGCAGCTGACAGTAAACAAAGCAACACCAACAATTACGACGCCCCCGACTGCGACGGCGATCACGAGTGGTCAAACACTCGCCTCGTCAACGCTCTCGGGCGGCGTGGCTTCGGTGCCGGGCACATTCGCCTGGGCCGCGCCAAGCACCATCCCCGCCGCCGGAGCATCGGTTTCTGAAAGCGTGACCTTCACCCCGACGGATACCGCCAACTACACGACGGCTACGGTCAGTGTGACGGTTCTTGTCACGCCGACACTCACCGCAATCAACGGACCTTTCTGGCTCATTGGCCAGGGGTCCGTGAATGCAGTGTTTAGTGGGTCAGGATTTGCTGGCTCGCAGACATTAAGCTGTACAACAAACACCAACATAATGGCTGTTACGCTGGATTCGTCAACGCAAGTGACGGTAGCATTTGCTTTTGATCAAAGCCATATGGGCTTTGACAATCGTTACTGCAAGATTTGTCTTACGGCCGATCTGACCGGGTGTTCAGCAACCGTTAAGTTTGGTCTCTACGGGCCGAACCCAGCTGTCGTTGTCCCATCCGGGATAAAGCTTCGGCTGAATTCGGCGGAAAGGATCCCCGGGCAGAACATGCTCAATGGTGTACCAAGGCCGGGCTATGTTGACGAATTTTCTCCCGTAACAGGAGTGCCCAATGGCGTGCACTGCTTCCTTGGGCCCGCGGTCGCGGCGATCGCCGCAGACAGTACGACGGGGTGGTTTTCGAATGGGCCTAGCCCAATCGATCCCGCTACCTGCACGAGCCCTCTTAACGCCCCTAGTATGGGCGGCGGCGGAGATCCTGGTACAAAGGTAGGGGTGAAGGCCGGAAATGGCCAACTTTTGTACATCACTAAAAACACGGTAAACTGTACCTCTTGGCTTGGGGGGCCGAATTCAACCAATCCGATATACACACTCAACGCCGGGACAAACAACCAGTCCCTTGGTGTCGGGACTGTCGGGGGCAATACCTTCGGCTATGTCTTCGACGCGAGCGGGCTAACACTTACCAAATCGGACACCAACTGCAATCTCGTTCTGTCGCAGTCTGTCACCGGCATAACAGCCGGTGCACCGAAGGGGACAGAGATCCTCCCAGTCGACTCTTTGGGAGTCCTCGTGCTCATCTCGTATGGCGATAACATCGCCAATGTCTTGAGTCAGAACGATTTGAAACCAGTGGCGGCATACGGCAACCATGGGGTAATCGCACTGCCTCCCGGGGAAAAACCGGTCAGCGCGATCGCTTTAGGGACAGTTATCATAATTGGCAACGATAGCGGGGACTTCACGGAAGTGAAGCTCTCTGATAGCAGCGCCAATGTGGTAACACCGGGGATACCGTTCCTCCCCGCAATTGCACCGGCAGTACCTGCAGACGGCGGGAGTATGGACTTCTGGGCCTGTCCGTCTGACGGAACCGCATGTTTTCCGCTCATCGGCGGCAAAGGCTAGTTTTTAATTGTTGTTCTTTCAACGCCCCTCGAGCAATCGAGGGGCGTTTTCTATTCGAAAAATCTAAATACATAAATTCAGATTTCCACTTTTAGATTTTTATACACTCTTTATCGCTCGCGCGTCTGCTATCATTAACCTATGAAGAAAAATAAACGCTCTGTCGCGCGGCCTATTCTCGCGCTAGTCATAATTATTATAATAATCGCAGTTGCAGGAATTTTGGTCTGGAAGTTTTATCCAAAAAATTCTGAAGTAGGGAAGCCAGTCTATGCGCCGAAGGGCCAGCTCACGCCGCAGTTCCCCAAAGAGCTCATTCTCGACACGACCGTCGCAGTGAATAATAGCTACGCTATTAATTATTCTCCAACATTGAATCAATACACCGCCGAATACGATTCTTCGAATACGGTTAAAGCGCTCTTCGCCGACTACCAGTCTTATCTCTCAAAAAATGGCTGGACGATTACCAGCACGCTCACGACACGCCCGATGTTCGATGCCTTAAATGCTACAAAAGGTACGGAACAGCTCCAAGTGGTTGTGAGTACAAGAGATAAAGGCTCGCACATAATCATAACCGTCGTAGTTAAATAATATGAAAAAATATTTTGGAATCATAGTATTGACCACAGTTTTTTGTTTCATCCCGACGGTAGTGGCGCATGCAATATCCCTGCCTCAAAATAGGCCCGGGAGCATTACCTTAAGTAGTCCCGCGCTAGATTCTACACAATCAACACTTACAGCGACTGGCAGCACTACAAGCGGAGTCTATTTCAATAAATGTTTACGGCAAGGATATACTGAACTTTCATTAGAAATAATGTCGGTTGATTGGGATATCACCGGTTCGAGCAGTTTGTCGGGGAGTACGAACACAGATGGCACAGGAGAAAGTTGTAATGAATATATGAACTGCAATGGATTTAATACAGGCGGTTCCTGCAGTCCTTTCTCAAATAATTTTTCTCTCAATCTAGATGTTTCGTCTCTGTCAAATGGCACCTATACAATAACTGTTTCTGATGGCGAATCTTCTACGAGTCAGACATTCACTATAAGTCGCGCTCAAACGCCAACTCCATCAACGGGTACGGTCGTCGTCACCTCGACAGATTCAGCGACGGGAGCACCAGTCAGTTCCACATGGGAGATTATTGGTCCTACAATACCAAATACGACCACTATGGTCGATCTACAAGGGACGGGCACCTCGACGACCTATACGAATCAACAAGCGGGTCCATATAGCATACCCTTACAAAGTATTATAGCCCCTTCAGGTTATACAATAAATTCAATAAAGATCGTTCCTTCTGAAAGAAGTGTTAGACAAGATCCTATTCTCGCATTTATAAAAAATATTTTTGGCCCATCCGCTTTAGCAGTTGATGTTTACCCGGCTTTGGTACAGACTCTATTAGCGGGATCAACAACCGAATTCGATATTAAATTCGATCCTTTATATCCCATTCTTATTGTTGGTTCTATGAGTGCTCAAAATGTCGCTGTTCTCGATAAGCCATCTCATCTCGCGTGGTATGCGGAGCTCTTTGAAAAAGGAATGAACCTCGTTCGATCAATTATCTCGCCAGAGACATACGCACAGACTGCCCCGTCGGCAGGAGAGCCTCTTAAACTATCAACACCAATAACCAATTCAGGCGTAGAAACCAAGGCTTCGTTCACAAATGCCTATTTCGTAGATGTTGGTAAAAATAACGGTATAACTAGTTACCCCCCTGTCTTAAAAAAGGGCGATCCTGCGAGCGACGCTTGGATAAATAGCTGGGATTTAAACTCGGTAGTACCTTCTACCGGTGTGTCTGCTATGGCTGATTTTACTGGAATAGCGGCTAATAGCACAGTAGATTCGGGCACAACAATACGAATTAATGCATACAGCCCAACAGGATCGACAGGAGGTCTGCCTACAGGGACAAACCTCATTGCCTTCTGCGCTGATATTTATGGACAAGTCGATCCTCGCCCGCTCTCTACTCGCTGTACACCGCTTAATGTCGCTATGGATGTTGGCCCTGTCGTCTGTCCTTCTGGCCTGACTTGGGACGGGAGTGCTTGTACTACCGTGTCGCAGTGTCCGAATAATCAAGCATATGTGAATGGCACTTGTTCGCCGTGCGGTGGCACCGGATGTACGGGCTGTGGAGGGAGCCCAACAAACCCGCTTTGTGCCCCGCCAATTACTTGTAACAATGGAGCGACGAATCCGCCGGCTTGTAGTACCAATCCAGCCCCGACCGCGACGCTTTCTGCAGATTCTTCTACCGTTGATCAGGGTTACTCGACAACGCTACGCTGGAGTTCTACTGGTGCGACGCGTTGTACTGGCACAGGATTTTCTACGAGCGGCGCGGCTTCAGGGAATGTCTCGACAGGTAAGTTGAATACCGTCGGCCCGCAGAATTATCAAGTGGTTTGTGCCAATGCACAAGGAGCCACTTCTACTCCGGCCTTTGCTACGGTTACGGTTATTTCTCCAAGTGTTTCGATTAGTGCAGATCCTGCGCGTGTTCAAAGTGGCGGGACATCAATAATCTCGTGGAAGGCAGTTAATGTGAGCTCTTGTCAGGTGAAAGACTCGTCTGGTAACACACTCGCGAGCGGGGCCGCTGATTTTAATGGCAACTTCTCAAAGAGTAGTGGGTACACAGCTACGATAAATAGTCAGTCTACCTTTACTATTGACTGTAGTACTAATTCAGGTACGACTGCCGTAAAATCAGTCACCGTAAACATCATCCCTGCATTCCAAGAATTCTAAGAGTGCTGCGTGCCGCGAAGCCAAGTGAATTTGTACTTGGCGAAGTGGCATGGTAGTATCTGTGGAATGAAAAAGGAAATTCACCCAGAAGGGTATCGACCCGTCGTTTTTGAAGATCTCGCCTCTGGCGGGCAGTTTCTGATTGGTTCAACAATGGTGACCAATGAGACGACAAAGTTTGAAGGTAAAGAATACCCAAAGGTAACGGTAGAAATCTCGAGTAAGTCACACCCGTTTTATACTGGTGAAGACCGTATGCTCGACAAGACCGGTCGCGTCGAACGCTTCAAGAAGCGTGCTGCACAGAAGAAGTAAATTCGAAGTACGAAGCACGAAATCCGAAATAAATTTGGATTTGTTTCGTATTTCGATATTCGAATTTTGTGCTTTAATAAATATATGGACTACGCAGAATATTTAAAATACGGTGCACAAGGTAAAGCAGAAGAGCAATCGGACGATCGTCCGAGTTCTGTGGTGATGGAGCTGCGCGCCGGCGCGGGCGGCTCTGAGGCCGCTATCTTCGCACGAGATTTAAAAGAAATGTATCAGAAGTATGCCGAACACCGCGGCTGGAAGACGCGCGTTCTCGACGATTTAACCATAGAAATTTCTAGCCCCGACGCATACGATGCACTCCGTTATGAGACAGGTGTACATCGTGTCCAACGCGTGCCCCTTACCGAAAAATCGGGGAGAGTCCACACCTCAACTGCTTCGATTGCCGTATTGCCGATTCGTACGAAGTCAAAAATGGAAATAAATCCAGCAGATCTCAAGATGGAATTCTCGAGAAGCGGCGGCGCCGGCGGACAGAATGTGAACAAGGTTGAGACGGCTGTCCGGCTCGTCCATATCCCTACCGGCATCGAAGTACGCTCGTCCTCCGAGCGGAGTCAACTCTCGAACCGCGAGAAGGCGATGCAGATTCTCTCCGCGAAGCTCGAACAGCTTCAGGAAGAAAAAGAGGCTAAGGAGCATGCGGCGAATCGGAAGGCACAAATAGGCACCGGAGACCGGTCAGAGAAAATTCGCACCTATAACTACCTCCAAGATCGCGTGACTGATCACCGGATACAGAAGTCGTGGCACAATCTGCCGAAGATCGTAGCCGGGGGCATCGACGACATAATCGAAGAGATACAGTTGCAGAGTCTCGAAGATTCAGGTAAAGTATCGGAATGACATCAGTAACTGATTCGGCAGAATTAAAAAACCTCTTTGGCGCAGGGGCTCATTTCGCGCAGGTAAAAAGCCGTCGACACCCGTCGATGAAGCCTTTTGTCATGGGTACCAAGGGCCGCAGTGAAATCATCGATTTGGTACAAACCGCCGAACAGCTCGACGCGGCGAAGGCAGTAATGTCTACTCTCGCAAAAGAAGGGAAAACAGTGCTTTTTGTTGGTGGAAAAGTCGAAATAGCCGACCTGGTTAAAAAGGCTGCTCAAGAAATCGCCGCTCCTTATGTCGCGACTCGTTGGCTCGGTGGGACGATCTCGAACTGGGTAGAAATTAAGAAGCGTATCGATCGTCTCGCAGAACTCTCTGAAAAGTCTGCTGCAGGCATTCGAGCAAAACAGCATACAAAGCTTGAACTCGTGTATCTCGATCGCGAGAAGAAACGACTCGAGCAGCGCCTCGATGGGATCACGACACTCGCGAAGCGCCCTGACGCTCTTCTCGTTATTGACTCGAAACACGAGAAATACGCGGTAAAGGAAGCGAAGGACGCAGGTATCCCAGTCATCGCTCTTATGAGCTCTGACTGCGATGTGCGCGATGCGCAGTATCCGATTGTCGCGAATGATGCATCTCGCGATACAGTGAAGCTTATTCTCGCTGAACTTACTTCAGCATTTAAAAAAGGCCAAACATCGTAGGAATGTGATGGATTTCGTAAACCCATCATTAGTGATGGGATGACGAAATCCAAACATCCGCGTGTTATAATTTAATTACTATGGAAATTACTACTGAACAAATAAAAGAACTCCGAGAGAAGACGAGCGTGTCGGTAATGCAGTGTAAAAAAGCTCTCGAAGAGGCAAACGGCGACCTCGCACAGGCTGAAGTCATTCTCAAGAAGCGTTCAGCAGAAGCCGCTGAAAAGAAGGCAGAGAGAACGCTTAAGGCGGGGACGATAGGAGTCTATACACACGAAGGCGTTATCGGCGCGATGGTACTTCTCTCGACTGAGACCGACTTCGTCTCGAAGAACCCAGAGTTCGGAGAACTCGCGCGCTTGATCGCGATGCAGGTCGCAGCGACCAGCCCAAAATATACAACAGCCGATGAAATTCCAAGAGAAGTGAAGCAGGCAGCCGTTACCGTTTTTGAAAAAGAAGTTGAAGGAAAGCCTGTCGAGATGCGAGAAAAGATTATGGAAGGGAAACTCGCGAGCTACTTCCAAGAGCAGGTGCTTCTCGATCAGCCTTTTATTCGAGATGAATCAAAGAAGGTCCGCGATCTCGTGAAC
The DNA here is from genome assembly GCA_903825105.1 of uncultured bacterium. Taxonomy (GTDB): domain Bacteria; phylum Patescibacteriota; class Minisyncoccia; order Phycocordibacterales; family Phycocordibacteraceae; genus C7867-001. The sequence continues at coordinate 70,271 of CAIJZI010000007.1, read as the reverse complement.
GAAGCAACACAGAAGTTCGGCGAACGCGTAGAAGTAAGCCAGTTCGCTCGCATCTCTCTGCGCTAGCAGATTATGGGGCACCTTATTTTCGTTGTAATAACACTTGTGCTTCTCGCAGGATTCTTTGTTCTCACTAATTATGAGGAACGCCGGGGTGTGCGGGTATTCGGAGAAAAACGCGGAGTGCTCGATGCACAGGTTGAACAGATCGAATTTGTTTTGGTTAATGTTGATTTTAAATCGTTTGCGCGCGAAGAACTTCATCGCATCTATCAAAAAGTGATGCACACAGTCGCGCATATTTCTCTGACCATCGTACGCTCTGCCGAGCGATTCCTCACGCGACTCGTCAAGCGCATCCGTATGGAGCGGACCGTCGATACGAGCACGCGGGAGAATGCCCGCGAGTTTGTGAAGACCCTTTCTGATTTTAAAGACCAGTTGAAGGAGACTGTGCCCGAAGTTCCCGATGTGTTAGAGTAGGGAAGAATAAATAGTGCCGCCTTAGCTCAGTTGGTAGAGCAACACTTTTGTAAAGTGAAGGTCCCCAGTCCGAGTCTGGGAGGCGGCTCCAAATTTGGTTTCTAGTTACTGCTAGTCGTTGTCGCCAGCGCACCCTTCGGAAACTGCTTTTCGAAGTCGGCGAGGGAGGTGAAGCCGTATGAATGCTTACCATTTACCACGAAGGCAGGGAGATCATCTTTTACTTTTGTCACCGCCTCAAATGTCTTGAGTGCGCCGAGGTTCAAGTTGTAGTCAAAGGAGTAAACACGAAGCGTTGGATAGGCGGTGCGGAGGTAGGAGAGTGCGTAGCCAGCTTTGTCACAGTCGCTACAGTCGCCCGCATTGCTGTAGAAATAAAGAACCGTCACTGGCTTGGTACCACAGGCGGCAGCGAGCTGTTTCGTGATGAGATAATCGCGTATTTCGAGGAGTGAGTATTGTTTCTTAAGTTGTACCACTTGAGCATTATCGGTGCCGAGCTGACCTTCTGCATACGCAAGGCGATTGCCGAGATCGGCGAGCTCACCCGTGAGCGCCGTAGAAGAAGCGATGCTGTCGCACGGCGTGGCGGCGAGAAGAGAAAATTGTGTATCAAGAGAGAGCGTCTCGATAGAGATTTGATTTTCTATCGCGCCAAGTTCAGCGACGCGTTCGCGATTTAAATAATTAACCGCATAGACGACGGTGCCTGAAAGCACGATGGTGATACCAAGAGCGATGAGTACATTACGAGCGATGAGTGACATATTTTTTTTAATTATTTATTTCCAACGACGATGCCTGCCGAATACCACATCGCTGGTGGCGCGGATAAGCCAGAGCGGTGCGATAATCCCGTACAAAAATGTATATGAAATAAGTCCAAGAGTTAAATTCCCCGGCGTTTTAGAAATATATTTCCCGACGGCAATAAGAAAGAGTGAGGCGATAAGCGTCGCGAAGCCGAGGAATATATACGCGCTCACGGGGAAGTAGAACCAGCTAAATGAGGTGTGTGGCAGGAGCGAGTAAGAGAGCGGAATCCCGGCGCGGATCTCAAGGGCAGAGACCAGATTTTTTAAGAAGGTGAAGACGGTCATTAAGAAAAGGAGTATGCCACTCACTATCGCGATAAGAGCGCAGGGGAGCACCAGCATACCGAGAACGCTGTAGCGCTTATTGCCGATAAGTCCGCGGTATTCGCCGAGCACATTTCGCATAAAGCCTGTTGTCCAGCGTGTGCGCTGTTTGATAAGGGCGAGAACAGTCTTTGGAGATTTGGTATACACGCGCGCGAGAATGGCGTTTTCTATTCTATAACCCGCTTGCTGAATGCACAGTGCCATTTCCATATCCTCGGTTTGGTGCCCGTGTCTGAACCCGCCGAGCTCTTCGACAATAGCTCGTTTATAAAAAGAAAAAGGCCCTGGCGTCACATAGAGTCCATTTATTGAAGCGAGGGTGTGGCGCATCGTTATGCCGAAAATGTATTCAGCGTTTTGCATATGTTGGATGAGGCTTTCTGGTTGGTGTATCGACATCGCTGCGGTAACCGCGGCAGTTTTTGGATCAGAAAAGCAGGGGACGATTTCGAGGAGTGCGCTTGGTTCGACAAATGAGTCTGCATCGAGACAGCCGACAATTTCTGCTTGTGTTGCGGCGATTCCCGCATTGAGCGCGGTATGCTTTCCGCCATTTTCTTTTCTAATAATTTTTACTTGTGGATTATCGGCGAAATGCGCCATCTCTATAGGCGTGTTGTCGGTCGATCCATCATCGACAAGAATGATCTCGAGCTTATCTTTTGGATAATCGAGAGCGAGGAGAGATTCGCAGGTTTTCGCCACGGTTTCGCATTCGTTATAACAAGGCACAATAACCGCGACAGACGGGTTAAGTGCGCTATTTTTGCGGTTTAGGGCAGCCCGAGCAGGCTTCGAAAGGAGGGTAACAAGAACAAACGATTCAAAAAAAATCGCGAGGAAAAGGAAAGGGTACGCCAACATTTGCGGGCTCATAACACGCGATAGTATAGCACAAAATCTCGTTATCGTATGGTCGCCTCAAAAACGCGCTTCGTTGCCTCCTCGAGCTCTTTATGGAGTGTATTTACCTCTTCGTTCGTGAGCGTTTTGTTAACACTGCGATAGGTGATTCGATAGGCATAACTTACTTTCCCTGCCCCTAGTTTTTCTTCATTTTCATATTTATCGAGCAGTGCCATCTCCTCAGCCATATCGCCGATGACATCGCGCACGAGGTCAAAATAGTTATTGGGCACGAAATCGTTGTTCACGATAAATGAAATGTCACGCACCACCGGCGGGTACTTACTCACTTCTTTAAAATGTTGGCCCAAGACGAGTTGTTTTTTTACGCGCTCATCATCTGACCAGAGAAGGCGGATGTCGGGTAGCTCCATCGAGATAATCGCGAGTCGCTCGAGCCCGAAGCCGAATGCCCAGCCATTCCAAACTGAAGAATCAACGCCAAGATTGTCGAGCACTTTTCCTTTCACGACGCCGGCGCCCAAGACTTCAACCCAAGTGTCGTTCCCGTCTTTGTCGATTTCCATTTCGAGCGAGGGATCAGTGTAGGGGAATGTGTCGACATTAAATCGATATTTTACTTCAGGACCGAAGGCTGCCTTCGCGATGTCAGAGAGCACTTTTTTCAAATCCTCAATCGTAATTATTTTTTCTTCTTTGCGCGCGAGGTACCAGCCATCAATCTGATGGAAGACATTCATATGCTTTCGGTCGATTTCATCTTTTCTATACACTTTTCCAAATGATAGTGCGCCGACTGCTTCTCCTGCTTCAATCTGTTTTCGAACCTGTTCCTGTTTAAGCCAGTAGTACCACATCACGGTCGTGTGGGTGCGGAGCACATTTTTTTCATCAACGAAATACGAATCAGAGGTCGAGCGAGCAGGGTGATCTTTAGGGAAGTCGAAGAGGTCGAATACGATGCTTGTGTCCATTATTTCTGGCACTTCTATCACATCGTACTTTTTAAAATCCGGTATCGCTACAATGCGCTGTACAAGCTCATACAGCGGGTTGCCGACCGTTCTCGAGAGGTCGGGCATCGCCAAATAACGCTTCATTCTGGCGGCATCTGCGTCGGTTCTGGCGTCGAGCTTGGCGCGGAGCTCTCTCTCCTCATTTCGCGGTATTTTTATCTCCATAATTGTTTCAGAATATCACATTTTATGATACAATGGAGGTATAAATAATATGGCTAAAATGGCCCAAAAACCCCAGGGTAAAGACCCCAAAACCAAGGCGTATGACGCCTCTTCTATTACCGTCCTTGAAGGGCTTGAACCGGTGCGTAAACGCCCCGGGATGTACATCGGTACAACGGGTCCTGACGGTCTCCACCACCTCGTGTGGGAGATCTTCGACAATGCGCGCGATGAAGCGATGGCAGGGCGTTGTAACGATATAGAAGTCGCTCTTCTCCCAGACAACTTCGTGCGCGTTGCGGACAACGGCAACGGTATCCCCGTTGGCATTCACCCGAAGACAAAAGTCTCTGCGCTCGAGACGATTATGACGACACTCCACGCCGGAGGTAAGTTCGATCACGATGCGTACAAAGTTTCTGGCGGGCTCCACGGTGTCGGTGCGTCGGTGGTGAACGCGCTTTCAAAAGAAACGAAGGTGGTGGTGCACCAAGACGGCGGGATGCATGTACAGGATTATGAAATCGGCAAGCCACTTGCACGCGTAAAAAAGATTGGCACGACTCAAGAGCATGGCACCATCGTTCTCTTCAAGCCGGATGCAGAAATCTTTAAAGAAGGAATTGAATTTAACTTGGAGCGCATCGTCTCTCACCTTCGTCAGCAAGCGTATTTGGTAAAAGGTGTGCGCATTTCTGTAATCGACGCGCGCACTTCTGACAAAAAAGCATTTGAAACAGAGACCGTCTTCTTGCGTGAGAAAAATCTCGGGTGTCCGTCGATGACTTTCTACTTCGAAGGCGGGCTCAAATCGCTCGTCGCTTTCTATAATCGTCATCAGACTCCCGCACATAAAAATATCTTTTATGTCGATCGCGAGATCGACAATGTTGCGGTTGAAGTCGCCTTTCAATATGTCGACGACATCACAGCACGCATCACCGCCTTCGCCAACAATACCTACAATGCCGAAGGCGGCACGCATGTCACCGGATTTAAAACAGCACTCACACGCTCGCTTAATACTTATGGTCGCAATGCAAACATTTTGAAAGAAAAAGATGAGAACTTTACCGGTGACGATGTGCTCGAAGGCATCACAGCAGTCATTTCAGTAAAGCTCCCAGAAATTCAATTTGAAGGGCAGACGAAGGCGAAACTCGGGAGCGTTGAAGCCCAGAGCGCGGTCTCGACCGTCTTTGGCGAAGCACTTGGCACCTTCCTCGAAGAAAATCCTGATGATGCGCGCGCGATTATTAATAAAGTATTACTCGCGCTTAAAGCGCGTAAGGCGGCAAAAGCCGCGAAGGATTCAGTTTTGCGTAAAGGCGCTTTGGAGGGAATGACCTTGCCTGGCAAGCTCGCTGACTGTCAGACCAAGAGCGCTGAAGAAGCAGAACTCTTTATTGTAGAAGGAGAGTCAGCCGGTGGCTCGACGAAACAGGGCAGAGACCGCCGCACGCAGGCGGTGCTTCCGCTCAAAGGAAAAATCTTAAATGTCGAACGCGCACGCCTCGACAAGATGCTTGCCTCGATAGAAATCCGCGCCCTCATCGTCGCGATGGGCACCGCGATTGGCGATGTCTTCGATCTCTCAAAACTTCGCTATCACAAGATTATTATCGCGACTGACGCCGATGTCGATGGCGCGCACATTCGCACGCTTCTTCTCACGCTTCTCTATCGACATTTTAAACCGATTATCGACGGCGGATTTATTTATATCGCTCAACCACCGCTGTATAAAATCACGAAGGGCAAGTCGATGGCGTATGCCTATTCTGATAATGAAAAAGATGCAGTGTTAAAAGAGTTTGGCGTCGCACCAGACGAAGTCGCGGTGGTTAGTGAAGGGGATGATTTGAATGAATTAACGAACGAATCCTCCTCCGCCGAGGCTACGGAGGACGCTGGCAAGTCCGCAAAGCCGGCCAAGCCAGCAAAGGTAAATGTCCAACGCTACAAAGGTTTGGGCGAAATGAATCCGAGCGAGCTCTGGGAGACGACGATGAATCCTGCACGACGAATTCTAAAACAAGTGAGCATTGACGACGCCGAAGCGGCAGACCGCATCTTCGATATTCTTATGGGCACCGATGTCGCCGCGCGCAAATCCTTCATTCAAAGTAACGCCAAACTCGCGACCGTGGATTTGTAAAATAAAAATTTCAAAAAGAAAAAGTAGCAAGGGTTACCTTTGCTACTTTTTCTTTTACACAATTCACTATTTCTTATTCTTAATTTCCTCACTTGCGCGCACGATGAAGTCGTCCAATTTATTGATGTCGAGTTTGCCCGCATCGCGGCTTTCGACAGAAACGGTTTTTGCTTCAACCTCTTTATCGCCGACGACGAGGAGGTAGGGAACTTTTTCCATCTTGCCTGCACGGATCTTTTTCCCCAGTGATTCGTTTGAATCATCGGTCTCGGCGCGAATGCCCGCAGCTTTTAACTCACCGACGACTTCTTTTGCATACTCCGCGTGCTTTTCAGAAACGCTCAAGACTTTTACTTGGGTAGGCGAGAGCCAGAGTGGGAATGCACCCGCGTAGTGTTCGATTAAAATGCCGAAGAATCTCTCGAAGGAGCCAAAGATGGCGACATGGAGGACGACGACGCGATGCTTCTTGCCGTCTTCGCCGGTATAATCCATATCGAAGTTTTCTGGCTGATTGAAGTCGAGCTGAATGGTGGTGAGCTGCCATTCGCGACCGATACAGTCCTTCACGCGGATATCAATTTTTGGCCCATAAAATGCCGCTTCACCTTCTTCGATTGAAAACGGCACTCCCCAAGTCTTCACCTGCTCAATCAAAATATTTTCCGCGTTTTGCCAGACTTCATCACTGCCGAAATATTTCTCTTTATTTTTTGGATCGCGAATCGATATTTCAACTTTATAATCATCGAAGCCGAAGATGCTGTACACCTTCTGCATCAGCCCATGAATCATTTTTATTTCTGATTCGATTTGGTCCAATCGAATGACATGGTGCGTGTCGTCTTGACAGAGACCTTTGACGCGCAGAAGCCCCGAGAGCTCGCCACTTTTTTCATTTCTGTATACAACCGTATTTTCTGCGATGCGAAAGGGCAAGTCTTTATAGCTATGCGGCTGCGCATTATAGAGTTCGAAATGGTGAGGACAATTCATTGCTTTGAGGACAAATTCCTCGCCATTTTCATCTTTCATTATCGGCATCATCGCGTCATATTTCCCGAGATGTCCGGAGCGAATATACAATTCCTTTTTTGCAATGTGGGGAATCGTGACGAATGAATAGCCGAGCGCTTCTTTCTCATGGCGAATGAAATTCTCGAGCTCGGTGCGGATAATATTGCCTTTGGGCAGATACATCGGGAGGCCTTTGCCGACTAGGTCAGAGACGGTGAAGAGTCCCATCTCTTTGCCGATTTTTTTATGATCTCTTTTTTCTGCTTCTTCGCGCTGTTTTAAATAAGCATCAAGTTCTTCTTGAGTCGGGAAAGCGATGCCGTATATGCGCGTGAGCATTTTATTTTTTTCATCTCCGCGCCAGTAGGCGCCCGCGATACGCATCAATTTAAATGCGCCGAGCTCGCCCGTTTTTTCTAAGTGTGGCCCTGCGCAGAGGTTCACGCTGATCGCTTTGTCGAGTGACTCGCCGATATAATAAAAACTAATTAAATCGCCGCGCGCGATAATCTCTTCAACCAGCTCCGTTTTATACGGGTCACCTTTACAGATCTTGCGTGCTTCGTCAGCATTCATCTCGACTTTTATAATCGGCAAATTCTTCTTCACTATTTCACCCATTTCTTTTTCTATTTTTGCCAAATCATTTTCGGCGAGGGTCGTCGCGCCGAAGTCGAAGTCTTGATAGAATCCCTCGTCCGTCCACGGGCCTACGCCGAGGCCGACTGAATCGCCGTAGATCTTCTGAACCGCAGCGGTCATGATGTGGCTGCCACTATGCTTCCGCCTTATTTCGAGATCGTTTTCTGGTGTGATTTTTGCCATATATTCAGAATATAACACAATTTAAATCGGTTTGAGTTCGTCGATCGCGAGCGTTGTCTCGCCATTTCTAATCGAGACTTTTCCTTTTACCAAAATACAGTTCCCCGGCGCGAGGATGAGCGAATGTTCTTTGAACAACTTTGGGAATATGACCGCTTCGATCGAATCTGTTTTGTCCTCGAGTTTTATAAATGCCATTTTCTCGCCGCTCTTGGTGAGAAAGGCGCGAAGAGAAATAATTAAAACGGGTAGAATAATCGGCATGCCATTTTTTGGATTCTCTTTTATTTTTGAAATAGGGAATTTCGTTTTTTCTACAAACTTTTCGTGAGCGTCGAGTGGGTGTCCAGAGACATAAATGCCGAGCAGCTCTTTTTCCCACATTAATTTTTCAAAAAGGGATATCTGCTTTCCTTCAGGCAGGACGAGTGACGGTGGCGCGAAGGTGGCGAAGAGAGAATCTTGTGGTGCTGATGCGGTTGACTCGCGATGAAAAGTGAGAAGCTTCTCGATATTTTCGAGGAGGGTACCTCTACCGCCTATCTGATTGCTTAATGAATCGAGTGCTCCACACTTAATAAGTGATTCGAGTGATTTGCGATTTAGGTTCTTTGAACCAATGCGAGATAAAAAGTCAGAAAGAGAAGTGAAAGCGCCATTCTTTTCTCGTTCAGCGATAATTGCTTCAGAGATGCCGTCGCCGAAGTTTTTAATTGAAGAGAGGCCGAATCGGATAAAGCCACGACTCGGTGAGCTTTTTTCGGAAGACGCATAATTTTCTGCTGAAAATTTGCTCGGCCTCGCGCCGTCGCGCTCCGGAGCTTCCTCAAAAAGTTCACTCTCGTCGTTTTTAATCACCGTGAAGTCTGTGCCACTTTCGTTGACATCGGGCGGGAGAATCGTGATGCCCATTCTTTTCGCTTCGGCGACGAAAATAGAAATTTGTTCTGTGTCGCCCGAGTCAGCGGTGAGAAGTGCGGCGAGGTATTCGACCGGATAATTTGCTTTCATATACGCTGTTTGATACGACACACGACCGTAGGAGGCGGCGTGTGCCTTGCCGAATCCGTACGCCGCGAAGGGCTCGATGAGTGACCAGAGTTTGTCCGCCGTTTCTTTCTTCAGTTTTCCGTATTCAGCAAAGCCAGTGAGCAGTTTTTCTTTTTCCTTCTGCATAACTGCTGGAATTTTTTTACCCATCGCTTTACGCAGTGCGTCTGCTTGAAGCCACGAATAGCCGGCGAGTTTAATCGCTGTGAGGAGGACATCGTCTTGGTACACAATCAGCCCGTAAGAAAAATCGAGATACTCTTTCATTCGCTCGTCGACATAGCGAATCATTTTTGGATTATTTTTTCGTTCGATATATTGGGGAATCGTTTCCATAGGGCCCGGGCGATATAAGGCGACCATCGCGTTGATGTCGTGAATCGTGGTTGGTCGTAGCTCTTTGAGCCAGCGCGTCATACCCGAACCGTTGAGCTGGAAGGTTCCTTCAGTCTCGCCGCGCGCGAGCATCTCAAAGGTCTTTTTATCATCGAGAGGAATCGCCTCGATGTCGAATTTTATATTGCGACTTTTTTCTACGCGCGAGACGACATCAGCGAGAATCGAGAGATTTTTAATACCGAGGAAATCGAATTTGGTAAGCCCTACGCCATCTTCACCGACGGAGTACATATCATATTGAGTGATAATTTTCCCGGTGCCTTTTGGATCGGGCTGAATCGGCGTCCACTCGACCACTGGCGTTGGCGCGATCACAACGCCCGCGGCGTGCACACCGACATGTCGCACACAGCCCTCGATACTTTTCGCAAGATCGATTACTTCGTGCGAAGTGTCGTCTTCTTGGTAGAGCGTTTTTAACTCTGGTTCGAGCTTGAGCGCTTTGTCGATCGTCATCGGGAATCCTTGTGACCCCATCGGGATAAGTTTGGCGATGCGATCTCCAGTGCTATAGGAGTGGCCGAGCGCGCGTGCGACATCGCGCACTGCTGCTCGCGCCATCATTGTGCCGAAGGTACCGATCTGCGCGACATGATCCTTGCCATATTTACTGCGTGCGTATTCGATTACTTCGTCGCGACGATTGTCGGCAAAGTCCATATCAATATCGGGAGCTGAGGGGCGTTCTGGGTTAAGGAATCGTTCGAACGGGATTTTATATTCGAGGGGATCGACTTTGGTGATTTGTAATACATAAGTAATCAAAGATCCGGCGACCGAGCCTCGAATGTTGGTGTAAATATTATTTTCGCGCGCGAAGCGCACGAGGTCTTCGACGACGAGGAAATAGGCGGCGTAACCCTTCATCTTAATAACGCCGAGCTCATATTCAAAGCGTTCCATAACATCGGCTCTTCCGGCGAGCCCGCGTTTTTGTAATCCTTTTAAGCTTAATTCGCGGAGTACCTCGTCAGCCGTTTTTCCCGGAGGAAGAGGGAATTGTGGGAAGACAAATTTTCCCAGCGTGAGTTCGACCGAGCATCGGTCTGCGATAAGTTTTGAATTATCTATCGCCTCTGGAGTTTCTTTAAAAAGTTTTTTAGCCGTTGATTCATTTATAAAAGAGAAGTCCTCATCTTCATTTCTACCGCGGGAGCCCTGTTGGATACGGCGCATCGTCTCGGTCGCTTCACGATCATTAGGGCTCAGATAATAGACATCGTGCTGGGCGACAAGTGGTGTGTCGCTCGAGTGGGCGAGGGCGATTATTTTTTTCTGTAATTCTTCGTGGCCAGCCACTTTGGGGTGATGGGTGATTTCTAGAAACACATTATTTTCTCCAAAAATATTTTTAAATTCTGCGAGCGCAGCAGCTGCGCCGTTCTCGTCACCAGCGCGAAGCATTTGTGCGATGTCGCCAGCAAACGAGGGAATAATCGCTATGATGCCGCCGCTATATTCGCGCAATAATTCTTTATCCATTCGCGGCTTATCAGAGAAGCCTTCAGTCCAGGACTTGGTCACAAGCTCGAGTAAGTTTTTATATCCCGCATTATTTTCTGCGAGGAGGACGATGCGCGAACGCTTCGAGCTGTCGCCGTCTTTGTCGTGTCGCGAATGGTGGGCGAGATAGGCGTCGACGCCGAGAATCGGTTTAATCTCTGCCTTCATCGCGGCTTTGTAGAATTCGATCGCGCCGTGCATATTGCCGGCGTCGGTGAGCGCGATCGCCTCCATTCCTTCTTTCTTCGCTTTTTCTACCAATTCATCAATCTTCGGCAATGCCTGGAGGAAGGAGTAGTGGCTGTGGGCGTGGAGATGGATAAATCGTGAAGCCATACATTCAGTATATACTTTCTAGATGAAGTTTCTAATTGGAGTTGACGAGGCAGGGCGAGGACCACTCGCGGGGCCGGTGGCTGTTGGGGTAGCGGTAGTGGCAGAGGGATTTGATGTAATGAAAGAATTCAAGGGTGTCGCGGATTCTAAAAAGCTATCAGAGAAGAAAAGAGAGGAGATTTTTGAAATGCTGGAAGCACGCGTCGCCCTTGGCGACGCGCGTTTCGCTGTTGAATTCGAGAGTGCAGAAATGATTGATAAAGAGGGAATTGTCCCGGCGATAAATAAAGCGCTCGCGCGCGGTGTGAACAAACTCGCGCCGAATGATGGGTTTACGAAATCCATCATTTTACTCGATGGCGGGTTACATGCGCCAAAAGAATATTCACAGGAGACCATAATCAACGGCGATGACCTCGTGCCGATTATCTCGCTCGCCTCTATCGTGGCGAAGGTTCTGCGCGATCGTTTAATGCTCGAGCTCGCGATCAAATATCCTGAATACGGCTTCGAGAAGCACAAAGGTTATGGCACCAAACTGCATTATGAAATGCTTAAAAAATACGGCCCCTGCGCGATTCATCGCAAGTCGTTTTTACATTTGATTTAAATAATATTCGGTGTATTATCCAAATGGATTGTTGTTTTAACATGAACAGGAGGAGCTTATGCCCACCAACACATCTACAGAGCCGGAAGAGAAAGAATGTTATCGTTGTCACGAATTGAAAGAAGTCAGAGACTTCGTCCCGGACACTGATTGTTGCGTCGCATGCCACGAACTCGAAGTCATGAAAGTCAGCAACGCCGGAGTGGTGAAGGTAAGCTGCTCGGGTCATGTGTATCTGAGCTAGATATGTTGAGGACTCTCTAATGCTTCGCAGAAATTGCGCGGCAGAGGAGAGTCCTTTTCTTTTTTCACAGCGTGTGATAAGGTAGCCGTATGTCAATTCGAATGCGTCACACGAGCGGGCACACCGGTAATCGCCGGTCGCATCACGCGCTCAAGAATATGGTTATCGTTAAGGATAAAGAAAGCGGCAATCTCCGCTTGCCTCACCGTCTCGATGAAAAGACCGGTATGTACCGCGGGAAGCAGATCTTTACTCCAAAGGCAAAAGCGCAGAAAGAGGTAAAAGTGAAGGGCCCAAACACAGAGCCAGTAGCGAAGCACGCGCACGATCATGCGAAAGAAGAGCACGCGAACGCAGATGTAAAAGCAACAAAAGTTTCTAAAAAAGTTTCTTCAACGAGTCGTCCAAAAGCGCGCAGTGGTTTTGGTGGCGGCGCCTAATTAGGTTTAAGCTAAAAGGTTTAAGGTTTAAGAAAATCCCGCAAGGGATTTTTTTGTTACTAACACCTTGTCCCTTACCACTTGTATATATCTGCTATACTCAATTTATAAGATCTTTACATGGCGAACCGACACCTAGCCCGATCAGTTGTTCTCCAAACACTTTTTGAGTGGGACACAACAAATGCACAAGAAAAAGATTCAGCCATTATTCTCGAAAGAAATGTAAAAGAGTTTTGTGGTGATGATGCAGACCGGCCGTTTATGGAGAAGCTTCTGCTCGGCGTGTTATCAAAAAAAGAAGACATCGATTTAGTTATTGAAAAAGCTGCGCCTGAATGGTCGATGGAGCGCATCGCTCCTGTGGATAGAAATATTCTGCGCATCGGGCTCTACGAGCTCCTTTTCGCCGATCGAACACAAGTGCCCGCGAAGGTGGCGATTAATGAAGCGATCGAACTCGCGAAGACTTTTGGCGGAGAATCGAGTGGCAGATTCGTCAACGGCGTTTTGGGTGCCGTCTACAAAGAGCTCGGCGAACCAGGGAAGAATGAGCAGGCAGAAAAGAAGAGTACCAAAGTGAAGTATGAAGACATTCCGATACAGCGACTCGGCGGCGCGGTCGTTTATTGTAAACACGATGGGCAGTATTATCTCGCTCTCGTTCACGATGTTTTCGGTCACTGGACTCTTTCAAAAGGTAAGATTGGCGACAATCCTACTATCGCGCACGAGACTACAGAAGAGGGCACGATTCGCGAAGTAAAAGAAGAAATCGGCATCGATATAAAACTCGAAGGAAAGATCGGCGAAAACGAGTATGTCGCTTCGCATCCGGAGAAGGGGAAGTATCGAAAGCATGTGACCTACTTCCTCGCGCGTGCCGAATTCGAGCAGCTCCATCTCCAGCAGGGTAAAGGCGGGCTCGACGACGCGAAGTGGTTTCGGCTGAAGGACATCATTGACCTTAACTTCTATGATGATATGCTCCCAATCGTGACGGAGGCGGTACAGAAGCTGCTCGACCACGCGAATGTAACGACTACGCTCCCACGCGCACATGCCTGATTTTCTTCAATTTTCTAACGAACTCAATATCAAATTTAATAATCAAAACCTTCTCATCGAGGCTTTGACGCATCGTTCGTACCTAAACGAACACCGCGACTATGTGGGCAGTCATAATGAGCGATTAGAATTCCTCGGTGACGCTGTGCTTGAACTGGTCGTGACGGATTTTCTTTTTAAAAAATTCCCCGCGAAATCAGAAGGCGAGCTCACGAGCTATCGCGCGGCCTTGGTAAACACGGTGTCGCTCGCCGAGAGCGCGAAGGCGCTTGGCGTGAATGATTATATGTTGCTTTCAAAAGGCGAGTCGAAGGACACGGGCCGCGCGCGCGATGTGATTCTCGCTGACGCATTTGAAGCGATTATCGGCGCGATTTATTTGGATTCTGGATATGAAAAAGCAGAAGCTTTTATTGCAAAAAATGTATATATAAAAATTGACGAAATAATTTCAAAAGGTGCACACCAGGACGCGAAGAGTCGATTCCAAGAATTGTCACAAGAAAAGAAGAGCATCACGCCGCGCTACGAAACCCTTTCAGAAGTGGGGCCGGACCATGCACGCACCTTTACCGTCGGTGTTTTTATTGGTGAAAAAGAAATCGCTCGGGGCGAAGGGCAGAGTAAGCAAGAAGCCGAACAGCTCGCCGCCGAAGCAGGTCTTAAAAAAATGAATTGGTGAGAGCTTTAGACTCTCACTAAAATACCGAAGTTAAACTTCGGTAAAAAAGTAAAAAGAATCGAGCCGCCTTGTTCAGGCGGCTCGTGGTGCGGACATGCTCAATGTCTCTTCGGCAAGAATGCGTGGAGAACTTCCAGTTCGACATCGACATTCAGTTTGAGGTTGATCTCCCTCGCGATCAACATTGCACGATTTTCTTCTGTGTCGCGGACGATGACGTACGGGGCGTCGTTGTGTTCTTTTGTTATATCTACGGCTGATGCGTTTTGGAAACAAGTGATAACACCATCAGCCCCGGCAATTCCAAGTCCTGTGACAATGATTGAAATCCGGCCTCTCACAATTGGAAGCTCCCCAGGTTTGAATCCAACAATAACAATGTTTGGCATTTGCCACCCTTTCCTTTCTGGGGAATACAATATCACATCTAATGTTATCAGTCAAGTTTTTCGAGGGGTCGTTTTAGCGAGGTTTAACCTTGCTACACAAGCGAGTTGGCAGCTTGGGTGTCCGGCCCCCAAGCGAGAGCTTTAGGCTCTCACTAACTTAGCGGCGAGACACCTAAGTAAAATAAAAAGAATCGGGCCGCCTGATTTCAGGCGGCCCGTGGTGTTGCGTGGTTTAATCGCGTGGATCCATCCGTTCGGGGGCTCGGACGCTGGGCGGAAGGTCTCCTTGAGCGAAGCTCGCCCTGCGAAGTCTCCGTGCCGAATTGCTGTAGCCAGTCGCAAAATCCTCATCCGTTTGATCGTCGATCTTTTCCGCGTACTTCCTCAGATAAGAGGTAAATGTGCGCCGATCCACACGCACATATGCCAAGAGCTCAAGACTGAGTCTATCAACAGCCATTCTCGTTGCCTCTGCCTCTGCTTTTGCGTGGTCACTGATGTTAATTGGCATGTGTTCCTCCAGTTTTCTAAACAGTCTTTTCCGATTGGGAGAATAGCACATCATTTTATTTGGTACAATGAGGGTAATGTTAAAGCGACTCGAGATCGTCGGATTTAAGTCATTCGCCAAGAAGACGATTTTAGATTTCCCGAGCGCGGCGACCGCGATCGTGGGGCCCAACGGCTCAGGGAAGAGTAATGTCGCCGAAGCTTTTCGCTTCGCGCTGGGCGAACAGTCGATGAAGAGTATGCGCGGCAAGCGCGCTGAAGACTTAATTTGGAACGGTTCGCATTCGGTGCCGCGCGCGTCGCGCGCGGCGGTGGCAGTTATTTTCGACAATTCGCGTCGAGCGTTCAAAATTGATTTTGATGAAGTGACGATCGAGCGCGCCGTCTTCCGTGACGGGACGAGTGAATATTCGATTAATGGGTCAAGGGTGCGCCTGCGTGATATCGAAGAATTGCTCGCGGGCGCGAACATCGGCGAGACCGGTCACCACATCATTTCGCAGGGCGAAGCAGATCGAATCCTTATCGCGAGCCCTCGCGAACGCAGAGAGATGCTCGAGGATGCTCTCGGATTAAAACTCTACGAATTTAAAAAACAAGAAGCTGAGAAAAAACTCATAAAGACTGAAGAAAATATCGCACAAGTCAATTCTCTGCGTCGCGAGCTCGCGCCGCATCTAAAATTTCTAGAAAAGCAGGTTGAAAAATTAGATAAAGCAGAAAACCTGCGAAAAGAATTAATCAGCGCGGCGCAAACTTACTTCTCGATTGAAGACGCGTATCTCGCACACGAAAAAATAAAAGTCGCTGAAGAAAAAATGCGTGCGGCCGAGAATCTCGCTACCGCGAATAAAGAGCTTGATCATATTACCGATTCGCAGTCGGCTGATAGCGAGACGATGAAGAGAACTGAAACGCTGCGAAATGCAGAAAAAGAAGTGTCAGAACTCGCAGCGGCACGCGCGGCGCTCTCTAGGGAGATCGGCCGCGTCGAAGGTGCTCTCGCGGAGGTAAAGCGTCGCGCGACGCGGGTCGCGAACGAGCCGTACGCGAAAGTGCCACGGGAAGAAATCGAGTCTCTTCATCAAGAAATCGAGAAGCAAATCGAACAAGCCGAAGGCGCTTTGGGCGCCGGAGGTGCCGAGGTTACTCCCGAGGCATTGCGCGCCGCGCTGACTGCGATTCGCTCGGCGATAAAATTCTTTTTCACCCGACACGGCGCGCCACGCGACGATTATTTCTCTGAAGAAGAAAATGCAGCCTTTAAACTTGAAGCAGAGCGCGCAGAGCTCGCGAAGAAATATGAAGAAGCGTCTGACGCGCTCGGTAAGGCAGAAGTAGCACGCGCGAAAGCGCGCGAGGCGATGGTCGTGCTTGAAGAAACGGGGCGCGAGATCCGCCGCCGCATTCTAGATGTTGCACAAGAAAAGGCACATCAAGAAGGCGAGGTCGCGAAGGCAGAAGCGCGTGAATATGAATTGACCGTTTTTGCAGAAGATCTCGAAAGAAATAAGAGGGAGGTAATCGCTGTCGCTGGGACAGAAGCAGTGGTGTATGAACCGATTACCCTTTCAGATCAAGAATTGAAAGAACGCCGTGAGCAGGAGGAACGCAAGCATAAATTGGAACGAAATAAAATTCGTCTCGAAGAAGCGGGCGGGAGCGGCGAGGATATTCGGCAGGAACATAAAGAAGTCTCGCAGAGAGAGACATTCCTCGCAGTCGAGCTCGACGATCTCGCGAAGTCGGCGGCGGGGCTTCGCGCGCTCATTCACGATTTGGATACCGAACTCGCGAAATATTTTAGTGATGGACTCGCACGCGTGAACGCCTCCTTCAGTGAATATTTCGCTCTTATGTTTGGCGGAGGCTCCGCGCGACTCATTCTTGAAGAACCGGAGCCGGAAGTCGAGGACTCATTAGATGAGTCCGAAGATGCTGAGGAATCAGCTGACGAAGTAAAAGAGAAACAGCGCGCTGGCATCGAAGTTACGATCAGTCTGCCGAAAAAGAAAATACGCTCGTTGATGCAGCTCTCGGGCGGTGAACGCGCACTCACTTCGATCGCGCTTATCTTCGCGATGAATCAGGTGAACCCGCCACCATTCCTCATTCTCGACGAGACCGACGCGGCGCTCGACGAAGCGAACAGTCGTCGCTATGGCGATATGATAGAAAATCTCGCGAAGAAATCACAGCTGATTGTCATCACACACAACCGCGAGACGATGAGCCGCACCAACATTCTCTACGGCGTCACGATGGGCGGCGATGGCGTTTCCAAACTCCTGTCGATTAAGTTCGACGAAGCCGTCGCCGTGGCGAAATAGTGCTTTTATAATTTTGTAGTGAGAGCTTTAGTCTCTCACTGGCTATACCGGAACAAAATCCAATTCTTTTTCGGCAATTTGTGGTGTGGTATACTTTCAGATATGTATACAGCCATTTATAAAAAAGTCCGCACGGGATATATCGCATGGCTTGAAGAAATTCCTGGCGTAAATACGCAGGGTTCTTCGAAGAAAGAAGCAAAAGAAAATTTATCAGATGCGCTTTCTGAATTTCTACTCGCACGACGCGCGCTCACAAAGCGCACAAATTCTCGCAGTAATTCACTTGTTCGTGAACGATATTTTGGAATCCAAAAAATGATTGTATAAGCACTGTTCCGCGGCACTCTGAAATAGATTCTTTTATGGCGCGCAAGATTTGTAAAGATTTAGGTATTTCTCTGCCAAATAAAAAATAAATTACACAGGAACAAAATCAAATTCCTTTTCTGCGATGCGCGCGGCGGCAGTGACTGTCCACACACATCATTTGACTTTCAATGCGTGGCGTATATACTAACTGAACAAATGGCCTTCGGGCTCGAGCCGCTCGCAAGAGCGGCTCAAACAATTTCTAGACGATCTTTCGTACTCTTTCTCGCACATCCTCAAGTATTTTTTCTGAAACTTTACCCATTTTTACAAGTAATCTCTTTGAATCAAAAAGTCGTACTTGCGAAAGAAGCGCAGTACTCTCTGCTTCAAGAAAAGGAAACGAATGATGATATTTACTTTCTCTTTTTGTTGTTGTAAGTGGAACGCCGAGAAATACATTTTTGCTGAATTTTCTTATTATAAGCACTGGTCGGGCGAATCTCTCACCTTTCCCATCTTGTTCAAATCCTACATTTACACCAATGGCGCACCACCAAATCTCACGCTCGTAAAAATAAATATCAATATCATTTTTGTCACGGTTCTTTTTACACTCGTTCCATTCGTCAAAATTTTTATCCATCAACTATATTTTCACACGGAAATAGTTTAAAGAAACTACTTTTACACCGGTACAAAATCCAATTCCTTTTCTGCGATGCGGGCGGCGGCGAGCTTCACGCGGATGGGGTCGCCGAGTTGAAACGCTTTATGGGTGCGGCGACCGACGAGTCGATAATGCTTTTCGTCATATTCAAAATAATCATCGCCCACGGCGCGAATGTTTATCATTCCGTCAGCATGCGTTGATTGTTCTTCAACATAGAGCCCGCGATCGGTCACACCAGAAATCACTGCATCGAATTCTTCACCGATTTTGCCGATTAAGAATTCGACTTGCTTCATTTTTATCGAATCGCGTTCAGCATCAGCCGCGGCGACTTCGCGTTCTGAAGCGTGGCGCGCGAGCGCATCGAATTCGCTCATTTCTTGTTTTGAAATCGGATCACCGCCACTGTGCGACTTCACGAGGCGATGGATAATGAGGTCTGGATAGCGGCGAATCGGCGAGGTGAAGTGTGTGTAGTAGTCGAAGGCGAGACCGAAGTGACCGATATTGCGTGTCGTATAAATCGCTTTACTCATCGAGCGCAGGGTCGCCGTCTTTACTAAATATTCTTCTGGCTTTCCTTTTACCGATTCGAGCATCCTGTTTAATTCTGCGCCCGTGACTCGCCCGCTCGCAGTCTTTAAGTTATAGCCCATCACGCGGAGCAGGTTCGCGAGATTCTCGATGCGGTCAGCATCAGGTGCATCGTGAATTCGGTAGAGCGATTCAAATGAGGCTCCGCCGTCGCTGGTTAATTTAGAAAGATGCTTCGCGACCGCTTCGTTGGCGAGCAGCATGAAATCTTCGATCAGAAGATTCGTCGCCTTTCGTTCTTTTAAATGAATCGCGATTGGAGCGCCTTCAGCATTTAATTCAACCTTCACTTCTGCCGTGTCGAACTCAATCGCGCCCTTCGCTTGGCGCTTCGCACGAATTTTTTTAGAGAGTTCGAGAAGGGTGGAGAGCTCTTCGTGCAAAGTCCCGCTTCCATTATCTAAAACTTCTTGAGCATTTTCATAGGTGAAGCGCTTGTCAGAATGAATCACCGTTTCGCCAAACCACGAGTCGAGAATGTTCGCCTCTTTGTCGAGGGTGAAGACCGCAGAGACAGCCAAACGATCTTGATTGGGGATCAGCGAGCATAGATCAGTCGAGAGGATCTCGGGGAGCATCGGGATCGTGCGATCAACAAGGTAAACACTCGTCGCTCGCTCGCGAGCTTCTTTGTCGAGTTCGTTTCCGGGCTTCACGAAGAAAGAAACATCGGCGATGTGCACGCCGACTTCAATATTGCCATTTTCAAGTTTCTGAACAGAAAGAGCGTCGTCAAAGTCTTTTGCATCAACTGGGTCGATAGTGCAAGTGCTGATTTTTCTGAAATCTCTGCGCACAGGATTTTTCGTTTCTTCGAGAAGCATCGCTGCGCCGTTTTCTTCAAGATTCTTCGCTTCAGCGAGGACTCCGGGCGGAAAGGTTGGCGAGAATCCTTGACCGAGCGCGAGCGCGCGCATCTCGGTCTCGTGCATGCCCGCTCGACCAATTATTTCTTCTA
This sequence comes from uncultured bacterium, assembly GCA_903825105.1. Classification (GTDB taxonomy): domain Bacteria; phylum Patescibacteriota; class Minisyncoccia; order Phycocordibacterales; family Phycocordibacteraceae; genus C7867-001. The sequence continues at coordinate 50,500 of CAIJZI010000007.1, read as the reverse complement.
TCGTGCCGAGCGGGTATTCTTTATCAGTATCCCAGACACCGAGACGCGCCAACACCTTGTCACCAAGTTCTGCTTTCCCTTTATCAAGAATGACGAGTGGCACATACATCTTTTTATAATCAGGTTGGAGAAATGTGACGCCATTTTCTTCGATAAGCGTGCCGACAAATGTCTCGCGCGCGCGCGAAACTATTTCAACAACCTTTCCAGAATCTCTTGGCGGCATTCTCCCTGCAGGGTCGTTATATTTACCCATTGGCGCGACCTTCACGATGTCGCCCGAGAGCGCGTGATTGGTCCACTCGGAGGGAATGAGAAGATCCTCATCAGCCCCTTCGACCTTAAAGAACCCAATGCCTTTACGCGTCATTGTTATAGGGCCCTCGAGAAGTGTATTTGTGTCCATGTACAGCTACTCTAGCAATATTAATGGTCTTCTGCTATAGTTCGCACATATGTTGATGATTCGATTTCAGCGCATCGGCCGGACCAATGATCCGGCGTTCCGCATTGTCTTATTAGAAAAGGAGCGCGCGGCTAAAGCTGGTAATGTGAACGAGCAGCTCGGCACCTATAATCCGAGAAGCAAGGCGCTCACTATAAAAGAGGACCGTGTAAAATACTGGATCTCGATGGGCGCACAGCCAACTGACTCGATCAGGAATCTCCTTATCTCGAAGAAGATTATCGAAGGGAAGAAGGTAAATGTCTTGCCGAAGAAATCGCCGATCGTCGATGAGAAAAAAGTAGCTGCCGAAGCTGCAGCCGCCGCGGCAGCAGCAGCCCCAGCGCCTGTGGTAGAAGAAGTCGTGGCACCAACTGAAGAAGAGGTAGCCGCAGAAGCAGAACCAGCTCCAGAAGAAACCCCAGCAGAATAACCGCTCGAAAGAGCCTACCAAATATGGAAGCAGATCAGGCATTTCTCGAATACGCTGTTAAAGCCCTCGCCGAACATCCAGAGTCGGTTGAGACCACTCGAACCATCGACCAGATGGGAGTTTTACTCACACTCACCGTCCATCCAGACGATATGGGGAAAATTATCGGCAAGAGCGGAAAGACCGCTGAAGCTCTCCGTATTCTTCTTCGCGTGATCGGGATGAAAGGGAATGCGCGCGTGAATTTGAAAATAAATGAACCCGTCGGCGGTAAAAGGGATATAAAGACCGTTGATCAGGTGGTCGATGAAATTTAATCTCATTACATTGTTTCCAGAAGCCTGCGATGCGTACCTGAACACATCAATCATTGGTCGTGCGCAAAAAGAAAAAAAGATTTCAATAAAATATCAGAATCCACGTGATTTTATTAAAGGGCCAGAAGGAAGTTATAAAAAAGTAGATGACAAGCCCTATGGCGGTGGTCCAGGGATGGTGATGCAGGCTGAGCCTGTGATTAAGGCTGTCCAGAAAGCATTGGGCCGTATGAGGGACTTACGAAATCCATCATCTGATGAGGGATTTCGTAAGTCCAAACATGGACGAAAGGCATTGGTCGTATGGTTCTCGCCCAGCGCCAAACAATTCACCAATAAAGATGCTGACGCGCTCGCGGAATACGAGAATGTGATTCTCGTCTGCGGTCGTTATGAAGGCATCGACGAACGCGCGAAGAAAATTTTGAAAACACTCGCAACAGTCAAAGAATTTGCTGTTGGCGAGGCGACTTATACTGGCGGAGAAGTGCCGGCGCTCGCGATCATCGACGCTGTTACGCGCCGCCTGCCAGGGGTTCTCGGCAAAGATACATCGGTTGAAGAGCTCCGCATCGCCTCGAGCGCGGTCTACACGCGACCCGAAACTATTCTATTTAAAGGTAAAAATTATCGCGTGCCAAAAGTCCTCCAAACCGGCCATCATGCGAATATTGACAAATGGAGGATGGAGAAGTAACCTCTCTTTTAGCGCCACTCGTCACAGAGGAGCAGCTGATCGGTAGACGAAGGCCAAGTTTATTGTCCAAGAGCAATGCCTTGAATAGGCCCCTCCGGTATCAGTCGCCGGACAAATCAGCCCCGTGTAGTTTCTCCTGAAAGAGACTGCATGGGGCTTTGTATTTTTTATAAATAACTTGGAAGCGAAACTTCCAACTGGATGAAGTTATATGCTAAAATCTACTTATGGCATACGAAATAGAAGTAAAAGCTAAAGTAAAAGATTTTGATGCAATTAGTTCGAAACTAACTGAAATCGGGTGCGCTTTGTCCGAACCAATTATTCAGGACGATTATATTTTTAATCAAAAAGGCATAGATTTAAAACACCATGACTCGCCCGTTCTGCGGATTCGTGAGCAGGGAGACCGAATTATTTTTACCTTGAAACAGAATCGCGGTGGCGAGCTCGATTGTATAGAAAAAGAAATCGATGTCAGCGATCGAAATATCTTAAAAGATATTATCGAATTACTTGGATTCGAACAGACGGTCGAAGTTCATAAAAAGAGACGAAAAGGGAATTGTCGCGGATATGAGATTTGTCTCGACGAAGTGCGCGACCTTGGCTCATTTATCGAAGTCGAAAAAATATCAGACGAAGATGGAGAAAAAGTTCAGAACGAGCTTTTTGATTTTCTAAAAGAACTGGGAATAAACGAAGAAGACAGAGTTCTCACTGGCTACGATACGCAGCTCTGGTTAAAATATAATCAGAAGTAGCAACTCGGGAGACTTCCAAGGGATAATTCAAAATATGAAATACAAAGCCGTTATTGAGATTCCAAAAGGGTGCGACAGAAGGATTCATTTTAAATATGACGGTAGCGGCTTTGAAGATTTTGGTCCAATAAAAGAAAAAATCCCAGTGAACGATGGAATTATTCCTATAGCTTACGGATATATAGAAAATGCGATTAACAAAAAAGAAAAAGATAATGTCGATGTCATTATTTTTTCAAATAAACAATTCAAAACAGGAGATGAAACAGATGTCGAAGTTATCGGCTTATTAGAGCGCGAAGATGAAGATCATAAGATAATCGCAGTCGATGATTCAGTTTCGTATAAAAGGTTTTCAGAAGTGCTAGTAGATGAGCGCAAATTAATAATAGATTATTTTGGCTACCATCATAAAATCACGGTTCAAAATATCGAGGAAGCATTAGAATATCTCGCTGAGTGCACGGTTTCATAACTTGGAAGTTCAACTTCCAAGTGGGAAGGTCTGACCTTCCCAAAGTGCCAAATTTCGTTATCCCCACATGGGGTTGCAGAAAAATCGGGGGTTTGGTACATTATAGGTGCATAGATACGAGTGAGTAATGCGGGGTACAAACATACGGGAACTAGAAAAAACGCAAAAGCGAGGCGAATCTTTGCGCTTTTGTTGTGCATTTAAATGAGGGTTTTCTTTTATTACTTCATCACCATCACATGCGTAAAAATCTCATTCAGAAAACATTCGGTGCGTATCGAGCTCCCGTCGTGCCGTTTCCTGATTTGGTGAAGCATCAGCACGGATCGTTCGACTGGCTTTTGAAAGATGGTTTAAAGGAACTCTTCAAAGAGTTCTCGCCAGTCACCGATTATTCGGGAAAGAAGTTTGAACTAAAATTTGAGAGTTTTGAAATTGGCGAACCGAAATATGATGAGGATTTCGCGCGCGACAATCTCCGCACCTACGAAGCGCCGGTCAAGGCGACGGTGAAGCTCATTAATAAGACCTTCGGTTCTGAAAAGAGCCAAGAGATTTTCCTCGCGGACATTCCGCTGATGACCCCGCACGGGTCCTTTATTGTTTCTGGTGTTGAGAGAGTTATCGTCCCGCAGCTCGCGCGAAGCTTCGGTGCATTCTTCGTTTCTGAACTTTTGCGCGGGAAGCCGTGCTTCGGCGCGAAGATTATTCCGCTCCGCGGTGTCTGGATCGAATTTGAATCTGATGCAGATGGTGCACTGTTTGTGAAGATTGATCGAAAGCGTAAGTTCCCGGTTACCGAACTCCTCGCGATTTTTGGGGGAGGCATTGGCGAATCAGTCGCGAAACACTTCGCGAATAATCCACTCGCGCTCGCGATGATTAAGGCAACGCTCGCGCGTGACGAAGCAAAGACTGTCGAAGACGCGTATATCGAGATCCATCGTCGTATGCGCGATGGCGATCTCGCGACTCCAGATAATGCGAAAAACTTTGTCCAATCACTCTTTTCTCCTGAACGCTATGACATCGGCAATGTTGGCCGACACCGATTCAACACGCGTTTCGGTCTCCCGACCACGCCAAAGGCGCTTGAGAATCACACACTCTCACTCTCTGATTTCGTCAATATCGTCTCTGAAATCGCCAAGTTAAATGCAGATCCTGCCGCTCAAGTTGATGACATCGATCATCTCGGATTCCGCCGCGTTCGATTCGTTGGCGAACTCCTCCAGTCGCGTATGCGTGTTGGTATGAGCCGTATGAAGCGCAATATCCAAGATCGTATGTCGACGACTGGCAGCGAGACGACGCTCCCAACCGAGCTCATCAACCCGCGTCCATTCCACGCATCGATCCACGAATTCTTCACCGCGAACCAACTCTCGCAGTTTATGGATCAGCAGAACATTCTCGCTGAACTCGAACACATGCGCCTCTTCTCAGCACTCGGCCCAGGCGGGCTCACGCGTGAACGCGCCGGCTTCGAGGTACGCGATGTGCACCCTTCGCACTACGGAAGACTCTGTCCAATTCACACACCTGAAGGTCAGAACATCGGTCTTATTCTGCATATGGCGACGCACTCGCGCACCAACGATTTCGGTGTTATCGAAACGCCGTATTTGAAAGTAGAAAAAGGGAAGACAACGCGCGATATCGTCTATATGAGCGCTCTTGATGAAGAAGTTGAATATATTGCACACGGGGCAACGAAGATTAACGACGATGGCAAGATTATTTCTGATCTCGTCGAAGCACGACATATGGGCGAGCCGATTATCGTCAAGAGAGATCTGATTACGCTTATGGATGTTTCGACCTACCAGATGTTGTCGATTTCGACCTCGATGATTCCGTTCGTAAACCACGACGACGCGAACCGCGCACTCATGGGTTCTGCTATGCAGAAGCAAGCGACTCCCCTTCTTATTCCTGAAGCGCCACTCGTGGCGACGGGTATGGAGGAGCACGCTGCGCGCAGCACAAATCGTCTTATCGTCGCAGCAGAAGCAGGCGAAGTGACGCATGTCGAAGCGCGAAAGATTCTCGTTAAAAATAAAGAAGGAAAGGTGAAGGAGTATCGTCTCCAAGGGCTCACGCGAACAAACCAAAACTCTGCATTTATGCACCGACCATCGGTCTCTGTCGGAACCGTTGTGAAGAAGGGTGATGTCCTCGCTGACAACTCCTCGACGGATAAGGGGCAGCTCTCGCTCGGACAGAATGTACGCGTCGCCTTTATGAGTTGGTACGGTGCCAACTATGAAGACGCGATTATTATTTCTGAACGACTTGTTGAGAATTCTAAATTCACGACGGTGCACATCGAAGACTTTGATTGTGTGGTGCGCGATACCAAGCTCGGCCCCGAGACGACGACGCACGACATCCCGAATGTCGGCGAACTCCGTTTGAAAAATCTTGATGAAGAGGGAATTATCCGCATCGGCGCAGAAGTGCGCTCGGGCGATATTCTCGTCGGGAAGGTGACTCCGAAGGGCGAGACACAACTCACGCCAGAAGAGCGCCTCCTCCGCAGCATCTTTGGTGATAAGGCAAAGGATGTGAAGGACACCTCGCTTCGTATGGAAGGCGGGAAGAGTGGGCGCGTGATTGGTGTGCGCATCTTCTCACGCGAGCGTGGTGACCAACTCGAGACCGGTATTATAAAGAAAATTGTGGTTACGGTCGCACAGGTGAGAAATGTTTCTGTCGGCGACAAACTCGCTGGACGACACGGTAACAAAGGTATCATCAGTTGTGTGTTGCCCGTCGAGGATATGCCATACGACAAAGACGGCAATCCGGTTGACATCATTCTCACACCGCTCGGCGTTCCTTCTCGTATGAACCTCGGGCAAATTCTCGAGATGCACCTCGGACTCGCCGCGAACACGCTCGGCTATCAGGCGATTATCCCACCATTTGCGGGCGCGACGCCTGATGAGATTCGAGAAGAATTGGTCAAAGCAGGATTCGACAAGAGCGGGAAGATGCAGCTCTTCAACGGTCGCACTGGCGAAGCGTTCGCACAGACAATCGCGGTTGGTTATATGTACATCTTGAAGCTCCACCACATGGTTGAAGACAAGATCCACATGCGCTCGATTGGTCCATACTCACTTATTACCCAACAGCCGCTTGGCGGAAAGGCGCAAAACGGCGGGCAACGATTTGGAGAAATGGAAGTCTGGGCTCTTCTCGGCTATGGAGCGGCGTATACACTTCGCGAAATGCTCACGATTAAGTCTGACGATATTCAAGGTCGTTCAGCGGCATTCGACGCTATCGTGAAGGGCGAGCCGATAAGTCACACCAACACGCCAGCATCGTTCTCGGTGCTTACCAATCAGATCCGCGGTCTCGGACTTGATGTCGAATCACTTAATCTGCCTCCGGAACCGGAAGAATAATGTTAAATATTTAAATTTTTACTTATGGCACTTACACCACGAACACGACGCACTCTTCTTCCGGGCAGGATTGACACATGGAATGGTCTCCGCCTCGCACTCGCTTCTCCAGAAAAGATTCTTGAATGGAGTAAAGGCGAAGTGACAAAACCTGAGACAATCAATTATCGTACCCAGCGATCAGAGAAGCACGGCCTCTTCGACGAAAAGATCTTCGGCCCTGAAAAGGATTACGAATGTTACTGCGGGAAGTACAAAGGCATTCGTTATAAAGGAATTGTCTGCGATAAGTGTGGCGTAGAAATTACGCGTTCTATCGTTCGACGAGAGCGAATGGGCCACATCGAGCTCTGTACTCCGGTCGCACACATCTGGTTCTTGCGCAGTGTTCCTTCGCGCATGGCACTTATTCTCGGCGCGCCAGCGGCTGATGTTGAAAAGGTTATTTATTTTGCCGGACACATCATCACGAAGGTTGCTGAAGAAGAAAAGAAGCGACTTATCGCAGAACTCGAGAGCGAATATAAATCGAAGTTTAAATCTCTTGAAAAAGATTCTGAACGCGATGCACTCAAAGAGAAGATGACCTTCGCGAAGAATGAAATCGAAGGCATTGTTGTGGGTAAAGTGCTCGACGAGCTCGAGTATCACCGCTTCTCGGTAAAATATGGCGGCCTCTTCGAAGCACGCATTGGTGCAGAGGCTATTTATGATATTTTTCGCGCTCTTAATCTGAAGGATCTTGAAAAGACGCTTCTCGCTCGTTATGAGAAGGCAGGAACGGCAGAAAAAGAAAAAATCGCGAAGCGTCTCTCGCTTATTGCCGGGCTCATCGCGGCAAACATCCGTCCAGAGTGGCTCTTCCTCACGCGCATTCCGGTTATCCCACCAGCGCTCCGCCCAATGGTCGCGCTCGAAGGTGGCCGCCACGCGACCTCAGATGTGAACGACCTTTATCGCCGTGTCATCAATCGTAATAATCGTTTGAAGAAACTCATCGACATCCACGCACCTGAAGTTATTCTTCGAAATGAAAAAAGAATTCTCCAAGAAGCCGTTGATGCGCTTCTCGACAATTCAATTAGGAAGAGTGGCGCTTCTGCTGGCGCGATAACGCTCGCCCAGCGCCGACCGCTCAAGTCGCTCGCTGATTATCTTAAGGGTAAGCAGGGGTATTTCCGCCAGAACCTTCTCGGTAAGCGCGTCGATTATTCAGGCCGCTCGGTTATTGTTATCGGCCCGAATCTCGAGCTCAATGAATGTGGTCTGCCGAAGCATATGGCGCTCGAACTCTTCCGCCCATTCGTTATCGCTGGACTCTTGAAGCGCGAACTCGCCTTCAACATCCGTGGCGCCGGTCGCCTCATTGACGACGGTGTGCCAGAAGTCTGGGAAATTCTCGAAGAAGTTATCGCGGATAAACATGTGCTCCTCAACCGCGCACCAACGCTTCACCGCCAGGGTATTCAAGCATTCCATCCGCGTCTTATTGAAGGAGATGCGATTCAGTTGCACCCGCTCGTTTGTAACGCTTTCAACGCAGACTTCGACGGTGACCAAATGGCAGTTCATGTACCGCTCTCTGAAGAAGCACAGTGGGAAGCCGCGAACATTATGAGTGCGAATAAGAACATCTTGAAGCCGGGCTCGGGCGACACGATCGTGCTCACCGGAAAGCCGCTCGATATTATTCTCGGCGTGTATTGGCTCACCAAGGTTGCTGAAAAGACAAAGGGAGAAGGAGAATATTTCGCCTCGCCAAATGCCGCGATTCTCACCTCCGAATATGGCGCTATCGATATGCGCGCGAAGATTAAAGTCTTGCCTATCGCAGGTAAAAAGAAATATGAGAAATTTGATGGCCGTCCATTTGAGACAACTGTCGGTCGTCTCCTCTTCAACACCGTCTTGCCGAAAGATTATCCATTTATTAACGAAACGATTACGAAGAAGGTTCTCGCTCGAGTCGTTGATGAATGTATCGTGCTCTACGGGCTTGACTCGGTACCAGCAATTGTAAATAAAGTGAAGCGTTTCGGTTTCGAATATGCGACGAAGTCAGGCGTCTCGTGGGCAATCGACGACATGCTTGTGCCAGAGAAAAAGGCGAAGGTTATAGAAGTGGCAGCAGAAAAAATAGCTAAGATTGAAAGTGATTACCAAGAAGGATTGCTCTCGGTAGAAGAGAAGCGTCGAATGGCGATAGAAATCTGGCAGGGTGTGAACCAAGAAATCCAGCAGCTCGTTGTCGAAGGACTTAATCCTATGGGTTCAGTAGCTGACATGATCACCTCGGGCGCTCGCGGTTCTCTCGGGCAGATTAATCAGATGGCAGGTATGAAGGGCCTCATGCAGAACACCGTTGGAGAAACGATCGAAGTCCCAATTCTTTCTTCGCTTGTCGAAGGACTTAATTCGATTGAATACTTCATGTCAACGCACGGCTCGAGAAAGGGTCTCGCTGACACTGCGCTCGGCACAGCGAAGGCGGGTTACCTCACTCGCCGACTCTTCGATGTTGCGCAGGACTCAATTATTACTGAAAAAGATTGTAAGACGAAGCGCGGGGTGAAGATTAATCGCATCAGCGCATCAGGAATTAAAATCGATTATGCAGAAGCGATTCGTGGTCGCGTTCTCGCCGAAGATGTAGCAGATACGGACGGGGTCGTTCTCTTTAAGAAGGGGCATTATATTTCTGCACTTGATGCAGATACCATTGCCGCTTCACCAGTAATGTCGATTGTCGCGCGCTCGCCGATGTCCTGCGAAACACGCTACGGCATCTGTCAGACCTGCTACGGTGTCGACCTCACCACACAAGAGATGGTTGATCTCGGTGAAGCCGTTGGTACCGTCGCTGCACAAGCGATCGGTGAACCGGGCACACAGCTCACGCTCCGCACCTTCCACACCGGAGGCGTCGCCTCTGTTGGTGGAGACATCACGGGCGGACTCCCGCGCGTTGAAGAAGTCTTCGAAAAGCGTTCACCGAAGAATCCGGCTGTTGTCTCGAAGTCAGATGGCATTGTGTCTGAAATAAAAGAGTCAGGTCGCGAGAAGGTTATCGTTGTCGCTCCGAAAGAAGGGCAGGGCAAGAAGGATGGTTCTTCGTACGAATATCTCGCGCCGTATCCACGCGTCGCGCTGGTGAAGGAGGGTGACCTCGTCTCGAAGGGTCAGATTCTTACCGACGGTTCAGCAGATCTCGATGAACTCTTCGAATATGCAACGCGCGAAGCGGTTCAGGAATATATCATCGGCGAAGGCTCGAAGATTTATGAACTCCAGGGCGCTCATGTGTCTAGAAAGCACTTCGAAGTTATCGTGAAGCAGATGTTCTCGCGTATGAAGATCACTGATCCGGGCGACACCGAATATTCAGTCGGCGATGTTGTCGAAGATTGGGAATTTGGAAAGGCGGTAGCAGAGATGGAAGCAGCGAATAAGATCGCGCCCTCGGCACACGATATCGTCCTCGGTATTAAAGAGAGTGCGCTCTCGCGCCGTTCGTTCCTCTCGGCTGCGTCATTCGAACAGACAACGAAGATTCTCATCAACGCGGCACTTCGCGGCAGTGTGGATCGTCTGCGCGGGCTTAAAGAGAATATTATTCTCGGGCGATTGATCCCTTCAGGAACAGGCTTCGCGGGGAGCAAGAAGCATGCGATGATCGCGAAACTTCAAGCAGAACAGCCGGTGATAGAATCGTCTGCGCGACAGAACTACAACACGCGCACACCGCGTTCATTATAAAAACAAAAAACTTGGAGGTCGGACCTCCAAGTCAAAAGAGAAACGGCGCGAGGGTTACCTCGCGCCGTTTTGGTTTTACTCTTCGTCTGTGCTCGCCTTGAGCCGCGCGAAGAGTGAAATGATGAACAAAAAACCAGCGACGACTAGGACAATGACATGAATTTCACTGAATTCCATGCCCATCCATGTGCGCCAGAGTCCCCACAGAAGCGTCAAAATGGAGACAACCATCCCTATTTTTGAGAACATAAGCACCTCGCAAAAATCTATCCAAATTGAGATTAGTATAAATATTCGCCACTGTCAACCGCACGCCTAAATGTGTTGGACTTCCGATGTCCAACATAAAAAAGAATCGGCGCGAGCTGCTAGAGCTCGCGCCGGGTTTGTGTTAGTTGTGCTGCCGGAGTTCTATGATTCCGACTACCAGATTCAGAATCCCTATGAGCCCGAGAAGGGATCCTAACCCTACAGTGTGATCTTTCGCGAGCATCACCGCGCCGATCAAGAAAAGAACCGCACTTACAAGGAAAAGCTTCGTTGACTTTTTCATGAAAATTCTCCTGGCGAAGTATCGCCACCTCGGCACTCGACCTCCTTGGAGGTGTTGTGTGTGTTGTTGTGAATTCACCTTTGATAGGTTAGCATACTCCACCTTATTTGTCAAGCTCGCGAAAAGCGAGGTAGAATTGAAAGATGTCAGACACGGTACAACAGATTAAAGACCGCCTCGAGATTCAGGACATCGTTGGCGGCTATGTGAAGCTTACAAAAGCCGGAAGGTCGCTTCGCGGATTGTGTCCATTCCACAAAGAGAAGACGCCATCATTTCATGTCAGCCCCGAGCGCGGGACTTGGCACTGCTTCGGCTGTGGAGTCGGCGGCGACGGATTCTCTTTTATAGAAAAGATCGAAGGTGTCGACTTCAAGGGTGCGTTAAAAATTCTCGCAGAAAAAGCGGGCGTTAAAATAGAATATTCGGGGAGTGTCGATACTGAAGCGCAGTCGAGGAAAGAGCGCTTACGCGAATTGATGAATAAAGCGAGCGAGTGGTATGCAGAAAAGATTAAAAATAGTCCTGCATTCGACTATGCGAAGAGTCGCGGATTAAGTGAAGAGTCGATTTCTTCATGGCGGCTCGGCTTCGCGCCTGACGCGTGGCGCTCGCTTCTCGAGGCGATGGCGATGCTCGGCTTCACGACTCAAGAATTGCTCGCCGCAGGGCTCATCAAAGAAGCAGACGGGAAGCAAGGGACTTTTTATGATCGATTTCGTAATCGCCTCATGTTCCCGATATGCGACAGCTCTGGAAAGGTCGTAGCCTTTACCGGCCGCGCCCTTTCTCCCGATGACGAAGCAAAATATCTCAACAGCCCCGAGACTGATCTCTACCACAAGTCAGAAATTCTTTTTGGTATCGACCGCGCGAAGGACGCGATGCGCGTGCGTAAATTCGCACTCCTCGTTGAAGGTCAAATGGACGCGCTCCTCGCGCACCAAACAGGATTTGAAAACACTATTGCCTTGTCCGGTACGGCACTTTCTGAAAGGCACATCACGCTTATCAAGCGCTACAGCGATAATCTTATGCTCGTGCTCGACTCCGACACTGCGGGGCTCACCGCGACCGCGCGCTCCGCGATGCTCGCTTTGTCTGCTGGGCTTAAGGTAAAGGCTGCGCGACTCACTAGCGGGAAGGACCCGGCTGATTTAATTACCGAAGATCCGAAGGAATTTTCAAAATGTGTTGTCGCCGCGAAGCCCATTGTCGATTTTTTCCTCGCCTCGCTTAGCGAGAGGGAGCGCGATCCTCACCGCCTCGTTTCGGCTGCAGAGAGAATCGTCCTGCCGCTTATCGCCGCGATGCAGAGCCCGATGGAGCGCGAGCATTTTACCCAAATTACCGCGCGCTCGCTCGGCCTCTCGAATGAGACGATTAAAGAATCGTTGAAAAGGGTCGCGAAACAGCCTGACCCTGCCAGCCGTACTACACATAGTGCGGAGAAGTCTGATAAAAGGATGCCTCGAGATATTCGTGCAGAACAGCTACTCTCGGTGGTGTATGCTTACCCGGGGACACCACTTGCCAATCGTGTCAAAACGGAGTATTGTCGAATTATTGGGGACCAGTCATTTCCGGCTGGGATACCTCCAGAGCCAGCGCTCTTTAACGCTGAACAAATGTTCGGAGAAAAACCGAACGAAGATGTGGCGGACGAGCTTCTTCATGCTTTTGAAGAAACAGTCATTCGCGAGAGGTATCAAGAGGCTGTTCTACACTTACGCCGAATTGAAGCTCTTGGAGACTCTGAAGCGATTAAAAATGCACAAGCCGAGTGCGCGAAAATTTCTGCGCGTCTCGCATCTTTTTCACTAATGTAATAATTTCATACATTTAAAAATGCCTACTCCTAAAAAAAATAAAAAATCGAAACCAGCGAAGCAGGTAAAAAAGAAACCTTTGAAGAAGGCGGTAAAACAGGTGTCTGCTAAAAAGAAAATAAAAAAAGCAGTTCCTCAAAAGTCTAAAAAAATTACCAAGAAACAAGTGCTGCGCTCGGCTGCGCGCTCGGCGAAGGCAAAAGCGACTTCAGAAAAGGCTGTGTCGATGGACGCGCTTATCGAGAAGGGAAAGGAGCGCGGCTATGTGACCTATAGCGAAATTTTAAAATCGTTCCCGCATGTCGAGACGGACATCGAATTCCTCGAGTCGTTGTATGAAAAGTTCGCGGTCGCTGGCGTCGATGTGCTCGAAGGCGGTATGCTCGAAGATGCGGCTGACGAGTATCTCGCCACGCGCAATATTAAAGATCGTCACTCGGTGGGCTATGATTCTATCCAAATCTACTTGCGCGAGATCGGCCAGTACCCGCTTCTCACCGCATCAGAAGAGCGCGAGCTCGCGAAGAGAATTGAAAAAGGTGATGGCGAAGCGCGAAATATTCTCGCACGCAGCAACCTGCGCCTCGTGGTCTCTATCGCGAAGAAGTATGTCGGGCGTTCTCCAGACCTGACTCTCCTTGATCTTATTCAAGAAGGGAATCTCGGGCTCTTCCGCGCGGTAGATAAGTTCGATTGGAAGCGCGGATATAAATTCTCGACCTATGCGACCTGGTGGATTCGCCAGGCGATTACCCGCGCGCTCGCTGACCAGTCGCGCACGATTCGTATCCCCGTCCACATGGTTGAAACCATCGCGAAGTATAAACAGGTCTCGCGCCGCCTCTCGCAGATGCTCGGGCGTGATCCTCAGCCAGAAGAAATCGCGGTAGAAATGGGCGTCGAGCCAGACAAAATTTATCAAATTGAAAAAATAAATCAGGACACACTCTCGCTCGAAAACCCTGTCGGGAGTGACGACGACGATCGCTCAACCTTGGGTGACTTTATCCCAGACGACAAAATCCCTTCGCCGGTGCAGGAAGCTTCGGAGCGCATTCTTGGTGAACAGGTGCGAATTATTCTCGGTGACCTCTCGCCGAAGGAGAGAAAGATTCTTGAGATGCGTCACGGACTGCTCGATGGCATTTATCACACGCTTGAAGAAGTCGGGAGAGAGTTTGGCGTCACGCGCGAGCGCATCCGCCAGATCGAAGCCAAGGCACTTGAGAAGATCCGCACCCACACCAAAGCGCGCCACCTGAAGTCGTATTAAACTTGGAAGTCCGACTTCCAAGTGAAAAGTAGTAAGGGTTACCCTTGCTACTTTTGCGTTGCTATACTGTACGGATGACAGGGAAAAGGAAACCACCAATAAAGTACTGGAGCCATTCGAGTTTAATGGCATTTTTACGCAATCCGCTTGCGTGGCATAAGCGCTATGTCGAGAAGATTTATGACACACCTAGAACGCCAGCGTCGATTGTCGGCAGCGCGGGGCATTTGGCACTTGAAAACTTTTACAGAAATTCATATGCAGCTAACGCTGCGAAGTACAAAGAAAAAAAAGAAGGTTCAATTAATAAAGGGCTCGACTATATCCGCGCGATTTCTGATTCTGATATCGATTTTGGCCGAGCCAAAACGCGCGCAGCAAAAAAAGAAAAAAGAGCTTCGATGGAAAAGGACTATCTTCAAGTGATTTCATTTTATCTCGCCAAGCCCCCGCGGCATAAGGTGCTTGGTGTTGAAGTAAAAGGCACGGTCGCCGTTCGAGGGCTCGACCTGCCGATTAAAGCGATTTCAGATCTTGTCGTCGAGTCGCGAAGCGAGAAGGGCGCAGTCGATATTGTCGATCATAAATTTGTCGCCGCTTTTAGTAAGGGCGGTGCGACAAAAACGCTTTTTATTATGCAGGCGGTGTTTAATTATTACACCGTGAGCGCACTCTTCGAGAAGCCGGTGCGGAAGTTTATTGTCTACGAATGTAAAAAGACGAAGAATAGCGATGGGAAGAAACAGCTTCGAAAATATGAAATTGATTTTAAAAAATGTGCCGAAGATTTTAAAGTCTTCGAGCGTTTGATTAACGATGCGACAGCAGAGATCTCTCGCCAGCGCATTTTCCTGCCCAATCCCTCCGATATGTTCGAAGGCGAAAACTCTTTTGATATTTATCGACTCGGATTAATCGATGACGAAAGCGGTAAGTAATTTTCGGGCACACAATTTTTCTGCTGAAAAATTGTTCAGTCCTCGCGCCGTGGAGTCCCGAAAATTACTTACCGTTTTCGTTTACCGTCGCGAGCGCCTGATCAATAAGTTGCTTCACTGCATCATAAGAATACGCACCGGTCATTACGACAGGTGTTTGGCCGTTTACGAGAATGAGTGAATATGGCGTGCCGACGGCGCCAGAAGCGAGGGCGTTTTGTCGATCAGCGTTGATGCGTGTGGCGACTGTTGTTGATGCGTTTTCAAAACAGGTGGCGAAATCGTTGCCCCTGATTCCTGCTGAAGCAGCGAGCGTTCCATACTGCGAAGGGTCGGCTGGTTGGCTGGCGAATAGGGCATCAGCAAATTTCCAGAACGCGTCATTCCCCGCAGTCTTCGCAGCGCACTCTGCGGCTTCTGCGCTCGAGAAGGCGTTTGGATGGATCTCGATAAGAGGGAATTCGCGATAGACCCAAGCGACTCGTCCGTTCGCTCCTTCATTCGCGATTATCTGGTTCATCGTGTCGCTGAAGTTTTTACAAAATTCACAGTCAAAGTCTGCATACTCAACCACGACGACGGGCGCTGCTGGGTTGCCGAGGAGATGATCATTTGCGCTCACTGGGCGCACAAGTGCAGGGTTCCCATTATTTGAAATCGGGAAGACCGATTTTTTTATTGAAAAATAAACTGATCCAGCGACAACAATGCCTCCGATAATAATAGCGATAGGGACAGTGAATGAAGTTTTCATAATTGAAGTGCGTGTGTCATAACCGCCGGTTTTTGTTCTGGCTCGGCGCTCCAGCTCGAGGTGTCTATTTTAATATCGCGGATATCGCGCAGGTCTTTATATTTTAATACGCCATTTTTGAGCGCGTATTCATAAATTGCTCTCGTGATGCGCACATCGTCGATACAATATTCTCGCACCTTTTCTCGGTCGCCACTCTTCCACCATTCTCCTGCGGTGAGCCCGTCGCCTGACTTACTTTTACCCAAAGTGCCCTCGGCGATTGACTGGAGGCGGATACGGCGACCGAGCGCTTTTTGTACTTCGCTTAAGAGGTCGAGTGAACGAATACTCGACAAGTCTCCGGGATAATAGCGATTCAGAAGCGGAATATCGAATGAGTCAGAATTGAATCCGACGAGCATATCGGCGCGCTCGATAATCGGCCAGAGCTGAGGTAGCTCATCTTTAAAATAGGCAGAATATTCTCCTGTTTCAGAATCGTGAATCGCGACGACGGTGAGTTCTTGTTCGCGTACATCGATATGCCCGCGCACCACCGAGTCAGAAATAGATTCAATATCGAAGGTAATGACGCGCATATTATTTGATAACGCTTATGATTTCAGAAACAGGGATATTTTTTTCTTCACCCGTCGCGAGCACTTTCATCTTTACCGTTTTATTTTTTTCTTCATCAGCGCCGTACGCGAGGAAGAAGGGAATGTCGCGCTTCACCGCATCTTTAATCTGGTCGCCGAGCCCGCGGCTCGTGAGATTAACGAAGACGCACACGCCCTGTTCGCGGAGTGTGTTAGCGAATGTTTGTGCCGCAGGAATCGTATCTACCGACGGGGTACCGATATAGAGTTTCGGTTTACCGAAGTCTGACTTCGGTACAAGATTGTGCGTCTCGAGGAAGTCGGCAAGCGTCACATCACCGAGCGCGAACCCAACTGCAGGGATCGGGTCGCCGCCGAAGAGGGCGACAAGCCCGTCGTAGCGACCGCCGCCGAAGAGTGCGCGCGGATTCGTCGGGTTTGTATCATATATTTCAAAAACCATCCCGGTGTAATAATCAAACCCGCGCGTGATACCAGCGTCAAAGGTCGCATTCATAACGCCGCGTTCTTTGAGAGTCGCGAGAAATGCGTCCATCTTTTCCGTCTGAATAAGAGAGAGCGGATCTTTGGTAGTAATCGCGGCGAGTGCTTCTTTAAATTCTTCCACCGTTATTTTCGCTTTTTTATCGAGGAGACGGAGGTACTGGCGCACACCGTCACTCGTGAGCCCGGCCTCGCGACACGCTTCGTTTAAGAGAGAACGCGAATTGATGCGAATGATAAAGTCACTTTCTTTAGCACCAAAAGATTTCAAAATTTCTGAAGCGATTTTAATAATCTCAAGATCTGCTTCGCCTTCAGGGAGGCCGATAAGGTCGATGTCGGTTTGGTAAAACTCTCGCAGCCTGCCTTTTTGTGGACGCTCATAGCGGAAGCGATTGCCGATAGAGAACCAGCGGAGCGGGAAGGCGAGCTCGCGGCGCTTCGCCGAGACCATTCTCGCGAGGGTTGGTGTCATCTCGGGGCGCAGCGTCACGCGGCGTTCTCCGCGGTCGGTGAAAGTATAGGTCTGCTCATTCACGATTTCTTCTGAAGTCTTCGCTTCGTAGATCTCGGCGCGTTCCAAGGGCGATGCGTTGTATTCTTCATAACCCCACTTAAATAATGTCTCGCGGATGCGCGCGAACATCGCGTTCATTCGTGCATAATCGCTAGGATAAAAGTCGCGGACGCCTTTATACGGGTCGGTCGAAAGTGGCTCAGTCATCTGCTCATTATACCGTGCCTAAGCGTGGCGAGCTACAATGATGCGCGGAACGCCATAGTGATCATTTTTAATCTCTGCAGCAAAGCCTTCAGCGATAAATAATGCACGGGCGGCTTCTGTATGTGCAGAGTCGCACTCGATCCACGCGACGCCATTTGGAGTAAGGTGAAACCTTAAGGAAGTGGCGATGCGGCGAATAAGAGCGAGGCCGTCGCTGCCTGCGCGAAGAGCGAGCGCAGGCTCGTAGTCGGCGACGCTTGAAGGAAGCTCGCGGTCTTCGGGGATGTAGGGAGGGTTGGCGGCGATAACATCAAACTTTATATTTTCAAATGGCTGGAATAGGTCGCCGATGCAAATATGCGAGCGCGAAGTATCTAAATTATTTTCTGCAATATTTTTTAAAATAGTTTTTTCATGTGCGGGGTCGATCTCGCCAAAAAATACTTCCATATATGGAAGTGTTTTGAGTGCTGCACAGCCAATCGCGCCTGATCCTGCGCAGAGATCGAGGAATCTGGGTCGCTCGTTGGCGAAAGAATTTTCGGTAGCGCTCCGGGCCGCTCGGCCAAGTCTTACTACCGAAAATTTTTCCGCCGCCTCGCTTATTAAACATTCGCTCCACCACTCCGTTTCTGGGCGGGGGATTAAAGGCTTTGAATCCAAATAAATTTTTAATCCGAGAAATGGTTGCCAGCCGATTGTATACGCCTCGGGCTCCTCAGCTTTATTCATAAAATAAAGTTACCACAGAAAACAAAAGCGCTCGCCATTTGGCGAGCGCTTTTGTTTTCGCGAAGTCTGCAAATTATGCAGACAGGGGATTAGTATCCACCTCGGCCATAGCCACCTTGGCTATTGCCGCCTCCGTATCCACCTCGGTCACCACCTCCGAAACCGCCATCGCGGCGAGGAGGTCGATCACCCTGTGGGCGTGCGAAAGAAACGGAGAGCGTTCGGCCATCCATTTCCTTCCCGTCCCATCGGTCGATAGCCGCCTGAGCCTCTGCTTCAGACGCCATTTCGACGAAGCCGAAACCGCGTGAGCGGCCCGTCATACGGTCACTGATAATGCTCGCAGAAACGACTGAACCAGCCTCGCTAAAGGCCTTCTTCATATCATCTTCTGTTGAGCGATAAGGGATACCGCCCACATAGAGCTTGTTCCCCTGAACTGATTGCGGATTGTCCATGTATTGGATTTAACTTAGTAACCTCGCCGAAACTGAACACTTGCGGTCATTCACCAGATTGGCGAACGAACCGAGCGAAGCTCGAATACTCTGCGAGTTAGAAATAGTATGTCAGAAATTGTAAAAAAAAGCAAGGGGTGTGGATAAGTCTGTTTTAAATAGAAAAAGCCCTGCCGTGTAAGCGGCAGGGCCTCGAGTTAGAACAGGATTAGCGATGGAGACTTAACAGTATGATCAGCAGGGCGCCATTGTACGCGCCATGCACTATCGTGCTGGCGAGCAGGCCTTTAAACAGTTTCGCACCGAGCGCGCTCCATTTTAGGAATACGATCGCGAGCACAATGCCCGACAGGCCTTGAATGAAAATACCTCCAGGACCATGCACATATCCAAAGAATGCAGAGGTAACCACAATGTACACGGCAACATCCCACGCCGCACCCTTTTCATCTTTGGTCTTTTTTAGCCACATCAACACCAAAAGCGCGCAGAATGGAGTAAACCGGTAAAACACCTCTTCATAAAAGGGATCTTTCACCGTAAATATGAAGAACTGTTTTGCCAAGTTGGAATGCGCGATCACAGTGTCGATCACAGCGTCATTAGAGTTGATCGACGCTTCTGAAAAGAACAGACCCGCGAATTTGACTCCTACAACAATCAAGAACATTTGTAGGAGGATCAGCCCGGGGAGGTACTTAAAAAGCTCCCAGAAAGTGGCACCTTCTCGGAGCCACGCAATCATTTTGTTCATTGCGAACCCCCAAACATCCGAATTGAATCTAGCAGTATTAATTACAAAAGTCAATTCTTGACACAGGGACAGAAAAGAATAAACTATAAGTGTAGGTGACAGCAATGGCTCTCATCTACAGGAGTCGGTCGCAGAACCGACAGCTCTTTCCAGAAACAAATCATCCCGTTTTCATTCATTCTTTTTCCTCCCCACCTCCTTCCTGATGATTTGTTTCTCTCACCGAGCCCCATGGGCTCGGTTTCTTTTTATACTATGCGATATTAATTGGAGACAAAAAATGAGCAAGGGTTACCCTTGCTCATTTTTTAAACTTTAAACAGAACCTCTAATGTCCCGCGAAGAGAGCAGGGAAGAACATTACGATCATGCCGAAGGCGAGAATAAGAACGATAAATATGGTAAATGCGCGTTTCATTTTTGTACTGTAGCAGGAGGCATCGCGGGGCGCAATTGGATCGAAGTGGCAGAGACCGAGCCATCGCTATTGGTCGTGCCCGAGACAATAATCGTCGAGCCGGTAGCCACATCGCTCTCTGTGCCGCTCACGCTCTTTTGAAATGTCGTGTTTGGCGTGAGGAGAACAATGTGCGAGCTACCGTCCTTCGTGTCGATAGTGATGCTGTCAGAATCCTTTGCCGCGACCGTGCCTGAGAGAAGCCCATTGCCACCGGCTCGTCCCGCACCGCCCATCATGCCAGAAAAGTTCCCGCGTGTTGGTGTCGCTGCCGCTGGGTGAAGAGCGTTCCCGCCGAAGTAGCCGAGACTAACGCCGATAATAAGAGCTACAACTCCCGTGATCATTATATTTTTATTTTTCATATTTTTTAATTAGTGATTATTTTTTAATACGCGCGGCGCCTCCCATCAATTCAAAAAACGGATCGCGCTCCGGTTCGAGTGGCCAAGTCTTGCTATCAATTTTTTGAATTTCTCGCGCTCTACTCATATCTGAGTGCATCAATCGGATTTAAGTTTGATGCGCGCTTCGCCGGATACCAGCCGAAGACGATACCGATTACTGCTGATACGCCAAAAGCGAGCAGGACAGATGATAAGGTGACGCTCGTTTTCGTCACACCACTCCAATTCACCACATACGCGATTGCGCATCCCAGAATAATGCCGATGATGCCGCCGACGACAGTGAGCGCGACCGACTCTGCGAGAAACTGAATGCTGATATCTTTTTTCTTCGCGCCGACCGCTTTCCGGAGCCCGATCTCGTGCATGCGCTCGGTCACATTGGTGAGCATCATATTCATAATGCCGATGCCGCCGACGAGGAGCGATATCGCGCCGATCGCGCCGAGAAGATAGGTGAGTGTCGAGGTGACGGATGATAATGTCGAGACGAGGTCAGCCTGATTAGTAATCGAGAAATCAGTTTTTGTAGAATCGGTAATCTTGTGTCGCGTGAGCAGAAGGTCGTTTATATCTGTTTGAACCTGCGTCATTGAGTCAGAACTCGCTGCCGAAACATTTATTTGTGATAGATATTTATTCCCAGAAAGGTAGCGTTGCGCGGTGGTGTAAGGAATATAAATAATGTCATCGGCGTTACTCGAGCCCGAGCTGCCTTTCGTCTTCGTCACGCCGATGACGGTGTACTGTGATCCGCTAATCCTAACTTTTTGCCCAATCGAGTCGGTGTCGACGGCGTCTGTGCCGAAGAGGTCGGTGAGAACGGTCGGGCCAATTACCGCGACCTTCGCGATGCTCGCGACATTTTCATCTGAAATAAAATTGCCCGTCGAGAGCGTCACATTGCGCACACCCGGATAGGATGGATCGGTGCCGGTAATCGAAGTGTTCGTGTTCGAATTTTTCGTGGTCACTTGTGTGCGACTCGAAACGACAACTGACATCCCGCTGATATTTGAAATGCTGTTAGAAATCGCCGTAGCATCTTCGACGGTGAGTGTCTGCGCCGATCCTCGCGCCGAGGCGGCGCCGAAGCCGAAGTTTTTTGTCGCCCCGGGCGTCACGATCAGAAGGTTCGAACCGATCGAAGAGATCGACGAAGTAATCGAGCTTGTCGCGCCTGTGCCAACGGCCATAAGAGCGATCACTGAAGCGATACCGATAACGATGCCGAGCATCGTGAGCCCCGAGCGGGCCTTGTTCGCGCGAAGGGCAGCGTATGTCTCTTCTAAAATGTCATTTTTATTCATAAAGTTTTCCTTCTTTTTCTGCGTTACGCACTGAATGATTTTTTTCATCAGAGACGATGTCGCCGTCGCGGAGTTTAATAATGCGATCAGCATGTTCGGCGATGTCTGGCTCGTGCGTGATGAGGACAATCGTTCTCCCGTGCTTTCTATTTAATTCTTGAAGTGTCTCGAGAACGATAAGACTCGTGCGGCTGTCGAGGTTGCCTGTTGGTTCGTCGGCGAGAATAAGCGACGGATCGTTGACCAGCGCTCGTGCGATCGCGACGCGCTGGATCTGTCCGCCGGATATTTGATTCGAAAGGTGAGTGAAATGTTCTTTTGTTAATCCTGCGGCGACGAGCGATTCGATCGCGCGCTTCTCGCGCTCTTCGCGCGGCACTCCGGCGTAGACGAGCGGTAGGACGACATTGCGCAGCACTGTGGTGCGCGGGAGCAGGTTGAATGCTTGGAAGACGAAACCAATTTTATCCTTTCGAATATCAGCGAGCTCGTCATCGGTCATCGTCGAGACATCTTTGTTGTCGAGCTTATAGGTGCCAGAGGTTGGCGTATCGAGACAGCCGAGAATGTGCATCAAGGTTGACTTACCACTCCCCGAAGGGCCCATAATCGCGACGAATTCGCCTTCGTCAATCGAGAACGAGATATTGTTGAGTGCGGTAAAGGCTTCTGCTCCCGAACCATACACTTTGTGAATGTTTTTAATCTCAATCATTTTATTTTTATAATCCCATCATTATTCCTCCTGGAGGGCCGCTCCTATTTGTGCTTGATGATGTAGTTTTTGTTGCAGATGATGAAGTTGATGAAGAAGAACTCGTGACCGTCTTCGTCACAACCTGCTCGCTACCAGTTAACCCGCTCGTGACGATGGTGTTCGTGCCGTCAGTGATGCCAATAGTGACCGGGACTTTTGTCGGCGTTGCCGCTGACATAACGAGAACATAATTTATATTGCCCGAAGTCTTAATCGCACTATTTGGCACAGCGATGCCGTCTGCTGTCGCGGTAATAATGTCGGCATCGACAGACATCCCCGGCTTAATATCGCTATTTGCGGTGTCGAGCGAAACATCGACGCTGTAGGAGACGACTCCAGAAGAAACGCTCCCCGCGCTAGAAATAGATGCGACGGTGCCGGCGATGGTCACATCAGGAAGAGCGTCGAAGGTGAGCATCGCTTTCTGTCCTTGTTTAATATTCACCTCGTCTGCTTCAGAAACAGAGAGTGTCGCGATCTTGTTGTAGCTCACGAGCGTCGCGACCGATGTATTGTTGCTAGCCTGATCATATTTCTGCACGCCGACAGAAGCGATTGTTCCCGCGAATGGTGCGACGACAGAATAGTTCGCGAGATTTTCTTGTGCGGTGGTCACCGCATCCTTCGCTTCTTGAAGTGAAAGAGTGGCAGATTGAACGGTGAGCGCATTCGAACCCTGCGCGCTCGACTCGAGCGCGTTCTTAGCTTGGGCTAGCGACTGTTCTGCCGAGACAATGTCGGTCTGGACGGTCAGTGCATTGTTCAAGTTTGTTGAAACGAGCGAGGTGTATGAATTGATCGAAGAAAGGAGGTTAGAAACTGTCGAAGAAGAACCGAGATTTTTATAAAGAGAATAATCAGTATTCACGCGGTCATAAAAGTCGTGAGAATTTTTTACTGCTTCGGCGATTATTTGTGCAGTGGCATAAGTCGTCTTCGCGAGGGCGACGAGATCGTCGTTTGAAGCGGTGGTACCGCTGACTGCTTTATAGGTGGCGAGTCCGCTGTTGTACGCCGCGAGCGCGGCAGTATACGAAGTCTCTGCAGAATTTTTATACATCAGAATATTGTCGTCGTGTGAAGAAACAATGTCAGAATACGCATCAACATTTTCTTGATTCGAGCGACCGGCAGAATCAGAATTGTGGAGCACGCCGTCGATCCCCGTTACGATGGTTGAAAAATCGTTATAGGTGCTCGCGAGAGAGGAATAGATGCTGTCGTGTGTCTTTTGAAGAGAGATGTTTGCATTTGTGACAGCGTTTTGAGCTTGAAGCAGATTGAGCGAGAGCGTCGAGGTCGCTGTGGTTTGAGCATAAGTGATTTCTGCATTCTTAAGCGCGAGCTCGGCATTTTGAAGTGATTGCCGCGCATCGGTGGCATCAAGTTGTGCGACGAGCTGGCCGGCATACACCGCGTCGCCAGGCTTCACATACACGCCAATCACTTCGCCCGAAGATTTTGGCGAGAGGGAAATCTGTTGTGAGGCGCTCACTTGGCCTGTCTCGGTCAAGGTTGAGACGATCGTGCTCGAAGCGACAGAAGAAGTTATATAACTCGTCGTTGTCGAAGAAGTGAGTGTCTTGTAGCCATAATATCCGCCGACTAAAATAATAATGACCGCGATCGTCGCGATTATTTTATGACTCATCGCATACAACCAGACAGAATGCCACGCGTTTTTGAGGGTATTTAAAATTTTAGAAAAAGACATGCGTAATAATGAGGATAAAGTAATAATATGGCTCTCCCAACCCTTACTACGCGGTGTGTAACACTTTGTTTAGGGCGGTTCCGTCGGGTTATTATTGGAGTATGAATATATTGGCAAAATGGAAATCTAAAAAGTTTTTAACCTTCGCGGCTCTCGTCGCGGGTGGATTAATCGTCGGAGGTATCGCTGGATATTTTTTTGGCAAATTGGCAGGTGACTCTGTTTCGGATTCAATCAAACAATCATTCGCGCCGATTGAAGAAAAGGGAACACCATACACGCTTGTGCACCCACTCCTCGCCTATCACACCCCAGAAGCGACACTCCTCGGTGATTACATTCCATTAAATAATTCTTTCCAAACGATTATTGATGCTGTGGTGAAAAGTGGTGACGCGACGCGCGCGGCAGTCTACTTCCGCGATCTGGACGCGGGCAGGTGGATCGGCATAAATCAGAATGACACCTATTATCCGGCGAGTCTTCTCAAGGTGCCGACCTTGATCGCGTATTACAAACAGATGGAACAAGATCCGTCACTCTTTTTAAAAACAATTGACTACAACCCGAGTGTTTTACCGAAAGAGCCGTTCGTGGCGCCGTCTGAACTCGTCGCGGGGCATAGTTATTCGGTACAAGATCTCATCAATAAGATGGTTGTCGATTCAGATAATGGTGCGACATTCTCGCTCCTCGCGAATCTTAATTCAGAATTTTTGAATCAGGTGTATGTCGCGCTCGGGATCCAAAATCCGGGAGACGATTCTCAAAATTATCAAATTTCTGCGCGCACCTTCGGGCTCTTCTTCCGTGTCCTCTATAATGCGACCTATCTCTCGCCCGAGAGTTCAGAGCAGGCGATGAAACTCTTGTCGCAGGCGACCTTCGCTGATGGTCTCGTCGCAGGTGTGCCAGAGGGAACGGTCGTCGCGCACAAATATGGCGAGCATGTTCTATCTCAAAATAATGTCGCCACGGGCGTCGAGCTCTCTGACTGCGGCATTATTTATTATCCATCGCACCCGTATCTCCTCTGTGTGATGACGAGCGCGAAGGATGTAAAAACGGCAGACACGATTATTTCAAATATGTCGCGCGCGGCGTATGCCGCGGTCGCACAGAAGTATCCGAAGTGATCTTGCATAGGAGTTTCCTGTGCTGTTGAAAAAACAAAAACCGGCAGGCGCGGAGCGCCTGCCGGTGGTTTATGGTTTGGGAATTATTCTGCGCCGATCGCAGTGCGGACATCGAGAGGCAGGCGGTGGATGATTTCATATCCAGCCAATTCTACCGGCTTCTCGACCCACGGTTGCACGAAGCTTCCTTTTTTTAAAAGCCGTGAAATTTCGTCGGCGACATTGGCGAAGCGGCCGGATCCACACACGCAGATCGCTGGATGTTTATCGGCAGGTTTACCAAGCGGGGCAATATGCGACATTTCGTCCGTGTTTTCAGGTTTAAAGTTGAAAAACATCTTCCCGCTGATTGATGTCCGGTCGGGCCTTTTCTCCGTCTCCGTCTCGAACACCACGAGAACCGCATGCTCGCGATGGAAGTACAGATGACGATGTTCGGTTGTGCCATGGCTCGTGAAGGGTATCGGCTGAGATACCTCCTCGAAGCCATTTCTCGCGAGCAAATCGCGATATCCATTTATTGTGTACATTTCTCTCCCCGAATTAAGAATTGAAAAAACTATCCAAAAATAGTTTATCACAGAAGAAACATTTGTCGAATTATTGCATAGGAAACTCCTATGTACATAGGAGTTTCCTATGCGTGTGCATAACCCGCGCGCGAAGCGCGCGGGAGCATTATTCTTGAAGTAATGCGTGGAAGAATACCCGCGTTATTTTTTATACTCATCGCGCTCATATTTGTGAGACCTTTTCTCGTTCGTGCAGCGGTTCTCGATTCTCAATTGGATGACAGTGCACAAGCGACCAAACCGCCCGATGGATATCTTTGGTTCGGGTCAGTGCGCGTAACAATGGGTAATGATGTATCAATGGGATATGTGCCCACACAAAATATAAATGTCTACGGTGTTCGTTTTCGTGTGAACACAAGCGGTGGAGGAGAGTATATTTGTCCAGCTGGGGCTGTTATGCGATATACCGCCACCTCAACACCACCAACGAATTGGAGTGGCGCCCCGTTCATAGCAAGTCTCGTTTCTGTTTCTACAACACCAGATGCTAGTGGAAATTGTGACTATACGACGATAGATCAGCACGATAATGATACGCCAATCCTACTATCAACGGGGTATCATTATATCTTTTTCATGTCTACGAGCGGTATGTATGGGAGTTCCGGATGGGTCTCATTCAGCGGCAAGCCATTCTCTCCGGACACACCACTCAGTCTTTTTGGTTATCGCCCAGCCGCTGATGATAGATATGTGTGGGGTCAAAGCGGGCTCGATCAGCCATATTTTCAATTTTATGATACAGCTCCGCCATCATCCCCAAAACCCTCAAATGTCTTATTTCTACCCGGCATCGAGGGCAGTCGACTCTATGAAGGGAGCGGCTGTACGGCGTCAGGAGCAGAAGAAAAATTATGGGAGCCATACAGCTCGATCATCGGCGTTTTATTTGGCGCCGGGAATACAAAAGTAAAAAAATTATTTCTCGATGCGAGTGGCGAGAGCCTCTGTGACAGCGTGTATGTAAAAGAAAATGACATTATCGACTCGGCTGGCGGCAGTAATATCTACGCTTCATTTATAAATGAGATGAATGGATTAAAAGCGAGTGGAGAGATAAACGATTGGAAGTCAGTCGCCTATGACTGGCGGCTCTCGCTCGATGATTTGTTAAATAAAGGCGCGGAGCGCGACGGTAAAATATTTTATGAAGAATCCACGAGTACTCCTTATATCGAGCAGACCCTTAGAGGGCTGGCCTCGAGTTCAAAAAGCGGGAAGGTGACGATCGTCGCGCACAGTAATGGCGGCCTCCTCGCCAAGGCACTCTTGAATCAACTTAGCGGCGAGACACCTAAGTTGGTGGATAAAGTTATTTTGGTTGGCGCGCCGCAGAGCGGCGCGCCCGAAGACCTCGGCGTACTTCTCGAGGGCTACAACGCTGGCATTTATAAATCCATCTTCACTATCGTCTCGAACTCGACGATGCAGAGCCTCGCCAAGAATTCTCCAACCGCCTATCACCTCCTCCCCTCGGCCAATTATTTCTCGAGTATCGCGAGCGATACCGATCACCCCGTCGCCAAGTTTGAAGGCCAGGGCTACGAGCTCGAGCGAGGGACTTATGGCGACACGATTAAGGATGTAAACACGCTCGACAATTATCTGCGCGACGCGCCACAGAGTATGAATGGCACGCTTATCGATTATGCCAACAGGGAACACCACACGCTTGACGACTGGGCTCCGCCCTCCGGCATCGAGGTCGACCAGATCGCGGGCTGGGGCGCGGACACGGTCGCGGGCATCGACTTCTACACAAGAGACTTTATTGGCACGCTTCTGAATGTCTCGAATCAGACTTATAAACCGATCTTTACCGAAGATGGCGACGGTGTGGTGCCTGTGCCGAGCGCGCTCGCTATGCCGACGAATAATGAGGTGAAAAATTATTGGGTGAATCTCGATGCTTATCATAAAGACACTTCCATTAAACGCAGTCATGCAGATTTGTTTGAAGTGCCACAACTCGAAGACTTTATAAAAAACATTATCGAGAGCGGCAGTAGCACTCCCGCGATCCCTGCATACATTTCAAATACCCAGCCCGCGCCAATCGTCGCGAGTAAAGAGCTGATATTCTTCCTCCACTCAGATCAGGCGATACAAGTCACCGACTCTTCGGGCGATGTGACGGGCGTCGCGCCCGGTAATTCGATAAAAGAAGACATCCCCGATTCGAGTTATGGCAGCTTCGGCGAGGTGAAGTGGGTAAAGGTTAAAGAAGGCGATAATTATCATATCAGCGTCGAGCCACAACAGCATCAACAAAGTGAACAAAATGAGGGCGAGAGCGAGCCAACGAATACCGGCTTTATCCATCTCGATGTCGAAGAGAGATCGAATAATATCGTCACTGCCTCGAGCACTCTGGCGAGAGTCGCCGCGACAGCGAGCACGACGGTCGCGACTGATGTCTCTGGCGGTGGCGTAGAGACGATCTCGACTCCCGTCATCACTGGCGATGACAATAATCAGAACAATCAGAATAACCAAAATGAAGTGGTGCACTTATACCACTATGCGCGGCCATGATTATTAAAAATGTTTTATAATTTATAAATGAAAAAACTTATACAAGTTATCCCAGCCGTTCTCGCTTTGTTAGTTATTGGTTTTTCATATTTTAGTCAGTGGTGTATTCATGATGGAGGAATTTGTTTTAGGACTTGGTTAGATAGAACTTATCTATACACTATTAGTCCTTTACATTTCTTCTCCCTCTACTTCCTCCCGATCGCTATTATCGTTATCTTCGTCAGGCGCGAAGTGTTTATCTCTTGGTTTAACTTCGCGATATGTGCAGTGGTGCTCGCGATAATCTTTATGTCGACACAGCAGGTCTACCCGCCGATGTTCTCAACTGGTAGAGATGACTCCGCCATTCTCTCCGGCCAAGTCTTCGCCGTCATCTCTCTCATTGTAATTATCTGGCGCGCCATTCGTTATCATAAAAAGTTAGGACATCCAATGTCCTAACTTTAGGTTCGTGAAAATTCGTAAGGTGAAACCTCGCGAAATAAAAATAAAAAAATGACCAATCAATATAACTGGTATTCAACTTTAAAGAAGCCTCGGTGGGCGCCGCCATCGTGGCTCTTTGGCCCGGTGTGGACGATTCTCTATATCCTGATCGCGATCTCCTTTGGCGCGGTCTTCTTAATGATCGGTCGCGGCGCGCTCGCGCCGATTATCGCCCTGCCGTTTATCCTCAATCTCATCTTCAACTTCTCCTTCACCTACTTCCAGTTCAAATTAAAGAACAACCTCCTCGCCGTCCTCGATGTCTTGCTGGTCTTAGGGACATTATTATGGATCCTAACCCTGCGGAGCTCTCTGAGCGAAGTAGGGCTCGTTTGGGTTATTTATCTCAACATTCCTTATCTCCTTTGGGTGTCCTTCGCCACGATTTTGCAGCTGACGGTGACGTATTTGAATCGGTAGATTGGATGTGGCGGATTGATCTATAACAATGCTAAAATAGTGGTAATGGATACAGCTTCACGACCTAAAATTCTCGCGTCGGTTGCCGTACAGCCGTATTTCAAAAAGGGTGATTTTGTGCTCTATAACGACGATTCAATTGAATTTCTCAATAATAATCTCCCGGAGAATTCAATCGACATGATATTCGCGGATCCGCCCTACAATCTCTCAAATGGAGGCTTTACCGTACACGCTGGAAGAATGGTCAGCGTCAATAAAGGGATATGGGACATAAGCAAAGGGTTTGAAGATGACTACGCCTTTCATCACCGCTGGCTAGAAGCTTGTAAACGCGTTTTGAAACCAGAGGGCACACTCTGGGTCAGCGGCACTTATCATTCGATCTATCAATGTGGTCACGCGCTCCAATCGCTCGGTTATCACATTCTCAACGATATTTCGTGGTTTAAACCGAACGCCTCGCCAAATTTAAGTTGTCGATTTTTTACTGCGAGTCACGAGACAATAATCTGGGCGCGAAAAGAGAAGAAAGCAAAACATACTTTTAACTATGATCTGATGAAAGAAGGAAATTGGCCTGAAGATCAATTAAAGAAACCGGGGCTTCAAATGCGCTCGGTATGGTCAATGGGCACACCTCGCCCGGATGAAAAAAAGTATGGCAAGCATCCTACACAAAAACCCCTCGACTTACTCAAACGCATCGTGCTCTCGAGCACCAATAAAGGCGACATAATACTCGATCCTTTTACTGGTAGCTCAACAACTGGCATTGCTGCCATCACGCACGGCAGAAAATTTGTAGGTATTGACCTAGAAAAGAAGTACCTTGACCTTTCCATAAAAAGGATCAACGATGTGAAGATATGATTACCGGCGGTAAAGGCGGTGGAAATACAATAACAGGGTTAAATTTTGAAAAGGAAAAGGACATTTTAGAGTTGCTCGGTAATACGCCGGGCTATAGCGTAAAAGGACATGTCATTTCTTATAATGGCAAGGAAGTTGCTCGAAGCTATCGCAAAAATAGCCTTTATAAATTTCTCGCAGAACAAGGCGTTAAATACAAAGAAATTCTTTCAAAGAAATTGCTTCCCGACGAAGCGTTGTATGTCATCGTCAATAACACGATGTATATTCTTGAAATTAAATTCCAAAAAGTCGCCGGATCAGTAGACGAAAAACTTCAAACATGTGATTTCAAAAAGAAGCAATATCAACGACTTTTCGCTCCTCTCAACTATGAGGTGGAATATATTTACATTCTCAGCGACTGGTTTAATCGCCCAGAATATAAAGATGTTCTAACCTACATAAACTCTGTCGGTTGTCAGTATTATTTTGGCTACCTTCCGCTTCAAAAGTTGGGGTTACCAGTTCCTAATTCAACATGAAGTCTTTTTACATTTACGCTATACCAAAGACAAATATCGAAATAGCTTTAAAAAAGCAACTGGTAGGATTATCCAAAAAATCGAAATTATTTAGTGAAATCAGTAAGGGTGACGAAATTGTTTTCTATCAAACAGGAGAAGGAGAATTTATTGCAAGAGGGATTTTTACGAAAGAGCACTTTCCAGAAGGAAAACTAATTTGGCCTGAGGAAAAGAAAACAGGAGAGGTTATTTATCCGTATCGTTTAAAAGTTAAAGTAAAAAAATTTAAAAACCGCGTTGACATAGACAGGGTTCTCTACGGGCTTGGTTTTATAAAGAATAAAGAAAAGTACGGAGGTTATCTTCGAACATCTTTGATCAGAATTCCACAAAAAGATTACGAAAAAATTATTTCTGCCTCAAAAAAACCCACCAAAAATTTTGGTGTTAGTCAGGCACTGGGTAACACCTTTCAAAACAGAGTCGGGTATGTTCTTAAATTGTTAGGTTTCAATGTTACCAACATGGGGAGTAAGGAAGGTCCAGACATTATTCTTAAAGACAACGAAAACGGTAAAAACTATAAAATAATTATCCAATGCAAGGCCACAGCGACTATTAGGCCGTATCCCACACTGTCTAGCTTAATCGATGAATATGCCACAAAAGTTAGGAATGATAGAGCAAAATTAGCCATAATTTTCTTATCCAACTACAAGATCCCGGGGAAATTTAATAGAGAAAAGATTGTGCAAAAAGATAAGGTCGCCATCTTAACAGGTGAATTTCTTGATTATTACGAAGATCTTTATAAAAAAATAGGAAATTTCGCCAAGTATCAATTTCTTGCTGATATTGGGGCTGATATTACATACGGTCCAAATCTAAAAGCCCCAGCAATAGCCGTTTCTCAAAATAAATATAATTTGTATATATCGGCGATAGATGCAGAATGGCTACTTAAGACCAGCGCTGTTTTGAGAAGAATAACGGATGACACGGGACGTTATCAGAGAATTTTAAAAACTTCAAGAGTAAAAACGGAGATACCCGCTTTCTTGCTCGAAGATTGGGTATTGCCAAATAATTTGGTTCTCGCAACAAAAAATAAAAATATCATTTTTGATAACGGAGAAATTAATTTACCAAATATAAGTGGTCTATTTTGGGTTGTTGACGGACAACACAGGCTGTATTCCTTTTCAAATATTCCTGAAAAATTAAGAAAACAAAAATTAATCTGTACTATACTGGACACCAACAAAATTGGTGAAGATGCTGATGCAAAGCTTGCAAAAATTTTCGTCGATCTAAACTTTTTTGCCAAGAAAGTAGATCCAAGTTTAATTATAGAATTGAGTGACACTATAGGAAGTACAGATCCAAAATTGAAAATAGCACTGAATTTATATAAAACAAAAACTTTTTCTGGACTTATATCTTCCTACTCAAAAAAAGGCGGTGGAATAAACCTCACGACTTTAGCTACAAACGGCGCAATGAAGACTCTTGTGAATCCAAACGGACCTTTAATTAAAGGAAAACATAAATCATTTGATGGCATAGTAGAGTTTTGCACGTCAATGTTAGATTCATATTTTAAAATAGTCGCACAATCTTTCGGAAATTTATGGGGAGACAAAGAATACATAATAAGTGACAACAGAGGAGTTAGAGCCTTATTACGTTTCTACCTGCGCATTTTAAAAGAACACGGAGTAAAAAATATAGATCAAAATATAAGAAAAGCTATGAGAGCTTTGTGCTCTAGTGATTTTGATTTTTCACTTGAAAACGCGAAAGCCCAGTATTTGGGAGAAGCTGGTGCAGATAAACTTGCAATAGAATGGCTAACAAAAGTTAAGAGCAAATTACCAAAATTTTCAGTCGGAAGCGATATAAAAAGGGAAAGTTATAATATTCCAAGCGAAGAAGATGAAAACGTGGAATTTAAATCTTCTTTAAGATGGAATGTAAATGAGGAAAAAGAATCTGATGAACTTAAATTTGAAGTTGTCAGGGGGATTTCAGCTTTAATGAACACTGATGGCGGAGAGATGTTTATAGGTGTAGACGATCAGGGCAATGTAATAGGCCTAGAAAAAGATCTTAGTTTGCACACCGGGAACCTTAATCAGAAAAAAGATAAATTCAAGAGGCAGATACACTCTTTAATAGCTCATAATATTGGCGGAATACGAGTTTTCGATGAAAACATCGAATCTGTTTCAATAAAAGAAATTGATGGGAAACTAATCTGTGCAATTTCAGTAAAAAGAAGTAAGTTTCCAGTTTTCTTTAAGAAGAAATTATATCGTCGATTTGGTGCATCATCGGTAGCAGTAGAAGCAGAAGACTTAGTTGATTACGCAAAAAAAAAGATTCTCAGGTTCTTACTGAATATCCAGGACAGCCTCATGCACTTGAAATACTATGTCTACAAAAGAAGAAATAATTAAAGAGCTTCAGGAAGAGATTGATAATAATCTTAAAGAAATATCCAAGATTCTCGCAGGAAAGGATCTAAGTGTGCTTAATGCCCAGCTTGATAATAGAATTTCACTCTCAAATAATTCTTTTCTTGAGGAAGTAAAAAATCTTTCTTTGATAACTGTTACTGCTGCTCCGTTCTCTCTCACCCTTCTTTTGTCGGGACTCGAAATTGAGAAAACATTTTTGGTAGCCTCGTTTATTTTGTTAATGATGAATGTTCTTTTTCTTAATGTTGGTGTTTGGTATTTAAATTCTAGGTTTAGGACGTCGACAGGTTCACAAATATTAGAAGCCATTACATTGGAAATGGAGACTTCCAATGTTCTTGATACAAGCAAAGACAGCACCGTTCGGCTGAATTCACTTAATGAATTGATGCAGGGCGAGATTCGTCTCAATAAGAAGAAAAGATTTGAACCTTATGGACAGGAAAAGATATTAAAATTCTTGAGAGATTGGGGTCTAATCCTGTTAAGTGTCGGGATAATACTTATAGCACTATCTGTTGCTTGGGTTTTTGTTCCGAGAAGTGCGAGTTCTATTCTTTAGGACCGCTTTTTAGACACACAGGTCTTACCCATGCGTAATAAACAACTCTCAGAAAAGTTAAGAAAATTCATAAAAGAATCGAATTGGATTTTTGCTAAAACATACGCGACAACATGGCCACATGAATATATTGTGCAGGAACAAGTGGACAATAATTTATTCTTGGCTTTGGCACGATATATCGATTCGTTCGGCTACGAATCAAATTTTAATAATATAAAGTATATGTATTATGACTACGAGGGACACAGCTATTGGCATATGGATAACATAATTAATCGCTGCATTAAAAAATAATCTTATGTCCAACAAATACGGTATTCCTGCAGACATCGAAGCAGAAATCAGGAAAAGAGATAAGGTTTGCGTGTATTGCGGTAAAGAAATGATCAGCCCAAAATCGGTTGGATCGCGAATGGATTGGGCAACAATTGATCATCTTGATTATGAACCTCCATTTGAATATCGACCGGAACAGACGAAGGAAGATTTCGCTATAAGTTGTTGGAGATGCAATTGCATACTTCGTGGCAATAAAAAATTATCCGTCTGGCTTGCGGAAGAATTTAATAAAAAAGATGGAGATATTAATGCCAAAACCATCGCGCCAGTTATTAAGAAATATCTGAGAAAGCATAAACTGTGATTATAGAAAATGCTAAAATACCCGCATGAAAATGTCTTTATTTGTGTGCCATAAAACTTATATCGCCGCTGGTTTGGGGCTCGTTGTCGTCCTGCTACTCATCTTCGCCAATCCCCACAAAGGGCCGTGCAATGTGGCATATATTCCGCTCCACGGATATATGACGACATATATTCCAGAATCGGAGGTCGCCACTAGCAGTAACGCATCCGATCAGACTGCTTCTGAAGAGGTCACCCAAGCGATACGACAAGCGGCCGCGAATCCAAATATGAAAGCCGTTGTATTAGAAATTGATTCGCCCGGCGGTTTACCCGTCGCGGGACAGGAGATAGAAGAGGCGCTCAAACAAGTACAAAAGCCGACGGTTGCACTGATACGCGAGCAAGGTGATTCGGCGGCGTATATGTCAGCCACCGGAGCTAATACTATTTTCGCTTCTGACTTTTCTGACGTTGGCGATATTGGCATCACCGAATCGTATACCGATAATTCAAAGCAGGACGAGAGCAACGGGGTCACCTTCAATCAACTCTCGATTGGTAAATATAAAGATATGTTCAATACGGACAAGCCGATGACTCCAGACGAACAGGCGCTCGCTATGCAGGAGTTGCAGGCCAATTATCAGGACTTCGTTCAGATTGTCGCTGACAATAGGCATATGAGCGTTGACGCGGTCACGGCTCTAGCTGATGGCTCGTCGGTGACGGGAGAAGAAGCGTTAAAAGACGGGTTGATAGACAAGATAGGGAATATTGATGATGTGCGAAATTATCTGACGGAAAAGATAAAACGGAATGCGATTATTTGTGGTGTTGATGCGGATCGGTAGAGATATTCAAACGTGGAGTATAATTAACGTATGAAGAAACAGGCAGAAACTAAAAAGGTAGTGATCTATCAAGCGAAGAACGGAGCGATCGAGCTCCGTGGCGATGCTTCGCGTGAGACTATTTGGGCGACGCAGGCACAGATAGCGCAGTTGTTCGACATTACTCCACAAAATGTCACATTGCATCTCGGAAACATCTTTAAAGATGGAGAACTCGATATAAAATCAACTTGTAAGGAATCCTTACAAGTTCAAATAGAAGGCAAACGAAAGGTAGAGAGAACAATTAAGCTCTATAACTTAGACGCAATTATTGCTGTTGGTTATCGCGTAAGTTCCGTAATGGGGACGAATTTTCGTATTTGGGCGACCAAGACGCTCCGCGAACATATAACCAAGGGTTACACCGTCAATCGTAAACAGATTGCGAAGAATTATGACG
Organism: uncultured bacterium; assembly: GCA_903825105.1. GTDB lineage: Bacteria > Patescibacteriota > Minisyncoccia > Phycocordibacterales > Phycocordibacteraceae > C7867-001. Next base: position 14,950 of record CAIJZI010000007.1, on the reverse strand, counting down.
CATTTATGAAGTCAGTGGCAGATATCCAAATGCTTCTGCCTGAATATATGGCTCTCGATCCGAAGTCGATATTAGAATTGGTGAAAGAATTCTCGAGTACATGGATGTCGCTCGATGCGTATGATAAAGAAACGCTTAAACCAATCGGCGCAACAAAGAAATCGATACAGCTGACGGGAGAGGAATTAACCAGTGCAATCGCGAGTCTCCGTTCTGAACTTATAAAGAAGAGTGAGGCGACTGAAATTTTTGCCCAAGAAAGAACGCGGGGTAGCATTGAAGGAATTGTTGGAAATGTGATGCAGTCACTCGGTGGCAAGCCAGTCTATTCTTCGATTGAAGAAAAAGCGGCGCATCTGCTTTATTTCATAGTGAAGAATCATCCTTTTACTGATGGCAATAAACGGTCTGGTGCCTTTTCGTTTATTTGGTTTTTGCGAAAGGCAAAAATGAGGGCGGTACGAAATATAAATCCAAGTGCTCTCACTGCGCTTACTTTACTCGTTGCTGAAAGTGATCCAAAGAAAAAAGAGCAAATGGTGTCACTAATAACACAAATCTTAAAATGAAAATCATCTTTTTTGATACGGAGACCACGGGGAATGGGGAGACGGACAGGCTCTGTCAGCTCGCAGTTAAGGAAAGGGGAGTCGAGGGGGCGCTCGTCAACGCGACCTATAAGCCGCCGGTGCCGATCTCGATCGAGTCGATGGCGATTCATCACATCACTGAAAAGATGGTGGCAGGAAGACCCGCTTTTAAAGAGTCGGCAGAATACGAGAGCGTTAAAGATCTTTTTGAAAATAAAAACACGATTTCGGTCGCGCACAACGCCGCCTTCGATAATGCGATGTTCGCGCGCGAAGAGATTTATCCTAAAAATTCGATCTGTACCTATAAGGTCGCCTACGCGCTCGACCCCAATGACTCCTTGCCGAATTATCGGCTCCAATACCTGCGCTACCTGCTAGATCTCGATATCGAGAACGCCGAGGCACACGACGCCTTGGGTGATGTGCTCGTGCTCGAAGCGCTCTTTGAGCGACTTTTGAAAAAAATGATGGAGCGACACGGGACAGAAGAGAAGGCGCTCGACGCGATGCTCACCATCTCTGCCAAACCGCTTTTATTTACAACTATCAGATTTGGAAAATATAACGGCAAGAAGATCGAAGAAGTCGCGGCGAGTGACCCGAGCTATCTGCGCTGGCTCCTCGAACAGAAGAAGCAGGCGCCCGCGGGCGAAGAGGATTGGATCTATACACTGGAGTATTATCTGAAGCCGAAAGCTGCCGAGGCGGAGCCGTTTTAACTAAATACCCGTGAATTTTGGCTGATTTATGCGCCAATTCACTATAATTTGAGAAAATGTATGGCGAATATTCAGCACTATATTTTCGTGGATGAATCTGGCGATCCTGGCAAGCCATTCGAAATTGATGAAGCGGGGAATAAAATTCAGACCGGCTCGAGTTTGTTTTACATCCTTACCGCAGTTTATCTAGATTCAACAAAATTATTTGCTCTAGAAAATGAAATCATAGAGATCCGCCATAAATATGGATTCAAAAGTGAAATAAAGTCCACGATTATCCCTCTGGAAATGTATAAAGATTTGCTCGCAACTATAAATAAAATCGGAATTCCGATTTACTATCGTTTAATAGATAAGACAAAATATAAAGGCAAGTTCGCTGTCGCCGGGCATACAAAACTTCATAATATCTTTGACGATTACAATTTGTCTAAATTGGTTTTGTTTGCTGCCAGAAAACAAGAACTTTCAGAAGCCGAAGTTGTAATTGATCGTGCGGATAGAAGAATGTACAACGGAGATTATTTTGATGGTTTTGATAAATATCTTTTTGACCGAATAAATACAAAGACCATCAAGCGTATTAAACATATAACCCATGTAAATTCTGAGTATGTGAATGCAATGCAGTTGTCTGATCTGGTGAGTGGCGCTATTAAGGATTGGTTTACTGGGAAAAACAAAGATTTAAAGAAGATTATTGATAAGAAATATCTTTATAAAATCTGGTAAAAACCAAAAGAGCGGGCCCTAGACCTAGGACACGCTCTTTTGGTACAAGCAGGTGCTTATAAACACAGTATACGCATATTGCCCGGTGAAATCAAGATGCTGTGGATTACGGTGATACATCGAATACATAGGAAACTCCTCTGTATCGACATTTTTAAAATAAAGTTGTAGAGTGCTGGAGGATTGAAGCTCATTAAGGAGGCGCAATGCGCAGACCGTATATTGGTATTACCGACTTCACCTGTTTCGAACAGGTTGAAGAGATGCTCGCTGTCTTGAAGCCGTATCATCAGATGCGTGAATTCAGACACCTTCTGCATGTAGGTGTGATGATGTCCTATAAGACATTGCACGGCCTCCAGACGAAGTGGGCGAAAGCTTTCCCGGCAAAAGAAAACATCGCCAGCATCTTCGGATCGGATGATGTCTACAACTGCCTTCATTACGCCGACTACGCGTGCAATTCTAATCTTTATCTCCGACAAAGCTTGTTACAAGCTATCTCGTACGGAGGCATCGGCATGCACGCGATCCAGCTCGACATGATCTGGCCGGATCCGATCCAAATCGCGTCTGCTCTCGGATTTTCTCGAAAGAAACCCGAGATCATTCTCCAAATCGGCAAGAACGCGATCGAGGCCGCGAACAATAACCCACAGACGGTAGTTCAGAAGCTCGAAGACTATCGGCAGGTTGTGAATCGCGTTCTTCTCGACAAGAGTATGGGGCGCGGTATCGGAATGAATGCCGCAGAACTCGAGCCGTTCGTCTGCGCGATCAAAAAGCATTTCCCTGATATCGGGATCGGCGTGGCAGGCGGACTCGGGCCCGAGACGATTCACTTGGCCGAACCGCTCGCCGCAGTATTTCCTGACATCAGCATCGATGCACAAGGAAAGTTGCGACCGAGCGGGGATGCTCTCGATCCGATCGATTGGAACATGGCGAAAGAATATCTCGCCAGAGCCGCTGGTTTGTTTGCGAAGTAAAAAATTGCCGCCCGCGAACTCTGCGGGCGGCTTTTTCTTTCCTGTGCGTAAGTGGTTGTGGCTCTGCGCGCGCGTTGTAGAATTGAGTCATCTATTTTTATGAAAAAGAGCGCACGGCTTTTTAGCTCACTTCTTTTTTCATTATTTTTTGTTACCAATCTACAACCGAGCTGGAACGCACTAAATGGCGGCGGAGTCTACGCGGCTTATTATGGCGCGGGGAATGGTGTTGATCAAAATGGCTACTATAATCCTGTCTCGCCTGGCACTATTGCAAATTATGATGAGCGATCTTCTGCACCAATCTCAGCGGGGATTAATGCGAGCTCGACAGGCGAGTATGACGATCAGGGATTATTTGCTTTTAATACGGGTGGCGTTTCTCTCGCAGTCTTTGCGACACATCCATTAACATATGATTTTGAAAATGAATATGGCACGGCGCCCGTCTGGGCATATATCGAATTAAATAAGGACGCCTTGGGCGACGCGGTGTATCAGTATGTGCCGAGCTCGAATCCTCAAAATTGGCACACAGAAAATGCGGCAATCGGCGAGTGGCAGGAATGGACGAATCTCGACAACGGCATCGCGACGGGTACGCTACTCTCGCTCGCGAGCATTTCTGCAGCGAATCCAGATGCAAAAGTTGATCGCTTTTATTTAACGCTCGGGATCGGCGACGCCTATCACGCGACTATCCATGGCACACGCGCGTGGGTCGATAGTGTCACGATTGGCGACGATGTTTATAATTTTTCTGCAGCTCCAGTAGCATCTTCAACTGATTCAGACATCTCTACCACAACACCGCAAAATAATCAGATAAATAATTCCCAACCTTCTTCAGAGACTGTGGCGAATGGTGGCAGTAGTGGCGGGTTCGCCTTTACGGGTTATGGCGCAGCTTTCGCCACCACTTCAGCTAAGCTCGCGAATTCACTTATTATTTCAACATCAACTTCGACAATCTCGACAAGCTCGCCAGTCATTACGATTTCGCATCCAAAATTAAAAAAGAAAATCGCCCTATCTCCCGCGCCTTCAGCGGGTGTAATAAACACCCTGCCGCAGACGGCATCAGCGTATGAAGCCGTGGCACAAAACGGCTTGGCCGCTACGCTTCATGCCGTTTTTTCAGCATTCTGGTCAGCCGTGAAGAGATTTTTCTAATTTACTAGACGATAGTGGTATTATTATAAAATGATTAAATTTATACGAATTTTATTGCTCGTTCTTATCATTATTGGTATCGGATTACTCGCGACAGAGAAGCTCTGGGTGCCAAGTGTAGTCTCCTGGATCTTAAGTCAACAAAAGAGCGCTGTCACGCCAGTGACGGGTGTCGTGCTTCCTTCGGATTATAAAAATGGAACATACACTCTCGACGGGCAGTCAGTCACGCTCGCTAATGGCGATTCTGAAATCGCCGTGCCCGACTCAGCGTCAAAAGTGGTGACAAAATATTTTGGCAATGAAGCGATTGGAGATTTAAATGGCGACAGCACTCCTGATGTCGCCTTTATTGTGACACAAAATAGCGGAGGCAGTGGGACATTTTATTATGTCGTCGCGGCGGTGAAGATGAGTAGCGGATACTTGGGTACAAACGCAGTTCTTCTCGGCGACAGAGTCGCGCCGCAGACAACCGAGATTAAAAACGGCCAGCTGATTGTGAATTATGCAGACCGTAAAGCGAGCGACCCGATGACAGCGAAGCCGTCGGTCGGCGTTTCTAAATATCTTCGGTTAAGTGGAGCGACGCTCGTCGCGGCAAACTTAAACGCAGACGCGTATCCGCTCTACAAGGGCATCCAGTGGGGAGCTGAAAGTGCGAAAGTGTATGAAAAAAAGTTTTCAGGATACCAAGTGACTTCGGCGCCGATTGTCGACATCACTGACCTCTCTGCCGTCTCGATGCCTTTTGATTCTTATTATAAAAATAAATTGGAGTCAGCGGGATGGAAGGTTGATAATGCACTCGCAGCCGGCGGCCCAGGCGCTTCGATCACTGGTTACAAAAAGGGCAGTGACTACATCATCGCGAGCTACACCACGAAGTTTAAAGCGGGTGGCGTGAACGAACCTGGGCAGTGCCCCTGCGACATTTCTTTTTCCGTATTTTCTGGCTCTCTCGTTAAATAAAAAATATGAGCAAATTCACAAAAATTATCGAGATACTCTGCATCATTATTGTCGCGGGAGCAGTCATCTTTCTCGTTTTGCATTATCGAAAGGCTCCAGAAGCTACGGAACAGCCGATCGCGACAGCGCTCTATTCTTGTAACGGAAACAAAATAATTACAGCTGAATATTATCAAGGCGACTCTCCAAAAGCGGTTGAAGGGCAGCCGCCGGTACCAACAGGGAGTGTGAAATTAGCGTTTGGTGATAAAAATATGACGCTCGCGCAGACGATCTCTGCCGATGGTGCGCGCTATGCGAACACTGACGAGTCATTTGTCTTTTGGAGTAAGGGTAACGGCGCGATGGTTCTCGAAAATGGAGAAGAAAAAAATTATAAAGGATGCATCATTGTTTCAGATGACTATGCGCTCCCGCAGATTTACTCAAACGGCGCGCGCGGGTTCTCTATTCGCTTGCCAGGAGCCTTCGCTGTTGATGAATCGTATAAGTATACCGAGCTTGGGCCAGCTAAAAATATTTCTGGTGTGAAGTTTACGATCCCACTAGATATGGCGACGGGGACGAATCTTGGCAGCGATTCGTATATCAGCGTTGAACAAATTCCTCAAAGCATTTTGTTAAATAAAGAATGCGCGGCGTCGTTCTTCGTTGATCCAGAGACACCCGTGTCGAAGTTCACTGATAACGGCACTGATTATTCTGTTGCATCTTCAACTGGCGCAGGCGCTGGGAATCGCTATGAAGAAATGGTGTATGCCTTGCCATGGTCGAACCCATGCACCGCGATTCGATATTTTATCCACACCAGCGTATTCTCAAATTATCCCGCGGGAACGGTGAAAGAATTTAATCCACAAAATCTCGTTTCTACCTTCGACATCCTTCGCCGCACACTCATCCTCGCGCAGTAAATGGTAAAGTAGTTGAATGACTCAAGGCGAAGCGCTCACGATACTGAAGACTGGCGCCAATGTTTTTTTAACCGGCGAGCCGGGGAGCGGGAAGACGCACACGATTAATCAGTTTACCGACTGGCTGCGTGCTTCGGGCATCGAGCCGTCGATTACTGCCGCGACGGGGATCGCGGCGACGCATGTCGGCGGGATGACGCTGCATTCGTGGAGCGGGATTGGCGTGAGTGACTCGCTCACGCGCGAGGATGTCGATCGCATCGCGAGTAAGGAGCACATCGCGAAGCGCATTATGAAGGCGAAGGTTTTGATTATTGAAGAAATCTCGATGCTTAGCGCGGCGACCTTCGAGATGGCGGATAAAATCTGTCGTGAAGTGAAGCGGGTCGACCAGCCATTTGGCGGGCTCACGGTGATTCTCGTGGGCGACTTTTTCCAATTGCCACCTATTTCAAGAAATAAAGAAACCGAGTTCGCTTACGAATCTCCTGTCTGGCGCGAGCTTAATCCGCTGATCTGCTACATCACTGAACAATATCGACAAGACGATAGTGATTATTTAAGCGTATTGTCGGCGATTCGCTCGGGCGATGTTGAAGAACTGCATCACGAGCTACTCACTTCGCGCAGTGGACTCCAAGGTTCGACCTTGGAAAATTCAGTACCAAAACTCTTTTCGCACAATGCGGATGTCGACCGGATTAACGCCGAAGAACTCGCGAAGATTGCAGGGAAGGTAAAAAAATTTCACATGAGTTCAAAAGGGAAGGATTCGCTCGTCGAAGGGCTCAAACGCGGCTGTCTATCGCCAGAGATACTTGAATTAAAAGAAGGTGCGACGGTTATGTTCACCAAGAATTCTCCACAAGGGAAATTTGTGAATGGTACGCTCGGTGTCGTGATTGGTTTTAGCTCTGACGATTCGCCGATTGTAAAAACAAAAGATGATTTAAAAATAACGACAGAAAAAATGGAGTGGCAGCTCGAAGAACAAGGAAAGGTGAAGGCGAGTGTCTCGCAGTATCCTTTACGGCTCGCCTACGCGATGACGGTGCACAAGAGCCAAGGGATGAGTATGGACGCGGCGATTATCGATTTGTCGAAAGCGTTTGAATATGGACAAGGGTATGTCGCGCTCTCGCGTGTGAGGCGACTCTCGGGATTGTATTTAGTTGGTTTAAATGCTCGCGCATTGCAGGTGCATCCGGAGATTTTAAAAAAGGACAGAGATTTCCGCGCCGCGAGCCTCGCGGCGCGTGAAGCATTCGAAGAAATGAAAGAAGAAGAGGTGACTGATATGCAGAAAAAATTTGTGAAGGCGATGAATGGCGCGTGGTTTGATGCAAATACGAAATCCGAAGCACGAAATTCGAAACAAATTAAAAATTCAAAAGATAAAATAGGATTGCCCGGCAGGCTCGCAGAGACTTTACAAGCTGTGCGTGATGCAAAAAGTTTAAAACAAGCAGCGAAGGACCGCGGACTCGCGGTCTCGACCATCGTCACTCATCTCGAAGAGCTCGCAGAGCTCGGGAAATTAACGAATGCTGACTTCTCGCATTTGGTCTCGACTGATGTCGCGGGCGAGATTCACGAAGCGATCGAGTCAGTGGGTGGCAGTAAATTGTCACCCATCTTTCATCTCCTCCACGGCCGCCATTCTTTTGAAACGATCCGCCTCGTGCGCCTTTTGCGAAAATAAATTGTTATACTTCACCAATGGAAACTCCCGGAGAAAAATGCGCAGTCTTCGGGGTCTACGGAAAAGGGTTAGATGCGGCGCGGCTCGCCTTCTATGGGCTCTACGCGCTTCAACATCGCGGGCAGGAGAGTTCGGGCATCGCCGTCTCTGATGGGAAAAATCTCTCGCGCCACGCGGGCATGGGGCTCGTCGCGAATGTGTATTCAGAATCTGATATAGAGAAGCTCTCTGGTTACGCTGCGATCGGGCACAACCGCTACTCAACCGCTCTCGGCTCGTGTATGGATCATTGTCAGCCGGTGATGATTGGTGACCAGATCGCGCTCGCGCACAATGGTAATCTCCCGTCGACAAAATTGCTCGAAGCATTTTTAAAAAGTCGCGGAGTATCGTCAAAAGATCTTTCAGATTCATATATGATCGCCGAGGCGATCGCACTTTATGTTTCAGACGGATTGTCGGTAGAAGACGCGGTGGCGAAGACTTATCCGCTTATGACGGGAGCGTTTTCTATTCTCATTCTCACACCAAATAAAATGATCGCGGTGCGAGATTCTTGTGGTATTCGCCCGCTCTGTCTCGCCAAATTAAATGGCGGGCATATTTTTTCATCCGAGACCTGCGCGCTACATCTTATCGGCGCAGACTATGTGCGCGAAGTCCTCGCAGGCGAGATGGTTGTCGTTGAAGAAAAGGGAGTGAAGAGCCGCATCCTTGATCCAAAGGCAAAAGAGCGGCTCGATATATTCGAATTCGTTTACTTCGCTCGCCCCGACAGCGTCTTACTAGGGCAGACCGTCTATGAAGCGCGTCGGCGCTCGGGGATAAAGCTCGCAGAAGAGAGCAAGATCGATGTCGATATGGTTATCCCGATACCAGAGACCTCGCTTCCCGTCGCGGTGGGGTATGCAGAAAAGAGTCGCATTCATCTCGAATTGGCTATAATAAAAAATAGGTACATTCACAGAACTTTTATCGCGCCCGAACAGCATATCCGCGAGCAGGGTGTGAAATTAAAGTTCACACCGATACCCGAGATTATTCGTGGGAAGAAAATTGCGATTATCGACGACTCGATTGTGCGCGGGACAACATCAAAAAAACTGATTGAAGCGCTTTTTGAAACGGGGGCGAAGGAGGTTCATTTTCTCTCAGCTTCTCCACCGGTGAAGTTCCCCGATTTTTATGGCATCGACACACCGAATCAAAAAAATCTTTTAGCGGCGAAACATTCGATAGAAGAGATGCGAAAATTCCTTGGAGTGAATTCACTCCACTTCTTATCGCTCGGGGGTCTCGTCAAAGCGATTGGTGTTAAACAGGAACAGCTCTGTACCTCCTGCTTCAGTGGTGATTATCCGATCGATCTTCTTGAGCGAAAGAGCGAAGTCGACTTTTCTATTAAAAAATAAATGATGGGTTTACGAAATCCATCATTAATACTTCGACAAAAGGGATTTGATCGCGCGGGCGGTGTCGGAGGGGCTTTCTACAGCGCAGGTGGCGACATCTATTTTATAAATTACTTCATCATTACCATATTTCTCGAGCTCGTCGCCGATGTAGAGCGCTTGTGACTCTTTTATTCCTAAACGCTCACAGAGCTTGTGTACACCATACGCCTTATCAATTCCTTTTTTAGAAACATCGATCGAGGTCGAACCGCCAATGCGTACAGAGAATTCTGGTAGTCGCGCAGCGATCTTTTCTTGGAGAATGCGTCGCTTTGAATGATCAAGGTCCCATGATTTTTTTTCTGCTATTGGAGCTTTTTGACCGAGAGCAGAAAAGGTGATTTCTCCACCGCGATATTCGACACGCTCACCCCACGAGGGTTCAGAGAAGTCGACGGCGCCACTTTCTTTTGCCACTTCTAGCATCGTGCTCTCAATCATTTTTGCTTCTTTTTCTGTCAGTCGTTCTTCGTACACTTTATTCCAGTCGTCGCCGATAAATTCATACAGTGCCGCGCCGGAGGTGGGTAATAAATACAGATTCTCGAGATGAGAATGCCGTGGCAGTCCTCCTACGACTTGTTTAATAAACTGTGGCAGTGCGCCCCCCGAAGCGATCGCGACCTTTGTCACATTCAGAAGCTTCGCGAGGAGCGTCGCGATGTCGCCGCTCATCGGCTGTTTACTCTCTGCGAGTGTTCCGTCTAGGTCAAAAATAATTAATTTAAACATATATATATTTCAGCATTTAAAAATGAGTGCAACATAAAATCAGGTGAGCGCCTCGACGATATGCGCGAGCGAAGCTGTCGCGACGCCCAGCACTCTGTCTGCCGCACCATAATACAAATAAAGTGTGTCGCCCTTAACGACTGTGCCACAAGAGAAGACGACATTGTGGACATCGCCTTCTTGTTCATATTTCTCGATCGGTTCGAAGACTGGGTCGGCGGTGCGAGCGAGAACGGTGAGCCCGTCCGAATCAAGCAGTGCTGCACCAAGACGATAGGTTTTATGACGCGAAATACCGTGATAAATCATCAACCATTTGTCACCCACTTTAATTGGTGGTGCCGCGATGCCGATTTTTGTTTCATCCCACATTCCTCTGCGCGGAGTCATCACCTCGATACAGCGGCTCGCGCGCTTGCCTGAAGAAAGGTCGGGGAGAATGTCAGCACAAATCTGCTTATTCACTCGGTGATAGAGTAAATAATTTCCATCTATTTTTTCTGGCAGGAGAGCGAGGTCTTTATCATCAACACCATCGGGCGTGAGAATAAAAGGGGTGCTCCACTTATCCCACTTGCGCGCGATGAAGTCGTCAACGCTAATCGATGACACTGCGCCGCAGGGCGGCCGGACTCCGTCGTAGGCGGTGTAGGTCATATGGAGAACATCATCGATTTGAACTATGCGAGTATCTTCGCAGCCAGAATTGCCCGTTGGGCCAGAATGCTTCATCTCGAAGTCGGCACGCGGAATATAAATCGGTTCTGCTAATCGCTCATCAATAGTAAAGCCGTCGCGAGAGATCGCGAGACCAATAGTTGATGTTCCGGAATCGTCCATCGCGCGGTAGAGAATATAAATCAAACCATTTATTTCAATCGCAGCAGCATTTATTGTTTCTTTATTATCGAATCCCTTATCGCGCGGAGAAATAATCGGATTGTTTGATGAACGAGTGAAGGTGCGCGCGGGCTTCTCGAGATCGAGCGCGCTTAAGAGATCATTCAATTTTAAACTCGCTTTCGCACAGACGGTGTCAGCACCACCGTACCAGATTTCTAACAAATCATCACAGAGGGTCACACTGCTCGGGAAGATGATGTTCGGTACAAGACCGTATTGTTCATACGATTTTTCTGGTACGAGAATCGACTTTGTGCGCGAAATAAGTTTTTGAGGATTGTCGCGCGCGAGGAGCGCCGCTTCAATTGAAAAGATTCTCTCGTGCTCATTGTAATAATCCTGAATATAAGAAAAGACGAGGAGCCAACCTTTTTCGGTGAGAAGTGGCGAGGCACCAACCTCGACATGATCGCCATCAGCTCTGCGAAGCTCGGGGAGCGCGTGATCAGTGAGGTGCTCGTGCCACTCCTCCCAATATTTTTGATCAAAAAATTCTTCGATTTTATTCGCGCGCGCGAGCGCGATAGTCGGGCGCGGGTGTTCAGCAGTCCAGTCAGTGTGCACCGTGAGAAGCATCACGATCTTTCCATCAATTCTCTCAGGGAAAAGCGTCGCAGCTTTTGCATTAAAAGGAGTGATCAGGTGTCGCTCGGTAAAGTTCGTCGGGCTGTCACCAATAGCAGCCGCAACCTTAATATTGTCAGGGCCAAAAGGGAATCCGCCGAGCGCGGTGTAGAAGCAGTACCATCTACCCTCAAAGAATGAAACGCGCGGATCTTCACAACCAAATTGTTCCCACGACTCTTTCGGCGCGATAATCTGCTGGCGTGAGTGGAAGTGAACGCCGTCTTCTGCGAATGTTGTGCCGATGGTCGATATTGCCGAGAGCGGCGTCTGGAGCGCGCTTGGAGCGCCAATCGCGCGATAATAAACGCGCACACCCTCTTTTGTTCGGACGGCAGAAGGATTATAAGTCGCCATCGACTCCCACGAACGCTCTCTTTCAGGGGCGAGTATTGGATTATTTTTTTCTCGTCGGATGATGAACATATTAAATAATCTGGGCTTTTTGTTCTTCAAGATGCGGTTCGGCGCCGGCGATAATCGCATCGAGAAAGGCGTTGAGCGTGGCAGTCGCAACGCAGACGACCTTGTCCGCGCCACCATAATAGACATAAAGTTTTTTATCACGAATGACCGCGCCGCCAGCGTAGACAATGCCCGGCTTGCCGTCGTTTTCATACTGTGCATCCGGAGAGAGAATTGGAGTAGTGGCGCGGCAGAGAACTTTTGTTGGATCGTTTAAATCAAGCAACATCGCGCCGAGCTTATAACGATCACCTTCTCCTTCAGAGTGCGCGTGATAGAGCACGAGCCAGCCTTTATTAGTTTTAATCGGCGGAGGGCCGGCGCTACGCACATGCACATGCCACGAGATCTTTTTATCCGGCACGGTCTGTGGATCAATCGTATCAACTTTTTTCTGCGCGAGCGTTTTCAGATCGTCGGTGTATTCGATGCGCACGCGATTTTCGTCTGGGTCGATGATACCGTGAAGGACTGCGAACTTCCCATTTATTTTTTCAGGGAAGAGCATCCAATTTTTTTCTCTTTGTCCGTTTGATAAAATTGTCGGGCCATCCCACGCGCCAAAATTCTTTGCAATAAAATCTTTTTCGCTCATCGAGATCATCCCGATGCGCAGTGTCCAATTATCGAACATATTGAAGGTGACATAGACGCGTCCGTCGATCACCACCATGCGTGGATCTTCAGCACCGCCCCAGCTCCCGCCCGAAGGGTACATAACGGGAGAATAGATTCTTCTCGAATTTGGAAGACCGCTCGGGCTCACTGCTGCGTAGACAGGATAGGGAAGAATGTCGTCAAAGAGTATGCCGTCAAGACTGCTCGCATAGCCAAAGCGGGATACACCGTCACCCCCAACAGCGCGATACACGAGGTGTGTTCTATTATTTATAACAACAGCGGCAGGGTTCATCACCGCTTCAGCAGTCCAAGGGTGCGTGCCCGGTTTAAGAATTGGATTATAAGTTGAACGCAATAAATTAAGAACATCAGAAAGTTTTTTTCTAATTTGATTGGAGAAGATCGCGCCGATGAGAGCGCCAGCGACGAAGAACGAAAAGATCATCGCGACAATGTTGATGAAGAAAATAAAACTCATAACTATTTTTATGATACCATCTGCTTGTGAATAAAAAGTGTCTTACGCAGTTGAAATCGGGATTAACTAAAGACGAGTATAAAATTCTCGCGCGTCTCTCGACGCCAATCTTGATTCAAGACTTCATCGATTCTGTCCCAATCAATTTTGAGAAGAATGGTGACACACATATGTCGCCGCGTCGCTCGCTCCGCGAAAATAAAATGCATTGTATCGAGGGCGCCATGTTCGCTGCTGCCGCGCTCTGGATCCACGGCGAGCCACCGCTCATTATGAATCTCTCAACGCGCTACGGCGGCGAGGATGTGCATCATGTGATCGCGCTCTATAAACGCGGCAACAGGTTTGGCGCGATTAGTAAAACGAATCACGCGACGATCCGCTTCCGCGATCCGGTGTATAAAACACCGCGTGAGCTCGCGCTCTCCTACTTCCACGAATGGTTCTCGAATAAAACGGGAGTGAAATCGTTAAGTGGATATTCAAAACCACTGAATATGAGTCGCTTTGGCACAGAGTGGATCACGACAGAAAAAGATTTGTATAACATCGCTGACGCGCTCGACGAGCAGGCGCAGTATGAACTCATACCGAAAGGGAATTGGCGCTTCGTCCGCAAGGCCGACCCGATGGAAATAAAAGCAGGGTCGATTATTGAGTGGAAAAGGTAGCAGGGAGAGACTACACCAGTGAGAGCTTTAGACTCTCACCCAAACTCACAAACGAATAACTCAACCCGATGAGCCATTCAAGTACATAGGGCAGCTCTGTGTGTAGCGAGGTTTAACCTTGTTAATGATTAAATTGTTCTATCTTAAAAACATGAGCATCTTCTGCTGGTGAATCCTCGGACAACAATAACAAATCACAGTTGCCGAAATGAAATTGTGTAAGCACCGTCTTCCAATCCAAATGGTAATACTCCGCATAAATCATCTTTCCGAAGTCGCCATGGCAGACAAATAAAATATTTCCCGTTTTGTGTAAATTATTTATTTTATCCAATAGCACTCGCGCTCTATTCATAAGATCGGGAAAAGTCTCTGCGCCTTCAGGATTCAAAAAATAAGTAATCGTATCGGTTTTTAGAATGTCTGGCGCACACAATGATTCAATATCAGCAAGTTTCTTACCCGTCATAATGCCAAAATCTCTCTCGATCAATAAATCTTCTTTTTGTGGAGGGGGAGCATCGCTAACTTCAGAGATTATTTTTGCCGTTTCAAATGCGCGCTGGAGTGGCGAGCTGTAGACATAATCAAAAGTAATCCCTGATTCTTTAATTTTATTTGCAATCTCATGCGCCTGCTCGATGCCTTTTGTAGTTAACGCCTCATCTCGATGACCATTCAAAATGCCTTTTCCGTTATCAATATTTTGCCCGTGTCGAGCGATGTATATTTGCAACATATTAAACAATATATCAGATCTAAATTGACCTACGAGCGTGATACAATTTATTCATGAAAAACGGATACATCGTGCATATGGAAGAAGAGACGAAAAAGAATACGGATTATCGGCGGGTGTTGTATACCGCTGAACATTGTCAGCTCGTTTTGATGAGCCTCGCGCCCGGGGTGGAAATTGGAAATGAAGTGCATCATCTCGACCAATTCTTTCGTTTTGAAGAAGGACAGGGAAAGGTGGTCTTAAATAATGAAAAAGAATATGAGGTGAAGAATGGCGATGTTGTTATTGTCCCCGAAGGAGTCTGGCACAATGTGATTAACACCGGCACGAGCGATTTAAAACTCTACACGCTCTACTCTCCGCCGAATCATAAAGATAAAACGATTCACGCGACAAAAGCAGATGAGGTTGAAGAACACTTTGACGGTAAAACGACGGAATAAAAGAAAAACAAAACCGCCGC
>CAIJZI010000006.1 GCA_903825105.1 uncultured bacterium | reverse complement strand
GGTCCGACACCCAATCGGGTGTCGGACCTCCAAGTTCGATATCGGCATACTGCGCGTGACGATTACCGAGCCCTTTTGCCCAAATCTGTAAATCTTGAAGGCTATTTATTATGTGAGCGATGAAACGACTCCGCCACGGCAGGGTCGGCTCATAATAATCGAGCGCGATTTCTTGTGAACGAACGATAGGGTAACGAGAGAGAATTACATTAAAAATTTTAGATTCTTCTCTATGTATAAACAAATGACTTTCTACTGCATGAGAAATATTGTAGGGCAGTGTCGCGAGCTTTTCTAAAAATTCTTTTGGCACTTCTTGTAAACAAAAAATATCAAAATCACTTTTAGAAATGAATTCAAAAGCGCGATCGAGGTCGCGATTCTTGCACAGCATGTTCCAAGAATAGATTTTCATATTATTTATATTCTTCGCCATGCGCCAAACTCTTCTTTAATAAGCCCGCGCAGCTCGAGAGCGACGAGAGCAGTTAATGTGTCGCCAGCATTATCAGAAGAGCTCGCGCGCAGGATCTCATCTCTCGTCTTCGGTTCCTCGAGTAAATTCCAAACAGCGATCTCACTGTCTTCGAGATCTTGCGGCATAGCCGCGTGGCCGTCCTCGGCTTTACGCGGAGTGATTTTCAATGATTCAAGAATATGAATCGGTTCAGAGACAAGTGTCGCGCCGAGGCGAATAAAAAGATGTGGGCCGAAAGCGTGTGGGTCGCCAATGCGATGAGGGATACACAAGAGTTCGCGATTATAATCTGCGGCGAGACGCGCGGTAATCAAAGTGCCAGACTTTTCTCCCGCTTCGATCACGAGCACAGCGTCAGCGAGCCCGACCATAAGGCGATTGCGCTCGGGGAAGTAGTGAATGTGCGAGGCTTGGTCGGGCGCATATTCAGAGAGCATCCCGCCGCCTTTTTCCAAAATTTCTTTAGCGAAGTCACGATTACTTCGCGGATATAATATCGAATCGTTTAATCCAGAACCGGGCACAGCGAGCGTGTGGAGACCGGCGGCGAGCGCGGCCTTGTGCGCGCAAGTGTCGACGCCGAGCGCGAGCCCGCTGACGATCGAGATGGGGTAGCCCGCGAGACCAGAAATTAATTTTTGGCACGCTTCTTGGCCATAGCGTGTCATCGCGCGACTGCCGACGACGGTTAAATATTTCGTTCCTTCGGGTGGCAATGAGCCGCGTAGCCACAATTTCTTCGGCTGTTGCGGTATCTCGAACAGTTGTGCCGGCCATTCATTTTTCAGTAGTTCACGCGGTTCCATAAATACAGTATACTAGACCCATATGCTTGACATTAAATTTATTCGGGAAAATGCGGACTTGGTAAAAGCCGGCGCGGCAAAAAAACATATTACTATTGATATCGATAAACTTATTTCTGTTGATGACGAACGAAAGCGAATTCGCCAAGAGCTTGATGCGAAAAAAGCAGAACAAAATCGCCGTAGCTCGGAGATCCAGCGCGCGACCGGTCTCGAGAAGGAGCAGTTGCTTGAAGCGATGCGCCAATTAAAAAATGGCATGACCGAGGGCGAAGAGCAGTTGAAGAAGGTGATGGAGGAGTGGCAGCTGCTGATGCTCACCGTTCCAAACATTCCAGACATTTCCGTTCCCGAGGGCGACAGCGATGCAGACAATGTTGAAGTAAAGAAGTGGAATGAGCCAACAGAATTTTCTTTTGAACCAAAGAGTCATGTTGAGTTGATGACCGCTCTCGATATGGTCGACTTCGAGCGGGGCACCAAGGTCGCCGGCTTCCGTGGCTATTTCTTAAAGAATGACGGCGCTATACTCTCTTTCGCTCTTTGGAATTTCATTTCAAATTTCTTTATTCAAAAAGGCGGCTTCACACCGATGATTGTTCCCTCGCTGGTGCGACGCGAATCGTTTATGGGCACGGGTTATGTCCCACAGAGCGAAGAAGACCTCTATAAAACGCAGGACGAGTTCTATCTCTCCGGCACTGCTGAAGTGCCAACGATGGGCTACCACATGAACGAAGTTATTGAAGCAAAAGATTTTCCGATTAAATATTTTTCTTTTTCTCCCTGCTTCCGTCGCGAGATCGGTGCCCACGGGAAGGACACAAAAGGTTTGGTGCGCATTCACGAATTTTATAAATTCGAACAGGTAGTGCTCTGCGAAGCTTCGCACGAAACGAGTGTGAAGTATCACGAAGAGTTAACGGCAAATGTCGAAGAGATGCTCCAGCTTCTTAAAATTCCGTATCATGTGGTGGTGAACTCGGCGGGCGACCTAGGCCTCGGGCAGGTGAAGAAATATGACATCGAATGTTGGATGCCGTCAGAAGGGAAGTATCGCGAGACACACTCCTCCTCTTACTTCCACGACTTCCAGACGAGACGATTAAATATTCGCTATCGCGATGAAAATGGTGAATTGAAGTTTGCCCACTCGCTTAACAACACAGCGCTCGCGACGCCGCGCATTCTCTCTATCTTGATCGAGAACTACCAACAGGCAGACGGCACGATTAAAGTGCCCGAAGCACTCTTGCCGTATGTCGGTAAAACAATTATCGACGGAAAGAAATAGCTCTTCGCGCCATTTGGGCGGCGAACGACACGCTGGTACAGACCGGTTACACGCGAAGCGTATTCGCGCGCGTCGTCGCATTTTTATCACGCTCTGTGTCGTAGCATTTTTATTATTGTGCGCTCTGGCTTTTGGGCTTCGACAATCTGCAGTGCGTATCTCGCATATAGAAATAACGGGTGCTGACAAGTCGCTTGCGGGGGTAGCGACAGAAGCGATGCGAGGGAATTATCTTGGCGTCATACCACGCGACTCCATATTCTTTTTTCCTGAAAACAACATCCGTGCGAATATTCTCTCTCTCCACCCCGAATTCGCCGCTATTTCTATTTCGCGTGAATGGATGACTGGTTTATCGATTCATATAGAAAATCGCGTGCCGATCGCGCGTTGGTGTGGCGACGCAACAACAACAGATTGCTATCTCTTTGACGCAAAAGGTTTTGTCTTCGCGACCACCAGTGCTGATTCTTTTACATCGCCGAAGCTTCCGAGCGAAGGCGGGCCAGTAAATTCTTTTTTAATTTTTGGCGATATTGCGAATAATAATCCGATTGGCTCAACGCTCTCGAATGCTGAAAAGCTTCCTGCTGTTTTTAACTTCGCACGACAACTTTCTTCATTTGGTTCACCCGTTTCTTCGATTGTTTTCAGAAATGATGAAGTCGACGATTATCTCACGAGCGGCTCGCGCGTCACTTATCTACTTGGTGATGAACAAAACGCTTTTACGGCACTCTCTTCGGCACAAAATAATTTTAAATTAAGTGATGGCTCGGTCGAATATATCGATCTGCGTTTTAACGGCAAGGTTTATTTAAAGAAGAAAAATGACTAATTTTTGGAATAATCTACCGAAGCCATTTTTCTTAATGGCGCCGATGAAGGATGTGACCGATGTTGCATTTAGAAAGATAATTGCGCGACGCGGGAAGCCCGATGTTTTTTATACCGAGTTCGTTTCGGCTGATGGACTTTGTCATGATGCAGGCGGATTACCGAAGTTAAACTTCGGTAGCAACTACCGAAGTTTAACTTCGGTAAATGCTCCAGCTCCACTTCTGCGTGACTTGAAATTTTCAAATGATGAACGGCCAATCGTCGCACAGATCTTTTCTAGTAAGCCAGAAATGATTTCTCGCGCGACGAAACTGATTAAAGAATTAGGCTTCGACGGTGTTGATATCAATATGGGCTGCCCAGATCGCGCAGTAGAGAAGCAGGGCGCGGGCGCTGCTCTCATTAAGAATCCAGCACTCGCAAAAGAAATTATCAGAGCAGCAAAAGAGGCGAGTGATCTGCCCGTCTCGGTGAAGACAAGAATTGGTTATAACAAAAATGAGCTCGAAGAATGGCTGCCGGCATTACTCGAAGAATCGCCGGCGGCGATTACGGTTCACCTGCGCACGAGGAAAGAATTGTCGCTTGTCGAGGCGAATTGGGGATTGATGAAAAAAGTCGTAGAGATTCGCGATCGGGTGAATAAAGATGTTTTGATTATTGGCAATGGCGATGTAAAAGATCTAGAGGATGCGAGAAGAAAAGTCGAAGAGAGTGGCTGCGACGGCATAATGATCGGCCGCGCGATGTTTGGCAATCCGTGGCTGTTCGAAGGATTACAAAGGTTCAACCTTGAGAATTCGGATTTAAGGTTGAACCTTGGGAATCCGCTTGAACATGGGCTATCCGAAAAACTTGAAGCGCTCATCGAACTCGCCTACGAATTCGAAAAAATCTCTCCATCAAAACATTTTTCAATTCTTAAAAAGCACATCAAAGCATTTGTCACAGGCTTCGACGGTGCCGCCGACCTCCGAGCGAAATTGATGGAAGCGAACTCCGCCGCCGAGCTCGAATCTATCATAAGCAAGGTTTAACCTTGATAATTCGGATTTAAGGTTGAACCTTGTTTAAGCTATACTGTCCTTATGGCATACCAATCTCTCTATCGCACGCATCGCCCAGCCACCTTCGCCGAAGTGATCGGGCAGGAACAGGTGACGAAGCCGCTCGAAGAGGCGGTGAAGACCAAAAAAATCGGGCACGCCTATCTCTTCGCCGGCACGCGCGGATTGGGGAAGACCTCTGTCGCGAGAATCTTCGCGAACGCCATTGGCTGTACCGATAGCGACCTCTACGAGATCGATGCCGCGAGTAATAACAATGTTGAAAATATGCGTGCGCTCACTGAAGGCGCCTACACTCTGCCGTTTAAATCACCGTACAAAGTGTATATTCTCGACGAAGTGCATATGCTCTCGAAGTCGGCATGGAATGCATTTCTAAAAACGCTTGAAGAACCGCCGGCGCACGCAGTATTTATTCTCGCGACGACGGAGCTCGAGAAAGTGCCTGACACGGTGCAGTCGCGCTGCCAAGTTTTTGAATTTAAAAAGCCGACGCGCGCTGTGCTCGCACAGATGGTCACCGCTGTCGCGAAGAAAGAAGGATACACAATCGCGCCAGACGCTGCCGAGCTCGTCGCCCTGCTCGCTGATGGCTCGTATCGCGACGCGCTCTCAGTCCTTCAAAAGGTCTTGCCAAATGCGAGCGGGAAGAATCTCTCGCGTGCCGAAGTAGAGAATGCGACAGGGTCGCCACGGCTCGAGCAGGTACACACGCTCGTGAGCGCGCTCGCAGAAGGCGAGCGCAGCAAGGCGCTTTCGGTAATTGAAGAA
Organism: uncultured bacterium; assembly: GCA_903825105.1. Classification (GTDB taxonomy): domain Bacteria; phylum Patescibacteriota; class Minisyncoccia; order Phycocordibacterales; family Phycocordibacteraceae; genus C7867-001. The sequence goes on along the minus strand of CAIJZI010000006.1, from coordinate 157,228 downwards.
ACAGCCGCCGCTGATATCGATATGAAATTATTTCTCGAGCTCGTGCTCGAAGCACTCCGCTCGGTACTTCTTATTAAATATGCGCCCGACCTCCGCGCCTCGCTCGCTGACTCGCTCGGCGCGGACGAATTCTCTGCGCTCGAAAAAATTGTTGGACTTCCGATGTCCAACATTACGCATCAGACGCTGCTCGCATTTCTCACCGCCGCGGAGCGCATCCGCTACGCGCCAATCCCAGCCCTCCCGCTCGAGCTCGCGGTGCTCGAATTATTTCCTGACGAATTAGAAAAATAATGTTAAAGTCTTTTTATTGGGAGATCGTCTAACGGTAGGACAGGGGCCTTTGAAGCCCTCAATCTAGGTCCGATTCCTAGTCTCCCAGCCAACTTGAGATAGGTTCGGACTCCGAGGAGCCTTGTTATCATAAAATCTATGCCAGAAACATTATTCGATCACCCGGTCCTAATTTGCGACCAGAAAGATCAAGGGGCGAAGATAAGAGCAATATGTATTTTTAATGGTGTCCAAGTCGATAAAGAGTTTGTAGTTGGCCCCATTACACTCAGACCGTTTAATGCCGAGACTGACAAATTTCCTGAAGGGATAAGACGTGAACTGCAGCATTCTGTCTTGGAGCTGAATTACGTCGACAGGAAAGGTAGTCTCTCTATGTATGCCGAGCCGATGTGGGTTCAAGAAAACGCGTTTAAGGCTATACAGATTATGTTGAATAATTGGACAGGCATTTCTCTTATCTACCATCTTAACGAGGCTAACGAGCAGATAGGAGGTGCTTCAGGCTCCACTCGTTACGAAACCGCCGACACAGAATCTCCAAATCGAGGTGGGATACTGGTCGTTTCTGATGAGAATAAGGAATTATTCAAGACAATTTTCTGGGCGTGTTTAGGTGAACTCAAACACCCTATCAACCGTTATGGTAGGGCGTGTGCAGAAATAAAAGCGAAAGCATTTTAGATTTTGTCATTGCCCTAGAAGCAACTCTCGGCTACCGATTGAAATCGGAGATTTCTCATAGACTTGCAAGCAGAGGTGCTTATCTCTTGGGTACAGACCCGGCTACGCGTGAGAGGTACTATTGTATTTTTAAGGCCCTCTATCATATCCGCTCCCGTATAGCTCATGGAGACATAGCCACAGCAAAAGTTCCCGAATTCTTTGTTGAGGCAATCACTACATTGGACTATTGGAAGGGGGACTGGTCTAAAGAAACAGACCTTTTCAAGGTTCGTCATATCGCGGACGTGGCACGCCAAGTAACCCGACAGATTTTGATTGAATTTATTAAGAAACCGTCACTCCTAAATGAAGACTCTCTGCTTAAGCTAGAGCTTGGGCTCTAATTTTTCCCAATCTTTGTGAGATGGAGAAATTTCGTGATTCCCTGTATAGTTTCGTCGTGGCAAACGCAAAACCAAAGACTATAAAAGGCGGGGTCTGGCAGAGGCTCCTCGACGCACTCTCAAAGAGGCCGGGCAAGCTCGTATCCAATGCTGATCTTATTCGCGTATCGGGCCAGCATAACTATGCAAGAAGGATCCGGGAACTAAGAGCGGAAGGTTGGAATATTGTCTACAGCCAGAGTCCCCAGGGATATATCCTCGGCTCTGTTCGTAAGGCGAATAAGGACACCGACAAATACGTGAATCTAAAACTTCGGCAGAAGGTATTTGAACGCGATAGCCATACTTGTCAGAATTGTGGCTACAAGGGCGGAGAAACGTACCCCGACGGTGAGGTTGTGAAGTTAGAGGCCGATCATATCATCTCTCTCAAGAAGGGCGGGAGAACCGTCGAAGAGAATTTGCTTACTGTGTGCTCCCGTTGCAATGCTGGAAAGAAGTCGCTATATGACTATCCTGAAACCATCAAAAATAAAATATTGTCCCTGAATTTGTCAGACTCTTTACGAAAGCGTCTTAGCAAGCTGGCGTTGAAGTCTGGCCGGACGGTCAACGAACTTGTTCTCGAGGCTCTTGAGAGGGGGCTTAAGTAGCTCTATCAACTTCAGTCCGATCTGATGGGCTAGTTCTGCCGGAACTGCATTCCCAACTTGTTTTGCGGCCTGCACGTTCGAACCTTTAATGATGTAGGTATCAGGAAAGGTTTGGATTCGAGCGGCTTCACGAATCGTAATGGGACGATTTTCTTTTGGATGCAGATAACGTCCTTTCTCGGGCTTAAAGAATTCAGTTCTAATCGTAATCGAAGGCTTGTCCCACCAAAGTCTTCCAAAGACATCAGTTGATCCGGTCTTTTTTCTCTTCCAACAATTAGGAGTCAGTTCCATTGGAAGGTTGAATCTATTTCCTCCAGCAGGAATGCTCTTGTAGCGTTGGAGGGACATTGGAGTTGGATTTCTGCCAACATGCCAGTTTTTACCGTCTGGTTTAGGAGAAAGGTCAGCAATTACCTCCCGCACCGTTCTCCACGACTTGCGGTTTTGCGTTAAGAGATTCATCTTCGCAGGGTCTATGTGTGTCGGTTCTGGGTGTTCAGGTGTACCGATGCGACTTCCGATGATAATTGCGCGTTTACGTTTTTGAGGCACTCCATAATCTACTGCGTGCAGCACTTCCGCTTTAACGACGTATCCAAGTTTTGTTGCTTTCTCTAGGATTTGTTCGTACTCCCCGCTAGTGAGCAGTTGAGGAACATTCTCCATGACAAATATCTTTGGTCTAAAATGCTCAACAAATCTTAGATACTGTCTCCAGAGCTGATTTCTTGGGTCAGTCGCTTCTTGTTTTCCAAGCTGGCTGAATCCTTGGCAAGGTGGACCTCCAACAATTAGGTCTATTTCTCTAGTTCCAATTTCTTTCTCGAATTCCTTTAAGTTGATATTTACGATATCGCCTTCTTTTACTGGTATCCCAGGATGATTTGCACGAAGGGTCTCACAGCTCCAATGATCCCAGTCAGTAGCGGCCGCTAACTGAAAACCAGCTCTCTCAAGACCTATAGAGAGTCCGCCTGCTCCGGCAAAGAGGTCTATGAATATGGGCTTTGTTTTGCTGGAGTTTTTCATTCGTATTTCGATTATATCATCAGGCTTATTACCTTACTTTTCAGCAGAATTTTCGATCTCAGACAACCAAGAAGTTCTCTTTTCTCAAGATCGGGTGCCTCTCGTAGGACATATTTAGCATAATTTCGAATATCAATATCCTTCACTTCGATCTTCTCTCTGGTGCCAAGAATCACTCGCTGGAATTTCTTAACTCGCTCGACTTCAGTCGCGATCTTTTCTTTGATACCAATCTCGTCCAGGTCGATATTCTCCATAAGAGTTTCGAATTGAACCAGCAGCTCCTCCTCGCTGATGTACCCAGATTTGCAGTGTTTGTCCCTCGATTTCGTACAGCCGTAATAGACGTGCCGATGGATATTGCCGTTCTTCTGTTTCTTAAACTTTTCGTCCGCAGATATACCTGATCCGCATAGACCGCATTGCATGATCTTGGTGAAAGCGAACTCCTTATCCTCGGTTCGGATTATCTGGCTCTTCACCTGTGCCTGAACCTGATCAAAAAGCTCTTTTGTTATAAGTGGCTCATGCACACCCTTATACCAAAGCCCGCTCTTTCTCGGATACTCAAAAGACCCGTAGTAGAAGTCATTTTGTAAGAGTAGGTAGATATTGCTCAGGGTTAGACCCTTGTTACCGTTCGGCGTCTTGAAGTTCAAATCGAACTTTAGCCAGTGGTATATCTTCTTGCCACTCCATCGTTCGTATGCCACCTTCTCAAACATCTTCTTGATGACGTGACCGCGCTCGGGATCGATATAAACATGTCCTTTCCGATCCGCTCGCTTCTCATTCAGATAGCCCATCGGGGCAGGAGCGGGCCAGAGACCCATTTCGCAGCGGGTTCGCAGTCCACGCTTTACGTTAATGCTCTTGTTGTCGTTCTCGAGCTTTGCCTGCGAGCAGAGGATCATCAATAGGAACTTCTCATTAGGCGAGTTTTGAAATGACTGCCCATAGGTACGTATTTGGTGAAGTCTCTTCTCATCCATAAGGTCCACAAGCGTACCCAGGTCTCCCGCATTTCTACTCAAGCGATCTGGAGCCCACGTCAGGATTCCGGTATACCTACCCGAATTCAGGTCCCGTATGAGCTCGTTGAATACTGGCCGCTGTCCAGAGGCTTTCGCTGAGTGTGACTCGCGCCTGATGTCCACTATCTCCAATCCATCTCGTTCTGCAATTTGAAGCATCTCCTTTACCTGGGAATCTATCGAGAGAGCCTGCTTTTCGTCGGATTCGGTCGATTTGCGGGCGTATAGGCAATACCGCACCTTCTCCATTGGGATAGTCTCTGGGACACCTATTTGAGCGCTTACGGCAGGGAATGTCTCCATACTCTAATGGATGACAGAGTGGGTGGGGGATGCAAGACCCTTTGTTGGTAGGTATTCTTCATGAAGATTTGGCGTATACTTTACTCTGTTATTTATGGCTACCTCAGGTTTCAAATTCCTAGCAGAAAAGGCCCTTCAAACGGCTGAAGAATTATCTCATTCCAAGTTTGGTCATGAGGAGATAGCAGATACTTTGGTAAAAATTGTAAAAGAGTGCCCAGCCCCCTTCACCGTAGGGCTTTTTGCAAAATGGGGTTCTGGAAAAAGCACCGTAGCAAACTCATTGAAGATTAAGCTTCCCAAACAAAACATTCCGGTCGTTATTTTTGATGTTTGGAAACACGAAGGAGATGCTCTCAGGCGGACTTTTCTCAAAGAAAGTCTCCGTCAGTTGAGGGAGTCCGGTTCACACCTTTTTGATCAGGATTTCGAATTAGATGAAAGATTGCAACAAAGTATAAGCAGGAGTGCTGAATCCCGATTCATTTTTCCTAGAGAGAAGCTACAGCAGCTAGCGTGGCCCATAATTCTCGGTCTTTTTGGTATCGGAATCGTTGCATGGGTTTCCTACTATTTTGGTTACTTCGATATTTATAAATATTTCCTCACAGCTCTCTTTGGGTCAGCAACCGCTGGTGGCCTTCTCATCTTACTTATTAAAAACACACTGCAGTTTTTCACCACTGAAACTGTTAGCTATGGAGTTGATAAATTTGAAGATCCTCACCAATTCGAGGAGGAATTTGGTAACCTTCTTACCGCACTTAAGTATCCACGAATACTTATCATCTTTGATAACCTTGATCGTGTAGATCACGATAAGGTTGTAGAGGTTCTTTCCACAATTAAGACATTTCTTGAACCGCAAGATTTAGCTAACAACGAACGAGAGGTAATATTTCTAATACCTTGTGACGCGAGGGCGATCAAACAGCATTTATCGAGCGTATATAATCCGGCCGATAAAATCGGCATCAAGAGCGCCTTCGACCCTGATGAATTCCTCAGAAAGTTCTTCAACACCATAGTCTGGATACCGGACTTTATACCAAGCGAGCTTGAGTCGTTCGCTCAGTCAAGATTGAAAGAGACGGGCGTGGAGCTACTCGATAATCATTATGTTGCCTGGATTATTACGAAAGCTTTCCGTAGCAATCCTAGACAGATTATTCAATTTATAAATATTTTGCTCGCCAACTATCTCTTGGTTGAGGAACGTGCCGGCGCAGGCAAGGATTTTCCTGCGGATTTCCTGAAGGAAAACATTCCTCAACTGACAAAATATCTAGTTTTGAATCAGCTCTTTCCAGATGAAATGGACATCTTGAGGGAGAGGAAAATCCTCGACCTGAATGACATTGACCAGCAGGAACTCAAAACGATTACAAAAGCGCAGTTCGCCGCATTTATTGAACAAACAAACACCATCCCAATAACTGACCTAAGAACATTCTTTACTCTTCGTCGTTCGGAACAAGAAAAGAAGTTCCCCGGCTTTGAAACCCTCATTGCGCACCTAGAGGACAGGAATACGGAAGATGCAGCTAAATACTTTGATCAAATTGGGGATTTGGCAAAAGTAGATTTAATGACTGACTTTAGTCAGGCAATAAAGGAGGAGTTGGAAAGTAAGACGAATCCGGTCTCCTCGATAAACCTCATCCATACGCTTTTAGTGATCCTTTCGGAAAAGAAGACAGTACTAGCATCCACTCTTTACGAAGAGATAAATAATATCCTTGCCGGGCGTTGTAAAGAGGAGTTGCATACAATCTCGCCCGACATTCTGAATGATGCTTTTCTTACTAGAAATACAAAGTATCGTAAAACTGTCGTCCCTCAATGGATTACCGTAATTGACGACGTTCTATCTGGACCGAACACACACAAGTCTGACAAAGATTATGTAAGAAAGATCATTACAATATTTGCTACACAACCCGATTACTTGGGAGCTGATCAAAAAACAAAGGTTAGAAATCTGCTGGTTAACCATCTGGCAAATGATATAGAGACCGCGAAGATACTCGTTAAATCTCCCGAAGCCCAGGATGCCCTTGTGACAGCAGAATATCTCCGCAACTTTGCAAGCAATATTCCTGCTGGGGGAGCTATTGATGACGTGAGTAGTAGAGTGGAAGTCCTCAATAAATTTACTACTGCTTTGCTAACACAAGTAGACGGAGAAGTCCTAATAAGAAAGTTTATTGATTTGCAGGTTGGAGAGAACCAAAACTCTAAACCAGAGACATATCCGGAAAAGAAAAAACTCCTAGATCAATATAGAGAATTCCTCAGGGCCCATGGTCCGATACTTTCTTCCGTTTCTGCTGCCACGAAAGATGCGTTTGCGGATGTCCTAAACGCAGGGTTCAATGCACCTGCAGACCATCAAATTAGATCGGTATTTGTGCCAGTTCTTTTTGAGATGCGGGACTTACTAAGCCCACCCAAAAAAGATGAGACTGAACGTTTTGTGAGTAGCTGGTTAGGAAATGTATCCTCCGACGCACTGGAGGTAGCTTACAGGGATCTTTCACCCGATACACAAGCCCTCTTCTTCGATGTCCAGTCGATTTTTGACACTGCGGCAAACCGAGGACTTGCAGACCAGGTTTTCAGAGATAATTTTTTTGGTCTCCTCAACAACTCCAGAAAACAACAATTTCTCGAACGAATTCTTAATTACGATCTCGACAAGGCAATTGCGTTCTTTGATACGTTGAACACGAAAGACGTAAATCACGTCTTTGCTATCGCTGAAAAGATTTGGTCTAAATATGACGGTGCGAATTCAGATCAGAAACGTAAAATTTTCTCATTCATCAACAAACATAAGGCCAATGGTGAGGCGGTGATTAGAGAAACCTTAGCCACAAAGATTGGTGCCTGTCTTATGACGATGGATCAAGCCCTCCAAAAGGTTGGACTTGGGGCTTTCGAGGAGGCAACTCTTTCCAAAGAACTTACGAGGAAGATAGTGAAAGAGACTTTTGATTGGCTTAAGAAACCTGAAATTTCTCCCAAATGCCAACCTTCGTTAATTCATGCAGTAGCAATCGGATTTGAGGAACTAAATCAGGAGGAAAAGAACGAATTCGTACACTTTCTATTCGATGAAATCCTACGTAAGTCGGATCAGGCTGCTCATATCGCTGAAACATCGCTTGTACTACAAGCTCTGAAGCCTAAATATGAGGATAGAAAGTCCAATTTTGACGATATTAAATTAAGAATAGAAAGCGAGGGGAACGTTGCCCTTAAAAAGGCGCTAGTAGAAGGTATCGCGGGGTTAATGCCCTTCAAGACTAATAAGGAGAACGAAGAATATTGGAAATGGGCGGAGGTAGAAAAGGGAAATATCGCCCCTAAATAATTGTCTTCAAGCAAGGTCTTCGCAGAACCCCTAAAGTGAGATATCTTTAAGGTACTAGCTTTGGCTAGTACCGACCTAAACCAGTGACTTCGGTCAATGGCATGGTCGCAAATCGCATCGAACCTAGAAAACCCGTCATCAGGGCGTTCGATGCGTTATAGGGGGAAACTCCTATAGGCCCGCAAGGGCTCCTGGTGGCGGGTTTTGTGCTACCCGCCGACCCGGATTTATCCATAACGATAATTCAACGTGGAAAGCAAACATCGATATCTCTCCGTCAGAGATTGGACTCAAAAGGACTACGGCAGGAACGCCATCACTGGTATTCTCGGAGGCGCAATAATCTCAAGTGTTAACTCCGCCATTACTCATGTAGTCGGCGGATTTCTCGTTATACTCGGACTCGTTTGCGGACTGGTGTGGATCTATAAATCCATCAGCGCAAGAGTCCAGAAAGCTAAAGTCGGCGGCGTATGAAAAATCCATACGTAAAAGCCGTATTCGACTTCGCTCGTCTTCATTATCAGGTCATACTTATACTGCTGATCTTGGTGGGTGCCTTCTATTGGTTCGAAGTGCGTCCTGCAAATATAAGGATGAATTGCGAAGCATACATCCACGACTTTGGAGTCGCTCATCCGGACGCTACGACTACTGAGTATAATTTCCAGTACAGCACCTGCTTACACAAGTATGGACTCTAGTAGGTCGCAGTTCTCAAACGATAACGATCAGACTCGGTACGAATTTGCAGTAGACCTGATACGGCATTTTGAGAGCACAGGTCAAATACCCGGTCACGCGACCGAGGATGAATTGAGAATGTGTTGGGAGAAAATACAGAAGGAAAAGCGATCTACAACTTAGTTGGTGCGCTAATGCGATACTCACCTAGGCGATACGGTTCTGGCTTTGGGTGAATCCTCCGATACTCTTCAGCTCCAAGCCGCGTCAACTCATCCCGCTCCTTCCCAAGCTGTATAAGGCTGAAATGTCCTCGATACTTCAACAGATATTCGCGCTCCCATGTTTCCGTATCCAGTACGCTCATTTGTAAGGCCTCGATCTGCTTTTGCGAGCCATACTTTCCCGGCCACATAATGCGACCATCATCATCCAGTAGAGGATACGCGCGGAAGACTCCGGCTATCTTCTTTTGCTCAATGTCCTTCTTCAGTCGCATGAGCAGTGAGTCTTCGTGCAGCAAATTCCCCAAGACAACCACGTTGGTGTTCTTGCTTCCCGCAGACATGACCTCATTAACGAACCATTGGTAGGAGGCGGTCCGCTCCGCAATAGACTCTACATCCCTCGAATCCTCAAGGTCGTCGCAGATAATGAGATCAGGGCGATACTGGCCGGAGCGAATACCGCGCAGGGCTTGCTCGCGCGAGGCGAGCGAGATGCGCGCTCCCATCTTCGGAAGCGAGAGGGAGTTCACTCCCCAGCCAGCGTCGTCTGTCTCGAATGGCCCTAGATCTGCTGCTAACCTAGGATTATTCTTCAATTCCTCACGAATATTCATGAAGTGATATCTTGCTTGGCTATGCGTACCGCTGATGATGAGGACAAACTTCTTCTTTTGCTCTCCCAGTATCGACCAGAGTGCGTATGACAGGTTCAAGATCGTAGACTTGGCGAACCCGCGAGCAGCCATGATGACCAAGAACTTGTTGCGCTTGCTTTGCGACAGGTTGAACATCTCCCTATGGAATGGGGCCATCTCGTACTCCATGTAGTGGCTGAGATAGAAGCAAAAGAACAGGTAATGACTCTTGCGTACGATTGACCGACGAACAGCCTTGTCGGCAAGCATGGCATGGATGATCTCGTTATACTCCTTTCTTGCAGTTGCCATGGTGTTTCTTTGAATTAATAATCCCTCCCAGTTTGAGCGCCTTTTTCACAATTGCTTCCTGTTCAGGCGTGAGCGTGTCATCTTCTGCGGAGCGAGTGACAACCTCGATCTTGTCCTTGTACTTTGGGTGGTGCTGGCGCAGCCACAGATGCACGGCGGGGAACTTGCGGTCCTTGATGAGCGAGATCAGCTGTGATTCCGACATGTCGGTAATCAATGCCTCGCCCTCGACGAGCGCCGCATCGGCGGCCTTCTTGAATACTTCATCTTCATCGCGCCAGCGGTAATAGGTGGCACGACCCACCCCAGACTTCTCGCAGGCGATGTGCACAATCGGCACCTTCTTGAGCTGTTCGAGCAAGAGCCCCTTCTCCCGCGACTGTCGCTCCTCGATGGTTTGCGGCTTGCTCATACCTTGCGTGCCTTAAGGCCGGTCAACTTCTCGTACCGATTAATGATGACCTGGCAGAAGATCGGCTCCATCTCGCAGCAGTACGCCGTGCGACCCAATTGCTCGCACGCCGAGAGGATGCTCCCTGATCCAGCGGTGAGATCTAGTACCGCATCACCTGGGCGAGTACAACGGCGCAGTGCCTTCTCGTGGAGAGTCGGTGGCTTCTGGGTGGGATGCTGATAGTCGGTTCCAGCAATGCGCTTCACCAGCCAGATATTGAGAAGATCGAGAATGTCCTCAGTAAGCTGGTTGCCGGTCGTCGTCTCCTTATTGATGATCTCGTTGAGGTTGGCGACCTTGTCATTGAGGTACGGACGACCAACGGTTCCGTATGCGACAAATTCCGTCACCTTGTTGAAGGCGGCATTTGGTGTCGGAGACTGGTTGTCCTTGATCCAGATGCACAGGCGCAGGGAATGAATGCCGAGTTCTGCGTACAACTGCTGGAAAAGGTATACCCAACGCTCATCGCACCAGAAGAATACATGAGCATCGGGCTTTGAGACCGCAAGCGCATTTTCCATCACCGACTTCACGAACGCGCGGTACTCTGCTTCGGATTGGCTATCGTTGTGCTTTCCCCCGTACTTCGCCTTGCCGCCTACACCCTTGTCGTATGAGAGACCGATGTTGTATGGCGGGTCGTCGTTGATCATGTCAGCACGTACTCCGGCCATCAGCTTTCTTGCACTTTCAGGATCGGTCGCGTCTGCGCAGAGCAGACGGTGGCGACCCAAGGCAAACATATCGCCCGGCTTAATCTTCGTGATCTTGGCACGTTCGATCTCTTGTTCTTCGTCGAACCCGTCGTCTTTCACATCGGCATTGTCATCGAAGATGCGACCAAGATCGTCGTTGCTGAAACCGACGGACATCAGATCGCCGACATCAAAATCCTCCGCGAGCCTCTTCCAGTCCCAATCGCCGACGTTCTTGTTGAGACGAAGGTTCAACTCCTTCTCGCGCCTAAGGTCGGGGATATTGAGGTATACGACCGGCACTTCCTTAATGCCAAGACTCTTGGCGATCGACAGGCGGAAGTGCCCGCCGATAACCACCCCCTTACGCTTCGGTGCAGAGTTAACGAGCAGTGGGTCAACAAAGCCGTATTGCTTGATGCTTGCAGTCAACTGGTCGATGGCTTCCTTGCTCCATGCACGAGGGTTATAGGCCGCTGCCTTTAGGGCAGTGACGGGCACATAGGTGATGTTTAGCTTGGACATATAGTCGAAGAATTAGTGTGTATAACGCACAAAACACACGCCTCGTTAAAGGTGTGTTCCTTCGTCCCTATTTGTCGCGCGGTTGGGGTTCCGCGATCTTCGAAGGTGAGCCTTCTGGATTTCTCCAGCCCGCGCGATGGGCTCTACATCATGCGCAAATTTTTTAACCAATTATCCCTGTCCCTGCGGACTCACGCGGCTGGGATCTGCCATGCGACCTAATCAGTATAGGTCGTCCAATCGTCGCTGCAATGCCATCTTGCCCTGCCTGTTTACAACGGTTTTGAGACACCCGTCTCTGTGTCTCATTTGTCTCATTTCTATACAGGGCCTGTAAAAATGAAGGAGGTTCAGTTAAGCTGGTTCAACAAGTATGAACGCAACAAGCTCGCCATTTGGGCCCGACTTCTACAAAGATCTGGTCAGCATGATGTTTAAGGCTATGGATGACGGTACGAAAACGGCCTATCACATGATGTGGGACATGCTTCTATACTTTCTCATCCATGACTGGCTTTTGGTGCTTGGCCTCCTGACATTCTTTCTCGTTATAGCGACTACTGAGTTTCTCTTCACTGGCCGATGGGCCATGCTCGGCAGCGTTCTATACAACTACTGTTACTACGGACTTCTTTTTCTAGTTGGTCTTATTTTTGGACCGGAGGTCTTTGCAAACTATTGGATTGATTTACTGCTGTTCGCTATATACGCAGTGTCGTTTGCTTGGATCGGGATAATATTGACTCAAATTGGGATACGTCATAGATAATATCTTCACTTTGTCGCATTGAGTCAGGAACGGTAAAATTGATCCATTGTGAACGGAATACATTTCGCACATCCGCACACCCTATTTCGGCAGGTGGAAGATGTTTTAAAAAGGGTTGATGCCGAGAAGTTTTTTGGTAGTTCTGAGGAGGCAGTTAAGAAAGCTCGCGAGGGTTTCGCTGCGTATTTCTTTACGCTCGCAATGAAGAAATATACAGGTAAGGACTGGTGGCTTGCTCAGTTCAATCAGGCAGAAAGGTCGTATCCAGATTTCGACTTCATTTCTTTTGGCGAGACGCCCGAGGAGTTTAGGATTGAGCCTGTAGAATTAACCGGTGTCTATCCGCACTTTAAATCATTCGAGGAATTCCTAAAAGTTGTTGAGAAGAAGCAAAAGCAATATGGCACGGAGCCAGTGAAATTTAGTCTCCTTGTCTTTGTTAATCATGAAAAGAGCGAAGAGTGGATAAATATTCTCCGACAGCGGCTGACGACCGAGCGTCCGTTTATAAGCATTTGGACCATTCATCTTAGATTCAAGAAGGGTGGCAAAGAAGTAGGATCTGCGGTTGCACAGAGAATAATGCCATTACCCGGATTGCGGATAGACGCGAATATGGACGATCCGAACATACATCAGAGGCAACCATACCCGAGCTATATCGAGGAAAGGGAGGAAAACGGTTCAAGATATGTCACGTTCAAACAAGAATTTATCGATAAGATGATGTCATTCCGAAGAGCGTCGAAGTGAACTTGGAGATGCCGCCAGGAAACCCAACGGGGGCTTGACGGTAGAAAGTACGAGACCGAGGAGGCCAGCCGAATTCAAAAACGATAAAAGCTGTCCGCACGGACAGCTTTTATTGTTTTTGAATTCGCATCGGAATCGTCTCATCCGGACGATTCCGATGGAATTGAATTCGGGCGGAAATTTTTTATCCAAAAATTTCCGACAAATCCAGAAAATTTCGACGAAGATTTCCAAGGTTTCTACAAGACGCATCATTTATCCTGTACACTTCTAGTATGAGAACCAAAACGATTCGAGTGTCTGACAAGATGCAGAAGGGCTATCGCTACGAATTGACCGAGCCTGTGGGCGAGCATTTTGACCCGCGTTTTAAGCCCGAGCTTAGTCCGAAGAAGATGCTCGCGCTCGGGGTCTTCGGTGGGGTATATATGCGCGATTGTACAAAAGAGTTCTCTCGAGACTGGTTCGCCAAAGCAAGATTTCAAAAGAAAGGTTCATACAAGCATGATTCGGAGTTCAACTTCTTTGGAGTGAATGCCAGTCAGCCACTCTCGGTCTGGCGCGAGAAGGGGTGGATTTATAAAGATGATCCACGAGGATGGTTTCAATGGTATTGCCGATATTATATGGGCCGACGCGGGCCAGACGACGACCGACAGATTAAACGCTGGGTAGCTATTCGCCGGCATATAGCGCAAATAAAAAAGCATTGCCGTATCGGCGACTTCGCTTGTCACACTAAACAAAGACAGGCAGTCCTGCACTGGGCGTACGATAGCAGGAAGTTGTAGCCCGTTACAGGCTGTGGATAACCCCACTTGCATTAAATTTCGATGAAGAGTAGGATAGCAACTTGGCCGGTTGTTTGACCGGCTCCGGCGCCTAAAACGCTACAGCACAAAAGCAAAGAGGGGAAAGGGGAACAATTCGAGGATGTACCGCACTCTCTGTTCGTCGGTTTTATATAGTGGAAGATATATAACCGTCGTAAGACACTCGTCCAAACAGCCATTCCGAGGTCGCCCTCATGAAAAGAAAATTTCCTATAGGTAGGGGTCGGACAACTGACAAGAACGTCCCGTGTGGAGTTCCTGTCGTCCGGCCCCTATGACCCCCAAGACCGCCCACAAGGCGGTTTATTATTTTATACGTGGTATTTTATTTGATATGCAAACGGCTACAGACATTGAGAAAAAATTGAAGAAATTAGGGAGCGCGAAGAAGGCGAAGGCCTGTGCTTGGTACTTTAAAACCGGTAAAGGGCAGTATGGCTATGGCGATGTCTTTGTTGGTGTGACGGTGCCTGAACAGAGAAAAGTCGCGAAGGAGTACAAAGTTTTACAGCTTAAAGAAATCGAAAAACTACTCAAAAACAAGATTCACGAGTGTCGTTTTACGGCGCTTCTGATTCTTGTTGAGCAGTATAAAAACGCGGACGAAAAAACAAAAGAGAGACTAACTAAGTTTTATCTCGCGCATACGAAATATATCAACAACTGGGATTTGGTAGATCAATCCGCACCGTATATTCTCGGCGATTATTTATTGAAGAGAGATAGAAAGATTTTATACAAACTCGCGAAGTCAAAAAATCTTTGGGAACGGCGTATCGCTATCGTCGCGACCTTTGCTTTTATTAAAAATGGCGAAGCCGAGGACACGCTCGCTCTCGCTGAGATACTCCTCGCCGACGATCACGACTTAATCCATAAAGCCGTTGGCTGGATGCTGCGCGAGGTGGGAAAGCGTTGCTCGATAAGTAAGCTCTCAAATTTTATAAACAAACATAAAGCACAAATGCCGCGCACGACGCTTCGCTACGCGATTGAACATTTCTCTCCCGAAGATCGCAGAATTTTCTTAGCCCGATGATGGGTTTACGAAATCCATCACATTTATTTCCCTCGTCCGTAATACTTTTTCAAAAGCGCGACATGCTCGGCATAGGTGGCGGAGCAATGGAATTGTCCCATTCGATCGTGGAAGTAGAACATACAGTCAGTATTGACTGGGTTAAGCGCCGCGAGTACCGCTGCGACTGACGGGTTCGCGATTGGTGTCGGCGGCAGGCCCTTATTCACATAAGTATTGTACGGCGATTTTAAGAATAGATTTCTCGTCGCGACTGGCGGCCACCAGCTACCGGCGGAGCGCGCATTCGCCTCTGCGTATTGAACCGTCGCGTCTATCTGCAGATTCATATTCAAGAAAAGGCGATTCCAGATAATGCCAGAGATAATGCGCATATCGTCTGAGCCGGCTGCTTCGCGCTGGATGAGTGACGCGACGGTGAGAGCGTCGTTCAGAGGCACAAGCTCGGCTGTGGTCGTGCCGTAGTGGGAGAGGATATCTTCAACAAAATGCTTGTTTACCATATCTTGAACAGCGAGTGGTGACATACTTTTGTCGACTGAATACACTCCTGGCTCGAAAGAGCCTTCGGGGAGGGGAAGTGTTGTGTTTGTTGGCGAAGAAATAGTAGAAGAAGTTGGCGCGGTAAGAAATTCTTTTTTCTGTGCCTTTGTCCATTTCAATGCATCTCCAAAAGCGCCCGCGACTTGCTCCTTACGCATCCCCGGAGTAATCGTCACGATGTGGGTGTTAATGCCCGCGACGCCCGCGAGCGACTGGTAGAAGTCGCTGGCGTCGATTGACTCCGCGACCCACGCGAAGACGCTCCAAAGGGCATTGCTGGTATTATTTGCCGCCGCTTGGAAAAGTGATTTATTATCTTTATTAAAAAAGTCATTCACCTGTGTGGTCTCGACAATAACTTTATTCTTCGGATCCACTGTAACAGGGAACTGGTCGGGAGTTATAGAAATTGTCGTAACATTTTTATGAAGAGTAAAAGCGAAGAGCGATGGGAATGAAAAAAAAGCGCCGAAAACAAGAACGGTGATAGCGAGTATTGTTATAACTCGATGCATATTCGCAGTATAGCATCATGATTGATGGTAAAATAAAATAATGGAAATAGCAGATCAGCTCGTTTGTTCATATTGTCACCAGCCCATCTCCCCGCAGTTTTATTATTGCCCGAATTGTGGAAATAAATTAAATTCGGCGCCCCTCTCGACGACCGCACTCACACAACTCTGGATTTATTTGTTAAGCATCATTCTGCCTTTTATCGGCTTTTTAGCGATATCGAAATGGCCGGCAGTGAAGTACGCGAAGTCAAAAGATCCCGAAGTTAAAAAAATCGGCGTCTTCGCCTGCATTCTGATGCTTCTTTCGACGATTGGTATGTGCTGGTATGCCTATATCTGGACAACGAATTATATTCAAGAAACGGTAAACGGTATTAATGCTGATATGAGTGCCTTTTAGTTCTCCCCAATTGCCTTTTGACAATATAAATATGTGTTGGTATAGTCTGTGGCGGGTAGATTGACGTCTGAGGAGGATTTATGGCTTGCACAGTCTTGATCCCAAAAGATGAGTCAAGATCTTTTATGTGGGGGCGGGCGATCTTGATACCATTTGTTACCGAATGGAAACTAGTTCCCGGTGATGTCGTTGACTACGATGATCTTGGCAGCAATAAGCACGGTCACGCAGAGGTCGTAAACATTATCGGCGAGCCTAAGATTGACCCCGATTGGGACAAAGCCGATGAAGAAGACCCTGGAAGAACGATCAGCTTTTCACTCGGGGAATTCAGGAAAACTGATTAAGATCAAGCGGGAGTGGCAGAAAGCCGCTCCCGTTTTCATTTTTAAATGCTACCGTAATAAATATGTATATAAAAGTCGCTGTGCAGGCAGGAGCAAAAAAGGAATCGTTTAAAGAAATCTCAAAAGATCATTTTGAAATCGTAGTAAAAGAAAAGCCACTACAAAACTTGGCGAATCGCCGTGTCATCGCGATAATCGCCAAACACTTTACCGTAGCGATAGGGAAGGTGCGTATAATAAACGGTCACCACTCGCCGTCGAAGCTCCTCTCGGTTGATATCTGATTTTATAAAATGAAAAGCCCGCAAGTTCCTCCTGAACTTGCGGGCTTTGTTTGTGCTGCGGTTACGCGTGAGCCAACTCCGCGGACATAATCACTCGTCCGCGAGCATCGATGACGCGCCAGTCTCCTCTCGAGACCTGACTGTCACCCGCAGTTGTAGCCGCGACGGCATGGCGTTTCTCTGTCGCAGTCAGCAGCTTGTTGATCTGCGCTTTGTAGGCCGGCGCTGGGCCGACAGCGACCCACACATTGCCGGAATCGAAGTAGCGGTATCCTCCGCAGAAGCTCGCGTCTTTCTTCAGCATTACCTTCAGCTGATGGCTGGCCTTGCGGAAGCGGAATGCTTCTTTCGGCTCCATGAGGTTGAGGAGGACGCGCTCGGACCTGTCTTCGCACTTCTCCTTCAGGAGAACGAGATCCGCGATGATGTTCTTCCCGCGCATTTCGGCGAGGCTGTCGCCGAAGATGTGGAAGGTTGCTGTGCCGCCGTTGGCGACAGTCGCCTGGAACTTCGCGTACTCGCTCACGAGCACCTGGTTCACCATCCTCGGCTCCGGGAAGAACTTCGCCGGGGCCAGATTTTGCGGCACTGTCACTGCGACGGTGCCATTACTCCATGCCGTATGCCTTTTCATGAGCTGCTCCTTAATTCGAAATCGACATTTCTGCCGTGCTACTGACCTGTTTCTATGCTAGCACAAGTGGCTGTATTTGTCAAGCTTTTTATAGACAAAATATACAAAAGTGTTTAAAAACACAGCAAATAAGCCATTTATTTTAAGCCTATTATACAAATCCGGGGAAGTAGTCCGTTTTAATATTGAATCGTGAGACGCCGAGGTCGAGGAGGGTTTTTTTATACGACTCGACCATTCCGCGCGGGCCAGAAATATAAAAAGTGCGCTCTTTATAATCAGGTATTTCTTCGACAATGGTGTGTGCCTCCACTTTTCCCGAATGATAAAACGATTTCATACCGATTTTTTCTTCTGCCCCATCAAATAATTCTTTATAAGCAACATCGGAGGCGGACTTATTTGCATAAAGCAGTGTTACCGAGCGTATGTCTCCCGTATCGATTAAATATTTCACCTGGCTGCGAAAGGGCGTGACGCCGATCCCACCTGCGATAAAGGCTAGCTTCTTTTTATTATTTTTTGGTAGGGTGAAGTCGCCTGCGAGATGCGAGACAGAGATCGTGTCGCCGATTTTTAATTTTGCAAGAGCATTTTTGAAACTGCTTTTTGGTTCATAAAACTTCACCCCAAGGCGCAGCTCATTTTCTGTTGGCGATGAAGCGATCGTGAAGTAGCGGCGATTACCGCGACTGTCGGGAGAAGCGTGCGAGAGCGTCCATTCGAGATACTGGCCAGGTTTAAAGTCGAATGAAAAATCGGGTTTAAAGATAAATTCGTAGGTGCCAGTCGCTAATTCTTTTATTCCAATAAGCGTGAGCGTGAAGCGCCCTTCGGGGCTGATGAAGTAGGCAAGCAGATTGCCTGCGAGAAGAGCGAGCTCTGGCGTGAAGTAGAGCGAGCCTAAGTGAATGGCGGGAGCGAAGAGAAGGCCGACGAGCGCGCCATAAAAGATTCTTCCAAGGCGCGTTGGCGGCATCGTGAGTGGTTCGGTGAGCATTACGAAAGCGAGGAAGAAAAATGGGGAATACAGAAGCACTTGTGAAAGTACGGTCACATAATCGCCGCCACTCGTCGCGAGGATGGTGAGAAGGGCGACAACAGAAAAAGAAATAACCAGGTCGAATCGATGAATCTTTCGCACAATAAGAAGCCCGCCAAAAAAGACGAAAGGTAAGAGGGCGACGCTGCCGCCCGCCCACCAGGTCGCACTCTGATTCAAAACGAGCGCCGAGAGCGCGATGCCGAAAGCCGCGGGATTAAAAATATGTTTTTGATTGATGGCGAAAATAAATTTTGACGCCATCGCCCACGCAGAGGCGAAGATGAGAAAGCCGATGCCTGCAAAGTTTGTGTATGCGACGGGCGAAATAAGCAGAGCGAGAATAAATGCGGTGATATAGACCGACTCGACATTGGTCTGTGCATTAAAACTCTTCGCGAATATCAGATTACTTATCGCGCAGGCGGCGAGAATAATAATCGTCGAGAAGATGAGATGAATCGGGTTTATAGAGATAAAACCAAAAGATCCGAAGAGGAGCGCGATAATAAAAAGCCCGAGAAGATAGTACAGCACGAGGCGGTACATCGTTATCTTATTTAAGAAATTATCAACAAAAGGCATATTAATTTCTCGCTTGGGTCAGAGCATTCGCGAGTGATTGATTAAAAGCGTTGCTGATATCCGTCGCGCCAGAGACACTGTCAACTGGCGCGCTCTGCTTCTGTATCGCTTCTTGAACGAGAATCGGCATCGCGCCACCGCTGATTCTTATCGAAGTGCTTCTGTCGCTCGGTGATTGTAAAAATTTCACATCAGTTAAAGCACTGTTCTGGATTATCGCCTCCACTTGGACATTGCCATAATACGCATTTACGGAGGTGCCGGTGTAGGTGCCGTCGGTGTAGATGCCAGATTTTTTCACAGGAGTTATAACTGTGGTGGTCGATACTGGCGCAAGGGAACCACTGACTTCTACCGGCTGCTGCGCGCCGGCATACTGCCACAGGACATAAATCATCGAGACGATAACGAGCGTTATCGCGACGGGCAACTTTCTACTTTTTAATTTGGGCGATTGACTCGGCATATTTGTAATACGAAAGAGGGGCAATAATATTTCTCGTTTTTAAGCGTATAAGTATATATGCGCGACGCACGAAGCATAATGGGAATGACTATCGAAATTGAAATCCTAGGCAATGACCCTGCGCGTACTAGCGAGATGGCGTTTAAGTATCTCACAGAAGTTGATAAACAGTTTAGCGTTTATAAAGAAGACAGCGAGATCTCGCGTATCAATCGCGGAGAAATAAAAGATGAGGATATAAGTAGCGCGATGCGCAGAGTTTTCGTTTTGGCTGAAAAAACAAGAGAAGAAACAAATGGTTATTTTAATATGCGCTGCTCTGATGGGACGGTTGATCCATCAGGCGTGGTAAAAGGCTGGGCTATAAAAAATACGGCAGAGCTGATAAAAAAAGCAGGATACAAAAACTTTTTTGTTAATGCTGGCGGCGATATCGCCTCAAGTGGGAAAAATGAGAAGGGAGAAGAATGGAGCTTCGGTATTAAAAATCCATTTCAGACAGATGAAATTATAAAAGTGGTGTACCCGCGCGGAAAAGGGGTCGCGACCTCGGGCTCATACCTGCGCGGTAGTCATATTTATAATCCACTCCAGTCGAGTGACGAACTCCGCGAAATCGTGAGCGTCACGGTCATTGGCCCCGATGTGCTCGAGGCAGACCGCTTCGCGACCGCCGTCTTCGCGATGGGGAAGGAAGGCATTATTTTTCTCGAACAGCTCGCCGGCTTCGAAGGCTACTCGATAGATAAAAATGGTATCGCCACCATGACGAGTGGGTTCTCTCTGTATTTAAAATAAGCATTTTGGACAAACTTGTCCAGATTTCTTATCTACGCCGGAGAGCATTTGTGGCAGAGGCAGCCTTTGGGCTTAATGTGCATATCGAAATATTCGGTATCGTAGTCGTAGTGTAATTCTTCGCCGGCTTTTATATTTTTCTTCGCGAATATATAAATTCTCTTTTTGTACAAATCTGCCTCGCAGTTCGGCGCGCAGGAATGATTAATATAGCGCGCGGTGTTCTCTTTAATATTACCGTCAATCATCGTGTACTTACCTGTCCAGAAAAAATATTTTCCACCATTCTTTTCTTGTTCCTCTTTTGAAACCGGGCGACCGATGTATTCAATAATGCAGGCGCCGCGCGGGATATTTTCTTCAGTAAAGAGGCCACGACCGGTGCGCGCCTTCCCGACGCGAAGCTTAAAAGGTAATGGTTTAAAAATTCTTCTGACTTTTTTCATCCACTATCTATACCAGTAAATAAATTATAAGACAATCTCTGGTGGTATACTTTACTCATGTCTTGGATTTTTCTCGCACTCATTGGCGCGGTCTTCGCAGCTCTCGTCGCCATTTTTGGTAAGATCGGTCTTCAAGGTGTCGACACTACTGTCGCGACGACTGTGCGCGCAGTTATTATGGCAACATTCCTCGTCGCAGTATCGCTCGGGCTGGGGAAGTTGAGCTTCGCTTCGCTCCCACAAGGGAAGCCGCTTCTCTTCATCGCGCTCTCGGGTATCGCCGGAGCGCTCTCTTGGCTCGCGATGTTTTGGGCGCTGAAGCTTGGGCCCGCGACGGGTGTCTCGGCGATCGACCGAACGAGTGTTGTCTTCGTGCTCATCTTTTCTCTCCTGTTCTTAAGTATGGAATTTTCTTGGAAGGCGCTCCTAGGCGCTGTCTTTATCGTACTCGGCGCTGTGCTGATGATTTGAAATATAAAAACAAGGCGCTGCTACATAGCGCCAGAGAGTTGAACTCTTGTTTAATTTGATTTAAATGTTGTTTTGGTTTATTATTTTGTTGGATGTAGAAAAGGGGAGAAACAATGTATCAGTCTGAAAAAGATTTGATAGAGAAGTGGGAAAGAATCGCAAACGGAAGAACGGTCGTTTGCTGCCAGTTTTGCCTCCCGCATCGCGCACAGTATATGAACGCAGGCTGTTCTTGTGTCGTTTGCGGCGAACCGTTAAATCCACAACCAGACCTCGATATCATTCTCGCTGAGCGGAGAAAAGAAGCGATCAGAAAGATGATACCCGATCAGCAGTTTCGGCTTCACCAATCCGGTTATTCCCATTTTTGAAAAAGCTCAAAACCAAAAGCGCCCGACCTGTCGGGCGCTTTTCTAATTGGATATGTTTGAATTTAAATAGTGATACAATTCACATAATGAAAACACACGAAACAGGGGGACTTGGAAGAAATACAGAAACAGAACAAGCACAAGAAACTCTTTCAGGAAAGGAAAAATTTGAAATAGTGTTAAAACTTTTTGGGACGGGGAATGCACAAGATTCTTTTCTGGAAGTGTGTAGAAAATATGTTGCGCTACGAGTGGCTCTTCCTGCGGATGCAGAACATTATCATGCGGGAAGTAGGCGTACCTATTCGCCCCCGCAGAGAGCAATCTTGCACAATCAGATTATGGACACTTTAAAACGCCTGTCACTTCAAAAATTGAGTCCACTCTCTGAAAAAGTTTTGTACGAAATGGCAGATCGCGAAGTCGCGGGAGACATTATCAAAGAATGGGTGCTTGCACACGAAAATGAAGAAGATGAGGACGTCGAGGCGCACAAACGAAATAATATGTCAGGAACGGCATATTTCCATTCGTTAGGTAACGAATATTGACCGATTTAGAAACCACCATTCAAATATTTCCCTGCGATGCTAAGCGCGAATGAGGGTAAGATGATGCAGACGGTTATCATAAGTAGCTGGTGTAGTGTCTGATTCAACACCGTATGATTATTTCCATCTGGGCCGCCGACCAAGATGAGGAGAATGCCGATAATACCAAAAGCGATTGATGAATAAATAAAAACGCGTGTTGCTATTTTTTGCATAGATGTAGTATATAACAATTATCCCTCAAGCTTTTTTCGGAGTTCGTTGATGACGGCCTTCTCCCAATACTTCATAGAGAACCAGCCGATGAGCGGTTTGGCGACGACGCGGAGCCAGCGGTTATGAATCGCGACTTGGTAGGTGTAGTCGATCACTGTACCTTCAGGGCTCTCGGAGAGTAAGAATTCTTCGTGGCCAGAAGTTCCAAACTTCGGGCTCTCATTATCTGAAATGTATCCCTTCATCGGTAGGATCTCTGTCCTCATCTTTACAGGGAAGTTCTCACCAAAAGATTTTACTATCGCTTTTATTTCTAAATGATTTCCTTCTCGCTTCACGATTTGTATCGACTCCGCGACTTTAGGGAAGTTCTCAGGGAATCTTTCAAAGTCAGTCATGATATTAAAAACTTCTGGTAGGGGAGCCTTGATAATCCACTTCGCGCGTAGGGCAATGTCTTTCATATAAGAATTATAACAAAAGAAAAAGCTCCTAATAGGGGCTCTTACTTTTTATCCGGATGCTCCGGGAGTAAGCAGAGCTTTCTCCCGTTCGCCTCGGTGAAAATGAAAATACGCCACTACTGGCGCATTTCATTTTACCTCGGCTCCGGGAGTAGGACTCGAACCTACAACCAACGCCTTAACAGGGCGCTGCTCTACCATTGAGCTATCCCGGAATACAATTACTATTCTATCTTAAAAGCGTTTTACTGCAATGTGTTATCGACTGCGATAATCCACCTCCTTTTTTCCTTCAGGGATCACGCGCAGGACGCGGAATTCGCCCTTGGCGAATTCCGCGCTGGTAATCTTCATTCTCTTATTATTCTCAAAAAAGTAGGTGCCGATCGAGTCAGCATAGGCGCGATACTTCAACCAATTTTTCTCCGCCGAATCATTTAGGTCGAGGAGCCCATCCTCCTTTTTTATTTTATACGCGCGTGTGGCGAGCGAAGCGTCTTGAATAATCGGCTTTATTTCTCCATTCAAATAAGCAGGGAGGGTCTCGACGAGCAGTTCTGCGCCGAGAGCGATAAGGCGCGGGCGTAGTTCCTTCGCGGTTTCTGTCTCAGCTATGGGCGTCGGCTTCTGCGTGATGATGTCGCCAGCATCGACTGATACCGCCATCTTCTGGAGCGTCACGCCACTTTCTTTTTCTCCTGCGAGGAGCGCTGATTCGAGCGGCGTCGCGCCGCGATATTTCGGCAGAAGGGAATAGTGAATATTCAAAACGCCTTTCGGGAATAGTTCGATAAGCTCTTTTGGAAAAATTTTCCCATATGCGACAACGATCGCATAATCACAGTTCTTCTCGCGGATAAGGGCGATTGTTTCTGGATCTAACTTTTCTGGTGTGATTACTTCGAGATTTTTTTCTAGCGCGAGCTTCTTTACTTCTGATGATTCGAGCACGAGCCCGCGACCCCTCGGCGCGTCAGGAGAAGAGATAACGATTTTTGGAATGAAATTATTTTGGAGAAGAGTGGCGAGGGTCTCGCTCGAGACTCGTGGCGTGCCAAAGTAGGCGAAAGAGAGATTATTCATTTTTGTCGGGGTGATAGAGATGAATCGCGTGATCGATAAATAAAATACCGTTTAAGTGATCGATTTCGTGTTCAAAGATTTGTGCCATCAGGCCGCCCGCGCCACGGGTAAACTTCTTCCCGTTCATGTCGCGCGCGGCGACCGTCACGCGCTCGTGGCGCATGGTCGTCCCGTAGACGCCGCGGACAGAGAGACAGCCCTCGTCGGCTTCTATTTTTTTGTGCGATGTTTTTATAATTTCAGGATTTATGTAGACGACGATCTCGGGTTTCGGTTTCGGCACTTCAGTATCTTCTGAAACGGGTGGCTGTAGGGTTCGATCCTTCCGCACAATAAATATTCGATAGGGGACAGCGATTTGAGGCGCGGCGAGCGCGACTCCGTCTGGCTCTTTGCCGAGCGCTCGGGTCATATCGGCGATAATCTGCGCGAGCTCGGGAGAGCCGAAGAGCTCACTCGGTAGATCCTTTGCCTTGTTGCGCAGAACGATCGCGCCGTCTTGAACGATTTCTTTCATAATAAATACAGCATAGCATTACTCTTTCTGTCAAAGAAGTGTTGACGCATTCGCGTAGTGGTGTTATTTTGACTGCGGTTGTACATTCTAAAATGGGGAGAAAATATGGAGAAAAATTCAGTGTCGATGGTTGGTAATGTCTTTCTGCCGGCACACGAGTCAATCATCAAGACGATCCGTGAGGCAACGGGCAGCGATCTCAGAATCGTTGCTTTCAACATCAGGAACACGAAGTATCCGCCGGCGACGATCTCTGACATCATGGTCGCCTGGCAGACTCGCTTGAGTGAGCTCAAAGCAAAAGGCGGAGGATGGGTTATTAAAGACGATGACTTCGAAGTCGCTGACAGCCTCGCTCTGCAGTTGGAGACAGCGGCAGCAAAGGCCGCGGAGAAGGCGAAGCAGGAGGTCAGCGGCCAGAGCCAGCGAGATTTCATTTCGGAGGCTCGTGGGCTTAGCTTCAACGAGCTCTAGTTCCAAATCAGCCGCCGCGCTTTCCGAAGCGCGGCGGTTTTTCCTTTCCCAATTCCTTTTTAATGCTTCGTCGGGTCGAGTTCCCACCAAAACTTTTTACTAAAATTTTTCGCCTGGCTGCACACACTTTTTAAATAATAAAGATCGCCCGTCGGGATTTTTTCAAGAATCGTGCCGAGGTGTGCCATCGTGATCGGCGCGAGCCCGTCGTTCTTTCGCGAATAATTCAAGTGGCGCAGGAAGAAGCGCATCATCTCGCCGCGCTCCGTTTTCCTTTTTCTTCCTTTTGGCGCGTCCGCCATTTTTTTCTCAAATTCTGGAAGAATTTCTCCGATTGATTTCATTCCTCCTTGCATAGGAGGTATCGTACCATTACTATAGGAACGATGTCTTTCTTTTCTCCAAAACTCGGGATTGACTTAGGGACGACGAATATTCTTGTTTTCTTGCCCGGGAAGGGTGTGGTGATAAATGAGCCGTCAGTTGTCGCAGTGAATCGAGCCGCGAACTCGCGTGTGAGTAATAAGATTCTCGCTATTGGTGCTGAAGCGAAGCAGATGGTCGGTAGAACGCCCGATGACATCGCCGCGTATCGCCCAATGAAGGACGGCGTCATCGCTGATTATCGCGTGACTGAAGCGATGTTGAAATATTTTATGCGTAAGGCGCTCGGCAGAAATCCTTTTAAGCCGACCGTTCTTATTTCTGTACCCGCTGGCGTCACTTCGACAGAAAAGAGAGCAGTGATCGAAGCGGCGCTCAAAGCCGGCGCGAAGAATGCCTATGTGGTTAAAGAGCCAATTCTCGCTGCGATTGGCGCGGGCATCCCGATTCACGAACCGATGGGGCGAATGGTCGTCGACATCGGCGGCGGCACGATCGATGTCGCGGTGATTTCTCTTGGCGGCATCGTCGCCTCGACCTCGGTGAAGTGTGCGGGCGATAGGCTCGACCACGCGATTGTTGATCATTTGAAGAAGCAGCACAATCTCGCGATCGGCGACAAGACAGCTGAAGAAATAAAAATAAAAATCGGTGCCGCGGTTCCGCTCAATGAAGAAATCTCGTATCCGATAAAAGGTCGTGACTTAATGAGCGGGCTGCCGCGCACGGTTGACCTCTCGACCAACGACATCGTGCAGGCGATGAGCCGCGAACTGCGCGAGATGACGCAGGCGATACGAAAGGTGCTACAGGACACCCCGCCCGAGCTCGCCGCCGACATTATCGACAATGGCATTATTCTAACCGGCGGCTCGTCACAGCTCCGTCAAATGCCGGAGCTCGTCTATCGCCGAACAGGCGTTATCGCGAAGCTAGCGACCGACCCCTACTTCTGTGTCGCGCGCGGCACCGGCATCGCGCTCAAACATTTGGATACTTACAAAAAAAGCATTTTAACGAAGCAATGACACTACATCACGCATTTGTTATTGAAGCAGAGGCAGAGGAGGGAATTAAGGTGGCGGGAGCGTGGGTGGAGAAGGAATTGAAGATGAAAGCAGAAATGAGCAATCCTGATCTTGTTGTTTTACGCTACGGACTCTTTTCTGTTGATGATGCGCGGAAGGTCTGCGAGATCGCGGCGAGCGCGCCCTTCAGTGGAGAGTCTAAAGCTCTCATCATCACGGCGAGTCGCGCTTATCACGAAGCACAAAACGCGCTTTTAAAACTTTTTGAAGAGCCACCTCCAAACACTTATATTTTTCTGGTATTGCCGTCGCTTGGTAGCCTTCTCCCAACTTTGCGTTCGCGCGTGCAAGTGTTGAATAATGTAAAAGAGTCAAATGATGGGTTTACGAAATCCATCATTTCAGAAAGCTCCAAAGAATTTTTGAAAGCCAATAAAGAAAAAAGAAGTGCACTGATTAAAAAGCTCGCGAGTGGTGATGACGAAGAAGAACGGCGCGAGCATCGCGATGACGCGATCGCGATTTTAAATGGTGTTGAGATGGTAGCGTATGAAAAATTCAAGAAGCGCGGCGGCGAAGCCGCAGCGCTTCTTTCTGACATTGCTGTTTTACGCACATATCTCTACGACCGTAGCGCGCCGGTAAAGATGATTCTCGAACATCTCTCACTCGTCATTCCGTCGCATTTGCTATAGAATTAACTACGACCTACTCCCTATAACCTACAAACTATTTTATGACCTACGACTTTTCAAAATTAAAAACAAATATTACCGAAACAGAAGAATGGCTTAAAAAAGAGCTTTCTGGTATCCGCACTGGCCGCGCCGCGCCAACACTACTCGACGGAGTGAAGGCTGAAGCCTATGATACGCACACGCCGCTGCGCGAGCTCGCCTCGATTTCTGTTGAAGACGCTCGAACGCTTCGCATCATCCCTTGGGATATGTCGCTCGTGAAGAAAATAGAAAAGGGCATTACCGATGCGAATCTCGGTGTCGGCATCGCCACCGACGATCAGGGCTTACGCGTTTCATTCCCCGAGCTCACAAGCGAACGCCGTACACAACTTTCAAAAATCGCAGGCGATAAAACGGAGCAAGCGAAGGTGACACTGCGCTCATATCGAACCGACGCACTCAAGGCGCTCGACGCATCAGAAAAAGAAGGTGGCGTAGGGAAGGATGAAATTTCTCGACTTAAAACAGAGGTGCAGAAATTAATCGATGCGGGTAATGAGTCTCTCTTGAAGATTCTTGAACGCAAACATACAGAAATCGCTGAATGAATATTTTAATTTTTATTGTTGGCATCGTCGTGCTTATCCTTGTGCACGAGGTGGGGCATTTTGTTGCGGCGAAGGTAGCGAAGATGCGTGTCGATGAATTTGGTCTCGGCTATCCGCCGCGCATCGCGAAGATAGGGAAGATCGGCGAGACAATTATTTCGCTTAACTGGCTGCCTTTTGGTGGATTCGTGAAAATATTTGGTGAAGACTCTGAACCGGAGAAAAAGGATCCGCGAGCATTCACTTCAAAAAACCGTTTCGCGCAGGCCGTAGTTCTCATAGCCGGCATCACGATGAATCTCGTCTTCGCCTACATTCTTATCACGAGTGCGCTTGTCGCTGGGACGCCGCGAGCACTTTCTCAAAATGAAATCGCTGGTGCTAAAAATGTTGAGCTCGCTATCGCAAATGTCTTGCCAAACACTCCTGCTGCGCGCGCCGGGCTCACTGCGGGTGATTCTATTTTAAGCGCGAAATATTCGAATGGTGAATGGTTTGCCCAGAGCGGAGTCGAGGGGCATTTTATTGATACAACAAGCTTCTCATCATTCGTCGCGGCGAGTAATGGCGAAGTTATTGCTCTCACCATTAAACACAATGGAATTGAAAAAATAATTACCGCGACGCCCGCGCTCGGCGTTGTTCCGACAAAATTAAACACCTACACGCTCGGCGTCGAAGTCGCGACTGTCGGCGTTGTCCCCGTATCATTTCTAAAAGCGATAAATGAGGGAGCATCGCTCACCTGGGGCACGATCGTTTTAACCACAGAAGGGCTTGTACATTTTTTCGCGAGTGCTTTTATGCTTCGTGCTGACTTGTCACAGGTCGCGGGGCCGGTAGGGATAGTGAATGCCGTTGGCGAATACTCTTCACAAGGTTTCGGGAACATCCTCTCTTTTTTTGCCGTCATTTCTATTAATCTCGCTTTAATAAATCTCATTCCAATCCCCGCGCTCGACGGCGGGCGGCTTCTGTTCGTCATTATTGAAAGCATTATTCGCCGACCGATAAATCAAAAAGTTTTTAAAGTGGTAAACGCTCTCGGCTTCGCCTTTCTTATTATCCTCATGCTCGTCGTCACCGCGCACGATATTTTCAAAATCGTTGGGTAAAACTTACCGAAGTTTCGGTAGAATTATGAAAAACAAAAGCCGCACCGAAGTGCGGCTATGATTTGGGGAAGTTCAGGCGACCTTTGAAAAGTCTCTTCTTGGCAACTGGGCTGGGCCAATCCAGTAGCGGCAGCTTGCCGGATCTTAAAGGCCTATTTGCGGCCGAGTGCCAAGTGAGTCATTGGTTCGCGTGGATTTGAACCTTCGCGTTGCCTGAACCTCCGCTGACAAAATAGTCCATTGTTAAAAATAAGTCAACATTTACCGAAACTTCGGTAGAACAAAATGTGGGACTTCCGATGTCCCACATTTCGCCCCGCTTCATTGCGGGGCTTTTCCTTTTGCGCAGAGTGCCTACGGGGCATATACTATATCGATATGAAGCAATCCGAACTTTTTACCAAAACGCGCCGCGAAGCACCGGCTGACGAAGTCGCGAAGAACGCACAGCTCCTCGTGCGCGCGGGCTACATTCATAAAGAGATGGCGGGTGTGTATGATTATCTGCCTTTGGGTCTGCGTGTGATTGAGAAGATCCGCGCGATTATCCGTGAAGAGATGAACGCGATTGGTGGAGAAGAAGTGTCGCTCTCGGCGCTGCAGGATCCGGAGATCTGGAAGGCGACTGATCGTTGGAGTGATGAAAAGGTTGATGTGTGGTTTAAAACGGCGTTTAAAAATGGCGGGGAAGTTGGCCTCGGCCTCACTCACGAAGAGCCGCTCACGCGACTGATGACCGATCACATCTCTTCGTATCGCGACCTGCCGCGCTATGTCTACCAATTCCAAGACAAGTTTAGAAATGAGACGCGCGCGAAGTCGGGCATTATGCGCACCCGCGAGTTCACGATGAAAGATCTGTATTCATTTTCAAAAGATAAGGCCGAGCACGATGCATTTTATGAAAAAGCGAAGCGGGCATATGAAAATA
This sequence comes from uncultured bacterium, assembly GCA_903825105.1. Classification (GTDB taxonomy): domain Bacteria; phylum Patescibacteriota; class Minisyncoccia; order Phycocordibacterales; family Phycocordibacteraceae; genus C7867-001. The sequence goes on along the minus strand of CAIJZI010000006.1, from coordinate 127,581 downwards.
TTTTTGCGCGCGTTGGCATCGGCGATAAAACTTATCTTACTTACGCTTCTGGCGGATCATTTAGCCCGTATTCACACGAATTCCAGACCGTCTGTAGCACGGGAGAAGACGCTATTTATGTCGATGATGCAAAAAAACTAGCAGTGAATAAAGAAGTCTATGGTGATGAAAAAGTGTATGAAGAAATGGGCATTAAAAAAGAAAACTTAAAAGAAGAAAAAGCGATTGAAGTAGGCAACATCTTCACGCTCGGGACGAAGTTTTCTGAAGCACTCGGACTGTCTTATAAGGATGCAGAAGGGAAGACAACGCCTGTTTTTATGGGCAGTTATGGTATCGGCCTCGGGCGCTTGATGGGCACGATTGTTGAGGTATTTGCTGACGATAAAGGGCTCGTCTGGCCAGAATCAGTCGCGCCGCTTAAGTATCATATTGTTTCTCTCGGGAAAGAAGGCGATGAAATTTCGCAACTCGCCGATGCGCTCTACAATGATTTAAAAAATGCTGGCGTTGAAGTTCTCTACGACGATCGCGATATGAGCGCGGGACAAAAATTCGCTGATTCTGATTTGCTTGGTATTCCAAAAAGAATTGTGGTTGGGAAAGATGCGGTGAATACGGGGAAATTTGAAATTGTGGATCGCGCAAGTGGAGAAGTAAATAAAGCCGAACGCGCAGAACTCATTTCATAATATGGCGAAGTTTTCAAAAAGTTTATTTTTCGGGAATGACATCGCGATTGACCTCGGGACAACGAACACGCTTGTGTATGTAAAAGGTCGCGGCGTCGTACTCACCGAGCCATCCGTTGTTGCAGTAAACGACAAGACCAATCAGATTGTCGCGATCGGGAAAGAAGCTAAGGCGATGTTGGGGAAAACGCCAGCGCACATTCGCGTGGTGCGCCCACTCTCCCACGGTGTTATCTCGGACTTCGAAGTGACTGAAGAATTGCTCGCCTATTTTATAAATAAAGCACAGAGTGGGAGAATGCGATTCTTTGGTTCGCGTGTGGTGATCGGTGTGCCGACGGGTGTGACGAATGTACAGAGCCGCGCAGTGCGCGACGCCGCGCGGAATGCGGGCGCGCGCGAAGCGATTATCCTCGAAGAGGCAGTGGCTGGGGCGATCGGTGCGAAGCTCCCGGTGTCAGAAGCCGTGGGGACAATGGTGCTCGACATTGGTGGCGGCACGACTGACATAGCCGTTATCGCTCTTAAAGGAGTCGTTTCTTCAAAGAGTTCGCCCGTCGCGGGCGACAGATTTAATGAAAACATTATCGATTTTGTTCGGAGCGAATTTAAACTGGGGATAGGCGAGAGAACGGCAGAAGAGGTGAAAATTTCTATTGGTGCGGTGACGCCACTTTCAGAAACACTTTCTCGAACGGTGCGCGGGCGCGACTTCGCGACCGGACTCCCGCGAGAAGTGCTTCTCACTGATGCACATATACGCGAAGCGATATCGCCCTCTCTCGACACGCTTATGGATGCGATGAAAGAGGTGATTGAAGCGACTCCGCCGGAACTTCTTTCAGATGTGCTCGAACGCGGCGTCACCGTTTTCGGTGGTGGGGCGCTTCTACGCGGGCTTCCTCAAGTGCTCGCGAAGATGCTCGGCGTGCCGGTGAAGGTGACGCCAGACCCTCTCACGGCTGTTGTACGCGGAGCCGGTATTGTGACCGAAGATCCGGCGCCGTACGAAGATTTCTTTATTGATGAAGAAGACATACTTACCGAAGCATAAAATATTTTTTTCCGCAGAGCACTTTTCGTGCGGAGCGTATGCGCTTATAGCGGCAATTTTTTTGTGTCTCATTCGCATACTCTTCCCGAATTTTTTCTGGCATATTTTTTCTCCCGTCTTTTATACCTCCGATGCAATTGCACAAGAATATCATTCTGTTATATCAGGATTTGGGAATGCACAACGGCTCACGATAAAAAATGAAGTTCTGATACAAAAGAACACTGAACTCGCGAATGAAAATCAGATACTCATACAGAAAGTCGCTGACATTTCTGGACTTTCTTGCAAGTCTGATTTTTGTTCATCGGCGATATATGCTGGCGTCGTCGCGCGTCCTCCAGAGAGTCCGTACGATATTCTCGTACTCGCCGCCGGTAGTAACGATGGGGTGAAGGTTGGTATGGAAGCTTTTGGAGGAGAAGGCACTCCTATCGGAGTCGTTTCTGCTGTCTTAGAAAACTTCTCGCGTGTGGTGCTCTTTTCTTCGCCACGGACAGCTACCAATGGGTGGTTTGGCAATAAAAAATTGCCCATCACTTTATACGGCGCTGGCGCTGGTGCGATAAAAGCAACAATGCCGCGTTCTGCGAATAGCGCGGTGGGTGACATTGTTTTTGTTTCAGGTCCTGGGGCTTTGCCAATAGGCGTCATCGGTAGTGTCGACAGTGATCCTTCATCGCCAGCTGTAGAACTACACATCGTGCCCGCAGTAAATCTTTTTTCTACGACATGGGTACTTTTAAGAGATGCTGGAGTGCCAGTCTCTATCTCCGCTACAACAACTCCTTTATGATGCGCATACTTATCACACTCATCGCATTTGTTTCAGTTATTCTTTTCCCGTGGCAGTTTACAGCGTTTCTCGTTCTCGTTTCTTCGTTTTTTGTTCCACTTCTCCCACTCGCTATAGGGATATTTGCTGACACCCTTTATTACTCAATGAAAATAACTCTCGTGCCACTTTATACGATTTTAGGCTTGCTCGTAACTGGCATAGCGATATTCGTGCGGACTCGACTTCAAACGAGTACTATACATTGATGATGAAGAGGCGAAAGGCACGGCAGGATTTTGAAATAGCTCCTGATGAGATATTTCTCGACTCATCAAACGCACCAGACTTCGATCGAGCGATGTTTGAAGGAAGAATCGAGAAGCCCCTTCCGCGCAGCATATTTATTTCTATCAGCATCATTTTATCTCTGCTTTTTATCGTTCTGATAGTTCGTTCGTGGAATCTGCAGGTTATAAATGGTGACTATTTTGCAGAAGAGAGCACACACAATAGTCTCGATGTTGCGACACTTTTTGCACCACGGAGCGTGATTACTGACATAAACGGTGTAGTTCTCGCACAAAATGTTGAGGATAAAGATGGCGTGATGCGCCGCGAATATCCAATTCCTTCGTTCGGGCAGATTATCGGCTATGTCTCGTATCCAAAAAAAGATTCAAAAGGAATTTATTATGAAACTGAAGAAAAAGGGGTCGCCGGTATCGAAGCGAAGTACGATGCGCTCCTGTCGGGTAAAAATGGACAGTTATTGACGGAGACTGACGCGGTCGGGAATGTTCGTTCAGAAGGTACGATTATCCCCGCAGAGAGCGGAAAGACAGTGCGTCTCTCAATCGATTCGCGCCTAGAAGAATTATTTGCCGATGCGATTTCGAGTACGGTAAATAATAAACATTTTATCGCTGGCGCTGGAGTTATTATCGATGTGAATACCGGCGCAGTGCGCGCGATTGTCTCGTATCCTTCTTTTGATCCAAATGTGATGAGTAATGGTACGCCCTCGAGTGTTATCGCTTCGTATAATAAAAATCCGGGGAACGCCTTTCTCGATCATGCGGTTCAAGGTATCTATACTCCTGGATCAATCGTGAAGCCCTTTGTTTCAGCCGGAGCGCTCACTGACGGTGTTATCACGCCAAATACCGTTATTAACGATACAGGATCGATCGCTATACCAGACCCGTATCACACAGGGAAAAAATTTATTTATAACGGATGGAGAGCGCTCGGGCCGGTTGATGTGCGAAGGGCTATAGCCTGGTCCTCGGATGTTTTCTTTTATACCGTTGGTGGCGGATTTGGAAATCAGAAAGGGCTCGGCATCGATCGGCTCGATTATTGGTATCAACAATTTGGGATGGGGAGCACGACTGGCATTGATTTACCCGGAGAGATGAAAGGGCTCGTGCCGTCGCCCGATTGGAAAGGAAAAACATTTAATGAACAGTGGTATCTCGGCGATACCTATTTTACTGCTATCGGGCAATATTCGATGCAGGTGACACCTGTGCAGATGGCGCGCGCGACAGCAGCAATCGCGAATGGTGGAAAATTGTTTACGCCAACAATGCTCGCTGATCAAGTGCCTTCTTATACTACTGTGCCGGTGAATCCCACAATGCTTCAAGTGGTGCGCGAAGGTATGCGAAGAGGCGTGACTGAAGCGCTCGCGAGCGCGATTAATTTGCCATATGTTTCTGTCGCGGCGAAAACGGGCACCGCGCAGACCGGCACGCATAATCAGTATGACAACTCGTGGGTTGAAGGATTTTTCCCATATGACAAGCCTCAATACGCCTTCGCTGTGGTGCTCGAGCGTGGGCCGCAAGGTGCTGGCGAACAATCAGTGAACGTGATGCAACAACTTTTTGATTCTCTCCATGCAGAAAGTTCGTCGTATGTTGGACAGTAATGAAAGTGGGCCTCAGCTTACGCCAGACCCACTGTTTGCGAAATTTTTCATCTAACCTTTTTCCGCCGATCATCTTAATCCGATCCCACTGATACTGCAGATTAGGACCTGGTGTTAGCCACGGCGGCGGAGGGCAGACATTTTCAAGGAAAGCGTCCCAGCTGGTATACCAACCCCGATAGGGATTCTCGCGTGACGCCACATCGAAGACTCCGTTGTGCTTGCTCCTGTCCTCCCAGAAATTGCCGTCATCGATATCCTTTTGAAGACGGTCAAGCCCATTTCGGAGACTGACGACAACACTGGAGACGTAAGTGGTGAGAATTTCCTTCAATAGAGGATTCGTCTTCAAACGATCGCAAATCCAGTGTGTTTGGTTTGGCGTGAGAAAGACCATCTTGTTGCCATCAGAGGGCCAGACCGTCATATGGACGTTGAGCCAAAAGTGGCCAGTATTTGATGCCTGAGCTTTAACTGAGGCTCCAAGCCAATATCCGACATGAGCTGTTGGGTTTGTTCGAACGATTTTCAGGTTTTCCCAGAGATCATGCCGGTTCATCTCCGCTGATGGACGTAGTAAGACATCATCTTGCCGAAAAAGCTCAAACACTTGCTCGTTCAGCAGGAGCATCAAATATTTTTGTGCCTCTGAAGTCTCCTCAATTTTGATTGGAACCAACACCCCGTTTTCTTCTGACATTTTGACCTTCCTTTCTGTTGTTATTCCAGAGCATTTTTCCGAAATTTATTCTACTCTTTTTTATAAAAAAGGCAATTTCTCAATTTTATGCTTGCGCAATACTTGTGCTCGCGTACAATGCAATCACTATGACTGATGCACAAGATATTTTCGTATCACAAGAAAAGTTCGATGATATGGTAAAAGAGTTGGAACATTTAAAAACCGTGCGACGCACAGAAATCGCGAAGAATCTCGAATACGCTCGCTCGCTCGGCGACCTTTCTGAAAATGCAGAATATCAAGAAGCGCGCGATCTACAAGCAGCGACCGAAGAGCGCGTCAAGAAGCTCGAAGATTTAATAAAAAATACGAAGATCCTCACGGACGGCAAGAAGAAGGATGAAGTCGGCTTCGGTTCGAAAGTTTCTATTAAAAAAGATGGCGGGGCAGAGGTGCACGAATACACGATTGTTGGGAGCGAAGAAGCTGATATGCGTATAAAGAAATTGTCACATATGTCGCCCCTCGGCGCCGCTCTTATGGGGAAGAAAAAGGGTGATGTCTTCTCCTTCGAAACTCCAGCAGGGAAGCAGACCTATTCAATAGAAAAGGTGGATTAAAATTGTTGTATACTAGTGAGCATATGGCTTTACTTGATACCGTGCGCGCGGAGCGACTCGCGAAGATAGCTCGCATGAAAGAGGAGGGAATGGAAGCGTATCCTGCACGAACAGGGCGGACGCATTCAGTAAAAGAATTTTTAGAAAATCACGAAACGCTTGAGAAGAATAGCGAAGAAGTCGCGCTCGCAGGGCGTGTGATGTCGATACGCGAACACGGCGGGTCACTCTTTCTTGATCTTTTTGACGGGACCAAGGGCCAGTGCTTCCTACAACGCGACAAGCTTGGAGATTCTGTCTACGATCTTTTTGTCGCGACGGTTGATATCGGCGATATTATCGAATTGTCTGGACTCGCTTTTAAAACGCAGCGCGGGATGCCTTCTTTAAGCGTGAGTAGTTGGCGGATGCTCGCCAAGTCGCTTCGCCCGCTACCCGACGAGTGGTACGGGATTAAAGATGAAGACGAGAGATTTAGAAAGCGCTATCTCGACATCCTGCTTTCAAAAGATTTTCCTGATCGCATTCGCCGTCGATCAGCGTTTTGGAATGCGATTCGCTCCTATCTTCTCGAACGAGATTTTATTGAAGTAGAAACGCCGGTTCTCGAGACGACGACCGGTGGCGCCGACGCGCGTCCATTTGAGACGCATCACAACGCACTCGATATCGATGTCTACCTGCGCATCTCGGCGGGAGAGCTCTGGCAGAAGCGCTTAATGGTCGCGGGCCTCCCGAAGGTTTTTGAAATTGGCAGAATATTTAGAAATGAAGGAATGTCGGCAGAACATCTCCAGGACTACACGCAGGTTGAGTTCTATGAATCTTTTAAAGATTATGAAGCGGGAATGGAGATGATTAGAGATCTCTATCGCACCATCGCTGATAAGGTGTACGGCACGCGCGTATTTAAAATTAAAGATTTTGAAATTGATTTTGATAAAGAATGGGAACGCTATGACTTCTGCGAATTGATGCAAAAAGAATATGGGAGTGATCCGCTTGATGAAAATGCCGATTGGTCAAAAGTGCTTGCTGAAAAAGAAATTCCATTCGAAAAAGACAGCAATAAAGAACGCTTGGTTGATACCGCATGGAAGCAGATCAGAAAGACGCTTCAAGGCCCAGGATTCTTGATCAATGTGCCGGTCTATATGGAGCCACTCGCGAAGAAGAGTATAAAAGACCCTCGTGTCGTCGAGCGATTCCAGGTGATGATCGCTGGTTCTGAAGTGGGTAAAGGCTTTAGTGAATTAAATGATCCTGTCGATCAACAAGAGCGCTTTATGCATCAACAGGAGCTTCGCGAGGCGGGTGACGACGAGGCGCAGATGGCAGACGGCGAATTCGTCGAAGCGCTTGAATACGGCATGCCGCCAGCGTTCGGCTTTGGCGTCTCCGAACGACTCTTTAGCTTCCTCGAAGGTGTCTCCGTGCGCGAAGCACAAATCTTTCCGCTGATGCGTCCGAGATAGTGATTATCGCTATGGCGAAAAGATTTCTCAGTTTGTTAAACGAACGCCGCGATGATTATAAAAAATGGCTCCCAATCTATTGTATTGCGGTGCGTGAATACATTTATTTCAATATGCAAGGATTCAACCATTTGCGTTTTAAGATAGACAACACGCCGAGGAATCCAAAAGAAGCAATGTACAAACTCGGGCTCCTCCCGCTCGTGCGCCCAGCTATACACGAAGCGACTGTTGTTAAAAAATATGAACGGAGAATTGCGCCACTCGGCGGCTCCAGAAAGATAGTTTTAAAAGAAATGGAATATTGGACAGTAGAATCTATTGTTGGTAAAAAGAATACCAGAGTTCGTGTTGTTTTAAGAAGAGTTGTTGGCGGAGAACACATTCATTTTTGGAGCGTTATGAAATTGGGCGAAAATCAAAAAACCCCACTCCTAGAAGAGTGAGGTGTTTTGATGTGCCCGTCTCGGCTTTGGAATTCCTTATCCGAAATAGGCTTGCGCCCACGGACACACCACTATTATACCCGCGTCAAATGAATTTGCAATGAGGTGTGGATAGCTTGTAAACCAATTTAAAAATTGGACTTCCAAGTTATTGAGTATTTATCAAGATAAGGAAATGCCCGCCTGTTTTTTGTTCAGACGGGCACTTGTCATTTTATCCACCCAAGATCTTTCATTTCCTGGCACTCTCTACAGAGCTTCGGGCGAGTGGCGTAATCTTCGGGGACTACGATCTGCCCATCGCAATCAGTGCAATAAAAGTACATTGGTGAACCTGCCGGGAGGGAAGAATTGTCGATGTGCGTCTTTGTTTTGTTGGCGGCACGACGTTTGCGCCTTGCGTTAAGAGCGTTAATTTTTCTTGCGAATGACATAGAAGCTCCTTCCGTAACACTTCCGAGAGGAACAATAGTACTTATCTATATAAAAATCAAATCGTTGTGCGTGCACCGCGAAGCGTTGGCGTACTCGACAACGCGAAGTGGTGTGGATAACTAAACTAGGGAAGTGGGGCAGAGTGGCATATAATTCAATTCAGGTGGGATAAAGCAGGAAGTCGGAATGGTGGCCTATTTCCTCATTTTTCTCACCAAACACTCATGTTCCTCGGCGAATACCTACACACATTTGATCCAAAAAACAGAGTCTCGATTCCATCGAAATTTCGAAAGGAACTCGGTCGTGTCGTCGTGGTGACGCGCGGGCTCGATCACTGTTTGTACATCTATTCGCGAAAGGAGTGGGAGAAACAGGCAAAGGTTTATGCAACAGAAGTAAATGGGAGTGCTGCGCGCCGCGGGTTGGCGCGCCTTTTTCTTGCTGGCTCATTTGAAGCAGAGGTGGATCAGTCTGGTCGCGTGCTGATTCCAGAAAATCTAAAATCCTTTGCTTCAATTGGAGAAAAAGCGGTGATTGCTGGTGTTGCTGATCGTGTTGAAGTCTGGGAAGAGGCTGCGTGGAAGAAATATACCGAAGCAATTGAGCGCGACGCTGAAGCGTTCGCAGAAAAGATTGGCGAATAATATGTCTGACGAAAAAATCATCGAAGAAAAATCGCTACACGAGAGTGTCTTGGTGAATGAAGTGCTCGAGGCACTTGATATACAACCGAGCGACACGGTTGTTGATGCTACCCTCGGTGGCGCCGGACATTTCAAAACGATGCTCGAGAAACTTGGCGGTGGAGGGGTGTTGATCGGAATCGATGCTGATCCGGCGGCTGTCGAGCGCGGGCGCGAAGTGTATGCGAGCGATCGCAGGTCTGACCGACCAGTCGCGCACTTGGTAAACGACAATTTCAGAAACTTGTCGCGTATTCTCGAACGGCTCGACATCGGTCGTGTGGACAAAATTCTTTTTGATCTCGGCTGGAGTGGTTATCAAATAGCGAGTCCTCGAGGCTTTTCTTTCCAGAATGACGAGCCGCTCCTGATGAATTATTCAGAAGCGGGGAGTGGAGAAGGAGAGACAGCTGCAGATATCGTGAATTCATATTCAGAAGAAGAGCTCGCCGATGTGATTTTTACCTACGGCGAAGAGCGATTTTCGCGTGGTATCGCGCGCGCGATTGTAGAAGCGCGCGGGAAGGAGCGTATTCTCACCACAAGCGCGCTTGTTGCCGCGATTCTCGCGGGTACACCAAGCTGGTATCACAATAGAAAGATTAACCCCGCGACGAAGACCTTTCAGGCTCTGCGCATCGCGGTAAACGATGAGATTGGCGCTCTCCGCGAAGGATTAACTTCAGCGATCGGTGCGTTGTCTCCAAACGGGCGTCTCGCAGTCATTTCATTCCACAGCATCGAAGACAGAATCGTTAAAAATATGTTACGCGATGCCGCGCGTGAGTCAGAGACGGCAGAAGTAAAGAAAATAGTCGTGCCGACTCGAAGTGAGATTATTAGAAACCGCCGCGCGCGAAGCGCTAAATTAAGAATATTTTATGCATAATTTTATTTCTCGCACATGGTCTTCATTGCCAACCATTTGTTTTGGACTCGTCGCCGTTCTCGGTCTCTCGTATATCTGCCTCATCGCTGTGGTGATGAATTATGCGGCGCTCACCGTTTCCTTTTCACAATCGGTAAAAAATGATGAGGCAGTTGTCGCGAAGCTTGAATCACAGTATCTCGCATCAGTAAATCAAATCACCAACACCAACCCTGCTTTAGCAGGGTATGAGCAACCCGTCGCGCAGGTATTTGTCCCCGCCAAGAGTGTGACAGCACTTCGCTAATCCAATGCGTGCACAATTTCGTATTCGTATTCGTATTATTCTCGCTGGTATCGTTCTCGCGTCGTTACTTATTGTCGCGCGACTTTATTTTGTGCAGATTGTGCATGGAGATGACTACTCACAAAAAGCGGATCAACAATTTGCCTCGGGCAGTAGCGGACTTTTTGATCGAGGGTCAATTTATTTTACGCGAAAAGACGGAACGCTTATTTCAGCCGCAGCGCTCGCCGACGGATTCCTTGTCGCAATAAATCCACAAACACTTGGTAATCCAGAAGATGCTTTCTCGGTGATAAATTCTATTGCGTCATCTTCGCTCTCGCTTAGTCACGATGCTTTTATTACAGCGGCAGGGAAAAAGAGTCAGGTATATATCGAAGTCGCGCACCACTTAACAAGTGATGAAGGCAAATCTCTGTCGGCGTTACAAATCAAAGGGATTCAAGTATTGAAAGAAAGGTGGCGCTATTACCCTGGGGGGACACTCGCGTCTCAATCGATAGGGATAGTCTCGTACGGATCAGGCGACACCCTTACCGGCCAAACGGGTATTGAAGATGTCTATAATGAAGCGCTCTCGCGCTCGGGCGATTCTCTATATAAAAATTTCTTCGCAGAATTATTTTCTAATGTAGGCAATCTTCTCGTCTCTGCGCGTGATGCGCGAGAAGGCGATGTTGTGACGACTATTGAGCCTGAAGTACAGACGAGACTCGAAAATGATATCGCAAAGGTAAATCAAAAATATTCGAGTAGAGAATCCGGCGGTATCATAATGGACCCCTACACTGGAGAGATTATCGCTCTCACGAACTACCCGGCATATGACGGTAATGATTTAAAGAATGCCGATCCGTCGCTCCTTGGCAACCCGCTGGTAGAACAGATTCACGAATTCGGTTCGATTATGAAGCCGCTCACGATGACCTCCGGGCTTGATTCTGGCGTGATTACTCCAGAGACGACCTATAATGACACGGGCTGTTTCGTGGTAAATAAGGCAAAAATCTGTAACTGGGATCATAAAGCTCGTGGTGTTATTCCCATGCAGCAGATCATTGTGCAGTCGCTCAATGTTGGCGCTTCTTATGTCGCCACACAGTTGGGACAAGAAAAATTCCACGATTATTTTACAAAATTATTTGGCCAAAAGACTGGCGTTGATCTGCCGAGCGAGAGTGGTGGAATGACCGGGAACCTTTCGAAGTCAGAGCAAGTTTATTATGACAATATGTCTTTCGGGCAGGGTATCGCGGTAACGCCGATGCAGATGATCCGTGCACTCGGGGCTATAGCGAATGGTGGATTTATGGTACAGCCCCATTTGGTGAGTGCGATACGACTCGATTCTGGCATTACGAAGCAATTAGAGTGGAGTCAGAAAGTGCAGGTTTTTTCTGCGACATCGACACGCGAAACGATAACGATGATGGACGCGCTCGATGACGGACCGCTCTATGACGGAAAGGCGAAGATCGAGACGATGTCGGTAGCCGCGAAGACCGGAACGGCACAGCTCACCAATGGGCAAGGTGGATACTATGATGATAAATTTTTCCATTCATTTATAGGATTTTTCCCATCATATAATCCGCGCTTCATCATTCTTCTCTACACCCAGGATCCAAAAGGGGTGAAGTACGCTTCAGAAACGCTCGACGCGACATTTCTTGACCTTGTGCACTTTTTAATCAATTATTATGCAGTACCGCCAGACAGAGGCGTCGCGCGCTTGGATCCTTCACCACAAGCTACCTCGACAAATTCGAGATAACAAAATCATTATGAAAAACTTTTTTAAAACAATAGTCGCCTTCAATCTCGGTCTTATCGCGCGCGCTGTTGTTAAGCGCTATCACCCGCGCATCGTGATGGTGACGGGCTCGGTAGGGAAGACTTCGACGAAGGACGCGGTCGCAGCAGCGCTCTCGGCGCGCTTCTTGGTCAGGAAAAGTGAAAAAAGTTTTAATAGTGAATTCGGTGTCCCTTTTACCATTCTCGGTGTGGGGAGCCCGTGGCGTAATCCACTCGCATGGTTATCTTTAATGAAAAGTGCTTTCGCACTTCTCGTCCTGCCAAATCATTATCCCAATTTAATCGTACTCGAAGTGGGCGCTGACAAGCCGGGCGATCTCGCGAGAATTCTTAAAATCGCGACGCCAGATATGGTCATCGTCACGCGACTCCCCGAAATATCGGTTCATGTCGAAGCGTATGCCTCACCAGAAGCAGTACGAGAAGAAGAGTTTTCTCCCGCATTTGCGCTTCCCGCTGACGCCCCGCTTATTATCCCGAGTGACGATGAGTATGCACAAGAAAATGCTCTGCGCACGCCCGCACGCATCATCTCGTATGGCATGACGCCTAACGCTAATGCGCGTCTCGATGAGGTGAGTTTTTATTCGCGAGAAGAAAAAATCGCGGGGATGAGCGGCGAGATAAATGTGAACGGTGAACATTCTAGAGTTTATGTAAATGGATCGGTCGGTTCTGTGCAGCTCCTGCCTGTCTCGGCTGCAGTAGCGGCAGCCACTTCATTTGGCATTTCTTTTGCCGAAGCGGTTGAGGCGCTTAAGGAATACGAGCCACCCGCAGGGCGCGGGCGTATTCTAGCGGGTAAAAATAATTCTGTCATTATCGACGACTCATATAATGCTTCGCCGGTAGCGGTAGAAAAAGCGCTCGCCACACTGAAATCTCTGCCCTGTACTGGCCGCAGGATCGCTGTTTTGGGCGATATGCTCGAGCTGGGGCGTTATTCAATTATCGAACACGAGCGCATCGCTAAAATAATCGGCGACGCGGTAGAGGTAATCGTCACGGTGGGGATTCGCGCACGCGTCTTCGCGACCGCGCCAAAAAATGTGAATGTTTTGATGTATGATAATTCGCGATCTGCTGCAGAAGCATTACCCTCTCTTATTTCTGATGGTGATATTATTCTTGTAAAAGGTTCGCAGTCAATTCGTACAGAAAGGATTGTAGAAAAGCTGCTCGCAAATCACAATGATGCATCAAGACTCGTTCGCCAAGAAAAGAAGTGGAAGCAGAAATAAAAAGGCTCCGCGCGTGGCGGAGCCTTAAAGGGCGAATCATTTTTCGACTCGCATAACTGCTACGAGATCGTTCACTCCGAATCTTGCACGAGAGATCTGCACAGCCTCCGAACGCCATTCAGCTACGCTAGGCTCAACACGGGTGTCAAAATACATACAGCGCACAGACAGGTTCCCAGTGCCGTCCCAATACAGTGTTCCCCAAAAGCAGATTCGTTTTATCTGTTCCTCGGGAGACCGTCCTTTGCTGGTAATTTTCTCCCATGATTTTGGGATGAGCTTTTTATTCTGAAGCAAAAAATCCAGGATTGTTGCGTTCAGGACCTTCTGCTTCTTAAGCTCCTTGCGAAGCTTTTGGGCATCAACATCCCCGGTCATTTGTTGTGAACCGGAAAGATATAGATTGACCAGAGAAGCGTCCCACCAAAGCAGTTCGCTCTTCTGGTGCTTCGCAATCGTCCAGCCATTCGGGATCGAGGGCTTCGCGCCGAGATCGATGATGCGCCTCTCGTTACCCATTTGCCCAGCCGCTGGCGGCATGAAGTATACGCAGACGGCTACGAAGGCTATCAGCAGAAAAACGAGAATCAAAATCTTCTTTTTCATCACATTCTCCTTAAGAGCTTCCGAGAGAAATATATAACTTTTGTATAGAAATGCAAACATTCTCATGTGGGGTTTCTGAAACCCTACATAAAATAAAAGAGGCGACCGTTAGGCCGCCTCTTCAGCGCATCACACATTGCGCACAACCTCCTGGAGTCTTAAGAGAAACACGGCCATATCTCTCGCCGTTTCTTTCTCTCCCCGCTTCCTCTCGAGAGCTTGTACACAGATTCTGAAACTCAAGTCCTGTTTTACTCGCACTTTGCGCAGGAGAGCGTTATACAAGTCCGTCTGATGTACGGCGGCATATTCCTTGGGCAGTTTCCCAGCCTTTTCCAGGGCCTGCAGCTTCTTCAACTCAGATGCACTAATTCCAAGTTGTTCTGCAGCTTCCTCGATCGTAAACTCACTTTGTCCAGGCATAGTCCCTCCAAAAAATTAAATAGAACTTCCGCTTGAAGAATATAACTTTTGTATAGAAATGCAAACGATTTTATGATCCAAGCGGGACTATTTTTTTCGAGCGATAAAGTTATAAATACGCCAGTGTTTTGTTCGGCCCTCCTCCGTTTCTTCTTCTTTAAACAAAATCAGCTCCATATCCTTTAAATATTCTCTTATCTCGTCAGCAGTTTTGTATGTTTTGTGGAGACTTTTTGAATTTTGGTCATATTCATCATATATCTGCCCACAGAATATTCCGCCTTCTTTTAGTGAGGATTTAATATCAATAATCACGCGACTAAAATGTGCGGGCTCACAATAAGATAAACACTGCATTGCCGATGCTAAAACATAGTCATTGATGGGGAAGTGAAAATCCTCAAATGAAATAACGAATGGATGTAATCGTTCATTATTAATTGCGCTAGCCTCTTTCTCCAAAAGAGGACTGTTATCAATGACAGTTACATCAAATCCTTTTTGCAAAAGATACCTAGTATCTTTTAATGCACCGCCACCAATATCGATTACTTTTCCCGTATCTTTAACATATGAGAGAGCTTCTACGAGCAACCTGCTTGGAGACTTCGCTCGTGTCAGGTCATACCATTCAGACCAATCGACTTTATCCATCATAATTAAATCCTAACATAGAACAAATCTGGTGACCTCACGGGGAATCGGACCCCGGTTCCATCCTTGAGAAGGATGTGTCCTAGCCGCTAGACGATGAGGCCGTGTATATGTTTTATAACAAAAAAAGAGAGAGGAGGGAAGCGGGGAAACAAAAACGCGGGAGCTACAACAGTCGTAGCTACCCGCGTTAATACCGAATCACTCCGTCTGGGAAGACACCGTCTTCGCCGTCGGGGGTGAGAATGTGCTCGTTACACTCAATTGCTCTTTCGAGCATTTCTCTGGCGATCTGCGCATTTTTTATGCGCAGTTCTCGCGCCTTTTTCTCGCGCCGTATTTGAGCGCTCTTACGACCTGCTGCTATTAGAGTGGCAGTATCGTGACCGAAAATGGCTTCTTGAATTTGAGCAAATTCCCGCACACTTCACCTCGAAGGACCAAATGTCCTATCTAGGACTATACCATAGTCTGTTTAAAAAAGCAAGTTATCCACAACCGCCTTTACATCAGCCCCGTCGGCTTGACCTTTCAGCTCTTTCATCAACATACCGGTAAATTTACCCGCTTCGGCTTTTGAAGAGACGCCGAGTTCTGCCATTTTAGCCTTTGCTATCTTCTCGATCTCTTCGCGAGCCATCATTGTCGGGAGATACGCTTCAATAATCGCGAGCTCTGCCTTCTCGGGCGCGGCGAGGTCAGAGCGCGAGGCCTTCTCGAATTGTTCGATAGAATCCTTTCTTTGGCTTGCCGCTCGTTTAATCACTGCCAAGGCTTCTTCGTCGGTGAGGAATTCGTCTGGCTTACGCTTCTTGGCGACGACCTCGTTCACCATCATCGTTACGAGCGAGCGAAGCGTGCGGAGCTTCACCTCGTCGTGTGCGCGAAGCGCCTCAGGGATTGATTGTTTTAATGTTTCGTGGATAGTCATGCTTGTCATTTTATCACAATAAATAAACGCGCTATACTAATGAATATATGAATATTGCCGTCATACTTCTCGCTATCGCCGTTGTCGTTCTTATGTATTTTTTGTTACAAAAACGCGATTTGTCGAAAGAGGGAAAAGAAGATAATGCTGGAATTCTTTTGCTTCAACAGCAGATGCAGGAGCTCACTCGGACGCTCGACGCACGCGTCGCCGAGTCGTCGCGAACGATGCAAGAGACAACGCATCGCCAATTTTCAGAATCGAATCGCCTGATTAAAGAGATTACTCAAGAGGTCACTTCGGTCAAAGAGATTGGTCGGCAGACACAAGGCTTCGCTGAACAACTGAAGGGTCTACAAGACATTCTGAAGAATCCAAAACAACGAGGTATTCTCGGTGAATATTATTTGGAAACAACACTCAAGAATGTTCTGCCTCCAGACGGTTATCAGATCCAATACCCATTCAAGAACGGCGAGATAGTAGACGCGGTCGTTTTTGTAAATAATAAGATAGTACCGATTGATTCTAAGTTTTCGCTTGAAAATTATAATCGCTTAGTGCACGCCGACGAGAGCGAGAAGCCCGCATTTGAAAAAGCCTTTGTGAATGACCTTAAGATGCGCATCACCGAAACGGCGAAATACATTCGCCCTGAAGAGGGGACGATGGACTTCGCTTTTATGTTTATCCCGTCTGAAGGGATTTATTATGATCTGCTGACGAATCAGGTTGGCGCGTCCGAAGAAGATAATCTGCTCCAACGCGCTGCGTCTAAATATAAAGTGATCATCGTTTCGCCAACTTCATTCCTCGCCTACCTTCAGACCGTTCTGCTTGGGTTGAACGCAATGAAGATCGAAGAGCGTGCCGAAGAAATTCAGAAGCGCGTGGGAGAGCTTGTTAAACATATTGAAACAACCAATACTTTTTATCTGAAATTAGGGAACGCACTTGGAACGGTTGTGTCTCATTTTAACGCCGGGCATAAAGAACTCGCCAAAATAGATAAGGATGTATATCGAATAACAGAAGAAAAAGTGGGGGTTGAGCCTCTCTTGCTTGAAAAGCCGATTATTCACGAAGAATAGTAAATGAACGAACTCTCTGAACAATTAAAGAAATTCATAAAAGATTGCAACTGGATTTTTGCAAAAACATATGAGACGACATGGCCACACGAATATATCGTGCAGGAAAATGTAGATAATGAATTATTTTTGGCTTTAGCGCATCACATCGATACTTTTGGTTACGAATCATATTTCTATACAACTAAGCAGATGTATTATGACTACGAAGGACACTCATACTGGCATATAAGCAATATAATAAATCGCTGTCTCGAGGCAGACACTTATGAGCGAATGGAGAAGGAAGGCAGATTACCAGAAGATAAAAAATAATTTTATGTCCAATAAATTTCGTATTCCTGAAGATGTTGAAGCAGAAATCAGAAATAGGGATACGAAGTGCGTGTATTGCAACAACCCAATGATTTATCCTTGGCAAAGTAGTAATAGAAAACATTCAGCTACAATTGAACACTTGAGGGAAGTTAAGCCATTTTATTGGACAGAAAAAGGTTTAAGAACTGGTTTAGAAAAAGAAGATTTGGCAATATGTTGCGGGAGTTGTAACTCGAGTAGAGGAAAAAAGAAATTGTGGGATTGGCTTCAAAAATCATCATATTGTAAAGAGAATGGTATAAACGAAAATACTGTTGCAGATCCAGTTAAGGAATATCTCAAAAAGAACTCGGGAAAATAGATAAAGATGTGTACCGCATCGCCGACTCTAAAATCGGCATCGAGCCGGAACTGCTTGACAAACCGTCGCAGGATAGTATATAGTATTGCCAGAGGTACAGGAGGTATCTTATGGAGTATGGCCATCTTGTAGTTGAAGGTTTGGGGCACGGCGTTTTTGTTTTTCGGAAACAATTCGAAGGACAGTTTGTGTCGCAGTTGTTTCCTGAAGCATTGGCCGCCTTCAAAGCAACCAACGGCAATCTTAGTGTAACGGGAATGGCCATTTTGTCGGTTGAATTTAGAGGGGGTTTCCCGGAGCCTTCACGATATGTAGTCAACACCGAAGAGAAGCCGGGAAATGGGAAGGTCTGACCTTCCCAAAACAAAAAGGCCGACGCGCGAGCGTCGGCTTTTTACTTTTTGGTAGTGAGAGCTTTAGGCTCTCAAGCTCTCACTAAATACCGAAGTCTGACTTCGGTAAAATGTAAAATTATCCACAAGGGTAGTTGCATATCTGTACACATACGCGTACAATAGAAATATGAATACAATATTCACAAAAGTGCCTAAAACAATCGGCATAAGCGGTTTTAGAGCCGAGCTCGCGAGCAATCTCGCGAAAGCCAAGAAGCATCCGCTCATTATCTCTGACCGAAAGGGCGGCGAGAGCTATGTGGTGCTTGGCGCCGATGCGTATAACGAGCTTATGGAACTTTGGGAAGACGAACAAGCTGGGCGTACGCTCGCTCGGCTCATTAAAGAAAATAAAGGCAAGAAGTTTATCCCTTGGGAAAAAGTACGAGATAGCGTTCATTAAAAATGGCTCGCGTAACTCTCACTTCTGCTGCTGAACGAGAGTACAAACATCTGCCGAGAGATGTGCAACAAAAAGTTCGAGGATTACTTAATGGGAATTTCTGCATCGATCCGTTTGATCCCAAGTTTCATGTCAGAAAAGTCCAAACACCATTTACTGGATACCGACTGCGGTTAGGTAGCTATCGTGTGCTTTTTGAATTTGAAGGGGAGATGATTATCGTTTATAGAATCAGACATCGTAAAGATGCTTATAAATGAAACGCGGGTAGTGAGAGCTTTAGGCTCTCACTAGAATTTATTTAGCGGCGAGACACCTAAGTTGTCGATGCCGACACCTAGTGTCGGCAAAATGTTATGGACAGGATGCTGATTTTTGGTAAAGTAATAGCGGAATAGAAAGGAAGGGGAGATGCGAGTAATCGTTCGGTTGGCAGCAGTGTTGGGCGCTTTACCGTTAGGTAAAAGCATCGATGTGACTGAACCAAAAGCCGACATAGGCTTCGATTTGGCGAAGATCTCGCCGGTTCTTGAAGTCGCGGGCTGCGACAACAAAAAGAAGCTCCTATCGGCGGCCATTCGCTGGCTGCCGACTAATTACTACATCCTACGAAGATCATTCCTTCGCCGCCGGACGAACATCAGGATTCGTCCCGGCACGAGAAGAAGGTAATTTATACAAAAAGGCCGACGCGTAAGCGCCGGCCTTCGAATTTGGGTTACTCGCTCAGAATTTTGTAGCGCGTAACCGAGGGATGAATTGCGTACATGTTCGGTCGCCCCATCTCCTCATCTGTTTGAATTGAGATCTCGAAAGGGACTTCAACTTTCACACCGTATTTAAGGAAGAGATGCTGCAGATTGCCCAGGAAGCCGTGTACTCGCTTGAGGTCGCCGCCATTTTTCCATGGTAATTCTGGAAACAGAATCTCAGCGCTGACTCTTGCTTGCTCGACTCTGTAACCGTCTTTGTCAACGACTCGAATGGCGCGGAGTTTGGCTTCAGTTACCGGCGTAAGAGTCAGCTCGACACCGTCGGTTAGCCATTTTTCCAAGAATCTTTTCGATGATGTCTCTACAAATCCGCGAGCGTCAAACATTCTTCCGTCTGGGCACTCGATTGCCACATGCTGTAGCACACCATCTTTGAAGATCCCGATCATTGGCAGGCCGGTTCCTTGGTGAACCGCTATTGCGAATTCGGCAAAATATGCAAGGAATAATCCTGGCAGCGAATGCAGAAGTTCGCGCTTATCCATTTTGTTAAGCTCGTTAATTACAAAACCCATGACTCAACCTCCTTGGTTGAAGTAACAAATCCGCGGTAAATCTACCACCCTTGCGCTTTATAATCAACCGTGCTAGATTAAAGCCACATGGAAGTGGCTGTAATCAAAACCGGCGGGAAGCAGTATGTCGTCTCTAAGGGCGACACCATTGCGATTGAGAAATTGCCCGGGGATTTGAAGAAGGGTGACACAGTTGTCTTTAACGAGGTGCTCCTCGTCGACAACGGCTCGGACACGACCATCGGCGCGCCAACTATTAAGGGCGCGGAGGTCAAGGGCACCGTTGTTCTCGCCGGAAAAGCAAAGAAAATTGAAGTGGTGAAGTATAAGCCAAAAAGCCGCTACTTTAAGCGCAATGGCCATCGTCAACCAGTTCTCAAGGTTCAAATCGACTCCATTTCTTAATTTCGGAAAGTGAACAGGACCATAAACAACGCGTAATCGCGCTTTGTTTTCTTTTATTTATTTAGCTACACACATTATGCAAGTAGGGCGTTGGAATCATCAAACATCAAATAATTCAAATTCAGGAACTTCGACGAGAGCGTCGAGATCTTCTGGTACCTCGAGAAATTCAGGGTCTTCTTATTCGGCTCGTCCAGCAGCAGCTGGTCCTGCAGGAAGACGCTATTCTTCACAAGGACCACAGCCTTCGCGCTTCGGGAGAAGCAGTGGTCCGTATGGCCGCGCACCAATGCGAAGCAAATACCCGCCGCGCGGCAAGGGCTTCGGCTCATTCGGTACGATAGAATCGGAGATCGCGAAGTTTAAAAACAATGCGGTCGTCACAACGAAGGAAGAAGTCTTCGTTCCAGAAAACGCTTTTTCAGATTTCAACATCAATGAACATTTGAAAAAGAATATCCTCGCGCACGGCTACACAACGCCGACTCCGATTCAGGATAAAACGATCCCGCACGCTCTTTTGGGGCACGACATCGTCGGTCTCGCAGAGACAGGGACAGGGAAGACGGCAGCATTTCTTATTCCGCTTATCGACAAAGTCGTGAAGCAGAAGGATGAAAAAGTCTTGATTATGGCACCAACGCGTGAGCTCGCGGTGCAGATCGAAAAGGAGCTCGCCGGATTCGCGAAGGGTCTCGGCTTCCGCGGTATGGTCGCTGTTGGTGGTACCAATATCGGGCCACAAATATCAGCACTTAAGCACAACCCAGCATTCGTTATCGGTACACCAGGGCGAATGAAGGACTTGATGGAGCGCAAGGCTCTCGATCTCTCGACCTTTAGCAATGTCGTTCTCGACGAAGCCGATCGAATGATGGACATGGGCTTCATCGACGATATGCGATTTATCCTCGGCAAGATGCGTAAAGAAAATCGTCAAACCCTTTTCTTCTGTGCAACGATGGAAAAAGGTGTAGAGAAACTCATCGGCGACTTCCTTCATAATCCGATGGTCATCTCGGTACGAACGCGCGATACTTCAAAAAATATTGAACAAGATATCGTGCGCATTCCGCGCGGCAAAGAGAAATTCGAGGTGCTTGTTGAATTGATGCAGAATCGCGAATTCAATAAAGTGCTCGTCTTCGGCCGCACGAAGCACGGTGTCGAGCGACTCGCCAAAGATCTCTCGCGCAGGCACATCCACGCCGAGTCTATCCACGGTAACAAGACCTACAATGCCCGTATTCGAGCGCTCGAGGCGTTTAAAACAGGACAGGTAGTCGCGCTCGTCGCGACCGATGTCGCGGCGCGTGGCCTCGATATCCCCGCTGTGTCGCATGTAATTAACTACGACCTTCCGTCAACCTACGAGGATTACATCCATCGCGTTGGTCGTACTGGCCGTGCTTCGCAGAAGGGTATCGCACTCACCTTCATCCAAGACCGTTAAAAATAAACTAGGACATCGGATGTCCTAATATAAAAAGAAAAGCCCTCCTAGTGAGGGCTTTTCTTTTTGCGGGAATACTACTTTAGTAGTTGGTTCGGAATGTGTCGTCGAGAGTGAGTGTCATATCACCTGAAGCATCGGTGCTACGGGTGAAGACATGATAGACGGTACCTGACTGTAGATTTGAGACAGTGATCATATGATTTGTCTGGAGACCGCCAGCGTCGAGCGCGAGCGTTCCGCTCACATACGGCATCTGGTTTGGCCCTGTCGCCTCGTCTGACTGGATAGGGTTCGTGCTCCAATATACTTGACCAGTGGTTGGTTCATTGGTTGACCATGAGAGTGTCACTGTTGTCTGTGTTGTTTGGATCACAAGCGGGCTCAATATGGGAGCGGTGTAGAGATTAGACTGGCCACCATAATTCATGAGCGAATTCAATTTTGCGAGTGTTGAGGGGCCAACGCGGCCGTAGCCTGTTGTCGCTGGAGAGCCACTCGAGACGATACCTTGTGCGGTTTGGAATTTCTGCACACCGCCCTGCGTTAAGCTACCGAAGTATCCTGTAACAAGAGCGGATGGATACCATTCGCTATTTGTTGAGAGATAACCCTGGAGCGTTGAGACATCTTGTCCTTGAGAACCCAATTCGAGCTGCTGGCTTATCGTCGCGGCGTGTGCCGAGAGCGATCCAAAGCCAAAAGATACGAAGATAATAACGGCGAATCCGACGCCAAGAAGGGCGAGATTCTTACTGAGAATTGTTTTTGTAGTCATAGTTTATAAATTTGTTTGTAATGTGATTTCTTTGTAGGATATTCGACCTCTATAGCTGATGCCGTAGTGACGGAGAAGATATTACAGGCATTACAAAATTACTTTTTTAGGACAGACATTTCTTTTTGTAAGGCGAGAATCTGCGTTTCGAGTCTTTGTGTCTGATCCGTGAGTCGAGCTTCAAATTGTTTAGCGTGGCTCGCGAGCGTTTCAGCGACTGCCATCATATCGGTCACATCCTCCATTGCGAGAAATATGGTCTGCGGGAAAATATCTTCTTTAAAATGAATTTGTCTCGCATTCAAGATCATCACTTTGTGTCCGACCGAAGGGAATTCGTGCGACACCTCGAAGCCCTTAAAGAAAGTGTTTTTTGGCAAGATATCTTCGAGCAGTTTTCTTAATGCAGGGATATTCCACTGGCCATTCCCGAGCTCATAAATAATTTTTTTCTCCGTATCTTTCTTCTCAACTTGGAAGGTACGATAAAAAGAATCGTTCGCCGCCATCACACACAGATTTTTATCGAGGATGAGGATTGGTTCACGCACGATATCGACCACCGTCTTGATATAGGTCCAACTTTCTTCCCACACATGTTCTAAAAGCGCGTCGCCTGTAAGTGTTGTTTTCATACCTCTTGAGACGGCTCTGCGACTGTATTATTACGGCAATACAAGGTATAATGAGTAAACCGTTTCATTTCTCTTGGCCTGCGGCTCTGTAATTGGCTTGTAATAATGTTCGATCTGGCGCGTCTTAATGTATGATGCCTCTAAAAACTCCAAACAAAGAAACAGTCTTGACCGACGCCTACCGAGACTACAACAAAGGGCTTAATTCCTACGCATTCTTCAAATTGAACGATCATGAAATCGGCGAAGATATGGTGCAGGACACCTTTATGAAGACCTGGGTGTATTTAGTAAAAAAAGGGAAGATAGAATTGATGAGAGCTTTTTTATATAGAATTTTGAATAATCTTATCGTTGATCAATATCGAAAACGCAAGACATCATCGCTCGATATTCTTTTAGAAAAAGGGTACGAGCCGAGCGACAGTTCTGCGAAAAATTTTGTGAACCTTTTGGATGGGAAGAGATCGTTGATACTTATTCATCGCCTGCCAGAAAAATATCGAAATGTGATGCGAATGAAATATGTCGAAGGGTTATCGCTTCGAGAAATGTCGATGGTCACGGGGCAGTCAAAAAATGCAATCGCCGTTCAAGCCTATCGTGGTCTCGAAAAACTCCGCATCTTGTACCAGCATCCGTAAAAGTTAGGACATCGGATGTCCTAATATTACATTTCCTTACGATTGCTTAACGCTGCGCGGAGGGTTTCAGCATCAGAGTATTCGAGCTCGCTACCGGTGGCGAGGCCGCGACCGAGCTCAGAAATTTTTATTTTATCGCGCCACGGAGCGAGTAGTCCGCGGATGTGATCGACGGTGTGTTCGCCCTCGCTCGTCGCCGAAAGGGCGAGGACAACTTCCTGTAATTTGATCGACACTTCGTGTTGATCAGAAAGGCGTTTTTCGATAGTGCGTAACAATTCTTTTTCTCGAATCACGCCTTTACCCGAAAGGGTGAGCACTCCACCAAGAACGAAGTAGCGACCTTTATAAGAGCCGGCGCGTTCGATCGCCGCCAAGTCCTGATCTTTTTCAACAATCAAAAGTTGCGAATCATCGCGCATCTTTGTGTCTGAACAATAATTACAAATCGCGTGCGAATTGCCATTATGGAAGCGCATACATTCTGGACACTGCTTCACATTTTTCCCGAGCGAGAGGATAAGTTCAGAAAGTTT
The DNA here is from genome assembly GCA_903825105.1 of uncultured bacterium. Taxonomy (GTDB): domain Bacteria; phylum Patescibacteriota; class Minisyncoccia; order Phycocordibacterales; family Phycocordibacteraceae; genus C7867-001. The sequence continues at coordinate 103,628 of CAIJZI010000006.1, read as the reverse complement.
TGTTCTCTCAGAAGGCAACACAGAAAGAAGATAATAAACAAATCGTTTCCCTTGTCGCGGCCCTATGCCGGGGAAGCGTGAAAAGGCGCTTGCGAGCTCGTCGATGTGATCCATATTAAAATTCTTCGGCTAATTCGCCGTAGCCGGCATTATCAACGGGGCGGAAGGTGGTGCGCTTCTCGTCGAAGTACAATTCTGCCATACCAACCGGACCATTGCGGTGTTTTTCAATCAAAATTTCAGCGATATTCGGACGATCGCTTTCTTTGTTTTGTTTATCTTCGCGGTGAATAAACATCACGACGTCAGCGTCCTGTTCGATCGAGCCCGAGTCGCGCAGGTCGGAGAGTCGCGGTTTGCCGCCACGCTGTTCAACTGAACGATTGAGCTGCGAGAGTGCGATGACCGGTACCTTAAGTTCTCGAGCGAGTCCTTTGAGTGAACGAGACAACTCTGTCACTTGTTGAACCATCGAGTCGGATGCCTTTGTCGCTGTCGGTGACATAAGCTGGAGGTAGTCGACGACGATAAGGCCGATATTCTTTTCTCGTTTGAGACGGCGCGCGACGGCGCGCATCGCGAGGATGTTGTTGCCCGGCTTGTCGTCAATATAAATCGGCGCTTTCGAGAGCGTCTCGAGCGCATCGCGGATGCGTTCGAAATCTTCTTTTTCTTTTACCTGACCCGTGCGCAGTTTCCAAGAATTGACGAATGATTCAGCTGCGAGCATACGATCAATAAGTTGTTCAGAGCTCATTTCGAGAGAGAAGATACCGACTGGCGTGTTGTGTCTTATTGCGGCATTGCGCGCGATATCGAGCGCGAGCGATGTTTTACCCATCGAAGGGCGCGCCGCGAGAATAATTAAATCTGAAGGATGAAAGCCGGAGAGCAGGTTGTCGAGAGAAGGGAAGCCCGAAGGAACGCCTCGGATCCCACCTTCTTTTTTTGACAATGCTTCGATACGATCCCACGCTTCGTGCACCTTGTCGGCGATGTCGATAAACTTATGTGAGACCGAAGAGTCGCCGATAGAATAAATATTCTTTTCTGCTTGATCGAGCACCTCCATCGGGTCGCGTGATTCGTCGTAGGCTGATTCGCTGATTTCATATGCGGTGTCGATAAGCGATCGCATAATAAACTTTCGTGCGACGAGATCGGCATAGTGAGAGAAGTTTCCTGGTGCAGGCGCCGAGTTGATCAGTTCAGCGAGATAACTCCTCCCGCCACTTCTCTCGATAAGCCCTTGATCCTGCATTCGTTCTGAAAGAGAAAGGAGGTCGATTGGTTCTCCCCGACTCGCGAGCTCGCTCATCTCGCCGAAGATGAGGCGATGCTTCTCTGCATAAAAAGAATTCGGACGAATCACATCGAGCACATCGTGAATTGAATCAGGCTTTAAGAGAAGTGCACCGAGCAGGGCGCGTTCTGATTCGAGTGATTGTGGAGGAACGCGATCGGTAGCCATTGCTGGCAATTTTACCACTATAAGCGTCTGGTCAACATAGGCCCGTCGAGGCCGTCTTCCACACGATATCCACAGCTCGCGATTTCATCTCGAATACGGTCTGCCTCCTTAAAATCCTTTGATTTGCGGGCTATTTCACGCGCGTCGAGCATCTTTTTGACTTCTTCAGGTATGTCAGTCTCGGTAAGTTCATTTGTAGGAGGAGAAATAAGGGAGAGCCCGAGGTGGGCATCTGCTTCTTCGATAAGGCGCCATTTCTGTTCCGGTGTGTATTCTTCGCTCTTTAAAGAATCCCAAAGAATGCCGATCGCTTGTGGCGTCGCGAGATCGTCGCGGATCGTCGCGAGAAATCGCGTCGTCGCTTCTGACATCTCACCTTTACCGCCTGATTCTTCTTTTATCTCTTTAGAAGTTTTCCAGAGGCGGTCGAGTGCGCTCGCTGCGCTCGCGAGTGCATCAAAAGAGAAGGAAAGGGGAGTGCGATAATGCGCTTGCAGAAAGAAGTAGCGGAGCGCGAGTGGATGAAAACCTTTTTCTATAACATCTGACATATAGACGACATTACCGAGCGACTTAGACGCTTTCTCCCCGCCCATCGTAAGGAAAGCATTGTGCATCCAATAATGTACAAAGGTTCTGCCGCTCGCGGCTTCGGACTGCGCGATTTCATTGTTGTGGTGTATTGGTATCAAGTCCTGTCCGCCCATATGAATATCGATTTCTTGCCCGAGAAGTGCGCGCGACATCGCTGAACACTCTATATGCCAGCCGGGGAAGCCGAGCCCCCAAGGGCTTTGCCAACCGAGATGGTTGTCGGGCTTCCACAATACGAAATCAGAGGGATTTCTTTTTTCTTCACGCGATTTTAAGCGAGGACTCTCTTGTTGATCGTTTTTGTTTATTCCTCCGAGCTTGCCATAATGTATCGGGCGTGAGGTGTCGAAGTAGACCCCACTTTTAGTTCTATAAGCATAGCCTTTTTGTTCAAGTGTTTTAATAAAGGCAATCTGTTCTGGCACATAGTCACTCGCGCGCGGAAAAGTGATTTTATCGATGTCGATACCCACTTCTTCTAAATCTTGTAAAAAGATAGCGGTATATTTTTCTGCGAGTGCGCGCATATTCTCGAGGGAGAGCGCGAGTCCTTCTCGCTTGAGTCCTTTGGTCATCTTATCTTCGCCTGTGTCACCTTCAGATAGTAAATGTCCGAAATCGGTAATATTAACAACTTGGCGCACTCTGTACCCAGCTGAAATAAGTGCGCGCGCGACGGTATTCGATACTATATAAGCACGCAGATTGCCGATGTGCGCTGTTCCGTACATCGTTGGCCCGCAGGTATACATCAGCACCTCACGCGGCTTTTGAGATATAAAAAGCTCTCTTTCTCCAGAGAGAGTATTGGTGAAAAATAATTGAGGAATAGACGGTTGCCCCGCCTTTCCCCGTTTAGAAAATAAATGCGTGATCCAGGACATATATTAAAAGAATCGAGATATACCGAGCGCCAGCGCGATAAGTTCTACACCGAAGGTGACAATTGTCAGAAGCGTCATAATCTGATTTTGGCGTGACTCGAGGAGCGCAACATTCGCTTCGCGGAGCTCGAGCGCGATCGCGTGGTGCGTCTCGATAAAGCGCATCAACTGCCTTCTTTCGGTAAACAAATGTTCAGAACGCTCATTAAATTCTGTTCCGAGTACAGCGGGTCGCATAAGCATTTCAGAGAAATGGCGAAGCGGGTCTTCTTGGTTCGCGAGCGCAGACTTCAAATGGAGAAATTCGCGATTAATATTTGAGATTGATCGAATGGTTTTCTTCCCATTCCCATCAAACATTTCTTGTTCAACAATCGTTAAGCGACTCACTATGTGGTTCACATGATCGCGTACTGACGCGTATAGATGCATAAAAATAATCTCGAGCAAAATATCCGTCGTGATGAATTCTTCCGTGACGACAGCCCCGCGCGTCTCGAGGAGCTTCTTTAACCGGTGGAGCGGTTCTACTACTTCATAATGCGTCGTAATTATATAGCGATTGTTCACCACGAAATCGAGTTCCTGACTTTTTGTTTCGCCATCTTTTATCCCTTGTGTCGGTGTATGAAGGACGAGAAGGGCTGCATCGGTGTCGGCGATAACAAGCGGTGTTTGAGTAGGGGAGAGGAGTTCATTCTCAATCCTTTTGCTGACGGGGAATTCACTGGCAACTTCGCGGAGCTCGTCTTCTGTTGGATTCTCGAGATCAATCCACACGCCGTTTTGATACTCGTAGCGGAATAACATATGTATAGAATATCATATACACAGGGTGTAAATAAATGTGCGTGGTATACTTTTTGAAATGAAATTGCCGTGGAAGTTGCCAACAATAAAAATAAATCCAAACAGCGTGGTAATGCGCGGTGTTGAGTTCGCTCTCGTCGCGGCGATCGCCTTCGGCATCGGATTTTCTTTTGGGCATAACGGTTCATCGTCTGTTATCTCGCACATCCCCCTTATTGGCGACGGGCTTGATTCAACGCCAGACCAGAGCGTTGATCTCGCTGATTTTTGGAAAGCGTGGAATGCGCTCGAGGCGAATTATGTGATCACCCACGCATCATCAACAATGCCCTCGATCAAAGAGCGCATTTATGGAGCGATTTCTGGTCTCGCGAATTCGTATGGCGACCCGTATACCGTATTCTTCCCTCCAAAAGAGGCAAAACAATTTTCTGACACTATTTCAGGTAGCTTCGCCGGTGTTGGGATGGAAATTGATATAAAAAATAATGTGCTCACTGTTGTAGCCCCACTGAAGGGAACGCCAGCAGAAAAGGCGGGAATAAAAGCGGGTGACCAAGTTGTCGCTATAGACGGGAAGATGACTGAAGGCCTCGCGGTTGATGAAGCAGTGAGTAAAATACGCGGGCCAGTTGGTACGACCGTCGATTTAACGATTATCCGCGGAGGAAAATCGCTTGATATAAAGATCGTGCGTCAAACGATTCAAGTCCCAGAAACTGAAGATGGTCTCGATGCGAAAAGTGGTGTATATCACATCGCCCTCTACGAATTCACTTCAAACTCGGCTGGCCTTTTTGATAAAGCATTTGATCGATTCAAAGCGTCGGGTTCTAAAAAATTGGTGATCGACCTACGCGGTAACCCGGGTGGCTATCTTGAATCAGCGGTCGACATCGCGAGCCACTTCTTAAGGGAGGGGACAACGGTAGTCACCGAAGACTTTGGCGGTAAGGATACAAATAATACGCACATCAGCGCGGGCTATAACGATGTTCCATCTGGGGCAAAAGTCGTTGTGCTTGTTGATGCTGGCTCTGCTTCAGCATCAGAGATTCTCGCTGGAGCACTTCAAGATAATAAAGTCGCGACGCTTGTCGGCACTAAATCATTTGGTAAGGGCTCGGTTCAAACACTTATGGATCTCGATGGCGGATCGCTTAAGGTGACCGTCGCGCGTTGGATAACTCCAGCAGGGCATTGGATTATGGGCAATGGCGTTACGCCCGACATTACTTCAACCATCGCGACTTCGACGCCTAAATTTGTTCCCGACACTTCTGGCGACCCTCAATATTCCCGCGCAGTGCAATTCTTAACAACGGGGAAGTAGGACTTGTATTTTATAAATAAAGCATTGCTTCAGAGCGATGCTGGGCTTTTTTCCCAAGGTTCAACCTTGGAATTTTGACTATAAGTAGGCAATAAGATATGCTACGAGCATATGAAAGTAATTTTATTGAAAGATGTGAAGGGGATAGGGCGCGCGCACGACACGATTGAGTCAGCAGACGGCTACGCATTTAACTTCTTAATTCCTAAAAAGCTCGCCATTCCGGCGACACCAACAGCGATGAAGGATGCTGAACTGCGCGTTAAACAGCGTGTCGATCGAACGCACCTTGACGCTAAACTGCTTGAACAAAATATCGCCGCCTTGGCTGAAGCGCGCATCGTGATCCGCGCGAAGGCAAATGAAAAAGGTCATCTCTATGACGCGGTAGGGGAGAGGGAGATTATAAAAGCGGCGAAGGAGCAAGCGCACATTGATATCACTGAAGACGCGATTAAGCTCGAGAAGCATATTAAAGAGCTCGGGACTTTTGACATCCCGGTCGCTGCCACCGGCGCATTTGGTAAGTTCTCTATCACCATCGAAGCGGAATAAGAAATAAAAAAACCGCGCCCCTAGTGGGCGCGGTTTTTTTATTTACTTAAACAACATCTACGACTTTTTTCGCCATAATGCGGCCGGCGAAGTTGGTCTTGCGGCGAGTGCGGAAGGCGACTGTGCCGGTAACCATCGAGAAGAGCGTGTGGTCGTGTCCAACGCGGACATTCTTACCCGCTTCGATCTTCGTACCGCGCTGGCGAACGATAATCATCCCCGGGCGGGCAGAAGCGCCGTCCGCGAGCTTAACCCCGAGATACTTCGGGTTTGAATCGTTGAGGTTTTTTGCGGAACCACCGGCTTTTGTATGTGCCATACTGTTATAATATTATGCAATGAATAGCTCGCTTACTATAGCAGAAGTACGAGAAAAATGCAAAGCGCGTATCGCTTCTATACCGAGAGATGTGCTTATTGTAGCGGTTCTTATTCTCGCTTCTTCTGCGAGCTTCGGATTTGGCTTTTTGGCGGGTTCAAGCTCACCGCAGGCGGGGGTTGATGCGGGGCATGGTAGCTCATTGCAAGGGCTCGGCCCGACTTCGCCGGAGGCTTCGGCGGGTAAAACGGGCGAGGGAAGTGGAAATTATGTTGCCTCGAAAAACGGCACGAAATATTATCTCACTTCGTGTACTGGAGCGAATCAAATTTCAGACGCGAATAAAGTCTATTTCGTTTCTGCATCAGCCGCAGAAGCAGCCGGTTATTCTAAAGCATCTACATGCAAGGGACTTTGAGATGCTATTATAAAAAATAATGGATGAGAATTTGAGAAATGAAGAATTGGCGAAAGCTGTCCACGAAGGGCAGAGAAGTATGCCGAGCGAGCGACCGCTTATGGTCTGCAAACCAAAGAAGATGGAGCCGTGGCGCATCTTTAAAATTATGTCTGAATTTGTCGACGGCTTTGACCTTATTGGTCGCCAGAGTCTCGCCGCGTCATTCTTCGGTAGCTCTCGCGCTGATAGTGATAATGAAATGTGTAAAGCCGCAGAAGAGCTTGCGGGTAAATTGGCTAAAAATGGTTTCGCGATTATTACCGGAGGTAGCTCAGGTATTATGCAAGCGGCGAATAAAGGTGCGTATGACGCCGGAGGTGTTTCGATCGGGCTGAATATTAATTTGCCAAACGAGCAGTCGTACAATCCCTACCTGACCGACAAGTTAACCTTCGACCACTTCTTTGTGCGAAAGGTGATGCTCACCTATGCCTCTGAGGCATATGTTTATTTTCCCGGCGGCTTCGGAACGCTCGATGAATTTTTTGAAATCATCACACTCGTTCAAACAAAAAAGATTCGTAAAATGCCGATTATCCTTTTCGGGGAAGGGTATTGGAGGCCTCTTCTCTCTTTTATAGAAAAAACATTGTGCGAAAAATATTCTACGATTTCAGAATCTGACATTTCGCTTTACACGCTCGTTGATTCTGTTGATGATGCATACAACTACATAATCGCGAATACAAATTGCGCATAATTTTAATCGTTCTATAAAAAGGGATGCGCTCGGGTGACCGAGATCAGGAGGAAGAAGTATGTCGCACAATATATCTTTTACGACAGGCGCCCAGGCTATTTAATAACTACCCTACTAACTGCATAAATATTTCTGACTGAATAATGTGCAGAAAAACTCACATCTTTTCCTCCAGCGATATACGGATCGCGCATCGCATAAATTCCCCCGCTGCCACTCACAAGTACAACAAAGTGCGTCCCACCATACGCATGAACTCCCACAATGACCGGATTGCCGCTCGCTATAGTCGAATCTATCGCTGTGGTAACACGCGTAGCCGAGATCCCATCAACATAAATCGTATACATCAGATATGCCGGATAATATGACGCGAAGTTGTTCGGATTAGAATTTATCGTGACCGGAGTGACATTCCGGTAGCCATAATGAGTCAAAACCATCGCCATTGCGGTCACGAGACAGCCATCGCTCGCGAGCGAATATCTCGTTCCGTTTAAAGCGAGATTTCCCCAGAGCACATCGCGCTGATTGTAATAACAGCCCCACGAATCGCAGACGGTTTGATTCGCCAGAAGTTTTGATCCTCCGGCTGCATTGGTAAATGCTGAAAAGCTTGCCAGCTCGGCTTGTGCCGTCGCGAGAAGTTTTTGATAGGTTGCTTCGCTATTTTTCGTTTCTGCGAGCAATTGTTGTTCTTGAGACTTGCTTTGTGCGAGCGATTTATTTTGATCGGTTAATTGTGTTTGGAGTGTTACGAGATCTGCTTTTGCTTTTTTTACCGCGTCGCGGTTTGTCACGAGCGTCTTACGCGCGTTCTGAAGATCGTTCACATTATGTATTAGCGAGCGATTAAACTGTACGGCTTCGTCAGTCGCCTGCCAGGCGTCATCGAGCGAATGTGAAGAAAGGAGTCGAGTAATAAGTGATACCTGTTCGCCCTGGTCGATACTTTTCAGCGCTGAAGAAATGGCGTCTTGGTCGGCAGTAATCCCCGCTTCTTTGTCGCCGATAGAAAGGGTCAATTGTTGTATTTGTAAATTTGCCGAAGCGATTTTATTTTTCGTTACTTGAATCTGCGTCGCCAGTTGTTTTTGTGAAAGAGTGAGTGCATTTATTGTTGATTGGAGCGTGCTCTTTTCAGTACTTAAAACGCCAAGTTGTTTTTGATATTCAGCGATCTGTGATTCGAGCGAAGTGATCTTCTGATTGTTCGCATCTATTTGAGATTGAAAAGAGTCGGCGTGTACCAATAACGGTGCGCCAGTCGAAAGGCATATAAAAATAATTGCACCAATGAGTGCACGCTTCATCAGACAAGTATAGCAATTGCTTTTCGTATACGCGAAGCCGATTCTTCTTTTCCGAGGATAGAGATAAGGGTGAAGGGGTCAGGCGAATGTTCTTGCCCCGAGAGGGCATAGCGAAGTGGCCAAAGAACGGCTCCCCTACCTCCCTTTTCTTTTGCTTCTTCAGCATTGGCTACGGGCATAATGGTCAACTTAACTGCCTCGGGGCTAGCTCCTTCTGGAAGGGATTTTAGGGGCTCCAGGAGGCCTTCTAGGGCTAAAACGGTCATTCTGGGATGGCTTGGGAGCTCCTTCGCGGTCAGCCTTTCCTTATCAAGACACGGCTGTTCAAAAAGGCAAGAGAGCTCGCCGGAGAGCATTTCTCGCGCTTCTCCAAATGTTTTTGAGCGCTCTTTCAGAAGTGACACGGCTTTCCCCAGCATTTCTGAATCTATGGACAATGATGGGTTTACGAAATCCATCATTTTAGCGAGGAAGTCTTCGTCAGAAAGCTGGCGCATCCAGTGCTGGTTAACCGAGAGCAATTTTGTTTCGTCAAAAATGGCACTTCCCTTTTGTACGCGAGAAATGTCGAACGCTTCGATTAATTCATCTCTCGTTAAATATTCTCTGTCGTCACCAGGATTCCATCCGAGGAATGAGAGATAATTAAAGAGTGCATCGGGCAAAAATCCTAAATCGCGGTAGTCAGTGATGGCTCGCGCACCATTTCTTTTAGAAAGTTTCGTTCTATCAGGACTTAATATAAGTGGGAGGTGCGCGTATTGCGGCGTTTCTAAATGGAGTGCCCGTTGAATTATAATTTGTCGCGGAGTATTCGAGATATGATCCTCGCCACGAACAACATGCGTCACGCCCTCGTCTGAATCATCGACCACGACAGCGAAGTGAAATACTGGTTCGTCAAAAGATTTTGCGATAACAAAATCGCCGAGGTCAGTAACGTCGGTTGTTATTTCTCCGCGGATTAAATCGGTAAAAGAAACGAGCCCACCAGGATTCCTAAATCGAATTACCTCTTCCCTATCGCCTTCATTTTTTACTTCTTCTTTTGAAACATAGGCGAGATTTTCTGCCACCAATTTTTCTAAGAGTTCACGATGACGCGCCTTGTGCTCGCTCTGGCGGTAGGTCTTTTCTGATCTAAGATCGAGCCATGCAAGTGCCTCATAAATATTATCCTCATATTCTTTTTTTGATCGCGCAGTGTCCGTATCTTCGATGCGAAGAATAAATGAACCTCCCGTGTGCTTTGCAAAAAGATATGAAAAGACGGCGGTGCGATAATTACCGGCATGGAGAAATCCGGTTGGTGAGGGGGCGAAGCGCGTGACAACTTTATTCATACTTCGTGTCGGAGAGCGATTGATAAAATTTGTTTCGCCAAAATGTTTGCTGCGTCTGGATCAGCAAATTCGCCCGCTGCCTCGCTCATCTTGTTCGCTATACTCGGGTTATCAATGATTCTTTTTATTTCTGAAACGAGCAGATGTGGCGAAAGATTTTCTTCTTCGATTACCATCGCGGCGCCGGTGCGCGCGTAGGCGTAGGCGTTGCTCCGCTGATCATGACTGATTGATTCTGGAATAGGGATAAGAATCGCCGGCTTCTTCCAAAAAGAAATTTCTGTTATGCCGGTCGAACCTCCGCGCGAGACCACGACACTCGCGACACCAGCAGCTCTTTGCATCGCGACTTCAGACAAATAATCTATCGGATGATAGCGAGAGGCGTAAGAGTTCTTCGTGAGCTCGACATTCGCGACAGCTTCAACAGCTTTGAAATTCGCCTGACCCGTTTGATGAATGATGTTTGCAAAGGAAACAAGATCAGGAAGTGCCGAGAGAACCGCTTCATTTATTCTGACCGAGCCTTGTGAACCCCCGATAATAAAAACGGTCGGGATGTTTTTTTCAAGATGCAGATATTGTTCTGCGCCTTCATGCTCAATGCGCATCAGTGCTTTCCTTGTTGGGATGCCAGTACGGGCTATTTTCTTACGCGTCTTTTTTGGGAAAAATTCTTCAGAACCAGCAAAAGAAATGGCGATCTTATCTGCGAACTTTGCCGCGAGGAGATTCGCACGCCCGGGCTTCGCATCTGATTCGTGAATAATAATCGGGATGCGAAGGAGGCGCGCAGCGAGAATCGTCGGGACACTCCCGTAGCCGCCTTTTGAAACGACCACATCGGGATACAATTTAAAAAGTACAACAACTGCGTAGAGCGTCCCAAAAAGGGTTACGAATGAATCGGTAATATTTTGTATTGAGACATAGCGACGCATCTTCCCTGCTGGCACACGAATATAAGAAATGCCGTTTTCAAAAAGCGCTTTTTCGTCAAAGGGCTGTGGCGCGAGATAATACAATTTTGGCGCGATGAGCTGATCTTCGCGCACCAGGTCGCGAAGCGCTTCTGCCATAGCGATAATTGGGTAAAAGTGCCCGCCCGTCCCGCCCCCCGTAAATGCGATGGTCATAGGTATATTTAAACATTTAACGATGCAAATATAAAGCGCCTGTTAAACGCTTTTGCGATACGCCGCGACATTGAGGATAAAGCCGCACATAATCAGCATCGCCATTAGCGCCGTGCCACCGTGCGAGATAAACGGGAGTGGGAGACCGGTAAGCGGGATGATGCCGAGCATCGCGCCGATGTTACTAAATGCCTGAAGGATAATAATGAATGAAAAGCCAAATGCGATAAGTCCGCCGAAGAGATCGCGCGAGTTGCCGGCGATAACGATGCCGCGCGCCGAGAGCGCGACAAAGAGCGCGAGTAATAAGAGCGCGCCAACAAATCCTGCCTCTTCAGCGAATACGGCGAAGACCGAGTCTCCGTCGGGTTCAGGAAGGTAATTAAATTTCTCGACGCTTTGTCCGAGCCCTTTACCAAGGAATCCTCCACTGCCGACAGCGATGAGCGACTGTTGAATCTGATAGCCACTGCTAAGAGCATTGGCAGAGGGATCAAAAAATGTCTTTACGCGCTCTAAGGCATACGGCCGCGCCCAAACAATAACAAAGAGTGCAAGCGCAGCGACGAGAATCAAAATCCCGAAGTCGCGCCACGGAGCGCCAGCGACGAAGTACATCATCACGCCAGTGACAATAATAAGGAAAGCTGTTGAGGTATTCGGCTGTGCGAGGAGAAGCGCGCTTGGAGCGATAAGAAATGCGACGAAAGGTAATAATCCTTTTTTCGGGCTATCGAGTTGGCGCGCACGCGGCGCGATCCACCAAGCGAGAACAATCACAAAAGCTATTTTCAGAAATTCTGATGGCTGAACGGTGGTGAAATGAAGATTAATCCATCGTGTCGCGCCTCCAGAGTGGAAGCCAATTCCAGGGACGAAAACGAGTGCAGTAAAAATAAGTGCTGCGATAAATAAATGCGGCGCGTATTTTTTTAACCAAGAAAGTGGTATCGCGCGTGCTATAAAAAGCGATATAAAACCAAGGCCCAGTCCAAGACCTGCTTGAAGTAAAATGTTTTGTGATACAGAACCACCTTGTCGCGCGAGGAGCCCAAGCGCCGCAGAAGAAAATATGGCGAGCCCGGCGAACACCATCCCGAGCACGAGCACGAAGAATATGCGGTCGCCAGAAAATAATTTCATGGAAGGCGCGAGAGGAGCGCGATCGTGAGTCCGACGACTCCAGACATAATAGTGATAACCCAGTACCGCATCGTTACTTTTGCCGCAGACCAGCCAAGGGCTTCGAAGTGATGATGAATGGGTGCAATAAGGAATAATTTTTTATGAAAAACTTTTTTCCAAAAGACCTGAAGAAGAGTTGTTAGTACTGTCGCGGTAAGTGGAAGCGCAATAAGCGGGAGAACGAACACCCCAACACCTTTTGATAGCGTGTCTGAAGCGAAGGCAATCATCGTGAGAGATAAGGTAAGCGCCATACTCCCTGTTTCGGACATATAAAATCGTGCGGGAGGAATGTTAAACCAAAGAAATGCGAGAGTCGCGCTCGCGACAACGGCAGGAAATGCCGCGAGCGATACTTGTCCCTCGCCAAAGGCAATACCCGAATAGGTCATAAAAATGATTGCGAAGACGCCACCTGCGAGCCCGTCGAGCCCGTCGATCGTTCCTCCCGCATATACCAAAAGTGTGACTGCGGCAAAAAATGGAATAATAAACCAACCAAGAAAGAGTGGCGTAGAAAAAGGAATACCGATTGATACCACGCCAAGCTTCGCATAAAACCACCATCCCGCTATTAAACCAATTGTTCCAACAATAGTGAGTCGGCGAGCGAGAGAAAGGCCGCCTCTGCCCTCTTTTATTTCTAGAAAATCATCAACGAGTCCTGCGGAGGCGCCTGCGGCGAGTGCAAAAATCGGCAACCACGTCTCTCGGCGATTGACGAAGTCTAACCACTGCCAAAATGAATGAAATGACTGCGCAAAAATCCAAAAAAGAAATGCGGTGACGAGCGTCGAACTCCAAATAAGAATGCCGCCCATCCGAGGCGTCGAGACCTCGCGCTCTTTATGAAGTGCATCGAAGAGTGGCGTCCCTCCGCCGCCGATCGCATTCCCTTTTCCCGCTTTTTTCTTCCACGCTTTTGCACGATAGAGCGCTCCAGCGAGAAATGGGGCGATAACGATCCCCATCGAGAATGAGACAGCGGCTGGTATAAATACTCTAACGGCAGTGCTAATCATAGTGAAGCAACGCCCGCGAAGTGCGCGAGAGTGGCGTCGACGAGTGCCATTCCATCGGTAAACCGCTCTTTGCTAGACGAACCAAGAATAATGACGGCGATCGGATGCCCCATTCCGCTATCAAAGACGAGAGCGAGATTCCCGCCGGCGAGATCGGTGAAGCCAGTTTTAGAAAGAAGGAGGCGCGGGATCGACGAGATCATCGGGTCAGTATTTTTAACACTAATGACCGTGCCGTTTGTCGCCGTGGCTTGAACAGAACTCTGTGTTGTCGCATAAGCAATCCCCGCTGCCTTATCGACAAGAGCGCCGGCCAATACTGACATATCACGCGCCGAACCATACCCCCCAGAAACGACAGAATTGATATCCAGACCACTTCCATTTACCGCGTAGGTCTGTGAGAGATTAAGCGATTCTGCTGCGGCGGCGAGCATATCTGTCTGTGAACGATTCTCCTGCGCGGCTGTCGCCATCGCAATAGCCGAAGCGCCGTCGTTAAGCGAGGCAGTTAAGGTTAAGCGAGCGAGATCAGCAAGAGAGAATGTTTGCCCAGCAGAAAGGGCGCGCGGAGCGTCGATGTTCGTCACATTCGCAGGAATGGTGATCGGCGTGTTTGGAGAAAGTTCGCTAAGCGCTGAATATACGGTTAAAAGCTTCGTGAGCGAAGCGAGCGGGAGCTGAGCGTCGGCATTTTTCGCATATAAAACTTCTTTTGTCGCGATGTCATAAACAATGGCGGCTTTGGCTGTTATTGGAACATTCGCATAGGCGTCTGGCGAAGGAGCGACTGGCTCGGCAGCGACATCTTTTGTATCGGGAGCTTGTTTAATAAAAAATGGTGTGACAAAAACAAGAAGCCCGAGAAGACACGAGGAAAAAAGGAGGGCGATACCCAGCTCTCGGCCGCTTCTCGAACGCTCTGCAATCTTTTTTAAATCAGCAATATCCATATAATTAATTTATTCCATTATCTCCTCGGCTGCGAGTGTGGCAGCAGAAAATTCAGTATATCGCGGCAAGTCTTCGGCGCGAGAGAGTCCGAGATGCGCGAGCGCTTCAGTCGTGAGTGAATAGCGAATGCGTCTTTTATCTTTTTCATCTTCCTTCCCTTCTATGAGCCCGCGCAAGAGAAGGGTGTGAAGCGAGGCTGAAGAATTCACGCCGCGCACCCAATCGATCTCGCCACGCGTACTTCCGTTTTTATATGAAATAACCGCGAGTGTCTCCAAGCTCGCTTTCCCTAAATCGCGACTTAATTCATCTTCGTGCAATTTTTTAACAAACGCTGCAGCCTCTGGGGCGGTACGCAGCTCGACTTCACTTTCTGTTTCAATAATCGTCACGCCACTTCCTTTTAATAATTTTGTAAGTGTCTCTATCACGCCTTTTAACTCCTCTTCTTTCATCTCAAGAAGCTCGGCGAGATGCTTCTTTCCCATCGGTTCGCCGGAGGCGAAGAGGAGTGCGTGAAGGGCTGCAGGAGGCGTAAGCATTGCTTCTATCATAACTGATGCATCATCACACTGTCGAGTGTTGTCCCCCTCCTCGGCAATGACGCTTTGTGAATTTAAATATGTCTAGATATAAATATATAAAAGGAAAAGTCAGAATTTGCTTAATACCTCGGGACTTCGGCAGAAGCCTGGTGGCTGATGCGGATATCGCCGTGGGGGGCGTACTGTTCAGCAGAAACAGCCCCTTGTTTAACGAGTTCGAGAAGAGCGAGGAATGAGACAATGACTTCGACATGCTCTTTCGTCCCTTTTGAAAATTCTTTAAACGACAAAGTCATCGCGCTTTGTACCCGCTTCGCGAGGCGGTCCATCATTTCTTCAATCGTCACGAGCGGCTTCACGCGCGCTTCGGGCAGAGCCTCGACTTCTTTTCTCGCCAGGAGAACGCGCTCGAGCGCAGCAGCCAGAGCTTCTTTCGACAGATCGCGCGAAGGCGCGAAGATGGGTTCTACCTCTCTCTCGCCTACTGGCAGCATCACGGTCTTCCCAAATATCCGTGCCAATTCTCGCGAGGCTTCGCGAATCTTTTCATACGCTGCGAGTCGTTTTTTCAAGTCTTCAACATCAGCGTTCTCGTCTTCGGTGAGCGTGAGATCTGGTATAAGCGACTTCGATTTTATAAGAATTAAAGTCGCAGCAATCTGGATAAAATTCGCTGTTTCTTCGACCGGGAATTCCGTCTGATTCTTCACATGCTGAATAAAATCCTCTGTAATAGAAGAAAGGGCGAGATCGTTGACGAGTAATTTTCTCGCTTCGATAAGATCGAGCAGAAGATCAAACGGCCCTTGATAGGCCTCCGTTTGAATACTGAAATTATTTTTTGGCGTTGTCAGCATTTTTAATAGAGAGATGGAGTTCGCGGAGCTGTTTTTCAGAGAGCGGCTTTGGCGCTTTCATCACTGAGGTCTGCCCGCCGCGCGTCATCGGGAATGCCTGAACCTCGCGCAACATTGATTCGCCAGTTAAGTTCATAATATTACGCTCGACGCCGAGCCCGATGCCTCCGTGTGGTGGCGTACCAAAGCGAAATGCTTTCAGCATATGCCCAATGCGCTCCTCGAGATCTTCTTTTGAGAAGCCCATTACTTTATAAGTCGCTTCGAGAATTTCTGGCTTGTGCGCTCTGATTGACCCGCCGCCCGATTCATAACCGTTACAAACGAGGTCATACTGTGTGGTCAAAATATCTCCAATATTCTCGCCCTTCATAAGCCAATCGATGTGTTCAGGGATCGGCATCGAGAATGGATTGTGTGTGAATGTCCACCCACCTTCATCCGTCTTTTCGAAGAATGGGAAGTTGACGACCCAAGCGTAGGCGAGAATTCCCTTCTCTTTTTCTTCAGGCGTGCGCAGGTCGAACTTATCAGCGCCGTACTTCGCCATCGCATCTTTATATGAAATGCGCGGGAAGGGTTTCTCTTTAATCGTATAGCCCATCGCTTCGACGGTCGAGGTAATCATCCCTTCGACCATATCCATCACCTCTTCCATTTTAACGAATGACATCTCCATATCGATTTGTGTGTGCTCAAAACCGCGATCGGCGCGGAGATCTTCATCGCGGATACAGCGCGCGATCTGGAAGTAGCGCTCGAAGCCAGATGCCATCAAGAGCTGTTTATACTGTTGTGGCGATTGGGGGAGCGCGTAGAACTTACCTGCGTTAAGACGCGAAGGCACAACGAAGTCGCGCGAACCTTCTGGTGTCGACTCGGTGAGGAGCGGTGTCTCGATCTCGGTAAAGCGATTTTTAAAAAGGTATTCTCGACAACGCTGAATGAATTCGCTTCTGACACGAATATTTTTTTGCATTCTCTCCGAGCGCAGGTCGAGATAACGATGTTCGAGGCGTGTGCCTTCGTCAATCGCGCTCGTGTCATTCGAGATATCAAATGGCAAAGGCTCTGATGGATTCAAAATCTCGATATTTTTTATCTCGAGCTCGATATCGCCGTTCTGGCGGTCAGCCTGCATATTCTTTTCTGGTCTTTTATTCACGATACCCTGGACCGCGACGGCGTATTCATTTCGGATTTCTTTTGCGACTTCCATCGCTTCGCTCTTCGGTAAAACAACGCCTTGAACGAGCCCGCTAATATCGCGGAAGTCGAAGAAGACCATCTTCCCTTGGTCGCGGCGGACATCCACCCACCCTTGTATCAAAACTTCTTCACCCGTATGCTTCGCCAGTTCGTCGATAAATATTCTTTTCATAAATTTAAAATTAATTTGCGACGCCAATCGCCTTGCGCACTTCCTCCATCTTCGCCTCGCTCACCGCGCGCGCTTCAATCTTCCCTTTTTCGAGAAGATCATAAATCGCGCTCGGATCCTTTTTTAATTCTTCATACTTCGCATTAATTGGAGCGAAGTAATTATAGAGATCTTGAATGAGCGTTTCTTTCAGCGCTTTATAATTACCATTATGTTGAGCATATACCTGCTCCAGCTCCTGCTCACTGCGCACTAATTTATGTAATGCGTAGACATTTTCTGGTCTTTCTCCTGATGAATCAGTCACGATGCTCATCACCGCCTTCGTGAGCTCATCGCGTGAGCAGAAAAGTGGAATCACATTGTTATAACTCTTACTCATCTTCCTGCCGTCGGTGCCCGGGACGACGGCGACATCGGGCATTATGTATGGCTCGGGGAGTTTGAAAGTTTCTGTCTTAAAGGTGCGATTAAACTTCTCTGCGGTGTCGCGTGCGATCTCGATATGCTGCTTTTGGTCCGCACCAACAGGCACAACATCAGCATCATAAAGTAAAATATCTGCCGCCATCAGCATCGGATAATTAAAGGTGCCGACGCAGATTTCTTTATTCTTCGCTTCAGCATCTTTAAAGGCGTGCGCGCGCATTAGGTATGGCATCGTGGTAATCGTGTCGAAGATCCAGCAGAGCTCGGTGTGCGTGGGGACATCTGATTGTTTAAAAAAGACGACATCATTTGGGTCGAGGCCGATAGCGAGGTACGCCATCACCACTTCGAGTGTGCGAGCACGCATCTCTTCGGCATCCTGCATCGTGTTCAGCGCGTGATAATCCGCGACGAAGATGTAGGGCCGATATTTCCCCTCTTTTGTTAATTCGACAAACTGGCGCATCGCGCCAAAATAATTACCGATATGTAAATCACCTGTTGGCTTCACGCCCGAGACTAAAACCGGTTTCGCATTGGTCATAAGACTAGAATATCATAAATTTGGCTACCCTGACAAAAATGAAAAGGTCTCGGGGTTGAATCCGAGACCTTGTGTTTCTTTTTACTTAGGGGTCGGACCGCTAAGTGACTCGGCGTAGCGCTGACAGATCTTTTTCATCAGGACGGGACCTTCATAGATCATTCCGGTAATGAGTTGAACGAGGTCAGCTCCGGCGGCGAACTTCTCCATCGCGTCTTCAGGCGACATTATTCCGCCAGAGCCAATAATCGTAAATCTTTTTCCATATTTCTCCCGCGTCTTTCGAATCAGCTCATTTGAAAGCGCGAAACAAGGAGTGCCGGACAAACCACCCGAAAATTCTTTTGGCGCATCTTCCCTATATTTTAAATCGTCATAATTTTTATTTAAGTTCCCGATGATAACACCCTGTATATTATTTTTATCAGCGATTTCAAGAAGTTCAGAGAACTGTTCCCAAGGGAGATTAATCGGCATTTTTATATAGACTGGCTTCTCACATTTAATTTGTTTTAACTTCGGTAAAAGCTCGGCGAGAAGCGCGGGGTCGGTAAATGTCTCGCCGCCGTAGGCGTTTGGGCAAGAAATGTTGATCGTATAATAATCGCCCACATTTGCTTCATTCAATTTTTTAAATGATTCGAGATAATCGGCGATTCCCGATTCAACATCAGAAGCAGAAGTGTCATTTGTTCTACCGATAGAAATGCCGATGACAAAATCGTTAATGCGCTTTGTCCTTTTTAATCGCGCGATAAGCGGACCAACGCCACGATTGCGCAGCCCTTTATGCACCACGAAGCTTCTGTCGCGAACGAGTCGCCAGTAATGCGGGCGAGGATTCCCTTTACAAGGATTCGCTGTTATTGATCCAACTTCTTCACCGCCAAAAGCGAACGAGGGCATAATGCGCACCAACTTCCCTCCCGGGTCGAATCCCGCAGAGAGTAAGATGGGTGTGCGATAGTTGATACCATCGACTGTTTTACTAATATCTTTGCCGCGATAATTATACAAAAGCCCGAAGAATGAGCGCAAGAGAAAAAAGCTACCAGCCCATTCGCCCATGACCGCGAACATCTCGTGCGTCGTGTCGGGATGAATAGTAAAGAGAATTGGCTTCAATATGTAGCGATACAGCGTGTCCATATGGTTTTAACTCAATTAGAATACCATTTTCTCTCGTTCTCATACAGATACAAAAGCGGCGCCACTTCGTGGCGCCGCAGTGCTCAACACCTTCGTGGAAGATGGACGAAAATCCAGACCAGAAAAAGAGTGGATGCGGCAATGAGAAAGGCTATGGTGTATCCGCCAAAGTAATTGCCTTCCACAAAAAGGATTTGTCCCCAACTCCCCCCGACACAGACAACCAGAGCGATGATGAATCCTTCAGCTACACCGCGCATCAGAGCGAGCATAGCGAGGGAGTAAGAAAATCCATTATCGACTTTCTTGCGGCGCTCTTTATTGAAAATAAAAAACTCCGCGCAAGCTCCGAGAAACGGATACAGTCCTAATACCAACATCTCCATAACCCCCATACATTCCATTTCGCAATATACGCGCGATTTATAAGAAGTCAACAAATGGTATACTTCCCACTATGCAAAATGAAAAATTGGAGCGGGCTTCATTCCTTGTTCTTTTTGTCGGCATTTCGATTCTGCTTTTCTTCGTCTACGCGCCGTTCTTCTCGGTAATGGCACTCGCGGCAGTCGCCGCCGTTCTTCTTCATTCTCCCTATCAAAAATTACTAAAACTTTTTAGAAATAAGAGCCTCGCAGCAGTCGTCACCGTCGGATTATTGCTCATCTTTATTATCGTTCCGCTCTTCTTTCTCGGCGTGCAGATCTTCCACGAAGCACAAGGCCTCTATCTCGCGATGAGCGGCAATGTGCCACACTATGTCCAAGTTATTCAAAGTGTTATCGAACGCCCGATACAGCGCGTTTTTCCCAACTTCGTCTTCAATGTGCAATCCTATCTCGGCACGACACTCTCATTTATCTCAGCGAATCTCGAATCACTTATTTATAAAACATTCTCTCTTTTCTTTGAGACATTTCTGATGTTGCTCGCGCTTTTCTTCTTCCTTCGTGATGGCGATGATATGCTCGCCTCCTTCGCCCGCGTTAATCCGCTCGGTAAAGAGTTGTCAAAAGAAATTATCGACACGATGTATAAAACCATCGGCGCGGTGATGAAGGGCACCTTGGTAAATGCGCTCATTCGCTGGGCGGCGATCAGTACGGCCTTTTATCTTTTTGGCATACCGAATGCGATTCTTTGGGGCTGCTTAGGCGGCGTTGTAGGCGCGATCCCCGGCCTCGGGACGCCCTTCGCCTTTATCCCTGCAATTGCCTACCTTTATTTGGGCGGGAATATTCTAGCCGCGGCGGGTCTCGCAGCGGCTGGAATCGCGATTATTGTTCTCGTCGACAATATGCTCACTTCTTACTTCTTCGGGAAAGGTCTACTTGTCGCGCCTATATTTGTCCTCTTCTCGCTCTTCGGCGGCATCGTCTTCTTTGGGCCCCTCGGATTTATCTTAGGGCCTTTGGTGCTCTCGATATTTCTCTCCGTCGTTCGCGCGTACCGTTAAACCTTTTTTGTTTTTGCTTTCGCGATTTTCTTCACGACTTTTTTACCGCGTGCGAGAACCTTCTTACCGAGCGCCTTCGCGCGAGGCAGCTCAGCCACGCCAATCTTTTTCGCTTCAGCTTTTACCATCTTCCAGTCGGCTTTTAATTCTTTGCTGACCATTTTACGATTCTTCTTCGAATTCTTACTGCCATAGAGATAATACCCGGCCGCTGCGGCAGCACCGGCTGCGATAACTCCTGCGCCGATTCTCCTAGCCATTTTACCGTTTGAATTCTTCGTTACTTTTTTTGCTGTCTTTTTTGCGACCTTTGTAGCCGCCTTCTTTGCTTTTGCCATTTTAATTAAAATTAATTTGTTAAAAATCTTTTGCTACCCGATTCTTTTCTTTTTTCAAAAATCCGAACAATGATTTTATTTTCCCCTTGCCCTTTTTGATATCGCTGCGCATCTCTGCAAGGTCTTCACGAATTCTATCACCCTCCTGCGCTACTTGGAGAGAGATGTGTTCAATATTTTTTAATATCCGTCCAAAGCGCCACAAGATATATGCCGCAAAGATCCCGAACACGATTACAACCACCGTCGTCACAAAAAAGAAAATATCCATCTTCAAAAATTCAGTCATATTGTGAGTATACTATAAATCCGCTATAGTTAGGTAACGCGTCGGTGGCAGAGCGGTCAATTGCAACAGGCTGTAAACCTGTCGCCCAATGGGCTACGGAGGTTCGAATCCTCCCCGGCGCACAAAAGAAAAGAGTCGCCTTGTTAGGTGACTCTTTTAAGGTTTTTCCCCACCAAGCTTGGCAACCAAGTCGAAATAATACTTTCGGAATGGATTACCCAACTCTTCTTCTGATTCTGGCGGAAAGATAAAGGAACAATGCGGACTCAAGATAAGCGCTCGCACGATATCATCTGCAAGTTGCGGATGACGCGTCATGAGCCTCTTTGTTTGACGTTCCACTTCTTTTTCGTGAAAGATTCGAGTTTCGTTCGGATCGCGCTGATATCCGATACTCGAGTGATGGAAAATGTGAACGAACTCGTGAACGAGAGTTTCCATTTGATCAGCCAAACCGAGACACTCAGGGACCCAAGATCGCATAAAGATTGCCCACGGAACATCCCCGTTGTATACGCAACTTCCCGGATTAACCATGATCGGAATAAAGATAACTTCCCCGCCATGTTCGAAAATGGGCTTGAGTTCTTCAACCGACGAAAAGCCTCGCAACCGAACGTACATTTTTGTGCCCTCCAAAGAACCCTAGATTTCTAGAAAAATAATACCAGAAATATTTATTAAAACAAGTCTAGAAAAAATAAGGATTTCGTAAACCCATCATTTCAAAACCAAGACCAACACGCCTTGTTTACCTTTACGAACAAGAGCATAGCCACCAGGCAGATCGCCAGCGTAGATTCTTTGATCTGCATTTTCAATCACCATACCGCCAAGGGTAATCCCCTTTCCTTCGATCAATCGGCGCGCTTCAGACTTCGACGACGCGAGACCGCCCGCTTGGAGCGCTTCGGCGAGCGAGTAGCCTTCAGCGAGGTTTAACCTTGATAATTTTACCGACGGCGCTTCTGCGAGCGCGACCGCGAGCGCCTCGCGCGAGAGCTCGTTAAATGGCGTTGTACCGAAGAGCGCTTCGCTCGCAGCAGAGACCTGTGCTGCGGCGGCTGGCCCGTGCACAATCTCGGTCACGAGGCGCGCGAGCGTCTTCTGCGCCTGTCGCTCGCCCGGATTTCTCCTGTGCAGTTCTACGAGAGCGTCAATCTCGACGAGCGGCAAGAAGGTGTAGACCTTCAGATATTTGTCGATGCCGGTATCCGGCAGATTGACCCAAAATTGGTAGAACTGAAATGGCGAAGTCTTTTTCGCATCGAGCCAGATCGCATTCCCTTCTGACTTGCCGAATTTCTTCCCCATTGAATCGGTCACGAGTGGCATCGTGAAGGCGTACACTTCTTTGCCCAATTTTTTATGAATGAGATCAACGCCCGAGAGAATATTCGTCCACTGATCTACCGCGCCAAATTGTAAATCGCATCCATACTTCTGATACAACACCATATAGTCATAGCCCTGGAGAAGCGCGTAGGTGAATTCGGTATAGGAGATACTCTCATCCGGCGTTTCGAGTCGCTTCTTAATCAAATCGCGCTTGATGAGATCATTGACAGTAAAGTATTTACCAATATCGCGCAAAAATGGGATAAGCTTCACTCCCATCAGCCAGTCAGCATTATCGACGAGTTTAAATGGCGTGCCGCCCAAAACTTGTTTAAATTGTTTTTTAATCGCTTTGGTATTCGCTGCCACCATCTTTTCTGTCAGCATCGGTCGCTCGCCCGCCTCTTTTGGGTCGCCGATCATCCCTGTGCCGCCACCAACGAGGAAGATGAGTTTATTACCCGCGTCACCGAGGCGCTTCATGAGGAGAATCGCCGCGAGATTGCCGATTTGTAATGATTCGGCGCTTGGGTCAAAGCCGCTGTAGACCGTTCGTGGCGCAGAAAAGATCTTTTCTGGCGCCTCCGAGGAATTCGCTACCAGCCCACGCGCTTTTAATTCTTCAATGAGAGTCATAGAAAAACTATAGCACTTTACCGCGCAAGGAATAAGAGCCCGACGGCTGGCGCAGAGAACCACCAGAAGAAATATTTGTCAGGCGAGAGAAGTGAAGAAATCGCTGGGGTGAATTGATAGACAGAAGAGATTAAGAAAACATGCGAGGCGAGCGCGATTAAAAAAGCCGCGCATAAAAATGACAGTGCGATAAGCCCAAAGGTCCCGATATAAACAAAATCTGATGAGATAAACCGGCGTAAAATGATGAAGAAAATAATCACGAATACTGCGTAGAGGCCAGCGTGTGCGAGCACGCTAGTGAGCGCCGGGGCAGTCGGCAGAGACGACATATACGGGAAAATAAGATACGGTGCATATCCGGCGTAGAGAGAAAGCAGAAGCGCGACAAAGGCGCTGCGCCCAACATATTTGGCAAAAATAAATAAAGCGAGAACGAGAATAATAACGACGAGAAAATTATTCACGACAGCCCACGCCGAGATAGCAGTGTGTGTCGCGAGCGCAACAGTTCCAGTAGCAGTCATTAATTTAGTATATCTTTTATAACCCTTCTCCTTTTAGTTTTTCCACTGCTTCTTTAGCTTTGTTAGAAAGCTTGTGTGGGAGAGCGACTTCGAGATGAATGATAAGATCGCCCTTACCGCGATTGGCCGGGATACCTTTACCCGCGACACGGAGTAATTCTTCAACGCGCTTCATTGGCGGGATTTTTACTTCAATCGTTTTGCCGTCCAGCATTTCGATCGAGACTGAAGTACCAAGAAGAGCGTCGCTTAACTTCACAGGGAGATTCATCACGAGGTTTGAACCTTCGCGGTGGAATGTCGTGTGCGGCTTCACATGCACCTTTACATACAAATCGCCGGCGACGGCGCTGTGTCCAGAAGTCTTTTTAATCGCTTCGCCCTGCCCCGGCATACGAATCATCTCGCCATTATCAATACCGGCAGGAATGCTGGCAGTAATCTCTTCTTCTTTTCGCTTCGTGCCCGCGCCTTTACATTCTGAACATTTTTCTTTAGGAATTTTCCCAGCGCCGCCGCAGACGGTACAGGTACGTACACTGCTAAACTGTCCGAAAATAGAATTGCGGGTTTCGTGAACGCGACCACTGCCGTTACAGGTCGAACACGTCTCTAGTTCGGTGCCGGGCTTCGCTCCAGAACCACTGCACACTGCACACGTCGAAACCTTTGCGATTAGAACGCTGCGTGTCGTGCCAAAGACCGCATCTTTAAATGGGATTTCTAAATCGATAGAAATGTCGCGACCTCTTGCTGCCTGTTGTCTGCCTCCTCTCCCAGAAAACATATCGCCGAAAATATCTCCGAAATCAAATTGCATTCCGTCCTGTCCGAATCCTGAACCGAATGGATTTTGACCTTGGAACTGGCTGAAATCAAAACCATCAAAAGGATTTCCTTGCCCGCCAGTAGGGCCAGATCCGGCAAATGACTGGCCATAAGTGTCATATTCGCGGCGCTTTTTATCATCGCTTAAAATCGCATACGCTTCGGTAATTTCTTTAAACTTCTCATCAGAACCGCCCTTGTCAGGGTGATACTTATGCGCGAGCTTCCTAAAAGCCTTTTTGATATCGTCGGCGCTCGCCTTCTTGTCGACGCCGAGAATGTTGTAATAATCTTTGTTAGCCATTTATGGTGAGCATGGTCGAACCATGTTTGACGATTATACGCTTTTTACTTCTTGTATGCAAAAAAACAAAACGCGGGACTGTTTAGCCCCGCGCCACTTAGACTATTCATCCCAAACGAAATTTCGAACAGAGATGTTCAACTCGTTAGGATTTACCATGTGGACACTAAGTGTCTACAAATTACGGTTTTTCTTTAAACTCTGCATCCTTTGGCTCGCCGGAGCCAGCATCTGGCGGAGGCGGCTGTTGCCCGCCCGAAGCATCTGAGGGCGGGGTTTGATTCTTCATCATTGCCTCGCCAATCTTTGACAGAGTTGATGACAATGCGTCCGTCGCAGACTTTATCGTCGCAGGGTCTTCGCTAGCGCGTGCGGTTTTAAGAGCATCAATTTTGTCCTGAACTTCTTTAACGATTTCTGCACCAGCTTTCTCGCCGTTGTCTCTCACCGCTTTTTCAGCCGCATAAATCGCTTGATCAGCGACATTGCGCGCCTCAACGAGCTCCTTTCTCTTCTCATCACCTGCCGCATTCGCTTCAGCGTCTGCCTTCATCTTCTCGATATCATCTTTTGAGAGACCGGTCGAACCTTCAATGCGAATCGACTGCTCTTTTCCTGTCGTCTTCTCCTTCGCTTTTACGGTCAAAATGCCTGACGCGTCAATGTCAAAAGTGACTTCAACTTGTGGCATACCGCGCGGCGCTGGCGGGATCCCATCTAACATAAACTTACCGAGCGATTTATTATCGGCACTCATCGCGCGTTCGCCTTGAGTGATGTGGATCTCTACCGACGGCTGATTATCAGCTGCAGTTGAAAATGTTTGTGAGCGGCTGGTCGGTATCGCAGTGTTTCGCTCCACGAGTTTTGTCGCGACACCACCCATCGTCTCGATCGAGAGCGAGAGCGGGATCACATCCACGAGGAGAATATCTTTCACATCGCCCTGGAGAATTCCCGCTTGAATCGCAGCACCAATCGCAACCACTTCGTCAGGGTTCACACTCATATTCGGCTTCTTACCGAAGAACTTCTCTACCGCCGCTTGAATCGCTGGCATGCGCGTCTGGCCGCCAACAAGAATCACTTCGTTAATTTCGCCAACCTTAAAGGGCGACGCCTCCATCGCGCGCTTGGTAATCGCCATGGCGCGTTCGATAAATTCTCCCGCGAGCTCTTCGAGCTTCGCGCGACTCATCTTAATAAGCATATGGCGTGGGCCAGAAGCATCCGAGGTTAAGAACGGAATATTTATTTCTGTTTCCATCGCACTCGAGAGTTCAATCTTCGCCTTCTCTGCCGCTTCGTCGAGGCGCTGGCGCGCGAGAGCGTCGCTCCGCACATCGATACCGCTCTCCTTTTTAAATTCGTCAGCGAGCCAATTAATTATTTTTTGGTCGACATCCTTACCGCCCAAGTGTGCATCGCCATCAGTCGACTTCACTTCGATTACATCACCGCCAACATCGAGAACAGAAATATCAAATGTCCCGCCACCGAAGTCGAAGACCGCGATCTTTTCATCTTTCTTTTTATTAAATCCGTACGCGAGCGCAGCTGCAGTCGGCTCGTTGATAATGCGCTTCACATCAAGCCCTGCGATCTGGCCCGCAGCCTTTGTCGCGCTGCGCTGATCGTCGTTAAAGTAGGCAGGCACGGTGATAACCGCTTCGGTAATCTTCTCACCCAAGCGCGCTTCGGCGTCTGCCTTCAACTTACCCAAAATCATCGCTGACATCTCTTCAGGGCGATACCATTTATCAGACATCTTCACTTCGATGCCGCCGTTGTCTGCCTTCCGCATTTCAAATGGCACCGATTCTTTGTCCTTCTGCACGAGTGCTTCGTCAAAGGAGTGCCCGATGAATCGCTTAATCTGATAAATCGTGTTGAGAGGGTTGGTCACCGACTGACGCTTCGCGAGCGTTCCCACAATGCGCTCGCCATTTTTCCCAACAGCAACAATAGATGGCGTTGTTCGCGCGCCTTCAGCATTCTCAAGAACGCGTGGCTCACCGCCTTCGACGATCGCCATCGCGGAGTTCGTTGTGCCCAAATCAATACCAAGAATTTTTGCCATATTATTTTTATAAATTAGGATTTACAAGCTTATTTTACGCTTCTGCTGAGAGAACAGCAAGCCAAAAAGAAGATAGTAGGACTTGGCCTAGCGGCCCGGAGCGCGATCTTCGTTTGGCTTGTTGTTCTCGAAGTGGGCCACTTTAACTTTAGCCGGGCGAATGACGACATCCGCGACGCGCCAGCCCTTCTCTAATACGGCTGTCACCGTATCGTCTGTTTCAAGACTTTCTGCCTTGTCCTGCGCAAGGGCGTCGTGAAGAGCGGGGTCAAACTTCTCGCCAACCTTCCCGATTTCTTTCAGCCCAAGCGAGGCGAAGGCACTTTCTAATTGCTTCGCGATAGCCAAAAATCCCTCATCACTTGGAAGTCCAACTTCCAAGTTCAAATGCTCTTTCGCTCTCTCAAGCGCGTCAAAAGCTGGCAGAAGCGTCTCAACTGCCTTAATCTTTCCGGATGATTCCGCCGCTTTAGCGGCTTCATCAGTTCGGCGCAATAAGTTCACATAATCGGCTTTGGCTCTCTGCCAGCCGTCCATATACTCCTGCTTTTCCTTTCGACACGCATTCAGCTCTTCGCGCATCTTCGCGATTTTAGCTTCCGCCTCTCTTCCCTCGACAAGCTCGGGATCTTCGCCTCCTGCTACGACAGCCTCCTCGTTTTCGAGGCTAATATCTTGCGGATCTATATCATCTCCATGCCAGTCCATCTTTCCATTATGCCTGAAAAATTTTTCCGCGTCAAAATTAAAAAACCGTAGAAAACGCCCATTTAATTATTGCAAAAAGCACCACTGTAATTATAAAAACAATCCCGATTAATAGTGCCACACGCATAGAGATTCCGATCTTGTCTTTCAATAAGGACATATTGATGCTGTGGCGATTTACTATAAAGAAAATGCACAGAACGAGAATAAATATAAGAATAGGTAGAATCATAATTATTTTTTAAATATCTCAACTATTTAAAACCTAAAGCTTCCCAAAATTGTTCCTCTGTTATTCCTAGATGTTCCGTAACTGGCGAAAAGAGAATCTGTTTTGCAATTATTTTATTTATTCCACTATGAATTCCAGAAGGAATTGTGGTTACAAGACTCCTAATGTCATCATTATTAAGGTTTTTAGGATCACGAATCGTATATGGATGTTTGCCTCCGTTGACAACACGGAAACCCAACCGACCAGCTGCAGTAATCCACACATCAACGCGTTTGATTGATTCCAATTTTCTGAAACACTCTTTATTTTTAATCCTGTCTTCCGACATGACGTAGGCTGATACCACTACTAAAGTCTCGTATCCCAAAATAAGGAGATTTTTCTTCTGTTTTCGTTTCGTTTACATTGAAGGCAGAAAAAATTGCTGAACGAATTTCAGATTCAATTTCATTTTGTGACGGATCGGGATTTGTCCCGCCAGCAATAATTCCTGGCACTTCATCACATTGTGATGTCCAACCATTTTCATCCTTAGAAAGACTGAAGGTGAGACTCCCTATCTTTTCCAATTCCGCCATCACACGAGCTCTCTCATCAAGTGAAATGGCGGGATTACTGCCGAAAAGTGCAGCAATTATGTTTGGTTTTTGGTTTTTTGTATCCATTACCTTAAGGTTAGTCTACACTGGATTTTTGTCAATGGACTACAGTGTGTAAACAAAAACCGCCTATCGGGCGGTTTTTGTTTTGTAAAATGTTTAGCGCTTACTCCACTGCTTACGCTTGCGGGCTTTGACAAGACCTGGTTTCTTTCGTTCCTTGGCGCGCGGGTCACGCTTCAAGAATCCGATCGACTTCAAGGTCGAGCGCGTCTTTGGCTCTGACTTAATAATCGCGCGGGAGATCGCGTGACGAAGCGCGTCTGCTTGAGCTGCGACGCCACCGCCTTCAACATGCGCGACGACTTCATAGTGCTGCGCGCTCTCTGCGCTTATGAGCGCTTCTTCAGCGACTTTGGCTCTGTCATTTGTTTTGAAATATTCTTTCGCGCTCTTGCCGTTGACGACGACACTGTTTTTTACCGCAGGGAGAATTCTGACCGTCGCGATTGCGGTCTTTCGGCGCCCAACTGCAGTGATGAATTTTTTAGAAGGCATATTATTCGTTGACGATTAGATTTTTCATTCGCGGCGCGCGAAGCTTGTTGCGCGGGATCATCCCGTCAACCGTCTTCTTCACGACATCGGCGATTCCCTTCTTCGCGATCATTTCTTCCATACTCATCTCGCGGAGGCCGCCGGGGTAGCCGGTGTAGTGTGTATAGATTTTTCCTTTGGTGCGGCGCGACGGGAGGTGGAGCTTCGCTGCATTATTAATCGTTACCTTGATCGGCAAGGTCTGGTTCTTGGTGAAGTGAACCGAGCGTTTACCGAGAAGCGCGTGTGCCGCCTCGCTCGCCACGCGTCCGATCGTACGATCAGTCGCGTCGATAGTGTAGATTGTTGGGGCTGGTTTTGTGTTGCTGGTCATAAGTCTTTAGGAATACTAGACAAGAGCGATATATGCAAGCTTTCTCGCATCGTTACTGCCGCGCTTCGCGCGCTTCACGATACGCGTATAACCGCCGGCACGCTTCTCGTAGCGCGGCCCGATCGTGGTAAAGAGTTTCTTCACCGCAGCTGCGTCATGGAGGCGCGTCATAGCGAGACGACGACTCGCGAGCGTATTTTTCTTCGCGTAGGTGACGAGCCGCTCGACGAATGGGCGCATCGCCTTCGCTTTAGTCTCAGTAGTCGAGATTCTCTCTTCGAGAATCAGCGAGCGCGCGAGTGAACGCAAAAGCGCATTGTACTGATTGCTCGAACGGTTGAAATTTGTTTTACGAATATATGCCATAAGAATTATTCACCTTTCAAGGTGAGCCCAAAGCCGGCGAGTGCTGAACTGATTTCTCCAATTGCCTTGTCGCCGATGCCGTCGAGCTCTTTAAGCGCGCTCGCCGTCTTTCGGGTGAGTCCCGCTGCGCTTTTAATCCCCGCCTCTTCGAGCGCTGTGGTGATGCGCGTTGAGAGATTAAGGTCAGCGATTTTTGTCTTAGCTGCGCTTGAGTCAGTTTCTTTTACCGCCTTTACAGAGGAACTGGAGTCGATGTGCGCAACGGGAGCTGCCTCTTCTTGGAAGCCGATAACCGCCTTGAGCTGATGAATCATAATCTCGATTGATTTCTCGAGTGCTTCACGCGGAGTCATCGTACCATTGGTCTCGATCAAAATGCGCAGACGATTGAAGTCGGTTCGATCGCCGACACGCATATTTTCTACTTCATAGTTTACGCGGCGAATCGGCGTGAAGGTCGCGTCGAGCGCGATCGTGCCGATATCGACTTTCTCATTTGCGAGAACTTCGCGCGGTACATAGCCAAGCCCTCGTTCGATGGTTGCTTCGAGTTCGAGTTCTGCCTTACCAGAAAGTTCAGCGATGTGCTGATCAAGGTTCTTTATTTCAACCTGTGTTGGGAGTTTAAAATCTTTTGCCGTCACTTGTGACGCTCCCTTCACTTTGAGCGAAATGGTCTGTGGCTCATCGCCGTGGAGCACGAAGTGAACGCGCTTTAAATTCAAAAGTATTTCCATTACCGTTTCTCGCACGCCGTCAATCGTCGCGAATTCGTGTGGCACGCCTTCGATCTTTACTTGAGTAACCGAAGCGCCTTGAAGTGATGACAAAATAATTCGGCGCAGCGAATTGCCGAGGGTGTGACCATACCCCGGATAGAGAGAATCTATCTCGTATACGCCCTGCATATCCTCTTCAGAAACGATGCGTGGCTTACTCGGAAGTGTAATGTGATATTCCATAACTCAATCGTAATTATCAATTAATAAATTATCTCGTGTAGAACGAGAGCACCGCGGCGAAGTCGCCTGCTGGATCTGCCGAAGCAGTGGTTGGGCGCTCTACAACGCTCCCCTCCATCGCTTTCGGATTCCACGAGAGCCAGGACGGAGGTGCCTGCTCGTTGAATCGTTCTGCGAAGCCAACAAGGTTACCGTGGTTCTTCGAACCATCACGCACTGAAACAGTGTCGCCAACAAAAAGCATGTGTGACGGGACACGAATCTTCTTGCCGCCGACGAGCACATGCCCGTGCGCGACCATCTGGCGTGCTCCTCGACGCGTCTTCGCGAGCCCGAGGCGCCAGACGACATTGTCGAGACGGAGTTCGAGCATTTCGTGGAGACGATCGATTGGATTCATTTTTTGAACGCTTTCGAGCGCCTTGTGGACATAGGTGCTGAACTGTCGCTCCGTCATCCCGTAGGTGATGCGCACTTTCTGCTTCTCGAGCATCTGCTTGCCGTATTCGCTCTGGCGGCCACCGCGAGAACGCTTTTTGTTCTTCGCGGAGCGTTCTGCAGAGAGTGCAAATTTCTGTGTCTGCGCCTTTTCAAAGACGGACACGCCGAGTCGTTTTGCTATTTTGTATCGTGGACCAGTTTTCATAATTTTATATTTTTAAATATTTAAATTTTATATTGTTTAAATATTTATTAGACGCGACGCGGCTTTGGCGGACGCGGACCGTTGTGCGGAACCGGTGTCTGGTCCTGAATCGAGTGAATCTGAATTCCTTTGCTAGAAAAAGCGCGGAGTGCCGACTCGCGGCCTGCCCCAACACCGCGGATAATTACCGATGCCTCCTTGAGCCCGATCATCGCGCTCTTTTCACCGATAAATTCTCCAACCTTCGCCGCAGCGTATGGAGTCGACTTTCGTGCGCCAGAGAAGCCGAGTGCGCCAGCGCTCGAGCTAATGACCGCATTTCCCTTTTCGTCGGTCAAGGTCGCTTTGGTGTTGTTAAAGGTAGCTTCAATGTGAAGGACGCCCTTTTCGAGATGGCGTTTGGTAGCTTTGGACATAGCGCGCTCCTTGCGGCCTTGATCCATTCCCTTTCCACTTTTCTTGATGATGCGTTTTTTACCCATGATAATTTATATTTATAACTATTTTATGTCTTTTCAAGCGTGCGGCGACCCGAGGTCATCGTCTTTCTGACATTGCCACGGCGGGTACGCGAGTTGGTCTTCGTGCGCTGATTGCGCACTGGGAGCCCGCGAGAATGTCGCTCACCACGAGCACAGTGGATATCCTTCAATCGCTTGATGTTCTGACCGATTTCGCGACGGAGCGATCCCTCGATGAGAAACGCTTCTGCGAGTGAACGAATTTTCTGCTCTTTGTCGCTGGTCAAATCCTTACCTTTTGTTTTTGGATCCACACCCGCTTCTTTTAAAATTTCTCGTGCGCGCGTCATCCCGATGCCAAATATAAGAGGCAACGCATACGCGAGTTGCTTATCATCTGAAATAGTGACTCCGGCTATACGCATATTTAAAAATTTAAATGTTTAAACATAATTAACCTTGGCGTGCCTTACGGCGCGGCTTTTTCTTATTGATACGGTAAAGTCGCCCACCTCGACGGACGAGCTGATCACCTGGCTGCTGCTTTTTGATTGATGCCTGAACTTTCATTTTGTATGTTTAAATTTGTTTTTAGGTCAACCGACGAACGATTCTCGCACGACCGCCATACGGATCGATAACCATATCTACATGGTCACCGACCAAAACGCGGATGCGATGCAAACGCATTTTCCCGGCGAGATAGGCGAGAATGAGCTGGCCATCCTGGCCTTCTACATCTGAAGGAATGCGAACGCGAAAAAGAGAATCTGGCAATACTTCTTCAACATAGCCAGATGTTGTTTTCTTCTCTTCGGCTTCATTCATGCAGATTTAATAAATTTAGCAGATAGGAGCTAAATCGTCAACGGGTACTCACCACAACGACAGAAATCGAGGCAGGATCCTGAGGGAAGGTCTGTCGCCAGAAGGGGCGGAGGGTGATAATCGCTCGCTTGATTTCTGGGTAATTCGTGAGGGCGACCTCGGCTGCAGAGCGCGTTTCTCCTGCGATGGCAGCAGCGATTTTAGCTGAATCTACCGTGTAGATAAGCTGTGCGGTGCCTGAAAGCTGGAATGAAAATGTCTTCGAGTCAGCATTCGGTATGCCCGCCGACTGTAGGGTGAGCGTATTCGCAGAGGCGAGTGATAGCGGCTCGCCGTGATAATGAAGATCCTCTGTCGACGAGGCAATCGCAGACGCGAGGGCAGTATTTGGGAATACCACGGCAATAATCGTCCCTTTCTCTTTTATGTCAACCATTCCTGTCGTCTCTGATGGCGATGGCGCGAGCTCTGCGTAGGTAGTCGTCGCGGCACCGGGGAGAAGCACATAGCCTTCCGGAACTTGTGACTGAATACTTGAGGCGAGGTCTGGGCCAAGCGCTGAAATAAGTGCATTTTTTGTAGTATTTTCTACAGAGGCATCGACGACCGGCACTGTGCCAGAAGCGCCACCAGTCATAGCGGTAGTAGAGCGGGCATATACCTGACTCGCTTGTGGCGTCCCCGCGAAGCCAGGGATAGTGAACGAAGTCGGGTCAACATTGTACGAACTGCCGTTCTGGTCTGCGTAGACCTTTACCGAGACGCTCCCTGGCTTCGCGACAGTCCCGCCCGGCACCGTAACAGCAGAATGAATTCTGAAGATGAGCCCTGCGGTCGTCGCGAATCGTGTGTTCGAGATGAGCTTCTGTGCACTCTTTTGAGTATTGTAGATGGTTATCATCCCCGAGGCTGAAGAATTTACTGTCTTCGTGCCCGTACTCGTGACACTCTGTGAGGCCGTCTTTTCTGCCGTGATTATCTCGAATGGTAAGACGCCGCCACTCTGGCTGGCATTAAATGAATTCTGAACGGCCGCTGATACGGTGTTTGGAGTGACTTCTACCTTTGAAATAGAGAAATAGAAGAGCGTCCCGACAGAAGTAGCTATGACTAAAACAACAATACTTAATATCCCAAACGGGAACTTCGAGCGGTGATTGTATTCTTTGGCTGGGCTATGAGATGGATCACTTTCTTTGCGTTTTGAAGGTGGAATAATGTCATCAAGTGTATGCATAGAGCCGATTATAGCATCAAATTTCTCCGTTAAAAGAATGGTTCTGGTGATAAAGGGCCATCAGAAGAAGGGACAAATCTGGCTGCGTCGGCGCCGCGTGGCGAAGAAGACTCGAGAGATGGCTCGGCACCACAGGCACGATCTTGGGCGAATTGGCGCCAAACAAGCTCTTTTCTTCTCTGATCATTTGTTGCACAACAGGAAGTTTTGGTTCGTCAGCAATAATGAAAACAATTTGAGGCATCGGGTGATGCGCCAATTCTTGTAGAGAATTCGCGATCGCAGTAAAAATATTTTTTCGTATCAGCGCGATAGAGAGATCTGGACCAGTCGCGTCGACGATAAGCGCGTCGCGCTCGTGGGGAAAAGCGTCGTGTATCGCTTGAGAACGCAGCGTTCTACCGGCGACAGAAAAAATATTTTCAGTGTGATAGAGTCCGCGCAATGTAGAAATTATTGAATCGAATATGTCACTATCGATAATCGACGACGCAACCATCAGAGAAACTCTCCGCGCACTTTTATCATACGGGCTCCGCGTGTCGTACCCATTTAAAATAGCGTTCACGATACTCTCGTCGGTAAGCGATCTTCCCTGAGGCACGACTCTCGTTCGTTCAAGCATCGTATTCATCATCTTTTTTGTAAAAATGAACGGGCTCGCGCGCTCGAAACTCTCTGTTCTCATTTTTATCTCTTGATCTGGCAAGTCGATAGAGACGAGAATCGAATCGCTCGCGCCACTGCCGGTGTGACGCGCGAGAATCGGCGCGCCTTCGCGTAGCAGATCATTACCAAAAGTGCTCAAGGTGCGAATAAGCGCGCTTTCATATGCCTCGTCAGCGTGCGAATTTATCGGCACGCGCGAGGTGTGGAGTAAGATCGGCGTCTTTCCGTCGACATAATGCGCGTACGCGCCCGCGACCGAGCTCGCGCCGATATCAATCAGCACAACCGCCTGCGAATCTTTTTTATCTTTTTTAAATAGATCGGCAAAGAAACTCATACTATTATTCTAGCATTTGTATTGGGTGCAATGGTGTGTATTTTTATAAAAAGTGAAGGGCATGCCGGTGAGGCATGCCCTGTTCTCAATTCAATTGTACGGAGTTTTTTCAGCGTCCTTGATCAGCGAGATAAAAGCATCTTCGCCAATCTCTGCGCGCTCAGCCCTTTCGGATACGATGGCCAGGTTGATTCCAGGCTGCCGAGATCCCCCCAACAGCCGCTGTAATTCGGCGATTTCGTCGAAGCGTGGTTTTTGTTTCCACCTTGGTACCTTAATGATCACTTCTTTCTCCCCGAATGATTTTGTGCTTCTGTCTCGAATATATCATACACGCCCGAATTGTCCACCGCTGGTGTGGATTATTCAAGCACCGCTTTGATACGACGAATGCCCGCTGAAGAGGCTTCTTCTTTTACAATTTTAAAGTGACCAAGGTCGCCCGTGTTCTCAATGTGCGGCCCGCCACAAAATTCTTTTGACCAGGCTGTCTCGAGCGAGTCGCCGATAAAGTAGACACTCACCTCGTCGCCATACTTATCGCCGAAGGCGTGCGAAGCGCCCGTCTTTTCTGCCTCTTCTTTTTTCAAAATAATTTTTTGCACCGGCAGTTTCTCTGCGATTTTTTCATTCACCAAATCTTCTACTTTTTTCTTTTCTTCATCCGTCATCTTCCGAGAGAAGGTGAAGTCGAAGCGCAGTCGCTCTGCGGTAATGTTACTTCCCTTCTGTGTGATCTCTACACCTAAAACATCTTGCAAAGCTTGGTGGAGCAGGTGTGTCGCTGTGTGCAGCCTTTTATTTTCTTCGCCAGCATCACTTAAGCCGCCCTTAAACATCCCAGCGCTCGCTGTGCGAGAGAGATCCTGATGCTTCTCCATTTCTTCTTTAAATTTCTGCTCGTCGATTTCTTTCCCTTGTTCTGCCGCCAATTCTTTCGTCATCTCGATCGGGAATCCGTAGGTGGTAAAGAGAATAAACGGGCTCGTTCCCCTTTCAAATTCTTTTAGCCCATGCTCGAGCGTCTTCTCGAACTTCTCTTCTTCTTGCGTGAGTTGATCAAAAATAAAATCTTTATTTTTTAGAAGTTCTGGATAGACCCGACTGTACATTTCTATTACTACTTTGGCGATTTCTTTGGTGAAGAGTTTTATCCCGAGCTGTTTGCCGTAGCGAACCGCGCGGCGAATCAGACGGCGGAGCACATACCCTTGGCCAGTGTTACTCGGCGCGACGCCTTTTTCATCACCGAGAATAAAGGTCGAGGCCTTCAAGTGGTCGGCGATAATGCGCATCGCCTTTATCAAGTCGCCTTGATATTTTTTCCCAGAAAGCTCTTCAATTTTTTCTATAATCGGCCAGAAGAGGTCGGTCTTATAATTATCGTCAAAGCCGTTCACGACAGCGAGCGTTCGCTCGAGGCCCATACCCGTGTCGACATTCTTCTGCGAGAGCGGTTCAAAATTGCCATCAAGATTTTTGTTGTACTGCATAAAAACATCGTTCCAGATCTCGAGCCAGAAGGGGCTGTCGTCATTAAACGATTCAGGAACTTTGTCAGGATCACCGACCCAATAAAACATCTCGGTGTCTGGCCCACAGGGGCCTGTGTCGCCCGCTGGCCCCCACCAATTATTTTTCTTTGGCAATTTCGCGATTCTCTTCTCGTCGATGCCGAGAGATTTCCATGTCTCAAATGCCTCTTCATCAAATGGCGCGTCAGCGTCACCTTTGAAAACGGAAACGGCGAGCCTATTTTTATCCAATCCCAACCATTTTTCTGATGTTAAAAATTCAAAACTCCACGCGATCACCTCTTTTTTAAAGTAGTCACCCAGTGACCAGTTCCCTAACATTTCAAAAAAGGTGTGGTGGCAGTAGTCGCCCACTTCGTCTATGTCGCCGGTGCGAATACACTTCTGTACATCAGCGAGTCGCGCGCCAGAGGGGTGCTTCTCGCCAAGGAGATACGGCACAAGCGGGTGCATACCAGCGGTGGTAAAGAGGACTGAAGGATCGTTCTCAGGCACCAAGGAAGCCGACGGGATCACGGCGTGCCCCTTTTCTTTAAAAAAATTCAGATATTTCTCGCGGATGTCAGAAGCGGTCGTCATATCAGAAAAGATAGCATTTATTTTACTCAAAATAAAATGAAGCGTATAGTAATCCTATTATGGAATACAATCTTCACACTTTAAAAAATGGGCTTCGCGTTATGCTCGTCCCGATGCCCGGCACGACCACAGCAACCTTTATCGTGATGACCGGCACGGGTTCGAGATATGAAAATGAAAAAGAAAACGGACTCGCTCACTTCCTCGAGCATATGTTCTTCAAGGGCACGAAGAAACGAAAGACCGCACCGGTGATTAGCAAAGAGCTCGAAGAAATTGGCAGTGTCTACAACGCTTTTACGGCGAAAGATCGCACCGCTTACTTTGTAAAAGTCTCGAGCAACTATATCGACAAAGGAATCGACGTTATAAGCGATATGTTTCTGAACTCGACATTGCCACAAAAAGAAATAGAAAAAGAACGTGGCACTATTATTCAAGAAATTGACATGTATGAAGATATGCCGAGAGCATCTATAGGCGATGTCTTCGAAGCGCTCATCTTCGGCGCGGAGCATCCGCTGGGGAGAAAGATTATCGGACCAAAAGAAAACATCCGCACGTTCAATAAAAAAGATTTCGCGAATTACTTGAAAAGGAATTACACGCCAGAAAACACCGTCGTCTGCGTCGCTGGCTCTTTTAAGACGACAAAGGTGCTTACAAAAATACGACGCGAGTTCGGTAGTATTAAACCGAGCCAACAGCCAACGTTGGTGCCGTTCATCGAAGCGCAGGACGCGCCACGCATCGCCATTAAAGAAAAGAAAACGGATCAGACACAATTGATACTCGGCGTGCCAAGTTATCCATATGAACATAAAGATGAATATGTTCTCGCGGTGTTGACGACGATTCTCGGCGTCGGTATGAGCAGTCGCTTGTTTATTGAAGTGCGCGAAAAGCGTGGACTCGCGTATTCGGTTCATGCCTCTGATGAAAAATATACCGACACTGGGAGCTTCTCCGTGCAGGCTGGTATAGAACACGCGAAACTCGCAGAGGTCGTTGAAACTATTTTAAAAGAATTCAAAAAAATAAAAAGCACAAATGTCTCGGCGGATGAACTCAAAAAAGCGAAGTCGTATATCAAGGGAACGATGGCACTCGCGCTCGAGACCAGCGACGGTATCGCGGTGGACGCTGTGTCATCGCTCCTCACCGCGGGCAGAGTTTTGAAACGAGAAGAAATTTATAAGAAGATAGATCGCGTGACGTCTGCTGATATTAAACGCGTGGCGAATGACCTCTTCCGCACGGAGAAATTGAATCTCGCCGTCATCGGCCCGCACGTGGAAAAAGAAAAGTTTCTTTCTCTTCTTAAAGTTTAGGTTTAATGAATAAGAACAAAGGCCGTGGTTCCCCACGGCCTTTTCAAAATTCCTCAATTCACCATTGCGCAGATAGATAGCAGGTAACAGTGCTGATCGCCAGTACGACTCCGGCCCACCATGCAAGCTTAGTGAAGAACTCGATTCTGTTGATGTACGGTCCGAGTTCTATGCCCTTATAGTCTCTCGCTTGTGTGAGTGCACGAATCTGTGCTCTGAGAGAGTCTCTGTAGAAAAGTGCAATCGCGGCCACGAAAAACGCAAGGATTCCAACAATTGCCGTTATTTTGGTTACCATGAACTACTCCTTTTGGTACGAATCTGCCGTTTAATCTACCACATTTATTTATAAAAGCAACTTACGAGAGCCAATCGATTGGTGTCTCTCCCTGAACGATTAAATACTCATTCGCTTTACTAAAATGTTTACAGCCGAAGAAGCCGCTGTAGGCAGAAAAGGGCGATGGGTGCGGCGCTTCGAGAACGAGATGTTTCTCTCGATCAATCTGCGCGCCCTTCGCCTTCGCATAATTCCCCCACAAGATAAAGACGAGATTCTCGCGCTCGTCTGAAAGTTTTTTAATAACTGCATCGGTAAAAAGTTCCCAGCCTTTACCCTGATGCGAGCCAGCGATGTTCGCGCGAACGGTCAGCGTTGCATTAAGAAGTAAAACGCCCTGCTCTGCCCAATGTTCAAGACTACTCTTCTTCGCCCCTGCTTCGCTAAAAGCTACGCAGGGCACAGCAAAATCGCTTTGAATTTCTTTATAAATATTTTGCAAAGATGGCGGGACAGTTATTTTTTCATCAACAGCGAATGCGAGGCCATTCGCCTGGCCCTTCCCGTGATACGGGTCTTGACCTAAGATCACGACTTTTACTTTTTCAAATGGACACAAATCAAAAGCGCGGAAGATAAACCCAGGCGCCGGATAGACGATTTCATTTTTATATTCATTCTTCACAAACTCCGTCAGCTCTTTAAAATATGGCTTCTCGAATTCTTCTTTCAGCCTTTCCTCCCACGACGGATCGATTCTCACATTCATGCTTTATGATTTTTATGTAATTCTTGCAGTTTTTTGCCCGCGGCTTCGCGATAGGTACAGAAGTCGCAGGGGCCGCCGCCAAAGGAGGTACCGATCGGTGGGATCTCGTCGCTCATTAACATTTCTTTTAAATCATAAATCGCCGGCTCGACCCAAGCGTCGCTACCGGCGTAGGGGATGAGCTCGATATCGAATTCGAGTTTACCGTCAAAGGCTTTTGCATCAGATTTTCCATTTACATAAACAAAGTAACCCACGGGCGACACCGCGAAGTCATTTCTACGAAAGAGCCATTGATAAATTTCCATCTGCCTTTTATACGAATCATAGAGATCGTCTTCAGAACTCGGGCCCAGTTTTTTACTCGTCGCTTTATAATCAACAATAATGAGTTCGCCTGCGGGATTCACCCACACATCGTCAATGCCGCCACGCACGAGAAGATTGGTCGGTTTGTGGAGATAGGCAATGCCGCGGCGAAGCGCGTCGCGCCATTCGTCCATTCGTTCATCAGCCAGCGGTACCGCATCGAGTCCGTACTTTTTTAAAAGCGGATGTGTTGTTTTATTCTCGCGGTGAATATCGAATTCTCTTTTTAATAATTCGTCGACCGCATTATTTAAGGTGAATGATGGGCCTGAAGGCCGCTTCACACCGAGTTTTAAATCGAGATACGAACAACGGCGGCATTCTGAAAACATATCAATCTTCGAACGACTCACCTTAAATGGATCGCCGGAGTTTGGATCAAAGGTTGATGAGCGTCTTGCCATAATTAATTGGTTGAAAAATAAACAATAACGCGGTTTCCGGTGTCAAAGTCTATATAAGTACTATTCGCGAACGGATCGAATGCGCCACTGTTGTCGTCGCGGTAGAGCTCGACTGCGTAGAGATGATTCGGTTCAGTATTGCGAAGAAGAGAAATCGAGACATTGCTTCTTGG
Organism: uncultured bacterium; assembly: GCA_903825105.1. Taxonomy (GTDB): domain Bacteria; phylum Patescibacteriota; class Minisyncoccia; order Phycocordibacterales; family Phycocordibacteraceae; genus C7867-001. The sequence goes on along the minus strand of CAIJZI010000006.1, from coordinate 63,429 downwards.
GCCAGCGACTCGTTCAGCGCCGAGCACATTGCCGAGCGTATTTCCATTTACTTCGCGTACCGCGACCCACACGCCCGGTGGCGGCACCGTGACTGACTCAATAGTAACTGTGGCGCCAAACGACTGATTCGAAACAGAAAGCGCATCACTTTTTTGGCCCAATTGAATTGCTGAAGAAGACTCGGTGCTTGTCGCTAAAGAAAAAGATGACGGCGAGAGCGACGAGAGTGTCGGCGGATTACCACTTAAGAACCATGCACCAGCGAGGAGCACTCCGAGCATCACACCTGCGATAAAAGATCCGGTTGAAAATTTCATAGTTCAAGAAGGCCGTTCGCTTCGGCGACAATCTCCCCGACTTGCGCTGGAGACAAGTGACAGACATCGAGCGCCTTGCGGTTCTGCAGGATTTCATCAACAGCGATTGTTCCCTGTTCGATAAGCAACCTCTTTTCTGCGCGCGAGAGCCCGGTGAGGGCGGTAATCGGATACACTTTCATTCGGCTCATCCGCATAAAAAGATTATTTTCATCCGGGTGCCCCCAACCGAGGAGTTCGACGCCCGCGCACTCTGCATACGCGATCGCCTCTGAAGTAAATTTCGTATTCGTTACAAGTAACCCTCGATCGATATGGTGTGATCGCACCTCTTCATCTGATGCGAAGATGTCATCAAAACGAGCTTTTACATAGAGAGCAACTTTCAAATCTGTTTTATATGCCGGATCATTGTGATATTTCAGCTCTGCGGCGATATACATATTGCGCTCCGGGTGTGATGCGTAGAAATCGACTTCGTGCGCAACACACTTCCCCTGCAATATCTTCCGCGTCTCTACCTTCCAACCTTCTTTTCGATAGAGATGCGAGATGAAATCTTCAAAGGGGTGCCCAGAGGGTCCGAGCTCGAGCAGTGCGCGACGCAGTGCGTAGCGCGCGGCGACCGGGCGGGCTTCGCTACGAAGGAGTGAGAAGGCGCGCGTATAAATCTCTTTTGATGAAGCGCCTGGCGCTATCGTGCTGGTAATCGAATCAGTAATTTTCTGTGCAGAATATTCGCTCGCGCCTGATCGCTCAAGCGAGACGGTAAGTCGTTCCGGATCAAAATGTTCTTTTGAACCATCAGCTTTTGTGATGATCGGGAGCGTCGTCATAATTTATAAAAGAGTGGTCGAAGCCTCACTCCCATTTATCGTCGCCTCAATCGGCAGGTGTGCTGGTGCAGAGAGTTTCACCCCGAAATTTATTTTCGTCGGGACTTGTAGGCACATACCCTCATCAGCTGGCACAGAAACTTGTACAACGATTTTTTGTGTACTCGACGCATCGCCTGAAAGTGTCGCATTCGCTGTGGCGAGTGTGCACGCATTCGGCACTTCTATCGAGCCAGTAATCGTGTGTACTCCTTTTTTAAAAGAATCGTGAAGAGCGACCACCGGAACAGCAGTGGCATCATTTTTATTCAAGGATGTTTTTACATCGTGCGTGTGCGGGACCGAAAGCACAAAGCCGATAATGACGATACAAGCAATGATGGAGGCGGCGATCCAGAAGCGCTTATGTTTCATTCAGTAATAATACCACCTCCGACGAGTTCGCCACCAGCATCATAAAAGACAATTGACTGCCCGGGCGTGGGGATCTCTTGAAGCGGCTCTGAGGCTATAAAACGCTCGCCTTCTATCTTCCCCGGCGTAAAGCGCCCTCGATAACGGCATTGTGCGGTAGCGGCATTCGTCTGATCGCTAAACCAATTCGCGTCAGTGAATTTTATTTCTGAAACTGTCTCCTGCTGCCTACTCTTACTCACTATTAATTCTTTTTTCTCAACATTTTTCCCAACGACATACTGTCTCTCGCCTCCACCTAGAGATGAGACTCTCTGACCAAGGGTGTAAAGGAGCGCAGGGTTGTCAGTTCCCAATTCTTTTATCAAAAATTCTTTTGCCGAGACTGCGCCGAGAAAACAGATTCCTTGGCTATCCTTCTTTTCTGAAACGGGGATGTTGAATTTTTTTGCGAGTTTGCGCACTTCTTCCTTTTTCATTTCACCCACCGGAAAAAATGTTTTTGACAAAATTTCTTTTGGCACTGCCCAAAGAAAATAACTTTGATTCTTTTCACCACTTCGATAATGCCCGGTCGCGATCGCGTCAGCGCCCTGACTAAGCGCATAGCGATAAAAGACGCCGAACTTTATTTCCTTATTGCACATCACATCAGGATTGGGCGTTCTCCCCGCGCGATATTCGGCGAGCAGGTAGTCAATCACGCTCTTTTTATATTCCGCGCTCGCGTCAAGGGTACGGAAAGGGATCTGGAGCCGCGCCGCTGTTCGCATCGCGTCGCGGCGTTCCTCGGCCCAAGTGCACGGCATCCCCTCCGGGTACCAGCCTTTAATAAAAACACCGGTCACGAGGGCGCCTGCCTTTTTGAGCAGTGCAGCAGAGACCGCCGAGTCCACTCCGCCAGATAATCCAACAAATATTTTCTTGCCCTTCGCGTTCATAACTGTATCTAATCACATTCATCAATGTATGACTATCTCCTTCCCGTGAGGTCGAACCTCGCGATTTAATTCAAATACTTTCGTACATTCGCCTGATGACCAGCGAAGGTGGTGGAGTAGTGCATCAGGCCGTCTCTGCCGGTGAGATAATAAAGATAATTCGTCTTCGTCGGCTCGAGCGCGGCTTTGATTGATTCAAGCCCCGGATTACAAATCGGCTCTCTCGGCAGGCCTTTGTGAGTATAAGTCTCGCGCGCGACATCGACCTGAAGTGGCATCCCGATAGCGAGCCGGCTCCAGAGAATGCCAGAAATGATATGGCGATCTTTGTCAGTATTCGCCTCTTTTTCAATAATCGACGCCATAATAATACTGTCTGAAAGTGAGTGCCCTGATGACAAAACTTTTCCAGATAACGACGCTGTTTTTGAATTAAAATTATTTCGCAAAGCAGAAAGAATGGTCGATGCTTCAGTGCCCGAAGGGAAAAAATAAGTATCTGGGAAGAGATACCCTTCATACGCTTTTGCTTCTTCTCCAAAACTCTCTGCAGAAATGGATGGAAAGTTATCTGCCACTTGTGCGGCGATATCACGCACCGTCACCCCTTCGGGGAAAGTGAGACGAACGAGTGGCAGACCATAATCGCCCACGATGAGGCGATAAGCGACAACACACACATTTTCTGGCGATGCAAAACGATATGCGCCGACATGTATTCGCTCGCTCTCGCCCGAGAGACGAAGAATAAAACGCAGTACTCCAGAGTGAGAAATAATATGCGCACGAGCGAGCTCACTGGCCACATCCGGCGCTGATGTCCCCTGTGCGATAATCACGATATTCCCTGACGGGAAATTTCTTGGCGGAGCCAAGAGAGAATAATAAACACTAAAAAGTATAACGACAAAAGCAAATCCGATAGAGAACTTTATTTTATGTTTTAAGACAAAAGCTATTACTAACGAAAGATTTCGCTTCACTTTATCCATAGTTATACCGGCAGATTGCTCGGGGCCTCGCTCGTCGCTGACTGGATACGGCCCAAGGTTGGCGTCTCTACCGCGCGAGATGGGATGTGAAATACTGTCGCGATCTCTTCGGTACTCATCACCATTATTTTGTCCTTCGCAACACCAAATGAAAATGGCTCGAAGAAAAATTGTCGACGGCGATACGCTTCAACCATTGCCCTTCTCACCGCATTTTTTAATTTATCTACGCCGAATTCCCACGGGTAATCACTAAACATAGTCATCCACCCCGTCGGGCGAAGCCCATTCCAACCCTTCGAACTCACGACATTGAACATACTTATTATCCCTTGTATGCGTGCCGCATTAAACGACTCTTTCTTCGCGATATAAATCCCGCGTGCGCCAACATCGAAGGCTTGTTTTGAAACATTTCTCTCAATCGCAGCAATTTTATCTGCCTGACCTTTAGTTGGCATTCCTGGGCCAGGTGCATCTTTATCTTTCGCCGCAGCACGAATTTCATTTACCAATTCTCCTGCTTCATCGGTCCATGTATACACCTTGCCTTTCGCATTTAATTTATTATATTTCTCGCCCTTGTGCATTCTGATCACAAATTGGAGCCAGAGATATTCTCCTTTCCCAAGTGAGCCCATAAATTCAATAATGTTCGCGAGTGGGTCGACCTGTTCTGGTTCCTTCTGCACCTTATCGAGCCCGTATTCAATATAGGTTCTAATCGGTATCGGATCTTTGTCGACATGAATAAAATCACAGCCCCACGAGCCAAATTCTTCAGGATCTGCAGAAATAAATCGGGTATAGTCAGGCGCTTCGACAACCTGCACGCCTGGATACTGCGCGTACAACTGCGCTTCAATAACCGGTTTAAAAATTACTCGCGTCCAAATAAAGAAATGTACTTGGCCCTCAAGCGAGGCGATCTCAAGTGACCACCACGGGCGAACCTTACCCTGCGACTTTGCATACCAGGTTCCCTCGCCAGAACCGATGTTCATATTAGAGAGAAAGGCTTCCATCGCGAGCGGTGTCTTCACCAAGTCGCGAGGCGGCTTTATCTCAAGCAAAATTGTTTTTTGAGAAAAGATAAATTCAGAGCGTTTTAAAATAATCCCGAGCGCTGATGCTCCGCCAAGGAGGAGAACCGGCAACCAGAGTGGCGCCAAGAAAAGTGCGATCGAGAGCGCGAGCGACACCATATTCCCTGCGATGAGAAATCCAAGGATGAGAATAACAGTACCAACAATGAATATAAGCCATGGACTCAACCGAATGCCGGTGTTTTCAACTAACTTATCATTGTACTTTTTAATGTCGTCGAAATACGGCAACTTTAACCCCCCACTTTTTTTTGAATCTTTTTTTGGTTCAGGTTTTTTTTCTGGCTTTTTTTCTGGTTTTTTATCTTTACTTGGAGGCGCCATTCTTTCAGTATATCAAAAAGCACCCGTGTTTATGAACACGGGTGCTTAATAACTTATTATTGAATCTTACACTGCTGAATATCTTCCGTCTTTCAAGCGCTTGAAGTAATGTGAATCGTTTAAGTTAACGAGAATCGTATTGTCTTTCACAAAGCGAGCTTTCTTCACATGAGTCATTATTTCTTCCTTCTTCATCGGGCCATTCTTGTCGAGTGTCTCGCGGATTACATCGCGTACCACCCCCGGAGCATATCCCCATTCAGAGAGCGCGTAGAGGCCGCGACCAACAAGAACAAAGCGAGGATCTTTAATAAGCTCGTTATGTGTCGTCGCGATGTGTGCCTCTTTAGAAAAGAGTGTGCCGATCGCTTTTGAAACATCAGAGAAGTGCATCGGTGCGCCGTTTCTCTTGATAGCGAGATACGCATAATCGCGAATACCCTTAATACGAATCGCTGGCGCAGTCGTCTTACCCCACTGAGAAAGTGGATTGCTACCGATGTGCTTCGAGAGCGATAGCCATCGTTTCAACACTTCTTCATTTTTGTATGCGTCGTTCACGCTTTTAAGCTCGTCGAGGAAGCGATCGAGAATGTCGCTTTCGGTAATCACCTCATCGTCTGACAACTTTGAATAGAGTTTAGAGAGGGCGTCGTGGATGCTCTTCGCTGTCCCTGCGTCAACATGCCAACGCGCGAGGAAGTCATTGGTCTCGCGTTCACGAATGAAAGCGGAGTCGAGCATAAGGAAAAAACGGAATCGGTTACGACTCTTTTCATCTTTTCCAAATCCAGCGAGGAGTGCCTCTTCAGGAACCATCGCTCCGAGCGAGTGGATGTACTTAACAATCTCATCAAAAGCAACCCTCGATTCTTTAAAAACTTTGCTCGCGCGAATCGCGTCGAGACCTGCAGCCTCGATCTGGCGGACACGCTCACGCGTGATGCTCGAGCGGTCACCGATCGCTTCAAGTGTCTCGCGTTCAGGATTCGTCCCAAGGCCAAAACGCTCGATAATAACGCCGCGCGCACGCTCTGGAGTGGCAGCTAAAAGGCGCTTCACCAAGGCAGCACTGTCAAATGAAAAAGTCACTGTTTTTGTCTGTTTCTTCATAGGTTATTTATAGCAAATATCTTATAATGAGTCAATAGAGTGGATTATACCACAAAATTTATGATTTTACCCGCAACAAAAATGGTCCGTTTTGGCTCTTTGCCGTCCAGCGCTCTTATAACAGTTTCGAGTTTTAAAGCTTCTGCTACTGCCTCGGCTTCTGTCGCTTCTACTGAAAGAAGAATGCTCCCGCGTTTTTTCCCCATCACCTGAACGATGATCTCGCTCTCGCTCACTGCATCTCGAGAAAATGCTGGCCAAGCCTGTTCGTGCACCGATCCAGACTGCCCGATTTTTTCCCAAAGGCTTTCTGCGAGATGCGGAGCGAATGGCGCGAGTAGAATGAGCAGTGTAGAAAAGTCTGCTATCGAGATAGTTTCAACGGCTTCACATTCATTCATCAAGATCATCAGCGCCGCGACTCCGGTATTAAACTTAAATCGATCGCCATCTCCAGAAACTTTGGCGCTCGCGCGCGCCAGCGCCTGTGGTATTCCACTTGGGTGTCCGACACCCAAGTCAGACTTGGGTGTCGGACACCCAAGTTTCTCTGAGAGCCGCACGATGCGCTCCAAGAACTTCCGCATCGAGGCGACGCCTTCGAGATTCCAAGGATAATTCCCTGGTTCGTTGTAGGGGCCGATAAAAGCGAGATAGAGCCGCACGGCGTCAGCTCCGTACTTCAGAACAAATTCGTCTGGGTTCACTACATTCCCTTTTGACTTGCTCATCTTCGCTCCGTCAGGACCCATAATAAGACCACGATTAAAACGCTCGTTAAATGGTTCGTCGACGGGGACGAGCGCGAGATCATAAAGCGCCTTCATAAAGAATCGTGCATAGAGTACATGCATCGTCGTATGTTCGCTTCCTCCAGAATAGCGGTGCACCGGCATCCATTTTTTCATCAAATTTGCATCAGAAAAATGCTCAACGCTTTTTGGATCGAGATAGCGAAGGAAGTACCACGAAGAATCGACGAAGGTGTCGAGCGTGTCATATTCTGGCGTCCAGCCTTCACCGAAGATTTTTATCACGCGCTCTTTCAACTCTTTAGACGAGGCGAGCGGCGCTTCACCGGTCGGATTAAAGTCGACATCAGTCGGCAAGAGCCACGGCAAATGTTCTGCAGGAATCGCGTGCGGCTCACCAGCAGGATCATAGACAATCGGTATCGGGCAGCCCCAGTAACGCTGACGACTCACGAGCCAATCACGAATTCTGTATTGCGTCGTCTTCTCGCCACCAACATAAGCGACAATATCATTCATCGCGTCGCGATTATCTCTACCATCGAATTCTCCGGAGTTAATAAGCACACCGTCACCTGTGTACAAATTTGTCGCTTCTTCATTTTTTATTACTTCGACAATCGGCAGATTAAATTTCTTCGCGAAGTCCCAGTCGCGTTCGTCGTGTGCCGGAACCGCCATCACCGCGCCAGTGCCGTAGGAGCCGAGCACATAATCGGCGACATAAATCGGGATTTCTTTTTTTGTCGCTGGGTTGATAGCTGAAACACCTTCTAATTTCACGCCGGTCTTATCTTTATTCTCGCTGCGTTCGCGTTCAGTCTTTTTCTTCGTAACATTTATATATTCTTGGACTTCTTTTGTATTTGAAACACTCGACAGTAGTGATGAAACGAGAGAGTGTTCTGGCGCGAGCACTACATACGTCGCGCCGAAGATCGTGTCTGGTCGAGTCGTGAACACCTCAATACAGGCGGCAGGTTCAAGGTTTAAGGGATTATCCTTACCACTTACACCTTGCACCTCAAACCTTAATTTCGCCCCCTCCGATTTCCCTATCCACGCTCTCTGCGCCGTTTTTATTTCTTCGCGCCACGGAAGTCTCTCAAGGCCTTCGAGTAATCGCTCCGCATAATCGGTAATCTTCAAAAACCATTGGGTGAGTCTCTTTTCTTCAACTGGTGTGCCACAGCGCTCGCAGCAGCCGTCGGTAACCTGCTCGTTCGCGAGCACTGTTTGATCATGAGGGCACCACTTCACCGCCGCTTCGCGATGTTCGGCGAGATTATTCTCAAACAATTTTAAGAAGAGCCACTGTGTCCATTGATAATAATCTGGCTCGCAGGTGATCACCTCTTTTGACCAATCAAAAGAGCTCCCCATCGAGGCGAACTGCGCGCGCATCGACTCCATATTTTTATAGGTCCAATCGCGTGGGTTCGCGCCGTGCTTCATCGCGGCGTTTTCTGCGGGCAGGCCGAAGGCGTCAAAGCCAATCGGGAACAACACATTCTTCCCGCGAGCGCGAAGCATGCGCGCATAGATGTCAGTCACCGCGAAGGCGTACCAATGTCCGATATGGAGATCGCCCGAAGGATACGGGAATTCAACAAGCAGATAATACGGATCTTTTTCATCAGTTAAATCCGCTTTATAGAGCCCGAGCTCCTTCCACTTTTCTTGAGCCTCTTTTTCAATTTTTTTATGATCGTATTCCATGAGCAGTTATAAGCAGTAAGGTGTAAGTGAAAAGAAATTTCATATACTTAAACCTTGTACCTTACATCTTAATCCTTAAATCGGCGCCAACCGATATAAATCAGCGCGATGAGGCCGACGGTAGAGATAAAGAGGCGAACCCAATTACCGGCAGTGCCCCAATATTCAGTCGAGGCGACGACGAAGGCGAGCACCCCGCCATAAGAAAGACCTGAAGAAACGATCGACGAACCGATCGGGACAAACAAGCCGACAATAAGAGCGAGAATACCAAGCCCAACAGTAATCACGAATGCGTAAAGCGCGTGCTGATCATTCGCGGCTTGATAGAGCGGCTGACATTTTGCGTACATATCGCAGTAACCAGAAGGTGAAGCCTTTGACGCGCCAGTCTGATCAACAGCTTGGGCATTCCAAACACCACCCTGTGCCTCACAGGCCGCAGAGTCTGCAGCTGTCACTGACGGCTGAATATTTGGACAATACTTATTGTAATCAGGTGCGGGATAAGCAAGCGAGACAATGACCGAGAAGAAAACATTAAGAATAATGATGATGCCGAGCATAAGTGCCCAACGGACAAACTTCGGTTGATGTGTTGTTTCCATATCCGCGAATTATACCACAATAAAAACAAAAGCCGCCCGATGAGGGGCGGCTTTGAGGTGTCTCGCCGAGCAATTCAAGGGAACAGAATTTCTACGCGCACAAGCTCCCCATTTTCGTCTTTAATAAAAACATCTTTCCCGTCAAGAAGCCTTTTGACCCTGTAAAGATACTTTTTTGCAGCCACGGAACTTCGAAAGAATTCTGCTTTTGAAGCAATGCCTTCTTCATTTTGCATCCTCTCAACCTCATCAAAATCAGGAACACTGAGGTCAAGACTTACTCTTCTCTTTTCCATCTGAATCCTCCACGCTAAATCCCGATTTTATAATACCATAATTGCTTTATCCGTGCAAGAAGACCATTACATCTCCGTCCTTAACAATGTATTCTTTTCCTTCGGTGCGGACTTTGGCGTTTTCACGTGCGGTGGCCCAGCTACCAGCAGCGAGAAGGTCAGTAGTCGAGACGACTTCAGCGCGAATAAATTTATCTAAGAAGTCCGTGTGGATCGCAGCACCAGCGACAGGAGCGCTGCTCCCTCGAACAATCGTCCACGCGCGCGTCTCGTCCTCTCCGGTGGTAAAAAATGAAATCAGCCCGAGCGTATCGTATGCTCCGCGGATCAGATCAACGAGGCCATCTTCGGGCACGCCAAACTCTTGGCGGAATCCAATTTTATCATCGTCCGCGACATCGTTTAATTCCCTCTCGGTCGCTGCGTCAACCATCACATATCTAAAGCCGAGCGATTTAACGAGCTCATGCGCGCGCTCCGCGCGACCGTCAGCGAGCTCGTCGAGATTGTGCCCACCACTTTTTTTATTAAAAGCATAGAGAATCGGCTTCATCGTGAGCAGGTTCAGCGACGCGATTATTTTTTTCTCATCCGCAGTTAATCCGGCATGAATCGCGAGCTTCCCGAGTTGAAAATTTTGTTCAAGCTTCGCGAGCGCGGCGTCCTCCGCGATCGCGTTTTTATCTCCCGCTTTAATATCGCGCACAATCTTCTCCCGTCGTTTCTTCACCTGCTCCATATCAGCGAGCGCGAGTTCGAGATTAATTATTTCAATATCTTTATACGGCTCGACGGTCCCGTCGACATGAAGAATATTCGTATCGTCAAAAAAACGCACAACTTGAAGAATCGCATCCGTCTCGCGAATGTTTGCGAGAAATTGATTCCCCAATCCTTCACCATCTGCAGCGCCCTTCACGAGCCCGGCGATGTCGACGAATTCTATCGCGGCAGGAATCGTCTTCGCCGACTTTGAAAGGTCAGAAAGTTTTTGGAGTCTCTCGTCAGGCACGCCGACCACGCCGACCGAAGGATCGATGGTACAAAAGGGATAATTCTCCGCCGGCACCGACGCTTTTGTCAGTGCATTAAATAATGTCGACTTCCCAACATTCGGCAGTCCGACGATTCCTATCTTTAGTTTTGTACCAGCCATTAGTAGTTGTTACCGGGATGTATCCGGACACCTGCAACTGCTGCTGGGTGCCAATGATTTCTTCTACGGTATAAAGCACTATTGCTCGTTTCTCTTGGAAATTCAAGTCGAGCAAAGCTTCGTGAGCCTCTTTTGCAAAAGCTTCTATCTCCTTCTCAGTTGGCGGAGCCTCGAGATCGACTCGTCGCACCGCCTGCTGAACCTTTGAGATTTGTGTTTCGAGGGAGGTTATTTTCTCACGTACAGGGGTTGTGTACTCCTTAAGCTGCTCCATAGTGAAGACACCTGAACCGTAGGCTTTTGTGTACCGCTCTTGTTCCTCCTTCAATTTAGCGATTTGCTTCTCCATTCCGGCACTATCACCAACTGACACTTTGGCTTTGTCTTGTCGCGCCTTTGCCCACCGACCCGCTTGCTTCGTGAGCAGGTCGGGCGAACTCATAAGATCAGATAGTTTTGCCCAGACCAGCTTATCCGCGATTCGTGCATTTATAGCCTGCTCGTAACACTTTCTCGGGAGCGGAAAACACAAGACCTTATCGCAACAGTCGTAGTAGAGATATTGACCGAGCTTTCGCCCAGCTCCAATTCGTTTCTGTCCGCACGGACATTTAATCTTTCCTCCCAGCAAATACTCATATTTCTTGCTTCTAGGGTTGAGCGTAGCGTGCTCGGTGAGTCTAGAGCCTGCCCGATTAAACAACTCCTCGTCAACGATTGCTGGGACGGCGACATACATCCACTCGCTTTTGGGTCGCTTTTTTGTGCTGCTTTTCTTTATCTTTCTATACTTTTCTTTACTAATCGGGTTCTTAGGTTCTACAGCAACAGAGCTATACCAATGCGCTCTTCCAATATAGCCCTCGTTACGGAGCATGGTCGTTAGAGTACTTGTGCTCCAGACGCCACGCTTACTTCGCTGCGGCTTAATACCGAGTACTTGCAGTTCTCGAACGACTTGCCGAATGGTTAGTCCCCCGTTGGCAATCCAGGCAAAGATTTTTCTCACGACGACCGCTTCTTCTTCGTTAATAACGTAGTAACCCTGCTCATTACCATTTCTGACAACACGGGTGTACCCATACAGAGGGCGGCTCGCAATGATGTGACCTTCCTTTATTGAACGCAGCTTACCCAGACGAAATCGCTCAGCAATTTTCGTTCGCTCATATTCGGCAAAAAGCCCTCGCACCCCGTGGAGTATTTTATCCTCGCTATTTTTAGGGGCAGGCACTGTAACAAACATGACTTCGACCCCAGCTTCTTTGAGCTCATCCATAACGAGCTCCTGATATGAATATCGACGCGCAAGCCGGTCCGGATCATAAAACAAAACCCCGTCCCAAAGCTTGTCCTTTGCATCCTGCCGCAACTCATCCAGATTTGGACGTTTGAGTGTGTCTCCGCTCCATCCTTCGTCGACATACTCTCTCACCACGGTGTACTCGTTCTTCTTGGCGTATTCACGTACTGCCGCTAATTGAGTTTCAATAGTGCCGTCTTCCTCTTGCCGTGCAGTTGAGACACGAGCATATATCGAAATGAGTCGTATTGGTTTTGATGCGGAATCATTCATTGTGTTTTCTTGTTAGCGTGTTTCTTGAGGAATTTCTCTATCTCGCTCTCCGGTATTCGCCACATTGAAGTCGAACCCTTCCCGAGCTTGTAGCCTTTCAAGAGACCTTTCTTCAGCCAGCGATCAACGGTCCGAGGATTAACTCGCAGATAAGTTCCCACTTCCTCTCTGGTAAGAAATTTGATGGCCATAGTGATATGCTTAATTATACACAGTTGTCATTTCTTTGTGAAGAGGCGTTGTGGACAACTCCATCCGCCGCTTCAGTACTTTCTCAAAGAGCAAATCGAATGCGGCGTCCAAGTCATGCTCGTGCTCCGACAAAGCATCAGCCTCTTTGTAGAGGACTTCCATATCCTGCTTTGCCGAGCGACCTGCCATAGCTATTCGACGGCCGGACTCGAAGACACGCCTGGGAGACGATAGTGGGTTTTGCGGCGTTCCTCAGGAGAAAGTTCTTCTTTGGGGACACGGACAACGGTCCCCTCTCCTTCTGCGATTTTGAGACCGCTATCTATCGCCGATTTCCCAAAATCCTCATTGAGAGCCTCATGTATTTCTGGACGGCTCTTTTGTCCATCCGCAAGCAAGAAGACGATTGAAGCTGCAACTTCAGCAGCCTTGAGTTTCTTCTCATCGTATTCGCCTACATACTCAAACCCCGAGGGACCTGACGGCCCTTTGAGCAGATGGATCTGAAACGGTGTGAGCGCCTCAGCCTGCCGCGACTTCGTTTGCGTAATAACCAAACTATCCTTGTCGTCACGTTTCTTCTCGATGGTGAGATGCGAATCTACAGCCGCGAGGATGTCAGACGAGCCCCGCATGCTCTGTCCGGGGTTGTGATTCCCCAAGCCCTGTTGCTTGCGATGATGGTGAGTGAAGAGAATGGATGCGCCCGCGCCAATCAGCTGTTGGATGCTACTGAAGACCTTAGCCATGCCCATCGCGTCGTTCTCATCTTGCTGGTGAATACGCACGAGCGAGTCAAGGATAACGAGTTTGATGTCCTTCTCTTTAACGATTTCAAGAACAGCTGCGAGCGCATCTTTATCGTCTGCCTTGAAACCACCTTGCGAGATGTAGCTAATCGAATCGGTGTCGTTCGCACCAAGTAGTTCCAAGCGACCTTTTATCAAACGAAGATGATCTTCTTCGTCAATAATGAGGACACTGCCCTGAGTCGCTTGGAATTTTCCGTATACGAGACCACCTCGCGCTACGCAGAGTGCGATATGGATTGCATTCCAGGTCTTGTAGTCACCTGGATTACCAGAGAGCGCCGTTATTCCCTGTTTGGTGATCAGGGGTTCTACAAGCCACTGCTCTTCACCAAAGTCATGACCCAATATCTCGGCGAGGCTCCACAAGCGAAATGTCTTTGGGGAATCCTTTTGCGGTTCGTCTTTTGTTCTGCGCTCAAGTTCAAGCTTCCATATCCCGTCTATCGTGCTATCCAATTCCGACTTACGCTGTTGGAAAGGCTCGGGTGACTTCACCACGGTTCTGTCCCATCCATAGAGAGCCAACCGAGCATTCCGGACATGCTCCAGTGTTGTTGCGTCCTTGAGCAACAATCCAGCGACTTGTGCCATCGACGTGTGTCGCTGCCCCTTACCGATTTCCACTCCCTGCGTCAGCAAGTCCTTTGCTGGGACTTTCTCGTCAGCTTCGAGTTCCGCATACTGCGGAGCTGACACATCTAGCTCCTCCAGCGTAAAGCGTGCGTCAGGCTTGTATGAGGCAATCTTGATTTCGAAAGGATTCGCGGGATTCTTCAAGTGGAGCGTATACGGAACGCGGAGCACTCGAGAAGGATCTTTTGCTGCCGGATCGCCCTTAAAGCACTGCACCATTCGCTTCTGCACCTGACGCCACTTCGCAACATTCTCAGAAGTTGGCTCAAGTGGTTCCGGATAGAGCCAGATAAGGTGCGCGCCTTTCTGGGTGCGATTTACAATCGTTGGCGTTGGAGCGCCGGACTCGAGACCAGACATGAGCGTCTCTTGGATAAGCTTTTCTTTCTCTTCTTGAGACAAGCTCGCATCAACATCGAAGTCGACATAATTTGCATTGAGAGACAGCAGGCGTGATTCGTCAGCTTTACCGGTGGATGGAAACCCGTTGACGGTATAGAAAACGCCGTACCCCTTTTCATTCCATGATGAATCGAGCGAATCGCTCCCCTGCACGACCAGCTTCTTTACATCATGTATGTAACGGAAGCGTGTGTGAGGAAACAACGCAATGAATTCGCTTTGAGTGAGCGGCTTCATACGATGTCTTGTGAGGCACACGTGTCGCAAGGACAAGGGTGATAATAATCTGCGTCACTGCAAACGCAGTCAGGTACGCATGTGCTGCACGGGCCATTTACTCCCAACGACCCGCAAGTACAGATCGGGTCTGTCGTGCACGTGGGGCAAGGGCACATGTTGGCCTCATATTCAGCTCGTAGAACCGGCCGATCTTCTGCGCCACTAAACTCAACAAGCCCTACATCCAAGTCTTTTGGAAAGAACTTTCGCACTTCCTTATTAAGTTCACTTTCTTCCGCACCTGCTTTTATATTTTTGGTCATATGAGACCGAGCGTATAGAACCCTCTCACTCAGCTTGAATCAGAGGGATTGAGAGGGATTTCTCTAATTTTGTGTCAAAAATACGCCTAGAAATAAGGCTTCCACGAAAGAGCCCGAAGCTCCCATGAGCTCGGTGTTTTAAAACCCTCTAACCAAGTTTTAGTGCAATTTTATCTTTGCCGTAATTGCGGAGGGTTATTTTACCCGTGAGACCTTTAATCTTCTGTAAATCCTTTATTGCATAGTCTATGAGCTCGCGTTTTCGAAAATCGCTTCTATACGCGTCTTTTAAGTCGGAATCACGCCAGTCCTTCGGTTGCGAAATGACATCAAAGACTGAATCAATAGTGCGAGCTGTTCCAAGAGGCTTCATGAGTACGGAAAGTAAAAGATATTTTCTGCCAGTAATTTTACCGATATCTATTCGACGGCCTTCTTTATAAAATTTTAGATACCCCCTGTTGTCATCTGCAATAAGCAATGGGTAGCGCGAACCCGGCATTACAATCTCCTGTACGATCGGTTTTTCAACCTTTGTGAATACTGGTTTGATTTCACCAAACTTTTCGAGTAGAAGCTCGTAAATTTTTGTAATAACTTCCGGCTCTAGGCCAGTGGCATATTTCTTTCCATCGGGGCCAGAAGTGATCCCGGGATTTGGCAATGACTTATGAACCGTAAGCACACTTGTGATCGGCGGTTCTTGTACAGTGCGATAAACCTTCCGTAAAATTTCAAGAAAGTGCCAAATGTCTGTCTCCGTAATTTCAGTATCTGCAAAATCCTCAATGGCAATTGCACGAAGTTTTTTCGTTCCAGCAGCACGCCTCTGACGAGCTTGTATAAATTTAGTGAGTGTTAGAAATATCCTTTGTTTCGGCTCAGGAAGCTGGTCGGTTATACCCAGGATGTCTTTGTCGACCGGCATCAAGATAGACTATCAAAATTTGAGAAGTTCCCAACTCTCCATACGAAGAGCTCGTGCCAGCCTCTCGACTGTACCGAGAGTAAGATTGGACTCCCCACGTTCAATCATGCCTATGTAGTTCCGGCTCAGGCCTGCTGCGGTCGCTAAAGACTCTTGGCTAAAACCACGTTCTTCACGCTCGCTCCTGAGCTTCCTGGCGAATTTAGGCACGATTGGCGGGTGCTTCCCCATACCTCTGAGTATGGGCAAATGACAACTATCCTTCTACCAAGTATACTTGTCATATGGGTACGACCAATTTGGACGAATTCAAGGCTAAAAAGGCTCAGGAGGAGCTCAAGCGAGAGATTCTGGCATTAATCGCCACATGGGTTGGTACGATCGCCCTGAGCTATTTCATACTCGTAGTGGATGTGGTGCATGATTCTATTGGTCGACCATTGCAGCTCGTCGCTCTCGTTTTCATTCTTTTCTTCTTTTGGAGGTCATACTTCGAAGGCAAGAAAGATATGAATAAAGACTTCACCTTCACATATGTGTGGGTCTTCTTTTTAGCCCTCATGATGTGGTTCACTCACACCTCAATAATTCAAAACGAACGGGTACAGAATCTGCTCCCGCCTGGAAACGTCGAGAAGGGAATCCCCTATTAGAATCACCTTGCCTGTCAAATCTCTAACGTATCGCCCAGGTCCAGTCCCGCAAGTTTTAATAATTTCCGACGCCGGATTAAGCAAGAACGCGCTTGCTACTTATTGGTATCAGAAATTTCTTCAAACTTAGCTGTCATCGTGGGGTTTCCCCGCGTCAATTTCTTAATGGTCAGATCTTCTGCTTTGTTATTGGCAAGACGAAGATTATTTTCAGACGACACGAGCGCATCTTTTGTTTTCTGTAGATGTTCAATGGTTTTGTCGATTTCCTCAATCGCGGTTTTGAATTTACGGCTGGCAAGCTCGTAATTTTTTGAAAAGCCTTCCTTAAAGTTATTCATGTTCTCCTCAAAGTTGGTTATATCAACATTCTGATTTCGTACGAGAGCAAGCTCTGCCTTATATTTGAGAGAGTTCATTGCTGCATTGCGCAAAAGTGTGATTATGGGGATGAAAAACTGCGGCCGAACCACATACATTTTGGGGTACTTGTGGGAAACGTCGACAATGCCGGTATTGTATAGCTCATTTTCTACCTCCAGTAACGACACGAGGACAGCATATTCGCATTTTTTCTCTGTACGATCCTTATCGAGTTCGCGCAGAAAGTCCTCGTTTTTGTGTTTTGTGGTGGTCTCATCACCCTCATTCTTCATTTCAAACATAATAGAGACGATCTCGTTGCCATCCGGGTCACTCTCGCGATATACATAATCGCCCTTACTACCGGTTTTAGAATCGTTGTCCTTTTCAAAATACGCATTTTGAAAGGCTGTTGCGCGAAGCTTATTGAACTCCGTCTCGCAATGCTGCTCGAGAGTCTCACCTATCATTTTTGTAGAAAGCCGTAGTTTCATATCCTTGCGCAACGCGATTTCCTCATCCTTGTGCCGGATGATGTCGTCCTTAGTCTTGAGCTCCGCTGTAAATTTCTCCTTAAGCGAGGTCTCGATCAACTGCTTTTCAGTATCTTTATTCTTCAATTCGCCTGATAACCTATCACGCTCCTTTTCAACCTTGACCACCGCTTCCGTGACGGCCAGCTTCTTCTCGGTCTCAGCAGACTCAACCCTCGCTTGCAAGCGAGCAATTTCGGTATCCTTCTCTGCCTTAAGTTCACCAACAAGAGCATCTTTCTGAGCTTTTAGCTCTGCGAGTTCAGTGTCTTTCTTGGCAACTTCAGCTTGCAAGACATTCTTGATGTTTGCTTCAGCAAGCTTTACAGCGTTTTCTTTGTCTTTTTCCAATAACTCAAGGCGGTCGTGTAGCTCCTTATCAAACTCACGGTCTCGCACTTGCTTCAATATGTCAGCAAAGCCAGCCTCATCAATTTTGAAAGCTTTTTTACAATGTGGGCAGATGATTTCATTCATAAATATTATTTTCCCGACTTCGTCCGATTATCTTGCTTGCATAGCATCTGGCAATTCTCGGCGATGGTTTTGCCGCCTTCGTGCCACGGCTTTATGTGGTCGGCTTCCATTTCTTCTATCACAAAACGCTCTTCACATTTTACGCAGATTCCATTCTGCCTCTCGTACGCCTCGCGCTTCATCTTGTCATTGAAAGCGCGAATTGAAAGATGCCTTTCTTGCCTTGTGAGTAAGAATGGATAGATCCCTGATTTCTTTGTCACGTCCTCATCTTGCATCAGCTTCGCAACCTCGGCTTCTAGTTTCTTGGCATCCAGGTTTTCATCTTTGAACTCGTTGTACAACTCGCCCCAATTCACGCTTGCCATTTCTTTGCGATGATTCGGGAACGTCTTGCGCACCCACGCGATGACGTTTTGGAAGTACTCCCACAAGTCGTTAGCGTTTTTATCATGCTGATGCTTCGCCATGTAGTCCGCCACTTCACCGTTGTTTATCCACGAGAGCGCGGTTTCCAGGTATTCTTGACGAATTGTATCTCCGCTGATTAGTTGCCCACCATCGTTAGAAAGTAAATATGCTACACAGTTCCTTTTGCTGAATTTGAGTTTTGCATCAGAAAGCCACGGACCGGTATAAACGGCGTTACGTAATTCTTGCGGCGTGAGCTTTTCACCTGCTGTATTTATGACATCAAACCACTCGATACGTTCTTTGTCTGTGCCGTCACAAAAGTAAATCATGAGCTCGTAGTCCAATATCTGATCCTTCTCCTCTTTTGTAAGGTTATGAAAATAGCGATCATTGATTGAATAGTCGCCATTAACGTACTGACAAATGCTTAAAGTGCGTTGCTGACCATCAAGCACTTCGTAATTCCCGCCGCTATTTTCTATCCAATACATAATATTGAGAGGAAACTGGTGCCGGACGGAGTGCAATACAGCATTGCGCTGTTCAGGTTTATACACAAATTCCCGCTGATATTTCGGACGTACATCAAGCTTGCCACCGTAAGCAACAACTCCCTCTTCATCGCTGTCCCTATAGTCGGCAACTACTTCGCGTATTGGGATTTGATGTGGTTCGATTTTCATATTGATTATTTTACATTTTTGTTTTTGATAAAAATTCGCTTAAAAGTTTCTCTGCCTTTCAAAAAAGACCCCCTGCCGTATACCCCTTTCGAATCCTGATCGATGCCACGGTTTGAGCCAATGATCTCAAATTGATTTGGATTATATTTATCAAGAAAAGTGATAGGCACTCCCATCACATCATCGTAATTCATAGGGATGTCGAGATATTTCGAGACTTCAATTGCGTCGTAATTGTCGTACTTTGGATATTCTCTTGGGCTGTATTTCTTGTATAACGTCAGCTCCTCGTGACGTTTTGTGGTATCAAGATTTGTAAACCAAACAACGCTACCCATACTGAAATATTTCACACCGTTTTCAGTTTTAATTCTCGATTCGGTTTGAATATCATAGTCATTGGGAACCTGAAACCACTTTGTACCGCCGTTGTCATAACCAAGCCATAACTTGTTTTCTTTAATGAACATAAAAACCTCTTTGTAGATAATGGCATTTTGATTACCAAGAATCAAAAACTTCTTACCGTGTTCCATTAACTGTGCAACATACTCACGAAAAAGGGAGAACGGTGGATTTGTTACAACAATATCAGCTTGCTTTAGCAGTTCTATGCTTTCTTTGCTTCTAAAATCCCCCTCATCTTCTAATGGAGCCCATTCGTTGTTTTTATTAGCCTTGAGCTGCTCGGCAATATCACGCAAGTCAAAAGCTCCGTCGCCGTCTATATCATCAACTTCATTGATAATGAATTTGTTAGCGGTTACTTTAGGGCGGCCTTTGGGGGTGTCTAACGCTTTGATGTCGCCAAATAAACCCAACTGCGTGTTTGCTATGGGAGACGGCTTGTAACTCGTGGCGATAAGTTTCTTCAACCCGAGTGCGTTGAAATTGGCGGCAAAATATTTAAAGAAGTTGCTCTCGAATGGATCGTCGCAATTGCAATACACCACTTTGCCACGGAACTGACTTTTGTAGTGCTTCAGTTCCTTTTCAATATCAACGAGCTGAGTATAAAACTCATCTTTCTTTGCTTGACCAGCTTTGTTAAGGCCTGTATTTAAAACTTTGGCTTCCATACTATTTATTCAAATCATAGCTCTGTTTAACCAAAGCGAATGCTTTATCTAAATCTTCTGCTCTCTCAAGCTTAATTTCGTAGTCACCATTACCGTGGTGCCCAATATGCTTCGGCGTTTCCATGTCACGAGCTAGACCATACGGGTCATCTAGTTGTCCTGTCTTTATATTAAGAAAAAGCTTCATATCATTCTTATGGAGCTCGATATCCAGAAAATTCGTGGCCAATTTATAGGCGATATAGAACTTCATGGGTTCTTCTCGGATTTCCTCATCGAGCGATAGAATTTGTTCCCGGAGTGCCTGAAAAAGCGTCACCGTATCTCGATTAACACCAACAAGATGATCATCGACCGAGTAACTCTTTTGTAGCTGTGTCTCCTTATCCTTAACAGTCTTTTCTTTGCGAACAATGCTAGACGTTGAGACACGGACTTTTTTGTGACTCTCTGGCTCGAGATATAGAATATTGTCGTCGTATATGCGATAGCGGAAAAGCTCCACCTTAATCGGCAATATATCGACGGTATCAAGATCGAATTTGTTATAGCTTTCTGCAATGCAAATCACTCGCGGCGAATCCCAGTCGATTGACGGCGCGCGTTTCTTCATTACAGGAACAGCATCTCCGTTACGTAAATCTTGTTCCGCTATCACTTCCTCAAGTTGTAAGTGTGACGACTCTGCGACAAGTTTCTCGAAATCAGCTTTATGGTCAAGAAGCCACAGTAAATATGAAAGTCCTTGGTTTATGACATTATCGTCCTGTCCTCGTTTATATTCGATGATGCAAGGCGAGCCATTTTTATCGATACCGAGAGTGTCGATCCGCCCACCAGAACTCGTGGAATATTCGTGGGCCAGGAAACTTATGTTTAAGAGCTCATCAAGATTTCCTTCAAAGAGTGCCTGAAGATGCTTCTCTAAATCGAGGTCTTTAGCGGCCAATTTCCTCACTGCCGAGCCATTTATCTTGAACAAAGCCATGTTCATGTAATCCTAGCAGAAAAGGCCGTTTATGACATTTTGCGCGATTGTATAAATAATCGAGGTCATTCGAGAACACAAGTTGTATACTCCACCATCATCTCTGAGGGAGGTCGGTGATAGGTCCACGATTAAGCCGCAAGATGTTCTTCGATATGCTTTCTAATGCTTTTCCCTATGGTACGCCCTAGCAAGACTGGCACGGCATTCCCTATATGCCGCGCTGTTTTAACCATAGAAATATTCTCTGGTCGTTCAAACTCATAGTATTCAGGAAAGCTTTGCAACAATGCTGCTTCTCGCAAAGAAATTGCACGATTTTGTTTTGGATGTCCGTATCGTCCAGCTCCCAATGTTGTGCAGTGTGTAGTTATTGTGGCAGAAGCATCATCCCATCGCATTCTTCCATACACAGTCGACATATACCCTTTCCCACTTTCCCGTGTGTAACAATCTGGGACCAACTCCTTGCTCCAGCTCTTCGCGCTCCCTCCGTTCTTTGGAGTGGCTACAATTCTTTTCTTATTGGTCTCACTAAGTTTACTTGCCCAGTGAAGAGGATCGTCCTTATGGACTTGACCATCTTTAATTGCAGGCAGATGGCCTATAGTTTCGCGTACAGTCACAGCGTTATCCTTATCGTGAGTTTCTGGAATCAACGATATATCTCCAAGCAATGAAGCAAGAAGTACTAACCTTCTTCGTTTCTGAGGTACTCCATATCGTGACACATCAACAACACGGTACTCCACATTATAGCCTTCCGTATTTAGAGTCTTTAGAAATTCACCAAACACGGGATATTTTTTTGTATTTGCTAGATCCGGGACATTCTCCATGGAAATAACGTCGGGATGCGTGTTTTTAATAAGTGCCATGAAGTGATAGAGAGGACCCCACCGCTTCTTTCGATCCTTAGCTGTGTTCTTTGTTCGATTCATTGTAGAAAATGGTTGACATGGAGCACAACCCACAAGAACTTTAATGGGGGCGTCGGCATAAAGACGCCGAAGTTCTTTGGCTGAAAACTCAGCAACATCTTTGTATATGAACTCAGAGGAATTATTCTTCTCGAAAGCGAAGCGACAGGATTCATCATTGTCGACACCAGCAACAACGTCCAACCCTTCAAGAATGAGGCCGTGTGTTAAACCGCCAACTCCACAAAATAGATCAACTATTTTTACGTCACTCTTCTTTAGCGAGCTCTTGGCTGTCATGTGCCCATTATAGAACTAATTGGGAGAAAACTCGAGAGGGACAATCCTACCCTTTGTTGAAAATGAAAAGGCTACCAAGACTCTCGGGTATCACAAAAGTGGGATACATAAACTGTTGGCCAGCACCGGCGGCGCTATCCGGTGTCGTGTGTACAGCCATGATCCATAGTGTGGGTATGGTAGCCCCACGTGCCTGTGTCAGTTCATCACCAGACAATGTACCAGTCGACATAAAGCCGTCTTCGCGGACAGTACGCTCTGCGGTTCTAAACTTCAAAGTCACACTATCTCCCATTCTCTCGGCGACTTTTGTTATAACGGCCCCAATAGTTTTATCACGCCACGTATTTTGTGATCGCGTCTTTATCATCTCTACAAGCTCAATAGCCTCGTCTCTTGTTATGGTGACTCCTGCCCGACCAGTTTCCGCCATTGCATTCTCTAGCTCAGTAGTAAAACCGAGGTGCGAACGAATACGTGTTAGCACATTCGCGTATTTAATCGAAGGCTGAGGAACGACCACATAATTAGGGTAGATCTGAAGACCGGGTCGTAGTGTGTCAGTCTTATCAGCATCCAATACACTAGGACGGGTTGCTCTTAAGACATTTGTGTACTCGACTGGGAAAGACGACGGGAGGTCATCTTTATGAGCATCAATAAAGTTCCGAAGATCAGTATCAGAAAAATGAATGTCACGGAATCTATAGTACAGATGACGCGGAATATACAGCTTTGTATATTTCAGGGTTGCAGAACGATACCCGTACATACGAGCGTGCTGGTGCATAGTATCAATCTGAGACATTTTGGAATCGCGTACGTAGTAGGTTACGAGAAGATTTTTTACGGCGATACCTCTTCCGAGAGTGTTACCTCCTATAAGGAAATTCAGTCCTCCCCCGTATGCGATACCCTGGCGTTTTATTTTTGCGTTAATCACCAGCAGTCGTCGTGTTGCCAATTGTTGACGTACAATCCCTTTCAGTTCATCAAAATTTGGAGTCTCTTCTCCAAGCGTCCGTTTTAACTCCTCATAAGCTTCTCGTAATTCTCGAAGAATTGCGTTCTCATTATTATCCAGCAATGTTTCAGTAATCTCAGTGAGAAACGTGTTTATTCTAGCTTCAGCACGATCCTGTTCAATATTTTTAAGACTAGGGTGGCACAGGTAGGAATAACCCTTTTCCTGAGGACCTTTATTTTTGATAGCTGCTGCAGAAGCTATAAGAAAAAATAGGATTGAGCGTCGTAGTCCGTTAGGAATAGGCGCGGCGTCATTGAGAATTTCTTCCTTCTCGTTTTGCTCGATAATACTAACGAGATGGTCTTCATTATCTTCCGGCTCGTCTTTCCCAAAGAAGTGGTCGCCGCCGATATAGGAAGCACCTGGAGGCAACATAACAATAAATGATGGGCGATGACTAGCATCAGCGCTTTGAAGAAGGACAGCTTGTGGTGTTCCTGTCACACTTACGTACACATGACGTGTTAATGCGATTCGAAGTTGCGACTGAATGATTTGATTTATACTACTCGGAGCAAGCGCAGCACCAGAGGAACGACGATGAGTGTTAGTATCTAAGGAAGCCTGATCTCCTTCGTCGTCAAAAATTATTGCTGGATAATTTTCGCCTCCTATAGTTCTGAGGAAAGCAGAAACGTTTTGGAGACTTCCCGCGCCCTTTGAACAAACGATCAACAGTCGTGCATCACCTTTTTCCATTTGGACCTTTGTATTTGCAACTTCTTTGTCGAAATCATTGTCCTTCGTAAAAGTCATCACGCCTGGCAATCCACTTGAAAAATCTAGATGTGTCTGACTTACCAGATCATTAATGTTACTCGTCATCACTATTGAGATTCGGAAACCATTATCAAAAGCCAGAGCAGTACTTGCGATCATAGCTCGAGTTTTACCACTCTGTATACGGCCATAAACCAACCCTGTTGCAGGACCGGGAGGAACTGCTATACGATCTATTCCGATCTCAGTGGTGCCACCATAAGCAGAAATTATTGCACCAACTATGTTAGAAGCATTTCTTGTGGTCTCTGCAACTTCTGTCGCATCTTCCAAATGAAGCGCTTCGAGAGTCGTTCTCAGATACTTGCCGTTTGTGTCCATTACAAGAAGTATAGGACTTTTCCATATTTGACACCAATTTTGTGCATGATGTGTTTTATAACGTCACTTCTCTGAGTGGTTAAAAGTAGCAAAAAATGACACAAAAATACACGTTTTTTACACGAAAATAGCAGTAAAAGTGCCTTTTTGAGCACTTTTTCTTAAACTGTGGTTTTTGAATACGGCTTAAATGCTCACTTTTTTCGGATTGATTCAGATTAATTAGGATAAAAGTGCCTGTAAAGCCTCGTTTCGGACGTAAATCCGTAGAAATCTCTCAATTACCAGCCTCACCATTCTTTCGCTTCGCCTCTCTTTTTTCTTTGGTCCGTACCAGCTCAAGTAGGTCTTCTTCCCTCTCATAGCCTCTAAAACGCCCCTCTAGCATGCCCAAACGGTAAGTTGTGCCATCCGTCATAAGTCGCCAATTTGTCTCCAGGAGCGTCTTCCTGAGAAGCTTCTCAAGCTCGTAGGTGCTTGCACGCCCCTCTCTATCCGGTCGCTTTTCATACACAACAAACGGAACAATCACGTCCTTGGTGATCTCGGGGTTCTTCAGCTGGAGTTTGATGTACCCGGCCTTCTCGAGAACAGGGGTGAGCAACTCTTCGAGTTCAATGATTTTCAGCTTCTTTAATTTTGCCACCTTGTCATAGGTATCCTTATGCTTCTTTTTCTCTTCTATTTCATCCATGAGCTTTGCTAGCCCTTTAATGTTCTCTTGGCCTTGGATAAATTCTTGGCCTTCTTTTTCTGTTAGGCAAAAGCGAGCACGATCTCTATCAAAGTTCGGATCTGGCTTATTCACCGTACGCTCTATCTCGCTCGTCTCCGTGTGGCCACATTTTGAGCAGGTGATGATGGTGGTGAACTTCTCATCGGCAGTTTTGTCTTCCTCTACAACTGCTGCACCGCACTTGGGACAAAGAGGTTTTTCTCGCCTGAATTCCTCACCATTGTCATAGAAAGCTCTGAGCGGAAAATGCTCTAGCGGACACTCGTAGAAAAATAGAATGCGATCGGGCTCCTTCAATCCTCCGCTATGGAGATGTTTTGAACCCACAAACATGAGCCGTCCGCAGGTCAAACAGTTTATATTCTCGGGAGCACTAGCGGCCTCAAAGAATCGGTCTCTTTGCTCGTCTCTCTCCATCCATTCCCTAATTGTCTGGTCTTTCTTGATATAACGGTCGCCCTTAATGAAATACATGTGCATACGACCAAAGGCATTGGCTGTGCGCAGCGCCTCCTTCTCATCAAATTTCTTATCCTTCTTGGTCCAGCCCTTCCTCAGATCCTCGACCGTCGGAGAATGTTGCTCCCACCAGCGGCAATGCTCGACCGTGTGCTTGTCGTACAAATCGGAATAATGCTGACGAGCACGAAGGGATGGCTCGATAGGAGTTTTGGTCTCCATAGGAAAAGTATGCCACAACCCGAACCATCTTCCTGCTTCCTGACGGTATATAGGGTTAGGAAACAGGAAGTTCTCTTAATGCTCGCTTTACCGTCCGATGATCCGGAGGAGGGAGCTTGATAACAAATGAAAATGGGATGCGTTTCTCTCTTTCTAACCCAGAGTGATGGCAGATAGTGTTCACACTATGCCAATTTTCAACATCTTTTTAATTTACACTATTTGCGCTTTAAATGCTTGTTTTTGTTTAAAAAGAAAAATAAATTCAGAATGATGATTAATTATTGATTACTGTACACATAGTATGCCGCCATATTCAAACAGATAACAAAAGCTATTATGCTTAACCAATAAATTGTTTCTATAAGAAATCTCTTGATGGTAATTTGTTCTGGGAATAGTGAATCCGCAAACCCAGAACCAGCGGCGAAACTAAGATTGGTAACTGATCTTGTTGAGTCAACCCATCTTTTAATACCTTCGCTTATTTTAGCAGGGCTGGATCGCGCTTTTAAAATCGCTAAAATGATAGCCGGAAGAAATGTTACTGTGTAAAAGATAAAAGATATAGCGTCAGATTCAATTACTTTTAATCCTCCGATAATAATTATAAGAAAGAATAGAAGCAGCCCGATCGTTACCCCTGTTAAAAACCCTCTTAAAAGACCCGCGAGATTGAATGTTTTATTTAAAAACTTTTTCATATTAATTTAATAATGCCAAAGATCCTAAAGCTATTATCATAGAAAGCAGAGAAAGAAGTAATGCAAGCTTTGTTTTTTTGTTCACCATCACCAGAGCAGTGATAGCCACCGAAACTTCCGTCAAACAAAAGAGCATCGCTACACTAGAAAATTTGAGACATCGAGACACGGGTCCACTGTCACAAAAAACAATGAATACCAAAGCGAACAAGATATGGACGCCAGAAGCAATGAAAGCGATGACGCTAAAAGTAATCGCCGTGATCTTTGATAGCGGTGAACCTGTTTTTTGAATAGGAACAACTGAATTCAGGGGTGTCACGGAATTTATTCCGGTTATTCCATTTTGTGTGATAAGAGAATCATGTGTATTATTTTTGGATTCACCATCCAACAATCCGAACACTAATAGCACTACTACGCCAAAAAGCGGCACCAGACCGATTAATATCCACCATCCGCTACGATTCGTATCGTGAAGTCTGCGCACCTGTACCGCAAGGCTCGGGAGAAGGATTACTAACACAAAGAGATACGAGAGATCGGTAATCCACATTATTTCCGTAGAAAGAGCAATTACGTTGCATACAAACTCAATAAAAAAATAGAGAACGATGTTCGTGAGCATAAATATCCAATATTCCCTTCTCCCTGCACGGCCGTCAAAAACGGTATATTTTTTAAAGATGCTTATGTAAGTGTTAAGCATATGTTAGATATAATTATTAATGATTTTCGTTATTATCTTACAACCCCATACTATTTGAATTTTGAGCATTTGCTTTAGTAACAATTTCATTTAGCATATTGCTTAATTCTTCCGCTTTATCTTTAGGTTGCCAAACGAGAGAAATGGCGGATCCTTGACCGATTGCTTGCCCGCGAGAAGAAACCATTTGTTGTGCAGCGTTTTGAATTATCACAGTTGATAATCCCAATATTCTATTTAAGATACTTTGCTTATTTAAAACATTCTGGATTGATTTATATGGTAAGTGATTTTCTGATTTACTAATCACTCCCGTGCGAAGCAAGATATACTCCGGCATAAATTCAAAATAGTAATTCTTTTTCCAAATTAACAAATAAACGAGACGGAAAAAAAATATTATTAATAATAGTGACAAAAATAATATCAAAAAAATCGAAGTAGAATGATAATCTACATTACCTAGAGAACAGCCTATGATAATAAGAGACCAAATGATCCCAGAAAACAAAGAACTGCCAAGCATTGAGACTACCCACGCGCCGTCGATAGGATATGTATCGCTTGAAATTTTTTGAGCAAATTGAACAGAGCTCGACTGTTGACTTTGTGGCTGACCGCTACTTGCTTGTATAGATGGTGGATTATTCCCGCCATGAATTTTCTCTAGAATTATATTTTTTAAATTTTCCGCCACATCTACATTTACCCCATCGATATGAGCTTCAATTCCAGAAGTCACAGTGGCGCTTGCGATATGAACATCATAAAGCCCCATTATTCTATCCCATAAGTCTTGATCCACATAAACATCCTGAATCTTTTGATATTGAACATGAATTTCAGTTGGGGCGAAGACGCCTTTTTTGATTGTGACAAACTGATCACCACAATCGTAATAATATCTTTTTATGTAGGCTTTAATATAAAAAATATAGATTACAAAAGAGACTACGACTACACTATAAAATACCAAGAGAGATATATTTATAAAATTAGCCATGTCTATCAGATCTGATGCGCCAAAAAGCTGTGTGACAAAAATTATTTGAAAGATCGCAAGTCCAACCGAAATAATAAACCAAAAGATAAAACTAGGTATTATTTTTTTCCAAAACTTCTTCTGACTTAAAGGATATTGGGTTTGGAAAGCGGATGGTTTATTCATGTTTAATAAGTAATTTTGATTAAAAGAATTCTGATTCATTATACAATACGAGCGGTAATTACTATGTCATCTATTTCTAGGTGACGATGCGATAAGACGGGCGTAATAAATCACGGCATATAAAACGACGACGAGAATGACAAAAAGGGCTACGATCGCGAGGAATGAGATAACGGGCAAAAGCCCTAGGGTTAAGAAGACGAGCAGCGCCCACGAGGTTATGAGAATCGCGGAGCCGGCGATAAAAGAAATCTTTTTTCGCGCGAGAAGCCACGAAGCGACGATAACAGCGAGAGCGAGGAAGATAAAGATCCAATAGCTCGGCGTGAGCGCCGGCTGGCGCGAGACGCGGAGTGTGAAGTCAACGATAATGAGCGCGAATGATGCGAGGAGAAGCATCGCCATCCCGAAGCGCAGTCCCTGCCCGATCGCGGTGAGATGTGCGCGTTCTGCTTTATCTATTTTTCCATCACGCATCGCTACAATGTAGACCACTTCGCCCCAAAGCGCGGAGAATGCCCCGACACAAGCGCCGAACGCTTGAAAGAAGATAAGGAAGAAGACGAGGGCGATCATATTTTATGTATTATTTATTTTGCATCAGCACCGAGAGCTCGGCGCGATACTTCTTCATCACCTCCATCGCTGCCTTCATCTCTGGCTCCCCGCCCTTCTTCCTTCGCTCGATTTCTTCACCGATTTTTTTAAAAAGTTCTGGATCCTTTGAGACGAGAGCGGTCATCTGTTCGCGCTGCTCGACCGGCATATCCTTCAACTTCCACTTCGCGTACTGATTTAATAAGAAACTTTGTATTGACATACCCCTAGTATACATCCCTCAAGTGCGGTATACTAGTAGACGGCAGTGTGCGCATTAATCGAATTATATTCATTATGGCAATAAACTCAGCTCTATCAAAACCGCTTACCCTTTCACCGGAACTTGAAGCCGTTATTGGCGCAGGCCCGATGCCGAGAACTGAAGTGGTTAAGAAACTTTGGGAATACATCAAGAAGCACGACCTTCAGAACCCAGCGAACAAGCGCAACATCCTCGCGGATGAGAAGCTGAAGATAGTCTTCGGTAAAGGCGAAGTGACGATGTTCGAGATGACGAAGCTCGTCTCGGCGCATTTGAAATAAATTCGCAAAACAAAAAATCCGCCGCGCGTTCCGCGCGGCGGGTTTTGTGTTTTTGTTATGTATGTTAAAATCTGTTCGATTAGGGCCTGTAGCTCATCTGGTAGAGCGCGTCATTCGCATTGACGAGGTAAGCGGTTCAAGTCCGCTCAGGTCCACAAAATTAACGAGCCGTAATCGGCGAGTATAATTTTGTAGGATGCCGTAATTCCTATTACGGCGCCACAATAAACCGGGCCCGTAGCTCACTTGGTAGAGCGCGTCCATGGCATGGACGAGGCAAGGGGTTCGATCCCCCTCGGGTCCACAATTTGTGAATATCGCGATATGTCTGCTATTGTCTATATGCGCGCTCTTAGCTCAGTTGGTTAGAGCGTACGCTTCACACGCGTAAGGTCACAGGTCCGAATCCTGTAGAGCGCACTTGCATTTCCCATAAAAAGTATTATTGTCATAAATGGAAATTTGAAAAAAGGAGGGTAGATGAAAAAGGTTTTGGTAGTCGATACAAGCGACCATGTTACCGTCGAAATGGTAACCTGCGCAGTTAACGACATTTGCCGCACAGAGAGCGGCGGAGGCCCCGTCGCATCAGTACAAACAGTCGGATCTATTACGAGCGCGATGGAACTCGCCGACGAAGGTAAGGTGGATGTGATGATCTTCACTTCCAGTGCAATGATTATGGAAGCGGAAACGGTAAGCAGTGATCATCCGCACATCAGAGTCATTCTACTCGTCGACAAAGTGCCGAGCGACAAGATTGTAATCTTGCCTAAAAAAGTGAACACTCCGAGCCTGATCAAATCGCTTGTGCTGCTTGAGTAGTTCCCTAGCCCGCCAGATCCTCGGCGGGCTTTTACTTTATCCAAAAAAATAGCTAGACTGTTGAGGTGCTTCGGGCCGGAGTATGCCGGTAGTACGCACGCTTCGGGTGCGTGTAGACCGAGTTCAATTCTCGGCGGCCCGACAAAACGAAAAATCCGCTTTTTGCGGATTTTTCGCGTTATGCTATAATACAAAAGGATTTGTGGAGGATTTGTATGGGGAGACCGAGAAAGATGGTGCTTTTGGCAGGAGACGAGGAGAGGATTTCGATCCTTGCCTATCTGCTTAAGACAAATTGTTTCCACCTGATACGGGCGAGTGACCCACTCGAGGCGGAAAAGCAGTTTCTGAAAAATCCGGTTATTGATCTCGTGATTATAAGATTTATGAATCCGGACACCAGCGTACAACTCACTGAAAATTTAAAACGGCTGGACTCGCGCGTTCCTATAATTCTGTTCGAGGCATCGAGTGACGCCGCCAATGCCCTTTTGAACAAAAGTAATTCGGCCGGCGAATTACTGGAGACAATCAAGGATGTGACCCGGCGTAAGCGCGGGCCACAGATGACGCTAAAGAGGCAGCTCTCCGCCGCTTTGAGCTCGTAAACAAAACGGACTGAATGCATTAATTGCAAACAGTCCGTTTTTTAAATTCCCTGATCCGCTTTTTGCGGATTTTTCATTTTGTCGGGAACAATTATCCGTGTTTTATATCTTCGTAAAATTTCGCTTCGCTTATTCGTACATACGGGATAAACCACAAAAAGCCAATCCCGAGCGTCAGGAGTGAGAGCAAAGCCCAGCCCAAGAATCGCATATGAAGATAAAAATATCTCCACTTATTATTTCCCTGCATCATTCTTTTACTCTTCTTCACCGCTTCTCTAAAGTCGGTTGAAGTATCGTCTGCCATTATGAAGAATGTTTGAGAATAGGAGATACCAGCAATAATCCCAGGGACAATGAGAAGGAGCGACCAAAGCACTGTAAAGAGCATCACCCAAAGATATGCACCAACTGTCCTACCGAAGTAGTTGAATCCTTTAAACAAAAAACCGTAGTCTGTATGCTGCCCACGAGAAAATGACAGGGTGAAAAGAGATACACCGAGCATGAATGGACCCGTGAGAATAAGCGACACGATTGGAGCCAGCCCTTTGATCTTAAAGAGCCCCAATAACAGACTAATCGAGATTGTGATCACGAGATACACAAAATAAAATCCGATAGCAGAACTCCACTTCCCTTCGAGCTACTCCCGCGCTTGTGTCATCAAAACTTTGTTTGGTGTGTTCATAACTGACATAATACCACTGTTGTGCAGGACCGCGATTACGCTTTTCGTCCGCAACTCAAAACCTCGTCGGCACTCGGTTTTGGTCGTGTCCGCGACTCGCGACCCGTCGTGCTCGACGGGTTCCCCGCTCCGTCTCTTCGAATCCCGTACAGCCCTACAAAACAATAATCGCCGAACGCTCTCGCGTACGGCTCTTTTGTTTTGTGGACCGTACAGGATTCGAACCTGCGACCCCCACATTGCAAATGTGGTGCTCTACCAACTGAGCTAACGGCCCGTTAGGGTGTTTCTATACTATCACTTCTTTCCAATAATTTGAAGTCAATTTTTCCCTAGTGCTAAATTGACCAGATGTGATAAGAAATCAGAGAAGGAGACGCCGACGGCGGCGAGAGATTTTGGCAATAACGATTCTGAAGTGAGTCCGGGAAGCGTATTTGTTTCGAGATAATACACACTCTCTGCACCAAGCTCGCCCTTCCGCGGTGCGACAATAAAATCGCTACGCGAATAATGGCGCAGGCCAAGAGCCCGGTGCATCACGCGCGCGGCGCGCTGCAGCTCTTCAGACATCACGCGCGAGAATTTACCCGGGCAGACTTCGCGCGATTTCCCCGAATATTTTGAATTATATGAAAAGAAATCATTTTCTGGAGCAACAATTTCAACTGTTGGGAGTGCATACAACTTCTCTCCGCGCAGTCCTTCGACCACTCCAGCCGTCGCCTCCTTGCCGCGAATATATTCTTCTACTAAAACGCTTTTAGCCCCATCTCCAAAAAGTTTTTCAATTGATTGAAGCACCGGCACATAGCCGCCAACTATTGAGACGCCGATCGAAGAGCCCCAACTCACCGGCTTTACAATAACGGGCTGATGAAAGGCTCGCGTGATTTCTATTGCCGCTTTTTCGCTGTCTGAAATATTTTCGATGTAATGAAATTTTGGCGTGAGCAGTCCCGCCTCCTGCGCACGCTTCTTCGACATTAGTTTATGCATCGCGAGATACGAGCCAAATGAATCTGAACCGGCAAAAGGAATACTGAATTGTTCGAGCAGTTTTTGCACCTCGCCGTCTTCACCGTAGTCGCCATGAAGACCGTTTAAAATCACATCGACTTGTCGCAGAATTTTATCTGGAGTTGTCGGGATTCCTCGATCGTGCCAAACGCCGTTTTTATCAATATAAATATCGCGCGCGACGAATCGGTCTTCAGGCAGGTTCGCGATTATCGCCGCGCCCGTTTTAAGCGAGACCTCGTGTTCACGCGAAGGCCCGCCTCGCAGTATCCCAACGACGGTTTGCATATATTTATTATACCAAACGCGAGCGGGCTTGGCGGTGACGAACAAGGGAGAATCGATGCGCTTCGCTATTCGCTAGAACAGCGTCTGCTTCAGAGATTTTCCCTACACGCGCGCCCAAGACTTCGCGCGGGCGGTGCCTTTCATCTTTCACGACCGCGACGACAGGAATTTTTAAATCCTTTTCTTTCAAAAAATCTTCTGCTGCTTTTTTCTGTGTCTTGCCACCATCAACGACAATCACTTCTGGGAACTGCCATTCTGGATGATTAAAGCGACGCGATAAAATTTCTTTTAATGAGGCAATATCGTCGTTTTTCATGTGGGACATCGGAAGTCCCACATTGCCACGGATGCGAAAGGTGCGATATTCTTTTTTAACTGGCGTGCCGTCGATGACCACCGTCATTACCCCAATCGCATTCGTGCCAGACAAATGCGCGGTGTCATAGGCTTCGATTCGCGAAGCGAATCGCCCTGAGCTTGTCGAAGGGCTGCGTTCAAGATTCTCATCCTTAATCAGCGAGACATCTTGTATATGATTCAATGCAAAAAGTTGTCGACGCAGTTCTGCAGCATCTTCAAATCGCTCTTCTTCGCTCGCCGTGTGCATTTCTTTTTCAAGTTTTATTCTCAAATCTTTTGCGCGCCCACTTAAGAAAAGCATCACGCTCCGAATCGTGCGGCGATATTCTTTAGCGTCGAAATTAGTCGGATACTGTTTAATCTGTTTATTAAACTCTATGTTTGCCGCTTGATGTTTATTTTTTGTTTCAACAGGCTTCGGCGTGTCAAAAAATGGAAAGATGCGCCGAATAATTCGCAAAGCTTCTTTAAGTTGTGCACCACTCGGGAATGGGCCGTAAATCGCACGAAAAACAATCGGCCTCGGATTAAGGTCAGACCTTGAGGAACTTGCATTAAGGTCTGACCTTTTGCCGATTGTTTTTCGGTTTTTAAAATCAATTTCTTTGCCACGAAGCGTGAGCACCCGCGGAATTTTTTCTTCCGTAATAACAACATATAGAAATGTTGAATCATCTTTGCCGTCCGTGTTTGCTATCGGATGATATTTTTTAATCAATGCCGCTTCGCGCACAAGAGCTTCGAGCACCGTTGGCGTCACCTCATGCGAAATTTTATCGGCCTTCGTCACCATATCGACAATGCGAGGGCCTCGCGTAATGATTAAATCATCGTCAAAATAAGAACGCGTACGATCGCGTAAGCTGGTCGCCTTGCCGATATACAAAATCTTTCTTCCCTGCTTGAAGATATAAATACCGGGACTGTCCGGTAGGTTAGACTTTTTTAGATCGCTTTTTTCCATGGTTATGCAAAACTCTCGCTAAATACTCGCCCGTGTAGGAGCCTTTAGTATCGGCAACTTCTTCAGGCGTGCCCTTCGCGACTATTCTGCCGCCCTTTTCGCCGCCTTCGGGCCCGAAGTCGATAATATAATCAGCATTTTTTATCACATCGAGATTGTGTTCAATAACAACAACAGTGTTGCCGCGGCGTACGAGCTCCTGCAAAATTTCAATCAATTTTTTCACATCTTCATAATGCAGACCGACCGTTGGTTCATCGAGGAGATAAATCGTCTTCATCGGCATCGGCCGATAGAGCTCGCTCGCGATCTTCACGCGCTGTGCTTCTCCGCCCGAAAGTGTTGTCGCGCTTTGTCCGAGTGTTAAATATTCAAGGCCAGTCGCATTCAGCGAGGCGAGACGATCGGAAATTGCCGGAATATCTTTAAAAAACTTTTCGGCTTCTTCAACCGTCATTTGGAGAACTTCATAAATATTTTTCCCGTGATAGGTGACTTCGAGTGTTTCTTTCATAAATCGTTTTCCTTCGCAGACATCACAGGTCACATATACCGTCGGCAAGAAATGCATTTCAACTGCGATCGAGCCATTGCCCTGACACGCTTCGCAGCGACCGCCAGAAACATTAAAAGAAAATCTGCCCGGCTTCCAGCCTCGCGCACGCGCTTCAGAAGTCGCGGCAAAAAGATCGCGAATGTGCGTGAATGCGCCAGTGTAGGTCGCAGGGTTGCTGCGCGGCGTTCTGCCGATCGGCGATTGATCGATTAAAACGGCGCGCCCGAGATATTCGCTACCGGTGAGCGAAGCGACATTTTGTAGCTTCGCCTCTTTCCTACCGAATCGCGCGTCAATGTTTTTATGCAAAATATGATAGAGAAAGGTCGACTTCCCGCTCCCCGAAACGCCCGTGATGCAGACCAATTTACCAAGCGGGACATCGATATTTTGATTTACCAAATTGTGCAAAGTCGCTCCGCGCACCTTGATCCACCCGCGCTCGCCTTCGCGTCGCGACTCAGGCATTACTATCTCCCGCTCACCGCGTAAATAAGCAAGAGTCAACGAGCCTGTTTCATTGCTCTTGGCAGTTAAAAGGTCATCCAACCATCCTGACTCAACTACGCGGCCGCCGTGGACACCCGCGCCCGGACCAATGTCGACAATATAATCTGCAGAATAAATCGTGTCCTCATCGTGCTCGACGATAACAATCGTATTGCCAAGCTCTTTCAGCGTGAGCAATGTTTTAATCAGTCGGTCATTGTCGCGTTGGTGGAGACCAATCGTTGGCTCGTCGAGCACATACAAAGCGCCCGTGAGCCCACTGCCGAGCTGCGAAGCGAGGCGGATGCGTTGACTCTCGCCGCCAGAGAGAGTCGCAGCACTTCGATTGAGTGTTAAATAATCGAGCCCGACATCGAGCATAAAGGTGAGGCGATTATTTATTTCTTTTAAAATCGGCAATGCGATATCCTTTTTCATTTCTGAAAGTTCAATCGAGTCGACAAATTCTTTTGCTTCGCGAATCGACATGTTTGTAAAATCCACGATATTTTTCCCGAGCGTTTTATCTTTTTTACTTTTTAAATACACACGAAGTGCTTCCGGACGAAGTCTCTTCCCTTCGCAGACCGGACACGGAGCATCAGAGAAGAATGATTCGGTGCCGAGTCCGTGACACTCTGGGCATGCGCCGTAGGGTGAGTTAAATGAAAAGAGGCGAGGTTCAACCTCAGGGAATGACGCGCCGTCTTCAGGACAAATAAATTTTGACGATAAGGTTTCGAGTGTGCCATCAGCGTGGCCAATTTTCACCAAGCCGTCCGTTTCTTTCAGCGCGAGCTCAAGCGCTTCAGAGAGTCGTTCGCGCGCGCCATCAGTCGAGCGAATAAATTCTGAAACATAAATCGTGTCGACAATCGCGTCGATATCGTGCCTTTTATTTCTATCAAGAATTACTTTTTCGCGTAGCGACTGCACCTTCCCGTCGATCATCACTCTTTCAAAACCTTTCCCGAGCAGGTCATAAAGCATTTGATAATATTCCCCTTTGCGCCCTACCACGACTGGCGCATAAATCGTCACCGCACTTTTATCAACCACAACGCCCATAACCACAGGCGCTTCAGAAGTCAGACTTCCAGAATCCGTATTTGAAGTCTTTCCTAAGTGCCTTTTCGATTCAATCCGCGAGAAAACCATCTTAATCATTTCTTCTTTTGAAAGTCGTACGATTGGCACATCATGATTCACGCAATACGGCTGACCGGCGCGTGCGTAGAGCACACGCAAGTAATCATAAATTTCTGTAACCGTCGCAACCGTCGAACGCGGATTATTCGAACGCGATTTTTGGTCAATAGAAATCGCGGGCGAGAGTCCGGTGATCTCATCGACATCGGGCTTCGCCATTTGATTTAAAAATTGTCGCGCGTAGGCAGAAAGCGATTCAACATAGCGTCGTTGCCCTTCGGCAAAAATAGTGTCAAAAGCGAGCGATGATTTACCACTCCCCGAAACGCCCGTGATCACCGTCATCGCGCCGCGTGGCATCTCGACATTAATATTTTTTAAATTATGGGTACGCGCGCCCTTCACGGTAAGCCAGTCAGCCCCGACCGCTTGTCGCGCGTCGGGGTCGCTCCCGTGCTTGAAATTGTGTTCCTTGTCCCGAGCATCGTCGAGGGATTCTTTTGCTGTTTTTTTAGGCATTGTTTAAATATGGAAACTCCTGCCCGTGGCGGGGCAGGTACGGTATGAGTATAGCACAAAAGCAAAACCCCGCACATTTTGTGCGGGGCGGTAAAACGGAGAGGAGTTTGTCAGGGAATCTCACATATCTCCCTCAAGCCATTTTGGCATCCTCCTAAGGATCAAAGAAAGTCTAGCTTATGTATTTATGTGCTAGGTCTTTCAAGAGTTGTCCGTGTGAGATAACGGACCGCCCCTAGAAGATTTCACTTCTAGTAGATTCGGAGAGTCAGACCTGCCATCTGCAGTTTTGCTCTCAATTACGAATCTGTATAAAGTTTAGCATACTCAATTTTATTTGTCAAGCGTTTTTCAAAATGCTCGTTTGTGAGGTATAAAATATCAAGCAAATAAGCCATAAAATTAAGGCACCTTATGAAATGAGCTTCTTGTATCAAGGCGAGACCTTGCTAACAAAAGTAAAAGAGCCCGCTATTGCTAGCGAGCTCTTGTAAATTACGGATTGCGTCCGCCTTTGGACAGAACGAAACACACAGCGCTTATTACAACCAGCACAAGGGCGCAAAACACAGCAGTAATGCCGACGGTCAACAAAATCTGAACAGGTAGCGAAAACTGATTTACCCATTCCACCAACATAGGAATTTCCTCCTTCATTGAGAGATTTGGATGCCTCTTACCTTCCGTATATTAGTATACACAACCAAATTCTACTGTCAAGCTCACGACAAAAGTCTTCGCCCGCGCGATTTTTTAGATTTGGGACCGGTGCCTTCAAGCTTATAAATTTCATCACGAATAAGCGCGGCGGTTTCGAAGTCCAATTTCTCGACTGCTTCAGCCATCTCTTCCCTCTTTCTCTTTATAAACTCTTTTGGATCTTCTTTATACGCAATCGTATCCAAGACGAGCAACTCATCAATCGTCTTTTGATGCTCGGTGCGCATTGAGGCAGCGATGTCGTGGATTTCTTTATGAATCGTCTTCGGCGTGATGCCGTGCTTTGTGTTGTAGGCGATCTGAATATCGCGACGACGATTCGTCTCGCCGATGGCGCGCTCCAAGGAGCCCGTCATCACATCGGCATAGAGAATCACGCGGCCTAAAACATTTCTAGCGGCGCGACCGATGGTTTGGATAAGAGAAACTTCGCTACGGAGGAATCCTTCTTTGTCAGCGTCGAGAATGCCGATGAGCTCTACTTCAGGCAGGTCGAGCCCTTCGCGCAGCAGGTTCACGCCGACGAGTAAATCGAAATCACCTTTGCGGAAATTGGTAAGAATGTCGATGCGGTCAATCGTTTTAATATCAGAATGCAAATATTCAGCTTTGATGCCGCGATCGCGCAGGAATGAGGAGAGGTCTTCTGCCATTTGTTTGGTGAGTGTTGTAGCCAAAACGCGCCCACCCGTTTTAATCACCTTTTCTGCTTCGTCGATAAAATCAGCAATCTGCCCTCGATATTTTGGTTTCGTAAATCCATCATTTGATGATGGATTTACGAAACCCATCATGGGTTCTGTGCCTTCAGAGACAGGGCGCACGATAAGCTCTGGGTCGATAAGACCAGTCGGACGAATAATTTGTTCAACGACTTGTTCAGAATGCGCTTTTTCATATGCGCCCGGCGTCGCGCTCGTATAAATAACTTGCCCCACGCATTTTTCAAATTCTTCAAACATAAGCGGACGATTATCGAGCGCCGACGGCAAACGGAATCCGAATTCAATCAGCACATTTTTTCTTGATCTATCTCCTGCATACATCCCGCCAATCTGCGGTACGGTCACATGCGACTCGTCGATAACAGTTAAAAAATCTTTGGGGAAATAGGAGAGCAATGTGTATGGCGGCTCGCCCGCCTTTCTCCCGTCAAAGTGGCGAGAATAATTCTCGATGCCGTTCGTGTAACCGATCTCGCGAATCAGCGCGAGGTCGCTTAAGGTGCGGCGCTTCAGTCGCTCTGCTTCGAGCGGTTTTTCTTCTCTTTTAAACTTCGCGAGTTGTTCTTCTAGCTCGAGTTTAATATCTTCAATCGCTCTGATTCGCTCTTCTTCACTCGTGACGAAGTGCTTCGCCGGGAAGACGAAGATTGACTGTGGCTCCGCGACTTTTGCACGCGAGACTGGGTCGAGCTGTTCGACGCGCGAGATGGCATCACCATCGAAGACAACGCGATACAAGACGCGTTCATTCACCGGCATAAACTCAAGCGAGTTACCAATCGCACGCAGCTGCCCTGGATTCAAATCGGCGTTGGTTCTCTCAAAATAAATGGCAACCAGTTTTCTGATTAACGCAGCTCTATTTTCTGGTGCACCTTTTTCAATTTTCACATGCACTTTTTCATATTCTTCTGGCGAACCGAGCCCATAAATCGCCGAGACTGACGCAACAATAATCACATCTTTCCTCGTGAGCAGAGCCTGCGTCGCAGCGTGGCGAAGCCGATCAATCTCAGCATTAATCATCGCCTCTTTTTCAATATAGGTGTCAGAGTGCGCGATGTACGCCTCTGGTTGATAATAATCATAATAGGAAACGAAATAATGCACCGCATTCTCGGGGAAAAATTCGCGATACTCCTGCGCGAGCTGGGCAGCAAGTGTCTTGTTGTGCGCGAGGACGAGTGTCGGCTTATCATTCTGTGCGATAACATTCGCCATCGTGAAGGTCTTCCCGCTCCCCGTCACGCCGAAAAGTGTTTGATGATGCAAGCCTTTTTTGAGGCCTTCATTCAGCTTTTTAATCGCTTCGGGCTGATCGCCCGCCGGCTGAAACGGTAAGTGTAATTTGAAATTAGCCATAATATTTATTTACAAAATCTGCACGATATTCCTCAAAAGTATCGTTTAAAATCGCCTGCCGCGCGTGAGCGACAAGATCCAAAATAAATTTCAGATTATGCATCGAGGCGATCGTCGCACCGAGCATTTCCCCACTTCTAATCAGATGCGATACATACGCATGGGTAAACCCTGATTCGCCCAGTGGCGAAAAATCATTTCTATATTTTTCATTTTTCAAATGAACTAAACCATTTTTAGTATAAATTGTGCCATGTCTACCGAGGCGTGTCGGCGCTACACAGTCAAAAAGGTCAACACCTGCGGCAATACTGGCGAGGATATCGCCCGGCTCTCCAATACCAAGGCCGTGCACTGGCATAGTGTCTGGCAATTCTTTAAGCATTTGAAGCGCTGATTCGAGAGAATCATCGCCATACTTTTTACTAAACGATCCGCCGAGTCCGAATCCATCGAAGCCCATTTCTGCGATTGTCTTCGCACTCAACTTTCGCAAGTCATCAAACTGCCCGCCTTGTGCGATGCCGAAAATTGCTTGCTTCGCCACGCCGGAGTTCTCACGAAGGCGGGCATATTCCATTTGTCGATGTGCCTTCAAACTCCGTTCCGCCCAGCGATGTGTGCGTTCCATAGCATCTTTCTGATATTCATAGGTCTCTGTTGGCGCAGTGCATTCGTCAAAAGCGAAGAAAATGTCTGCCCCAAGCGCGTGCTGAATCTCCACCGATCGCTCTGGCGTAAAGCGATGAAGCGAGCCGTCGATGTGCGAGGTAAACGAGACGCCTTCGTCGTCAATAATCGCGAGTTGGCCGTGTTGACTCGCGACCTCTTCGTCAAAAATTACTGGTTTATCAGATGATGGATTTACGAAATCCCTCATTCCATCAAATTTGGAGATTTTTTTGCCGAAAGCAGCACCGAGCGAAAACACTTGGAAACCGCCTGAATCGGTGATGGTTGGCTTCGCCGCGCCGGAGCCCAAAGGCGAAGACGAGTCCGACCAGCCCATAAACTTCGCGAGGCCACCAGCCTCTTTCACAATCTGCTCGCCCGGCTGAAGATAGAGGTGATAGGTATTCGCGAGCACCACTTCAGCACCGAGCTTCGCGACTTCACTAGGCAAAATACCTTTCACACTCGCTTTTGTTCCTACTGGCGCAAAAGCAGGTGTGTGAATTACGCCGTGCGGCGTGGTGAGAATGCCGACACGCGCGCCACGAAGTGGCGCGCGCTTTTCTATCGCAAAAGATATCGCACTCATATCGCTACTATACCGTTAGTTCCCGAGAATAGTAATCTTCACCGAAGAGCTGTTGTTGTCTGTGTGTGATTCTCTCACGCTATTATCAGAATTCGCAGTAATCGAAATCGTTTTGTCTACGCCAGTGTTCGGCTGGTCGAATCCAAGAATGTAGTCGATGCTCTCTCCTGGATTAAGCGACTGTTGGAGTTGCGACTGATAGATATAAGCATTCTGAGTTGGGATTGATGCGCTAAAGCGCCACAGGCCGGTCGCATTCGTACCAATATTTTTTATAGTGAAAGATATCGCTGGTCGATTGTTAGAATGAATTGTCGAAGTCGCGACGAAAGAATCGGTCGAGCTTGTCGTTAAATATCCCGTCGCATTTATATTCACAATAAGATCGGGGAATCCGTAGAGCGATGGCGTTGTCGTCCCACTTATTTGATACACATCACTGGTCTTTTCTCCTGCAGTCGTTGAAACTTGTTTTGATGGAGTAGTTTGATTTGAACTCGTAGAGGTCGCTGAGGTACCGAAAGAAATGGTCGTTGACGCAGTTGATAATGAAGAATCGGATTTATGATTCGGCATAAACCAAGCGCCGAACTGCACCGCGGCTTCGCCAGCGCCGTTGACTATATTTGGCACAAAGCGTGTTGAATAAATAGCGAGCCAAACGCCTGCTCCGACGAGTGCGATAAAGCCAACTGCGGCGAGGCAGATGAGGGTAATGCGGCGGGCTGGGCTGTTTTCAGGACTGTTCATATATATGATGTTTAACATATTATTATTTTTGTGTCAAGTTATGCGCCAATAGTAGCGAGTGCTCGAGTGAGGGCGAGCTTCGCTCCGGTTATCTCGTCTGAATAGCTGGCATCGATTGCTGTGGTGAGCGACACGACCAGTTTTTCCAAAAGAGGCGTAGCAAAACGCGCGGTTCGACGCGCAATGTCTGCGTCACACGGCGTGCCGTCAACACGCGCACGGTACACATCGTCGAGAATACAGACGATCGAATTAATCAGTTGTTCCGGAGATCCTCCCCCGCGCACCTGCTGTCGGAGACCGGCAAACACTGCTGCGCGATCACCTTCAATAAGAGCGATGGCGAGACCGCGGACAGAAGCGGCGCCTGCGTCTGCAGTTGTCGTCACCTCTTGAACGGGCGGCTGAAATGTCTCAATCTTCTCTTCTTCGTGTTGCATTTGTTCAACAATATCTCCGACTGATTCTTCTTCGAAAACTTCAGACGCGGGCGAGAGCTGTTCTTGTGACAAGCCCTTCACGATATCTTCAATCGAGAGTGCCCCGTTTCGTGCGAATGATTTGAATCCGTTGTATGAAGAATATGAATTTTGCGAAGTTTCTGGCGCAGGTTTCGGCGCTGGTGCTGGCGACGGAACTGATTTAACTGATTGAACAGTAACTGTTTCCGGACCATTAATCGCCGCAGAGACGCGCGCAGTGAAGTTGTGTGCCCAACGATTTATAAAAGGCACGATGCCAAAGAGGACAAAGTAGGTTATCGCAAGAGCTGCAAGAATGAGCACGATCCAATAAATAGTGGTGCCGACAGGGCCGAGGTCGAGGCCGGTGTACGGGATTTGAGAGAGATACAAAAAGGCAAATGGTTGTGAGATCGAATGAGGAACTGCGGACAACACAACTGTCGGCGACGAACCACCTCCGCCTCCGCCACAATTACTCGTACACCCGCCACCGCCGTGATTCATCGTCACCGTTGTCGAACAAGTGATTGTTCCATAAGGGCCAGTCGCTGTACCGATATAAGTTGTGTCAACAGTTGGAGAAACAGAAACGGTTCCAGCCGCGACCGGTGTCGATGCACCGACATTGTTGTCGATTATGAAAGAAGTCGCGCCAGTCGTTGTCCAAGAAAGTACCGATGAATTGCCTGAATTTATAATCGGGGGCGCGGCAGAAAGGGTACACGCGATAGTGCCACCAGGTGGCGGCGGAGTTGTCGTGACCGTAATAATCGCCGTACAAATTACCGAACCATTCGGGCCTACTGCTGTGCCAGTGTAGGTCGTGGTCGTGGTTGGAGAAACAGATTTATTCCCCGAAGCAACAGGCGTTACCGCACCGATATTATTGTCGAGCGTAAATGAAGTCGCATTTGTCGTTGTCCAAGAAAGTGACGATGACGACCCTGTTTGAATCGCTACTGGATTCGCAATAAGCGTACAGGCTGGGGTATTTGGCGGAGGAGGTGGCGGCGGTGTAGCAACGGTCACATTAGCAGAACAGGCCGTCTGCCCTCCCGGGCCAGAAACGGTCAA
This sequence comes from uncultured bacterium, assembly GCA_903825105.1. Lineage (GTDB taxonomy): Bacteria > Patescibacteriota > Minisyncoccia > Phycocordibacterales > Phycocordibacteraceae > C7867-001. The sequence continues at coordinate 20,262 of CAIJZI010000006.1, read as the reverse complement.
GATGAAATTCGTATCCGTCGCGATAGAAACAGACTGCGAGCCTGCATCGATTGGCGCGACATCGCCGATGCCTTGATTAAGCGAGGCACTCGTCGCATTGGTCGTTGTCCAATCAAGTACAGAAGTCCCACCGCCAACTGGCAGTGAAGTCGGGTTCGCCGAGAGCGTACAAGTTGGCACAGGTATAGGAATGACTGGCACCGGAACTATCGGGACTGGTGGCGGAGGTGGAGGAGGCGGCGGCGGAGGAGGAACCGGAGGCTCGCAACAAGGTGGCCCAATAACATCTGCCAAAACTTGATTGGGAGTAACCATTCCTGTCATAAAAGCGATCGACATACCGAACATAACCGTAAGGAGCATGGCGAATAGACCGAAAAGAATCGGTCGATTGTTTAGATATTGGAATGCATTGTGAAATTTTTTCATTTTCCATGCTACTTTCGTAGCGTATAAAAAGGGTTGGGCGATGCTTTAAAAGCCACCACCCTCCCCAAAGAACTACTCGGGATACCCGACGAACTTCCATCGAAAATCTGAGATCTCATGAACGACTTCCCCGTGACTCCAATCATCTGGAGTGACATACACACCGTAGGTTTGCCTCCCGTTTGCATCTTCTAGACAGATATAAACTACATCTGCCTTGACTGCTTCCGGGAAGCGGAGTGTTTGGTGCGTCTGTGTGACAGGATACACGAATCGGTGAAATATCTCGGCGAATCTGCCAATGATTCCGCGGATGAACTCGATGGCGCCAGTGCAAGAATCACACTGACCGTACCACGCTGTCCATTCGCCATTGCCCTGTTTCTGCGCGTTGCAGGAACTTGGAGGCAGTGGGCCGATCGCCGAGGCAACACCCCAACGCACTTTCCCGCCAATTGGTGCGTTGAATGAAATCGTCACGCAATTATCTTTCGGTGGCGGTGGCGCCGCACAGTTGTCGCATGGGGGAGGAAGTGGTACTGGCGCTGGCTTTGTGGGTTCTGAGCTCCAGTTGTTGCAGATCTCCGGTAGGATAACCGTGTAGATCTTTCCCTCCACTGGAACCTGCCACCTTTCGGCCGGTGCAGCATACTCCATCTTTCCGCTGATAGGCGGCTTGACGAAGGCCACTAAGACATCGTTGTGCACGACACCACCCTTAGACAGCATCGCTGCCAGTTTGTAGCCGTTCACTAGACGAATCTTTTCTCCCGGCTTTTCGGTCGCGCGCATAAGCTCATCAATAACTTTATGTGTGAGGCCGAGTTTTTGGAAAGCATCATGGCGCTTGCTCATGGCCTCATCTCGCGATGTGGCGTACGGGGCAGCACCAAAGTGCTGCCATTTCCATTCGGCCGCATGAGCGGTCACAGCCAGCGTCGCAATCGCGAACGCCAGCACGATTACAACGCGCATTTTCATTTACTGTCTCCAGTCCTCGAGCTCTAACAACACTCGAAAGAACATCTCTCCCTTTGCGGAGAGTAACGCGATTTCGTTAATTAAAACGAAACCGCGTTACTTTCAACAAAATTCGCCACGACTACGAAGCGATCGGTCTTCGCGCTAAACGAATCACAGGTCGAAAGCGTCAAAACTTTTCCCGTGACCGAGAGCGGGATCACCGCATCGTTCGCGCTCTCCTTTTTCATACTTTCTACCTGATAAACATACGCTCGGTCAGATGAATACACGGTGATTGTGTCACCCGCGACGAGCTTCTGAATACCGTCAAAAGTTTTATACGCTTGATTCCCGACAATCGGCAAGTAGCTCGAGTGACCGAAAATGACGACATTGCCATTCTCGCCGAGTCGCGCCGAGGTCGGATAGCGCACAGCTCCAGAGAGAAGGTCGCTGTCGAGAGCCTCGATGTTAGTCGTCTCTGGGTTAGAAATCGTCGCGTTCAAATTAATTTTTTGAATTTCAATTTTCGTAGGCAGTTCTGGTAGCGCGGGCGACAGCGCATTTAAGCTAATCGCCGCGAGCTGATTCGTCGAACTACCGAGACTGTTCGCGCTACCTTCGGCCTCTGCCAAGGTCGGCAAAAGATCGAAGTGCGCGAGCGTCCCGACGCTCGGAGCGAAGACAAGCACGAAAATAACGAGGAATATCCACTTCCTTTCATACGCCTTCTGCCCCGCGCAGATAATCTGCGCAGCTATGTGTACGAGCCCCTTCGTTATCATCTTCTACATACATACACTATCTTGTCAATTCTGTCAAGCGCTTGACAAAACGCGCGGGTCGTGTATCTTTATAAATGGTTGTACCTTTTATCACCAACAACGCCGCCCTCGGCGGCTTCCCCAAAGGAGAGTTATATGAAGAAGTTCGCAGTGTTTTGCATCATCGCAACGGCGATGGTGATTCTGGCAGTTCCAGCGACGGTTTCTGCCAAGGAAAAGAAGGAGCCCGTCAAGATCCTCGTCACACTGCCCGACAGCGAACAGATCGCGATTGTTTCATACGGATACGCCTTCAGGCTCAAGAACATGCAGCCCAGCTTCGCCGTCCGTCTTTCCAAGACAGTGACGAACGAAGCACAACTCGAGGTGCAACTCGCCGAACCACTTGCCGTCATGGCGGCGATAACGCCGGCGTGTCAGGAGCATACTCGAAATGTACAGCCGAATTACTTGGCAATGGGCATGATCGACGGCATGACGGGCGGCCTTGGAGGCGGAGTCGGTGTAGGAGTTGGCTCAATGATGTTCGCCGGAGCCAATATGCTCTCGTATACAGGATACGGCGCCTCCGCAATGGCGGTACCGAACATTGTGAACGGCGTAACAACACGGCTCAAACTACGAAAGTATGTCGTCGACGCGTGCACCGCCGGGGTCTTGGATCTTTCCAAATACAGGGAAAAGATCCGGGTGTTGCACACTGTGACATACTAAACACTCTAGGGCGCATTCCGCGAAGCGGGATGCGCCCTTTCTTTTTTATTTAATTTACTTAGGTGTCTCGCCGCTAAGTAAATCGCGCCCTTTCTTTTTTTATTTTTCTTCCCTTCCACTTGGAGGTCCGACCTCCAAGTTACTTGGGTGTCGGACACCCAAGTTATTTCGCGACTTTTATGAGTTCGACTTCGAAGACGAGTGTCGAATTACCCGGGATTGATCCATAGTCATTTGGGCCGTACCCAAGCGATGCGGGGATAACAAGCTTTCTCTTCCCGCCCTCTTTCATACCGACAAGTCCTTCGTCCCAACCCTTAATCACCTGCCCTGCGCCAAGATTCATACAAAGTCCGGTCGTGACTCCCTTTGGGCAAGTCACGATTGCGATAGGAGCCTTCCCGACTGAGCTGTCGAAGACTTTTCCGTTTGTGAAGCTACCCGTATATGCGACGACAACTGTGTCGCCCGCTTTTGCCACAGCGCCAGTACCGACGACTTCGTCAGTTATCTGGAGTTCGGTAACATTTGCTTGTACAGAATTTGTTGAAGTTGTAGCCATAGATTGATCAGTTGTGGTTGCTGTTATTTCTTGTGTTGGTGCTGAGGCCGACTGACGAAACAATGACATCCCGTCAAAGACGAAAAAGAAGATAACAACAACGAGCGCGAGTGCTACAGCGATACCTGTTTGGGTTGGATTCATACGATACGATTATTTATTGTTATAGCTTCCAGTATACTACGCTGCAGATTGAAAATCCTTAAACCTTTTTACCTCGTCTGCGACTGCTGTCTTCGTGATATTTTCGTGATCGGGCACTTCTCTATCGAGAAATGCTTTAAGCGCTACTGGGTCGCCACTCTCGGCTATCGTCGCGAATTCATTTCTCTTTTCTTCAGACAACTTCTCGAGTACTGCCATCGTCGCCGCCTTCAGCGCGACTTCGCCGAACTGCGAGATAAGCTGCTGTTGCTCAGCGAGCGGGAGATCTTTGATACCGAGATCAGTCGCGATCGCTGCTGTTAATTCGTCCTGCATATTGTTTTGTGTTGGTGGCATATTATTTTTAATTATTAACTAATTTTAGCATGAAATTCTTTTGGATCTGGCGCGCCCATAAATGATTTGAAGAATCCGAGAAACCCGCGTTTTTGAACCGGTATGCCCGGAACGATATCACCTCCGCCATCTGGCTTTTGGAACCAATGGAAAGGAATGCGATATTTACCCGAGTCATCCGTTCCATATACTATTTTATCTGGATTGGCTGAGAGATAATTTTTAATAAGCGTTGTTTGTTCTAGACCTGGCTTACCGCCAAATACAAAGAGGTGCTTTGTGTGATTGTCAGCATAGATGTGCGGCTCGGCTGTAGGGATATCGATCCCGTGGTGATGCAGAATTTGTCCGGCCAATTGTTCAACTTCTGGCGCAGCGTGCGGAGCGTCGTGTGTTGGAGACTGATGATCGATAACATTCTCGTTCGTCAAATCATGTTTAACATCTGCAACACTCGAGTCTGGGGCGTGATGTGCCTCGACTGTCGCGGGTGCTTCTGCGTGAGCTACGGGCGCTTCGTGGTGAGGATAGACCGGCGTCGTGTGCGCGCCGGCAGCAGCGTGAACTTCTGCTCCAACATGAATATTGCCGTCTGCACCAATCGTCATATGCGCGTGTGGGTCAATCATCACGCTCGTTCCATCATGATTAAAGAATGCGTGCTTCGGGTCAGCGGCGATCTGATGAACGACTTTGTCTATCGAGTGCGCATCTGCGGTGAGCAATTTATGCATATCGCTGTCAGCAGCATACTTACTCGGGTCGAGATGCTGTGCTTGTGCCTGTTCCCAAAGCCGCTTCGCCATAAACTCATAGCCGTGCCCCGCCGACGCGTCGACAGAGAGGTTTGGCATTTCTGTATGCGTCGGCATTTGAGCTGGGTGCATCCACTCTGGAACATTCCCACCGCTTTGAACCGCCCCTCCGTCCACGCCACCATCGTGGCCAAGCATGTGATGCAAAAATTGCGGAGCGTAATGTACCGCTTCGCCAATCGCAAGGCCCATACCGGCTGTGTACACTCCCGCCATGGCAAACGCGATCCACTTTCGCTGTGTTTCTGATTTGTCTTTGAAGAATTCGTGATAATCGTGTGCAAACAGTCCTTTGTATTCTCCTTTTGCAAAAAATCCTCTGTGTGTTCCTTCAGACATTTTCTGGAGAATATTTTTAGATTTGACATACATCCCCGCGAGACCTGCGGCGCGCTGAAGCGCAATCCCTCCGGCAAAGATCGCTGAAAATGGCCCTGCGAAAGCAGCACCAACACCGAGCCCGACACCGATCGCGAGCTTCCACTTCAACGGCATTTTATTATATTTCTCGCCGAGCGAGTGGAACATCTTCTCAACCTTCGATCCAAATCCTTCGGCTTTTTTATCTAATTCTCCATTGCGGTTCTTCAGATATTTTTTAATCTTCTCAGATGCATCTTTTCTGGACTCACTTCCGTCTATAATTTCACCAATTTCTGCCTTCATTCTCTCTGGAGAATCACCTTCTGGCGATACCGGCTGTCCAGCATTTTGTGGCTGTTGCGCCGGCACTGACGGTTTTTTAGGTTGTGAACTTGGTGATGGTCGCTCTGGTGCAGGCGCTGGCTTGGCTGGATTCACTGCATCTATTACAGTTGGTTTTGGGTTTTTTTCCTGTCTTGCTGGCGGAGTTGTTTCTGGTTTTTTTTCTGGCGGCAGAACTTCTGCTTCTTCTGATTTTGCATCTGTATCTTCTTCTACAACTGGATGCTCCCGATCTGGCAATTCAGCATCACTTTTTATCCCAAGAGCTTCGTTATAATCTTCTTGGCTCGCGAACGGTGGCAGTTGCGGGCCGGTGTCTACTTCGCGTCTTTCAAATCCAAAATATCTTTCGACAAAGAATTTATTTAGTGCCTTGCCAGTAGCGCCACGGATGTTACCTAAAATTCTCTTTGCTCCTGCTCCAAGTCTAGCGATTTTTTCATTTAAATCATCCAAACGCTCATCTAAATATGCCCCAAAATTAGTTGGAGCTTCTTTTATTTTTTCTCCCGTGGAGTGCACAAACGCTGCGGCTTTTGAACCGAATCCCTTCGCTGCTTCGCGTAATTTATCGGACTGTTCGTTGAGGTGTGTGTCGAGATTGGCAAAACGCTCGGTCGCCCATTCTCCTGGGACACTTGCTTTTCCAAGAAGATCTTCTATTTTACCTACCGTCTCTCGCAATTTGCTTCTCGTCTCAGCTGGCGTTTCTGATCTTCCTTCGTTTTCATTTTCTTCCGCCGGTATTCCTAATACATCTTCTTGAGGTACTTGAGGAAATTCTTCTGCGATAGGAGCTTCTGGTTTTTGAACGCCCTGTTGTCTCGTCGCCCTTACGCGCCCGTCTTCAATATACTCGTTTATTTCTCCTTCAATTTTTCCTTCTTCATCAGCATCTACTGCGCGTTCCATTTTTCCAACAAAAAAATTAAATGTGGGCATAAAATTCTTTGGCAGGAGACCTTCATCGTGAAGCACCTCAAATTTCTCAAGAAGTTCGCTGTGTTTTGTTCCACCTTCTACCCACTCATTTGTATTTAGATTTTCTTTTTTCCGAGGTTTTTCAGGCATATTAAAAAATTATCGCGTTAAATAGCGTTCGCGGATCATAGTTTCTACAGTAGCACGGTCGCGCCCATAGGTAGAAGAGGATAGGTGAATAAGATCGTCGATTTGATCCGGATTCCCCTTCGGCAGGTCGGCAGTGCGCAGATCAAATGCTTTTTGTGGCACGCCACCGGCGAGGATTTTCACATACGCATTTCTATTTTCGATATTCACGAAATCGAGCGCTTTAAAGATCGGTGCGAACTGCTTTTCAAAGAATTCTGCATCCTCCTCGCCGACGCGGAATACTGCCATATTGCCCACATTGCCGAAGACTGCGTCGCGGAACTTCTCGTCGATCTGCTTCAAGAATTGGTGCGCGAGCGAGAGCGAGAGTTTATACTTTCTTGCTTCAGAGAGAATGCCCGGGATCGAGTCGGTGGTGACATTTTGGAATTCGTCGATGTAGAGATAGAAGGGCGGATACACTGCGCGCGGATTGTCGGCGCGACCAAGCGCTGCCATAAATAATTTCCCGACAATAATAAGACCGAGGAGATTTGAATTTCTCTCGCCGAGTCTGCCTTTAGAAAGATTGACGAGCAAAATCTTTTTTGTATCCATCACCTCGCGGAATTTGAACGATGATTCCTGTTGACCAATAATCGGGCGAATAAAATCGTTCGCGGTGAAGTCGTCAAACTTGTTCGTGATGTACGGGACAATCTCCGCGAGCGAGAAATCACCCTTCGTCTTCGCGACAATGTCATTCCAAAATTGCTTCACGATCGGGTTCATACATTTCTCTAATTTTTCTGCGCGGAAGGCGTCGTTAGAGAGTACGCGCGCGATGTCGAGAATCGTCGAACCACTCGCCGGGTCCTCCATCACGAGCAGTGTCGCATTACGGAAGTACTGTTCGAAGGCCGGGCCCATACTCTCGGGCACATCGCCGTAGAGGCGACGGAAGATCGAGAGCAGTTCATTCACAATAAATGTCTTTTGCTCTGGTCGCGAGAAATCGTATTCCAAGAAGTTGAGCCCGAATGGTCGCGAGAGATCGGCGGGGTCAAAATAAATAACATCTTTATAACGCTCGGGCGGGACCGACGCGAGAATGTCGAGAATGTCTGAACCGTGCGGGTCGATGAAGCAGCAGCCTTCGCCATTTTTAATATCCTGCATAATCATCGACTTCATCAAACCCGTTTTACCCGTGCCGGTCTGACCGATAATATAGAGGTGGCGCAGACGATCTTCTGGGACGAGATAAATGTCTGTTTTCTCGCCTCTATACGAATTAATACCGAGAAGCGATCCTGCCTGTGGGAGAGAGAGTGGCGCAGGTGCGTGGGTGAAGCGCGCCTGTTTCAAGTGCGGCGATGACTCTATTCCCTCTGGCGGGAAGTGGTAGATCGTCGTGAGCTCGCGGAGTGATAATGGGAGCGCTGAATCATCAGGAATTCTGAATGAGAAATTTTCTAATGCGCGAAATGCTTTATCTCTCTTTTCTGAAACACGCTTGAATTCGAGGCTATTGCCTTGTGTATTTGAAAACTGGTTAAATGCCGATTCGAGCTCTTCGAGCACCTGATTCGCTTTCACCTCATTTTCTGAAGAGACCACGAGACGAACCGTCGCGCCGACAATCGGCGCAGCGATCTTCTTCTCGATTTGTTCGATGTATGTTTTATTCGCTTCGGTCTGGCGCGTTTCTTCTTGTTTTGCCTTTTCTTTATCCTTCGGCTTATTCGATAAAAGCGCTCGGCTTGTATCTCTCATAAAAGTACCAAACGCTGTTTCTGGCGTACCAAATGCAGACGACTTACTCTCACCCTTGCGCAGAGCTTGAAGAATTTTTTTATAATGCTTCACATGCCGCTCGGCGCGCGGCTCGACAATAATCTGCAGCGCCGCGCCCTCTTTCGTCTTTTCTATTTTTGCAAATGCATTGGTAATCGCATTGAGCGGGTCATAATCGAAGTCGGTATAATCCTTGAGCGGCAATGCAGGACTTTCTGTGAACTGCGCTTCAGAGACGAGTGCCACGCCGTTTTGAGAAAAAATATTATAGTCGTAGGGCTTCTGTTCGAGATACGCGTTCGGGAATATAGCGAGCAACTGCTTTTCAAAAAGATTTCTTTTTCCATTCGGAATCGCTGCGTAGAATTGGAGCTCGGCGCTGTCTGCGGGGATCGCGAGCTCGAGCGTGTAGTAGCGCGGCTCGCCACTTGCCGCTGTTTCTATCGAGAGAAGGCCGGAGTAGAGCTGTTCCATCGCCGAGATAAGTTCTTTGAGTGTTTTCGCTCGCGCATTTTGATCACTCTTCGGTTCGGGCAGAGAGATCTCATAAAGCGTCATCTTAAGCGCTTGGAAGCGCGGAGCTTTTTCGTCTATGCCCGTCATCGGTAATCCTGCGGCGATGTAGCGCACGATGTAGCGATGAAAGTCGTCAACCATTTGAGGATCTTTCATCTTCTCTAAAATCGCAAAAGTGTTTTTAATACCCTTTTCTTCCATCGTTTTTTGTAAACTCCGTATCATCTGTTCGCTACTACCGAGAGTACACTCCTTTATAATTTTTTCTGCTGTCTCGTTTAGCGCTGATTCACTTATTCGATATTCGCCCGCGAGGATTTCAGGCGCTGCAGTTTTGTGCGCATCAAGATGTTCAGAAATAATTTCTTCTCGCGTTGGCAGATTTGCGGTCGGATTTTCTTCTCGCGTCTTTTGTAATTCTTTTTCTTTTTGTGCAACCTGCTCACGCAAATAGGACAACTCTTCTTCAGGTGATGACAATCGTGGTGTAGATTCCATTAACTCTAGTATACTGCATAAGATGCACGCATTTCTCTACGCCTGTATACATCTCAACCCGCTCGCCATTATAAAATTTGGTGGCTATATCGGCATTGCTCTTCTTATCTTCGCAGAGAGCGGGATCTTACTCGGAGTCTTCTTCCCCGGTGATTCTCTCCTCTTTATCGCTGGCCTTCTCGCCGCGCACAGTATTCTCTCATTCCCTCTACTCGTCATAATCGTCATTCTCGCGGCGATACTGGGCGATTCTACGGGCTACTGGTTCGGAGCGAAAATGGGCGACACTTTATTTAAAAGGCCAAATTCACGTTTTTTTAAACAGGAATATGTTGGCCGAACACAAAAGTTTTTTGAAGCGTATGGTGGCAGGGCGATTATCCTCGCACGATTCGTGCCGATCGTACGAACGCTCGCGCCCGTCTTGGCGGGAGTGGGACAGATGCACTATTCTCGATTTCTCTCTTTTAACGTCATCGGTGGCGTCACTTGGGGCGCAGGGATGGTCTCGCTTGGCTACTTCCTCGGCTCGGTAGTTCCAAATAGCGAACATTATGTACTTCCATTCTCTCTCACCATTGTCGCACTCTCTTTACTCCCCGTTTTAATCAGCTACCTCCGCGGGAAAAAATAAAACCCCGCCCCTAAGGGGCGGGGTTTTATTTTTTTAACTACTTCAGAAGTGCGTCGATCGCGGTCTGGAATGTCGCGTACGGGTACGCGCCCGCGATCATTTGAGTACCAACGACAAATGATGGTGTCGCTTGGATGCCGAAGTCCCCTGCCTCTGTCTTATCTTCTTCGATTACGGCATCATATTTCGCTTGATTCGCTTTCACATCAGCAGTCACTTTATTTACATCAATGCCCGCGACCGAGCCGGTTACCTTAAGAACAAATTTAAGATTGTCCGCCGCGTTCAAGCTATTTTCTTGTGGCTCTTGGCTAAAGAGTGCCTCGCGCCAAGCTGGGAACTGCGCCGGGTAGAGCGCCCAAACTGCGCGTGCGTATTCTGCGTCAACGAGAGAGTCAGCCCCGAGAAATTGAAAATCTTTAAACACGATTTTTACTTTTCCTGCTTCGATATAATTCTTCTCGATTTGTGGGAGCGTCGTGGTTTCAAACTGCTTACAGAATGGACACTGATAATCCGTCCATTCAGCGATTACGATAGGCGCATTCGCGTTGCCAATAAAAGGATCGCCGTCCGTCTTCACATTTTTAATATCGACAACTGGCGCGGTGTTCGTGTCTGTCGGATTCGCCGCCTTTGGATGAGAACCATTCCAGAATACTGCGCCGGCGATAAAGAGCCCTGCGAGGATTACTGCTGCTGGTAAAAAATATTTGTTTGTTTCTGTGTTCATATGAGGTAAATACTACCACCCCGCTCCACAACTTGACAAATAATTATAAGTATGCTAACCTATATGCAGAGGTCCAAAATTTCAACCGCGGAAGCGGAGGAGATACGATGAACAAGTTTTTTTGCTCTTTGATGTTGTTTGCAATCATTTCGGTCTCCGCCCCCGCGGCGGACAAACCGACAGCAGCCGAGAAGAAAGATCTCGGCATCTTCATCGAAAACCGCGGCCAATCGGCTACGGGGCACTACCAACTGATCGGGATGTACAGACACCAACTGACATCTTCTATTGGTGTTTATAGTTTCACCGAGAAGGTGTGGAGCGGCTCAAGCTGGTTCGAGGCCTATGCCGGCCCGACATGGAAGCCCGCTTCGTGGCTCCAGTTCGGCGTCGCTGCTGGACGCGAAATGAACCCGAACGGGATCCGCTACGCAGGCATGTTCAGTGCCACTGTCAAAAAAGCGGATTTCTTCGGAGTCTTCGAAAACGGCGCGAGTGGTCCATACCGCTACATCACAGCCGTATATCACCTGCCGAAGAATTTCAACATCGGCATGATGGACGAAGCGACAGCCAGCGGAATCGGACCGCGTGTCGAGTACGCCGCGCGGAAAAATGTGACCGTCTGGGGCGCGACTCTCTACGACCGCGATACCAGAAAAACAAACACAACGTTTGCTGTCGATTTTTCATTCTGACGGCACAACACCACAAGGGCTTCGCTTCGGCGAAGCCCTTTTCTTTTTTTATGCGTGATAGAATTATTTTATGACAAGTTACAACAAGCTGGTGCGAGATCGCATTCCTGAAATAATGGATGCAAAGGGCGTACCGTATGAAAAAAGAATTGCCTCGCCTGAAGAATACAAAACTGAACTGATTAAAAAATTAGCAGAAGAAGTTGGCGAATTTAACGAAGCTGGCGATCCTGAAGAATTGGCAGATGTGATAGAAGTCGTCGAGGCACTGAAAAGATTACCCGAGTATGCTGACGTGGAGGTATTGCGTCTCCAAAAGCTCGCCGACCGCGGCGGATTTGACGGGCGAATAATTCTGAAGGGCGAAAAGTAAATGTTGGACTTCCGATGTCCAACATTTAAAATGCTTATTGATACTGAATATAAATCGGCGTGGGGAGCATTTTTAACACTTCTGCGGGAGAGAGGATGCCGTCGGCATTGTTGTCATTTTTATAAAATAATTTGATGCCCGTGAATTGCACTGGCTCCGGATAAATAACGCGCTTATAGGTATTAAACTTTTTTGCCTTCGAGCCGAAGCCGTCCATATCCATCACGATCTGCACCTCAGGCGAGGTCTGTATCTTTTCATAATTCGTCACCATCGCTTGAGTGAAGCGGTGCACGACGAGAATCTTCGGCGCGAGCTTATTTTCTTTTACAATAGTTGCGAGATGTTGAACTGCATAATTGATATCGGTTGCATCAAAAGTACCGATGACCGTTCCCGGCTTATCGCCAAATTTCATCGAGAATTCTGGGTCGATAGCGAGATGCACTTCAGGCATCGCGAGATACTTGTCGAGCATCGGGAGCTCGTGTTCGAGCGTACTCTTCCCTACCTGCACATCGAGAATCACAATGCCGTTTATCTTGTGCGCGAGCTCGAGCGCGTGATCAATCTGCTCATCTGGCATTCTTAAAATATATTTCCCTTCTCTGCCAGCACTCGCCTGCGCGACGACAGCGATCTCTTGGATCGCGGGCACGACGGGAGTGGTCGGATCTGCGGCTGACCAAACCTTGACTTCATTTCTTAGCATATCGAGCATCTGGTCAGAAGGATATTCACCGAGCACGCCCATTCCTTTTGAATAAAAATTGCCGTAGTACGCGACGATGCGTTTAAAAGGGAGAATCGCGCCGGCGTCTGGATATGCTGTCTTTACGGGCCAGAGCGTCGGCGTTGAAGTCGCTGTTGATGTGGCCGACTTAGGGGTCGGACCGCTAAGTTCACTTAGCGGTCCGACCCCTAAGTGTGCGAGGGCGAGGAGGCGCGCGTCGTAGTCAGCGCGATTAAATACCGGCAATGGAATAAATTTTTCCGGTGCATCAGCCGCGAGCGAGCGATATTCAGTTTGAAAAATGTTGGCGAAAAAGAATAGATAAACGAAAGCGAGCACGATAACACCAACTCCCGTCCAACACCAAAAACGACTTGATCTTGAACAAGTCGACCACATCTTTTTCAGCATACAGAGTTTATTTATCCGCCCTTTCCCTTCCATTTAATTTCTTTATACACCGCACGCTTCCTCGCGACAGGGTCGTATTTAGTAAGTTGTATTTTCCGCTCAACTTTTTTCTTGTTCTTGCGGATAATTCTTAAATGTTTCGATGCAGATGATTGCATGCGGATAACGCGGTCTTGTGACATAGATAAAATCTAACAAAAATAATGGATTTATGCAATAGTCTCTGTTTCTTTCATGCGCATTTTCTGCGCCACACGCTTCTTCGCGACATCGAAGTGTGGTTCGCCACCCTTGATAGAAATGGTGACTGTGCAGCCTTCGCGAACGCCCTGCGCGACCATAAGCGAAGCGAGTGGGGTGAGGATTTTGTCCTGAATCGTTCGGCGAAGTGGGCGTGCGCCATAGAGCGGGCTATAGCCTTTTTCTGCGAGCCAGAGGCGGACTTCACTCGAGAATGCGAGCGCGATACGCTTGTGTGCGAGGCGACCAGTGACTTCTTCGATCTGATTATCGACAATCTTCGTGAGCGCTTCTTTAGTAAGAAGATCGAAGATGATAATGTCGTCGAGACGATTTAAGAATTCTGGACGGAAGTGCTCCTTCAAAGCGCCCATCACGCGCTCTTTTGTTTCTTCATAACGCGTCGCGTCGGTCGCGCCCGCCGTGCCGAAGCCGATACGCGCGAGGCGATCGACAAATTCTCCACCGACATTACTCGTGAGCACGATAATCGTATTTTTGAAATTCACCTTGCGCCCCTTGCCGTCAGTGAGGTGCCCAGAATCAAGAACCTGAAGCAGAATGTTGAAGACTTCTGGGTGCGCCTTCTCTATTTCGTCAAAAAGGACGACAGCATAGGGGCGATGACGAATCCGCTCAGTCAAAGTGCCGGCTTCTTCATAACCGACATAGCCCGGTGGTGCACCGATCAGTTTTGCGACAGAATGCTTCTCCATAAATTCGCTCATATCAACGCGCACGAGTGCTTCAGTGTCATTAAACATAAATTCCGCGAGCTTCTTCGAGAGTTCGGTCTTCCCCACGCCGGTTGGACCAAGGAAGAGGAATGAGCCAATCGGGCGATTCGGATCAGAAATGCCCACGCGCGAGCGCTTCACCGCGTCCGTTACCTTCTTTACCGCATCATCTTGACCGATAACACACGCCTTGAGTTCACTCTCCATTCGCGCGAGCTTCGCTGCTTCTTCTTCGAGCATTCGAGCGACGGGGATACCGGTCCAGCGACTCACCACTTCTGCGATATTTCCTTCACTCACTTCTTCGTTCAAAACGCGACGCGATTTTTGTAAAGTTTTCAAGCGTTTTAATTTTGTCTCCAAATCTTTTTGCAAATGCGGGATCTTCCCGTAGCGAATTTCTGCGGCAGTGCCGAGATCGGCGGCGATTTCTGCATTGTCTGCTTGTATTTTTAATGACTCGAGTTCTGTCTTGTCAGCGCGAATGCCCGTCAACACTTCTTTTTCATTTTTCCATTTGAGTTCAAGCTCGCTCGTTTTCTCGCGCAGATCGGCGACCTCTGCATCGATTACCTTGATACGCTCCTTTATTTCTTTTCCGACGACAGCAGTACCACTCGAGTTCTCGATATCAAGATCTTTTTGTAATGCCTGCTTCTCTATTTCGAGACGACGAATCTTTCTATCCGTTTCTTCAAGCAACGGTGGTTTATTCTCGAGTGCGATACGAAGGCCCGACGCAGCTTCGTCGATAAGGTCAATCGCTTTGTCTGGCAAAAATCGGTCACTGATGTAGCGCGAAGAGAGTTCAACCGCAGCAACAATCGCGCCGTCAGTGATGCGTACGCCATGGAAGAGTTCATATTTATCGCGCAGTCCGCGGAGAATCGCGATGCCGTCTTCAATCGAAGGCTCGTTCACGAAAACGGATTGGAATCGGCGCGTGAGTGCAGCATCTTTTTCTATATACTTCTGATATTCCTTCAGCGTCGTCGCGCCAATGATGTGGATCTCGCCGCGCGAGAGTGCTGGCTTCAACATATTCGAAGCGTCGAGTGAGCCTTCTGCCCCGCCCGCGCCAACGAGTGTGTGCAGTTCGTCAACAAAGAGAATAATCTTTCCTTCTGCACGCGCGACTTCTTTCATCACATTTTTCATCCGTTCTTCAAATTCGCCGCGATACTTGGTGCCCGCGACCATAAGTCCGAGGTCGAGCGAGAGCAGCTCCTTCCCTTTGAGCGATTCTGGCACATCGTTTGTCGCCATGCGCGCGGCGAGGCCTTCAGCGATTGCGGTTTTCCCGACACCCGCTTCGCCGATGAGAATCGGATTATTTTTGGTGCGACGAGAAAGGATTTGAATCACGCGATTGATTTCAAAATCTCTACCGATGACGGGGTCGAGCTTATTTTCTGCCGCGAGTTTTGTCAGATTGCGCGCATACTTCGAGAGCGCGCGGAACTGTTTCGGCTCTACGATCTGGCCATCTTTTGAATTTTTTAATTCCTTCAACACCGCAGCGGCTGACGCTTGAGTGATAGAAAATCGCGCGAGAATGTCTGCCGCAGTACCTGAATGTTCAAGAACAGCGAGGAACAGATGCTCGGTGCCGATAAAAGCGTCATTCATCCGCGCGGCGATCTTGCCTGAAGCTTCAAGAGCTTGTGCGAGTTCTGGCGTGAGATAGATCTGATAAGACGGCGAGAGGACGGTTGCGTTCTCTGGAGTCTCGAGGCGTTCGACTACAGCGTCTGCGAAGGCAACCGTATCAATTCCCATACGGTCAAGAATAGAAAAAACGAGCGACTCTTCTTGGAAGACGAGCGCAGCGAGCAAGTGGAGTGACGACACATGATTCTGCCCGCGCTCAATGGCGAGTTCGTGCGATCGCTGCACGGCCTCCTTTGCTTTCGCGGTGAAATTATTAAATGACGGTGGCATAATAAATAGATTATGGTGAGTAGTTTATCGTTGTGAAATTAATTATAATCATTTAGAAACGGTCGAGGTCGCTGTTGTGGTCGCATTTAGAAGTATGGTGATGATGTCACTCCCGATAAGAAGCCCCGGTGTTACTCCTGCGCCGATACCGATCAGATTCCCCGAGAGATCGACTGCCGCGCTTCCTGCGCCAATGTCTGGCAATGTTGTACGGATGCTCGTCTTAGTCACACGCGCGACAATCCCCGTAGCGGCAGAGCCATCAGAAGTAATCGCGAGCACTGTTTGGCCGAGCTTTAACTCCCCCACACCAATCAATGATGGTGATGTCACCTTTGGGAGCGAAGCGCTGTCCGCGAAGCCATAAATCGTTATTCCATTTCCATTATGAGAGAGCGAGGCTTCTACATATGTTCCTCCCGGGAATTCAATAAGAGCCTCTTTCGGTAATGCGTCCTGCGAAGCGGTAGCGACCGCGCGCGCCTTTGGCAGATAAGTGCCGACAGAAATCGCCGGAGTCGAAGTGCCCGTCTTGGCATCGAAGATAACTACAGCACGAGTCGCATCAGCACCAATCGCAGACATAACGAGATCCTGATTCGAGGGCGCGGGCGCTTGAACAATCGCAGCAGGAGCGACCTTCGAGACGGTTTCTATGGTGTGCTCGACGACACGATTCACGGTCTGGGTGACAAATGGCGGCGCTTGATCGAGCAGAGAAACGGTCAAGATACCGGTCGCGACCGAGGTAACGAAGTTCACGAGAATCGTGAGGAGTATAAGCTGTGATTTAGAGAGTTCCTCAATATTCATACCCCTATAATGCTACCGTTGACCGCTGGTGTCAATTCCTGCGATTTCTTTTTCCAATTCTTCGGTATTTTTATCTTTTTGTTCTTGTCTGAGTTTACGAGCTGCTTCTGTATGCCACTCATGATTTTTTAATAAAGCTAATTCGAACTCTAAAAATTTTCTTTTTGTATCTTTATCAGTTAAATCAATTTTTAATTCTTCTACGAGCAAATCTCTTTTTTGTAAGAAGTCCGTTCTGCCGAAATTGCTCACATCCGCATCAAGCAAATGGGCTGAAACTGGGTCGGTCATCAGTATTTCTGGACCTTTTTCTGTCATTTTCAATTTTGTGTCCATTATCATTTTTTTGACATCTTCTGCATATTCCAAATTCAACCCAGCTATTTCTTTTTCAAATAGTTCAACTGCCACTTCTTCGTTGTCTTTTGGTCTAACTAAATATCCGACATCGTGCCACGCTGCAGCTACAGCGAGCCTCTCGATTTCTTTTCCTCCCAATCCATCTACCATCCCAAAAAGTACTGCCTCGTGAAAAACGTCTTCTGTGTGTGATTTCGCGTGGTATCTCAAATAATCTGGCAAAGCGTCGAGCATTTCAAAAGCTTTTGCGATTATCGGTAACTGTTTCAATTTTTCTATCTTTAATGCAACATTATTTTCAATTTGTTCCCTATTAATCTCGACAAGAGACTCGTTATCTATTTGAGAGGGTTTTGCTTCCATAGCAAAAATTATACATCAATAAACTTTACTGATTTTTATTGCATAGGAATTATTGCATAGGAAACTCCTATGTATTGACGAAGCGTTTTCGTCTTTCTAATTTTTATCTATCGTAAGGGTTATCACGAAGCTGGGCGTCGCCATCTTCTGATGGTTTCCGTATAGTACTTCTTCCGTGCGGACTGGCGGAAGACTTCCAATCTCTTTTATTATCACCACGTCTAGATCTAGCTTTCACAAACCAACCCTTCACTTTTAGGAGATCTTCTCGACCGCTGGCGGACAATCCGTCTTCGTAATCCTCCATTTCTGGTGATTCAAATGTCTTAGGCTCTGGATCTTCCTGAATGGGGACATCTTCTACATCGACAGGCTTTTCATCCTTCACATCTTTTGGCGCGTCATCAGTCATTATCCCGAGACATTCTTCAGCCAACTCGCGTTCTTCTTCACTCAACAATCCCTTTTGATACAGATCCATAAGAACGATTCGTTGTTCTGGATTCAAGGCCGTCTCTTTTTCATCTGGAAATTCATCGATTGGAACCCATTCTTCTTTTGGACCACGAACTCCCTCCCAAATATGTTTAGTCATATGCACGAAGTATATCAAATGATATATAAATTCAAGTCGTAATAAACTCCGCCGCCTTCGCGAGTGCTTTGGCGAAACGGGAGAGAGAACGATGAGAAGTGGATGCCCCCCAAGAGATGCGTAGCGTAGCGAGGGCGCGGGATTTGTCGCCGGTTAAGGAGAAGACAGCGCGAGAGCCGTCGGCAGAGTTGGTCTCGCAGGCGCTTCTGGTCGAGACAGCGAAGCCTGCTTCGTCGAGCAGGGCGACGAGATAATCGGTGTCCTGATTTGGGAATGAGAGATTAAGAATGTTTGGCACTTGTCTATCGGCTGGTGCTTCATTTATATATACTTCGCTTTCTTTTAACTTTATATTCTTTTTAATAAAATCTATAAGTTGCGCGCGTTCTTTCTTCGCTCTCGTGACAAATTTTTCTCGATTACGATTCACTGCGCACAAGTCTCTCGCGAAGCTCTGCGCGAGATCGGGCGCTTCGCTCCCCGAGTGGAGCCCTCTCTCTTGCCCGCCACCATAATAAAAAGGAAGAATGGGGATAGTGCGATGCGCGATTAAAATGCCAATGCCGCGCGTCGTGCCCACTTTCGATGCGTCAAAAGTAAGCAGATCTGCGCCGAAGTGCGCACGAGAAATTTTTTCTGTCAGTGGTGCCTGACTCGCGTCGATATGGAGCACGGGCGAGCCGGAAAAACAGAGTTGAATTGGCCGAGCGGCCGGAGCGCTCTGTTTTTCTGGATTGCCCGTGCGAAATTTTTTCAAAACATCGGCGACTTCGCGCGTGTTCCAGATCACGCCCGTCTCGCCACAGACGGCGTCCATTGAAACTAAAATGGTTTCTGGCCGAATCATCTTTTTTAACTTTTCGATATCGACCTGATAATTTTTTATCGGCAGAGCTTCAACATTCACCCCTTCATTCGCCAACGATTTTACATTCTCAACGACTGAAGCATGCGAGCTCGGCAGATATAAAATGTGCAGTGGTAAGGTGCAAGGTTTAAGTTGTAAGCATGCACGGACAACGCCGATTATCGCGAGTGCATTCGCCTCCGTCGCTCCACTGGTAAAGACGACATCGTCTGGCTGGACTTCTATAAGCCGTGCGATTTCTTTACGCGCGTCTTCTACTATTTTTTTCGCATGACGGCCTTCTTCGTGTGGTGACGAAGGATTTCCGCTTATACCCGCAGAATGATCAAGATAGGTTCGACCGAATAAGTTCATATTCTTTAGGGAAAAGATATTTAGACAAATGGAATATGCCATACGCCATAAACGGCGCGGCTAGTACATCGATCGAATAATGCACATGCGCGAGAAGCACAGAAACGCCAAAAATAAACGCTATCGCGAGAGCGGTGTAGCGTAGAACAGGCCTGTCCCAGAGCGCGAGCGCCGCGATAATCGGCATACAGGTGTGGCCAGAGAAGAAAAGTCCTGTGTCAAAATTAAAATATAAATAAAGATTATCGAGTGCCCCGAGCCCCGGCTGGATATGGTCGGGATAAATACCCATGTGCGTAAGCGACATAAATATCGCGCGTGTGATCATAAAGAGTGCGAGCGCTTTAACAGTAAAGAGAATGTAGCGCGGCTGGAGAATAAGAAAGAGTATACCGACAGCGATCGCGAGCAGCACTCCTTCAACAATAATAAAATTTAAATTAACAACGGGAATATTGTCTAAGATGATATCGCCGACATAAGAAGAAGTCGGGCGAATCGCGTAGGCGTGCGCGTAGACGAAGGCATAATGATTCGCCAAAAATGCAACAACGAGCAAGAGGAGCCCGGTCACGAACTTCCACACCCAGGCAGGGCTAAAAAGATTTTTGTAGGTAAAAGGCTTCTTCTGAATGATCTCGGTGTCCATGATTGCAAATAAGTATAACAGATGTTATTATATAGTCATCAACCAGCGCTGGATCCAATGGAAGTCGGGATCGAGCTTTCTCTTCGGCTACTGATTTGATACCTTAGTCAAATCTTACCTATCTTATCGTATGCAAAACGGAACAGTCATCAAGAAAAACGAAAAGGGATTCGGCTTCATCAAGGTTGATGGAGCTGCTGACGGATCGAAAGATCTTTTCTTCCACTCAAACGAGCTCCAGAACATTTCGTTCGACGAGCTTCGCGAGGGAGACAAAGTCTCTTTCACCATCGGCGACAGCCCAAAGGGCCCGAACGCCACTGGCGTTAACAAGATCTAACCCATCTTAAAAGAAAAAGCCCCGCTCACGCGGGGCTTTTTCTTTTTTTATTCCTCAGTAGTTTTTCCATCAAACTCTTCTT
>CAIJZI010000005.1 GCA_903825105.1 uncultured bacterium | reverse complement strand
ATACACCACTTGATGGTGCACAAACAGTAGCGTTCGTCGAAGACCAAGTGACAAACACTGTCATACCTACAGGCATAGTTGTAGGGTTTGCAGAGATGGTGACGGTTGGAGTTGTTGATGGAGCAGGCGTTGTCACAGGAGTCGTAACTGTAGTAGTTGTCATCGGCACAGCGGGAGCAGTGGTTGTGGCCGTGTTGATGATAGGAGTGTTTAGCGTCGGTGGTGCCACAGTAGTCGCGGGAGTGCTATTAAGAGCAGAGCTTACATTAGAAAGAGTCGCTTGGTCGACACCAAATGATTCCAAAACGGACATAATGGAACCTATTTGAGTCGAAGTTAATCCCGAAGATGAGGCGTGTGCGAACGACGGCGAGATAATAATGCCCAATGCGAAAACAGCACTCACAATGTATTTTTTCATTGAAATTGATATGGCTTGATAATGCTTGTATTATGGCACACACAACCTTCAAAAAAATCAACTCCAGTGGATAACAAAACAAGCCCGAAACGGGCTTGTTTACTACTTATTTTAAAAAATGTTATGCCTGCACATATGGCAGAAGTGCCATAAATCGTGCTCGCTTAATAGCGGTAGCGACATCGCGCTGCTTGTTGGCAGGAATGTTGGTGCGCTTTTTAGAAAACATCTTTGCGTGCGGATTGGTGAATTGCTTCAGATACGCGACATCCTTATAGTCGGTAAACTTCTTAACTTCAATTTCTTCTCGTTCAGATTGGTAGGCCATGGTGAAATGTTTAAATATTTAAAAATATAAATTTAAAACGGAATGTCTTCCGGATTTATCTCTTCGTCTGGGTACTGGATCTCTGCATCATCTTTTGCCGCGTGTTGTGGTTCCTCACCCATCGCGGCTTGCCCTGCTGTGCCCGCCGAAGCATCTTGCGAAGGCTGGGAGCCTGTCGAAGACGCTCCGCCTTTCCCGTCACCAAACTGGAAGTTCTCGGCGATAATCTCGGTGCGATACTTCTTCTGCCCCTCGCTCTCCCAGGAGCGTGTCTGGATGCGTCCTTCAACAAAGAGCGGACGACCCTTCTTCATATACTGCGCGATGAGTTCGGCAGAACGGCCGAAGGCGACGACATTGTGAAATTCTGTTGATTCCTGCTTCTGCCCATTTTTATCTTTATAGGTTCTATTTGTCGCGATACCGAAGTTAACTACCTGCCCTCCTCCAGGAAGCGCTTTTAATTCTGGATCACGGGTCAAATTCCCATACAGAAATGCTTTGTTAATATACATAGTTTTATTATACCGCAGCGTTCTCGAGTGCTGTGTCTAGTTCTTCGTTAATAACTGCCTCTGAATCACTTGGCTGTTCTGTTACCTTTGGCAAGAGTTCGCGCATTTCTACAGAGTGGCGCGCAGCATCTTTGCTCGTGAGGAGGTCGATAAAGCGAACAAGGCGCTTATTCTCACTCGCAGATTTAATTACTTTTGCATGACGAGGAGCGTCGGTCTCGTAGGCAATCCAGCAGAAATATGCGGTGTTAAAATCGCGTCTACCGGTCGTTTCCTGTCTGGAAATCGTGTAGGAGAGCTGGATCTTCTCCGGTTCGCCTTCGGCGACGAGGGTGCCGTTCTCTTCGATTACTCCACGCATCGCGTTATATACCTTCTTTACCTCCTCGGTCGGGAGTTCTGGATCAATGTGGAAACCGAGCTCGTATACGCGAAGTTCGGAGCTGTCGCTCCCTTCCATTTCGTCTACGAGGACCTCTTCTTCGTGCTTAGCCATAGTGAGAGCAGATTAGCACGATATTACGCCGCCTGCAAGCGATTCTGATCCTAACTCTCAAGGGAGCTTAAATAAGCGTTTGGTGTTTTCGAGAAGCACCTTCCGCACCATTTCTACCTCTTCGCCTCTGATTTCTGCGATTTTTGCGACCACATCTATAACTGCGAATGGGTCATTCCTCTGCCCACGACGAGAAGCGGGCGCTACATACGGGGCATCAGTCTCGGCCAAAATATTTTGAAGTGAAACATTTTTTATCACTTCGTCGTAGTCGCGAGAAAAGGTAATAACCGCCGTGAAAGAAATCGTGAAATCGAGTTTGAAAAATTCTTCTGCTTCAGCGAGGCCACCGGCGAAGAAATGAATATCGCCACGCAAGTTTGGATATTCTTTTTTTGCTTCTTTTAAGATTTCTATAATGTCTTGATACGCATCATTTGAATTTTTAGAGGGGCGCACATGTATCATGAGCGGCTTGTCAACAAGAGCCGCGAGTTCTATATGCTTTTTAAAAAGTTCTTTTTGTTTATTTTTTAATTCATCATTTATTTCTCTACACTCCTTCGCTAAAGCTACGAAGTGCGCGAAATAATCCAGCCCACACTCACCTATCGCCACAACCTTTAGGTTTTTAGTTAATTCCCGAATGTTGGACATCGGAAGTCCAACATTCGTATCTCCCGCATAGCTTGGGTGTATACCGACCGTGGCGAAAAGATGTTCGTTTTTTTCTGCGAGTTCGACCGCCTCTCTCGACGATTTTTCATCAGCGCCCACAACAATAGCCGCTACCTCTTCTTCGCGCATTTTTGTTAACAATTCTTCCCTATCACTCGTATAGTCTGGGAACTGCAGATGGCAGTGCGCGTCGATATGTTTTAGATTCATAGCCGCGGGTCGCCTACGCCCGTTTCAGCGAGCCGAGGGCCGCCTGCGTAAGCTTCGGCGAGCCGAGGAAAAAGATTATCGGGTTTTTTATTTGCTTTTACTGCTTCGATAATTTTTGAACTTGTTTCTGGTAAGAATGGCTTAAGATCGATAGCAATTGCATTTAATTCACGCACTAACTTTTTGATAATGAGTAGAGATTCTTCAGCGACAGCGGGATCGTTAGACTTAATTCCTGAAAAAGGTTTTTGATCGGCAATCAATGCATCGTTGTGTCCGATGCGTTCCCAAATGGCATTCATTGCGTGATTAAACTCAAATGTATTAGTGTACGCCACAACGCGTGTATCTGATTTGGTTTCTCCTGTAATTTCTACAGGCTCTTGAAGATGGGTTGTCGCCATTTGCATCACCCGCGACACCAAATTACCTAATCCATTCACCAAATTGGCAGTGTAGTGCTCGTGAATCGCCTCAAGTGTCAAGTCTGAATCTTCTGTCGGGCTGATGTGGCGAAGAAGCACATAACGCACCGCGTCTGTGCCGTATTTCTCAACCAAGTTGAGTGGATTGATAACATTGCCGAGCGATTTGCTCATCTTCTGCCCACCACTCGTGATAAAGCCGTGATAAAAAACGGTGTCGGTATTTTTAATATCCGCAGAGATAAGCATCGCCTGCCACATCAAGGACTGAAAGCGTACTTGATCCTTACCAGCCACCTGAACCGTCTCACCTTCTTCCCAAAATTTCTTAAAATTCCCATTTTTATCGTGGGGCCAGCCGAGTGTAGAAATATAATTCGTGAGTGCGTCAAACCATACATACATTACCTGTTCTTCGTCGCCCGGCACCGGGATACCCCAAGAAAGCCGCTTTTTCTCGCGAGAAATACTAAAGTCTTCTAGACCGTTTTTTATAAAATTAATCGCCTCTTCCCTCTTCCATTCTGGAATAATAGACGCGGGGCGCGAGACATACTCGAGCAGTTGATCAGCATATTTAGAAAATCTGAAAAAATAATTCTCTTCAGAAACTTTCTGGAGCTCAATATTCGCGTGTGCGATACAGTGCCCATCGGCTATTTCTTTTTCTGTCTTGAACGCTTCACAGCCGGTACAGTAGAGCCCGTCATATGATTTTTTATAAATATCACCCTTCGCTTCACAGCGGCGCCACATCTCTTGTGCCGCCTGAATATGCGAATCATTCGTCGTGCGCACAAACGCGTCATAGCTTAAGTTGAGCGCCTTTTTTAATTTTTCAAATTCAGCGGCATAATGATCTGAATATTCTTGAGGCGTCTGCCCTGCCTTCGTAGCAGCATCAAATATTTTTTGGCCGTGTTCATCGGTACCAGTAGAAAAGAATACCTCGCTGCCCGAGAGTCGCTTCGCGCGCGCGAGCGCATCAGCCTGTACAATTTCAAGTGCAAATCCAATATGAGGATCAGAGTTTACATACGGGAGCGTGGTAGTGAGATAAAAAGGTTTTTTCATTATGAAGCATCTTTATGTTCTGCGCGGCTCTTTCTTTTATCAAAATCAGAGATTACTTCAAGTATTACCGCCGAGACCGGCACGGCGAGCAATGCACCCAAGAATCCTGCGAGCGTATAACCAGCGATAAGGCCGACAATGACCAAAAGAGGAGGAACGCCAACGACTTTTTTAACAATAAGTGGATAAATAAGATTTGATTCAAACTGATTCACCACAACAAAGAGCCCGAGCACAATCACCGCGAGCGCCACGCCGCCACTGCTATAGCTCACCACAACAGCCGCTGTCCCCGCTACGAGCGAGCCGAATATCGGGATTATTTCTGCGAGCGCTGTAAAGACGGAGAGAAGGAGTGCATACGGGATACCAATGACCAGAAGACCCAAATAGACGAGTATGCCCACAATAACCGAGAGTAATATCTGCCCTTGCATCCATCTGCCAATCTTCTTCTGCGATCGTTTCCAGAGATTGACTGAATATTCTTCATATTTGACCGGCATCACGAGGCGGAGGAAATCTTCAACGCCAGTATCTTGAAGTGCAAAGTAAAAAGAGAGCACAATGACGAGGAAGAGCGAGAAGATGCCGCCGAAGAAGGTCGCGATGAACTGCACGGCTCCGCCCGAATTTGACGAGAAGAGTGATTGGAAGGACATGAGCGTCTTTAAGAAAGACTGTGCTTCATTCCCAGTACCTACAAAATTAGACGCGCCAGACAGATTAGCGAACGGAGATACTGAATTTATGGTGCTGATATACTGCGGCATCGCGCTAAAGAAGTTTGCTGCGTCAGCGATAACTGGCGGGAAGAAGAAATAGATAAAGGCGAAGACTGAACCAAAGACGAGCACATACATCAAAATCGCTGAGAAGAAACGCGGAATGCGTTGGCGAATAAAAAAGGCGATCCCTGGCTCAATAGCTGAAGCGATAACAATAGCCGCGAGCACAAGGAGGGCGAGCCCACGCAGTAGCCAAAAAGCGTACGCGCCGGCGATAATTAGAAGCGTGGTAACAACTGTGCCCGAGGTAATAGAAATCTGAAATTTCTTATCCATAATGGCATCCTAGCATATTCGCTTGCTGATGTGCAGTTTTTATTGAATTGCTGTTCTAGTGCTAGAAATTACACAAGTCAAACCTTCTGTCTAACTGCGCGGCAAGGGCTAAAAACGAAATGTTTACAAACTACCGCTAAGAAACATCTGTGTTGGTCTATCGTTTTATGGCAATACAATTATCTATTTTTATTTCTTTACCATCTCCAAAGATTGTGCCAACAGATGAATTCTTGGGAAAATAAAATCCTCGCCTAAGAAACAACCCCCTTATGGAAGAGAACGGTCTACAATAAACCGTCATAGATCTTTCTTTGGATTTAAGAACTAGTCTTTTTTTAGAATAACCAAGACCAAGAATTATCATTGCGTCTTTTTTTGCTACTCTATATAGCTCTTTCACAATTGAATTATGCTGTTCGAAACTACAACAATTTAATAACCCGTCTGCGACAACGATGTCAAAATAACAATCAAGAAAAGGTGTGTTTTGAGCCGGAGTTAATAGTGGTGTAAATAAAACTTTATGTTTAATGGCTTCTATAAGTGCTTCTGGCAAAACATCTAGCGCGACAATATTTATATTTATTTCTTTATTAAAACCTCGTAGAAATTTATTTAAATCTAACGGATTGGCCCAATGAGAACATCCGGCAACCAAACATTTAACATCTTTGTGTTTCTGCAGGTACTTTGATAGCAACGTATTGTTAACACTGCTTCTCGCAACATCTTTGAAAAATCCAAATAATCTCCGCGATTCGTTTCTTTTATAAAAAGCAAAAAAAGATTTTCTCTGAGATGGAGTCATTGCATCAGGGCCAATCTTTTTGAGTTTTTCTGGTTTGTTTTCGCTAGATTTTTTCATTTAGTTAGCGTTGTTGTCTTGTGACAAACCCAATCTATCAGCGATAAAATCTATATCTTTATCGCCCCTGCCAGAAATATTTACTACGACAATTTGTTCTGGCCCCAATTTTGGAGCTATTTTTATAGCATGAGCTACGGCGTGTGAACTTTCTATAGCTGGTATTATACCTTCTGTTTTTGCTAGCACCTGAAATGCACCCAGAGCTTCTTCGTCATTAATTGATTCGCAAATTATTCTTCCTTCGTCTTTTAGATTGGAAAAAATTGGCCCAACACCAGGATAATCAAGACCCGCCGCAATGGATTCTACAGGTAGAGGATCACCATTTTTATCTTGTAATAGATAGGTAAACATTCCATGAATTTTCCCGGGTTTCCCTAGTGACAATGTCGCTGCATGATTTCCAGGTTCTGAGTTTTTTCCTCCTGCTTCGACCGCAATCATTTTTACCTGCGCATCATCTAGAAATTCATTAAACAAACCGATAGCATTTGAACCGCCACCAACACAAGCGACCAGATAATCAGGAATCCTTCTTTCTTGTTCTAATATTTGCATTCGCACTTCCTCGCCAATTATTTTTTGGAAATCTCTCACTATCATTGGGAATGGATGTGGGCCGACGGTTGAACCTGTGCCCAGGAAAATACCCTCAGGGTTTTTTATAAAGGTTCCCAAAACATCATCAACAGCATCCTTCAAACATCGACTTCCGGTTTTAACCGTTACCACCTTAGCGCCCAATAGTTGCATTCGAACAACATTAGAATGTTGCCTAACGACATCAACTTCTCCCATATGAATTTCACATTCCAAACCAACCAACGCGGCTGCGGTTGCCAATGCTACACCATGCTGACCCGCACCGGTCTCAGCCATTAATTTTGTTTTTCCCATTCTTTTTGCCAGCAGTGCTTCGCCTATCGTATGATTAATTTTATGTGACCCTGTGTGGTTAAGGTCTTCGCGTTTTAGATAAATTTTTGCCCCCTTTAATTTTTGTGAGAGATTTTTTGCGTAATACAATGGCGACGGACGCCCAGCGTAGTTTTTTAATAAATAATAATATTCACTCCAAAAATTTGGATCTGCTTTAGCAACTTCGTATGCTTTAGCCACCTCATCCAATAGCAACTTTAATTCCGAAGGAACAAATTGCCCTCCGTATTTACCAAAATACCCTGTTTCATCTGGTAAGGATTTTAATGATTTTTTCATTATATATTTATTGAATTGCTTCCTTAATTCTTTCTGCGACTTCGGCAATAGTGAGGCGCTCTTGTTCGCCTGAGTCGCGGTGACGGAGGGTGACGGTATCCTTGAGCTCCGGCTTTTCACCCAAAGTGTCAAAATCAATTGTAATACAAAATGGCGTGCCGATTTCGTCTTGGCGACGATAGCGCTTGCCAATGTTGCCATTATCATCCCACGCGATTGCTGGATGCACTTTTTGTAATTCTTTTCGCACTTCGCGCGCTTTGGCGACGAGCTCTGGTTTATTTTTTAAAAGTGGCGCGACCATCGCTTTAACCGGCGCGATCTTTGGCGAGAGCTTTAAGACGACGCGCGTCTCCCCTGCCATCTCATCTTCGTGATATGCGTCCGTCATCACTGCCATAAGAATTCTGCCCATACCAGCTGAAGTCTCGAGAATCCACGGAATATATTTTTCATTCGTTTCTGAATCAAAATAATTTAAATCAACACCCGAGAATTTCATATGCTGCGTGAGGTCGTAGTCGGTGCGGTCGTGAATACCCTCGATCTCGTCAAAACCCCACGGGAAGTTATATTCAATATCCCACGCATCTTTGGCATAAAAAACGAGATTTTCATGCTGTTTAAAACGGAGATTTTCTCTTTTAATACCAAGAGAAACATACCATTCGAGTCGTTCATTCTTAATGCGCTCGTATGCTTCTTTATTTTCATTCGGACGAATAAAGAGTTGAGTGTCGGCCTGTTCCATCTCGCGTGTGCGGAAGAGGAAGTTGCGTGGCGAGATCTCATTTCTAAAAGCTTTGCCGATCTGCGCGATACCAAAAGGGATCTTGGGCTGCATCGAATCAACGACATTTTTATAATCGAGATAAATGCCTTGGCAGGCTTCGCCCGGGAGATAGACCGGCTCATTCCCTTCTGAAGTGAAGTCACCGAGATTCGACTTCACAAGGAGATTAAATTTACGCACGCGCGAGAAATCGTGCGCGCCACACTTCGGGCAGGCTATGTCTGCGCGGTGTGCATCGAAGAGTTCATTAATCTGCTCTTCACCCATCTTCTCATCAGCCGAAACACCAACGGCGTCGAGTACCTTATCTACGCGAATTCGAGCATTACACTTCTTACACTCCGCGAGTGGATCAGAGAATCCGCTCGTGTGCCCGCTCGCCTCCCAGACACGAGGGTTTTTAAACATCCCGGCGTCGAGACCATAGAAATTATCTTTTTCATAGACATTGGCGCTCCACCACGCGCGCTTGATGTTATTCAAGAGTTCTACCCCGCGTGGTCCGTAGTCATAGATGCCGGCGAGCCCGCCATAAATCTCGGAACCTTGAAAAATGAACCCGCGGCGCTTACAGAGCGAGATAATCTTCTCCATAACATTTTTGTCTTCCATTGGTATAGATTACTACCAAGAGAGAGGAAGGACAAATGAGATTTTTCTATTTTTTATTGCACCGTTCCGTTTGCGCTGGTGTAGCCCGGGTCTTGTGGTGTTTCGGTAGTGACCGGATCTGCTAATGCAGAAATCTGCACACCTGCGAAGCGGTCATAGCCCGAGAATGATGCTTGGCCGACAAGCTTCGGCGCGCTGCCCTTCTGCGAAGTTGATGGTGTGATAGAAACTTGGAATGAACCTTGCGCGGTAGATTTTTGTGATATATCTCCCACATTCCAGGTCACGGTGCGTGAACCTTTATCAAACGAGAAGCCACCGCTCGCGACGCCGGTATACGAGACATAACTCGGCAATACTGCAGACACTGCCCCGCCGGCGATCGCACTGCCTTTATTTTGGGCATTCCAGACAATCGTGTAGGTTGTTGGGCTCCCGGCGTGTGGCGGGATCGGCCCACTATTGCCAAATTGGCCAGACGAGTGAAGCGCTGACGAAGAGAATGTGACTACTGTCGCTACCTTTACCGTTTCAGTCTTCGCATGTGTCGAACCACTCTGCACTCCCGAGCCAGAAGCAGAAATCGAGAATGTTATTGAAGAAGAGGCAGGGACAGATTCAGGAGCGAGCGTAGAGAAGGTGAAGGTGCCGATACCCGAAGCGCCTGGAGCGAGACTGGCGAGCGAAGGGTCAGTGTCCTTACTAAAGACAATCGTGTGATCCCCAGAACGATAGAAGCCGTTTGAAGTCTTAATGCTGTCATAATCGACCGCTGCGCCAGAAATCGAGACATCAACTTCTGTATTCGCCACACTCGTCGAGAGCGTATTCGCATAAGAAACGGATACACTCTGGACACTTCCTGAAGTTATCGTTGACGCTGGATTACCATTGATTGAAATCGTTGTGCTTATAAAGGGTGCGCCGATAGTCACGAGCGTGTCCTGCGTCATATACGAGACAGCGAGCGTTTGGTCATTTTCTGTCTTTCCTGTCCCGATAGTGAAATGAAATGCCTGTTGTTCGTTTTCTTGCCCTTTAAGCGACCCGGCGATAATTATTTTTTTACTCGCCCCCGGTTGAAGGGTTCCAATAAGAAAACTTGAATCTACGAGTGGTAGTGATGATGAGGCGACCGAGAATCCAAATGGGAGTGCGGTCGTGAGCACTACATTATCCATTTTTGTCGTCGCATTCGAGCGCGCGATGAGCGTGAGGATAAAAGGTTCGTCAGAGACGATCTGTGTTGGCGCGTCAACAGAAACAGACAGAGGCGTCGATGACACAGCGAGCGCGAAGGATGTTTTTTTAACAAAGACGGTATTTGAATTATCGGTCTCAAAAGAAAAAGAGACGGGCAGGTTTAAAGGGGCGCCCTCGCCACCGAACATAACCACTTTTATCGAGCGCGTTACTGACGCACCACTCGCTATTGTCCCGAGATTTTCTGTGTAGCGCGGATACGATTTCGTCGCATCAGCAGCGTCTCTGGTGCCATCAGGGAAAGTGATTTCAACCGTCGCGTTTTGTATTGTTGTAGAATTCTTATTCGTGATAGTGAGCGAGAGTGGGACCGTGTCGCCTCCCGCGATGGTGGTGGGGCCCTGAATATCGATGGCGATTTTATTTACCGAGACCGCATTCCCGCCAAAATAAAGGAAGTACCCAGCGATGCCGACCGATGCGACAAAAAAGAGAAATGCGAGGGTAAAAAAGATTCCTGCAAAATGCATTTTCTTTTTTGTGGCTGGACGAGCGAGAGGAGCAGTGTCTCCCCAAGAATGTGGCGGTTGTTGTTTCATTGGTTCGGGAAATGGTTTACGCACATCTTCTATTTTATTATTCGGATCATACAAGCGCTTCTTCGCTTCTTCGAGAAAACCAATATCATCTTCCGGATGTGTGGTCATTTATTTAGTATACAAGATTACAGCCCTGACGCTTCGATGCCTCGGTTAATTCTGCGTATGTAGCTGGTATAATTCCCTTCTTTTATTTCTTCTGGGATCTCTCCCGTATCGAGCCCGAGTGCAGCGAGAATGCCGAGCACGGTGAGGATTTCAGCTTGTTCGTGCTTCTCTTCAGAGAGAGTCACGAGCGATTCAAAAAAGTTTCTAATAA
Organism: uncultured bacterium; assembly: GCA_903825105.1. GTDB lineage: Bacteria > Patescibacteriota > Minisyncoccia > Phycocordibacterales > Phycocordibacteraceae > C7867-001. The sequence continues at coordinate 80,414 of CAIJZI010000005.1, read as the reverse complement.
TTTCAAAGAGCGCCGAGTCGCGCGTCTCGCCTGCGACGAGGCGCAAAAGTAAGTTCGCTACGCGCGCTGCGCGCGTGCGCGTCTCAGCGCGAGACATACGCAAAAACCAATTTTCTTTTAAAACGGCGCCCGCGATGCGCCAATATTCTTTCCCTTGTACCAAGACGACCTCGCTTTCTGTGAAGGTGGTAAGTGCGTGGGCGAGCTTCGCACCAGACTTTCGCACCCCCTGAGCGCGAGCGCGCACGAGGCCGACCTCCTGTGTCAAAATCGCTATTGAGTCATTCGCTTCGCCAACTGCAGTGCGAGCCAAGACGATGCCACAAGTGTCATATTTATGCCGCATCTCTGACCAGATTGAAGTGAGCGACACCGGTAGATAGTGTCACTTCATACTTCCCTTCCTCACTCATTTCTGCATGCGCTTTATCACGCGGGGAGAGCCCTTCTGTCTTTCTCGCCTCAGCGACCGCACGCGACAGCTCGCGCTCGTCGCCTTCTTTAATAAGTTCTGGGGTAAGAGCAGTGTCTAACGCCAATTCAGTGCCTGCGATTATTTTTTTTACATTTACTTCATCAGCGAGAATTGCCGCCAACTCTTCAGAGAGCTGCGTAGGGACCGTGAGCGAAGCGAGTGGTTGACGCACTTTCATTCCTGACTTTTGGCGTAGCTGTAATGCTTCTGAAGCGAGCGCACGCACTTTTTGCATTTCGGCAATTAAATTGTCATTGGTTTCTTTCGAGAAAATATTGGGAAACCAGGCTGTGCCCTTCGAAGCCTTGGCGGAGGAGGGCCAACCAGCGAGGTGCACACTCTCTGGATCGCCCTCTTCACGCACCTCTTGGAACACCTCTTCGGCGATAAACGGAGCGAACGGAGCCAAAATGAGAGCTAAAGTTCTTAAGGTTCTTCGAAGAGTCTCGATTGCTGTCGCGTCTCCATCTCGCACACGGTCACGAACGCGTCTAACATACCACTGAGAGAGATCACCTGTGAGATCTGCAATCGCGCGTGTCGCTTCAAATAAACGATATTCATCCATAGCACTTTCAACAATCGAAACAGTCTCTTCTGTACGCGCATCGATCCATTTATCTAACACATTTGTAGAGACAGAAGCATTTGCTGTTTCGGTTTTAAATAATTCATAAAACTTTACACTATTTTCTATCCAAGTGAGCACTCTCGCCGCTTCTTTGACTGTTTTTTGATCATAATTTTTAGAATCGCCAGCTTGAGTGACGCTGTACATCCAAAAGCGCAGAGTATCAACACCCCACTTATCCATCTCGGCCCACGGATCGACAACATTTCCTTTTGATTTACTCATTTTCTGGCCCTCTGCATCAAGAAGGTGTCCGAGTGAAATAACATTTTTAAAAGCGGCGTCACGCCCAAAGAGCGTTCCGACTGCAAGGAGGGTGTAGAACCAGCCACGCGTTTGATCAATTGCTTCTGATATAAAGTCAGCTGGGTATTCAACTTTTTTTAAGAAAGACTCGAGTGGTTCATCTCCGCGTTCTTTTGCTGATTGTGCGAAGGGCATCGCACCAGAGTCAAACCACACATCCATCACCTCCTTCACTCTTCGCAGTTCAGTTCCCTTTTCTGAAATTAAAATGACCTCGTCGATATATGGCCGGTGCAAATCGAGCTCATAGTCATCATTGTGCGGAAGTGGAACAAAATTATATTCTTTCACATCTGCCCAATGTAAAAAATCTGCGCCCCATTTTTCATTGGTTGTTTTCGCATCATCACCACGGAGAACGGACGGGAGTGCTTCAAATACAATGCCGTGCGAGACAAAGAGAATATTTTCATTCTGATACTTTTGCTCCGTGTCATACATAAATTCAGCTGCGCGCCGTCTTGCATCAGCGTATGACTCTCCGTGTGGAGGCGCCACAGATAAATCTGGATTCTCTTTTCGCCACACATCATAAAGAGTGCGTGATTTCTGATCAAAATCACCGAAGTTGTATTCGCGAATTCTCTCATCAACAACAATCTGATCAATCGGGTAACCGATTTCTTTCGCCACGATTTCTGCCGTTTCTTTTGTTCTCACAAAAGGTGAGCAGATTATTTTTGTTATTTTTTTGTCTTTGAGCTTTTCGGCTGCTGCGCGAATACCATCCTTCCCTGCTTCGGTGACATGGTCTGGGGCCGTCGCTGTCGCGCTCGCGATATACTTCGCATTATATTCAGTCCCGCTGTGGCGCATCCCGAAATATTTATTCCCCGATTTTTTGGTGTATTTCTTAAGATCATCGACAGAATCGATGACGACTTGCTCACTTCCATCCGCACTGCGCCAAATCGGCAATGGTGTCCCCCAATAGCGTTCGCGGCTAATAGCCCAATCTTTTGCGTTGGTGAGCCACTCGCCCATGCGACCATCGCGAATATACTCTGGCTCCCAGTGTATCTTTTTATTTTCTGCAACAAGCTTTTCGCGCAGGTCAAACATACGTATATACCACGAATCACGAGCATAATAGATAAGCCGTGTTTTACACCTCCAACAAAATGGGTAACTGTGTGTGTAGGGTTCTTTTTTGAAAAGGATATTTCGCTCGGACAGATCTTTTAGTATTTCAACTGATGTTTGTTCTTCGACAACCGAGCAGCCGGCGAGAACGCCCACCCCTTCAATAAATTTTCCTTCTGGATTTACCAAATGTACTTTAGGTAACCCAATTTTATTTCCCAATTCAAAATCTTCTTGCCCATACATCACTGCAGTGTGAACGATCCCTGTCCCCTCTTCAGTCGTTACAAAGTCTGCAGCATAAACCTGAAACGCTTTATCAAATTTTGCTTTTTCACTTTCTGCCGCAACACTTTTTGCAACATCGTAGAGTGGCTTATATTTTTTACCAACAAGATCTTTCCCTTTTAACTCTTTCTGAATAGTGTATGGGGTGGTGATAATTGGGAGACGATTTTTAGCGAGAATGTATTTTTCATTTTCTACAAGAATCTCTACATACTCAATATTCTCGCCAACCGCGAGCGCGATATTACCCGGCAGAGTCCACGGCGTTGTCGTCCATGCGAGGAGATATGTCCCTGGTTCATCAATTAATTCAAATTTGGCCGTGATAGTAAGATCTTTAACATCTTCGTAGCCCTGCGCGAGTTCGTGTGAAGAAAGCGCTGTTCCACAGCGTGGACACCATGGCACTACTTTATAATCTTTATACAGTCGGCCATCTTTTGAAGTCTTCGCGAAGAGGTGCCAGAGCACTTCCATATATGAATTATCGAAAGTGAAATATGCTTTATCCTCATCGACCCAATACCCCATGCGTTTCGTAAATTTTTCCCATTGATCGATATAAACAAAAACGCTTTCGCGACATTTCTTATTAAATGCTGCGATGCCGTACTTTTCTATGTCGGGTTTTCCATTAAAGCCGAGCTCTTTTTCAACTTGCAATTCGACTGGTAGTCCATGTGTGTCCCAACCCGCACGGCGGTCAACACGGTAGCCACGCATTGTTTTATATCGCGGAATCGCATCTTTAAACGCGCGACTTTCAAGGTGATGAATACCCGGTTTCCCATTTGCCGTTGGCGGCCCCTCATAAAAAACGAATTCTCCTTTGGGTGATTTCTTCTCGATCGACTTTTCGAAGATATGCTCGCGCTCCCAGAATTCTAGGATTTTTTCTTCTCTTTTTGCTACTTCTGATTTCTCGGGCATAAGAGATATATTACATTATCCTGGCATTCTTCGCTCTAGTGTTTTATAGACCACAGATCGATGCGCGATCGCAAAAATCTTTACACGCCCTCCATCAATACGAAACACCACTCGATAATCCCCTACGCGCAACTTCCTATACCCGCGAAGTGACCTGCGGAGCGGCTTCCCGTAGATATCAGGATGCATCACAAGATTTTCTTCAATTGCTGATTTAATTTTAATTCTCCACGCATTTGAAATATGCGGGATGTCCTCCTCTACAACGATCTGTAGATAAACAATTTCAAACTCTAGCGCCATGCGAGAGTATGCGAAACAAACTTTGCTCGTGGTGTGTCGCGCTTCGATGCGAGAGCGTCAAGCACTTGATCCTCTTCAATCTCAAGAGCGAGCGATATTAAGTGAGAAGCTTTTGTTGCGAGCGGGACGCGATCACGCTTCGCGAGAGCAATCATTGCTGTATCGGTTTCTTTTGACACACTGATATTTATTCGCTTTTTTGTTGGTGTAATCATACTGTTCCAAAAGTGTATCAGTTACGAGAATGCGCGTCAACATAAAAAACAAGACCGCCAATCATTGGCGGTCTCGCTAAAAGTGTGTGGTGAGAATTGCGGGGACGAAGAAATACGAAAGGATTCTCGGGATTCCACTCGTTGTCAGGCCTCCCATCGTTGCCGTTCAGCCACAACTCGTCGTCGAGCCGATCCACATCGAAGAGCTTCGGGTTACCGTCCGAGCCGCTAATTGCATTCATCGCTACAATTAGCCATTCGCCCATCGGTTGATCTTTATACTGCAAACGAAGTTGTGGTCCTACTTCAGCTGGGCAGAGTTCAAGCCCGAGCTCTTTTGCTCTCTTACAAATATCTTCATATCTCGCCAACTTTTCAAATCCGAGCGCACGCACCGATACTTCAATGAGATCTATGTTTTCATTTTCGGCCAGAACTTTAAAATCCGGACTTTTAAGTATTTGCGCTGCGTATGTCGAAACTCTCATCTCCTGTTCTTCTATAGTTTTTTGAAATTCACTACCATCTTTAATTCCTGTGCCAAGTTCGATATTGTTATGAAACTTCATTCGCTCTTCTGGGAATTTTGTATAGACATGTTCAATCTCTCTCGGAAGCACATCAAATATCCCCGACTCAAGTTTTCCAACATACGCTTTTGTAGTTTCTCTAATTTCTGAAACAGAATGTGCGACATCTTCTGGCGCGCAGTCGAAGATAATTGGCAGGTCAGCATTTGTATCGCGCGTATCGCGAAGTTCTTTTATGCGTGGGTCTTTATCGTAACCGAAGTATTCTATCAGCGCATTGAGTTCATAAAGAAAAACAAGATCATCTTTATTAAACTGCTCGCCCTTTTCTTGTTTCTTTACTAATTCTGTTACTTTTTTCATGTCAGCAGACTTTTTATCAAACTTTTCTCCTCCGGGGAGGGAATGATATTTCTCTGTGGCGACATCGACGAGTGCTGGTTCCAATTCTTGGCGATGATTCACCCCGCGCACCTCGGCAACCTGATTATTTTCCATGCGAATCGCGACACGCGGTTCGCTGTAGGTGCCTGAATTCCCACGAGAATAATAAACATAAAAGTCGCCGCCTTGGAGATGACTTGAGGCGCTTCCCTCGGCAGTGCACCAACCAGTACCCTTCCCCCGAAGAGAATTTTCGAGAATGTGGTAGTCAGAACCTTTATCATATTTTACCCATTCGCCTTGCATTGATTCGCGATTCAAAGAGCCGGCGGTTTCAATTTGTGCGAAGGTGTAGAGCTTAATAAAATCTTTTTTCGAGATAAGTTGTGTCAACTGTTCGCGTTTCTCTGGCTCGTTAACAAATTCTTGATGACCGATACCAGTCGTGAGCATTCGATACACGAAACCGAGCGCTTCAGAATTAATTTCTGGGAATGGCGCGACAGTGTAATCATTGCGCTTGGTGTATTCGCCTTTTTCTTTATCGAGCGTGCCCATTTTCTCAAGATTGCGCACAACAAAATAGCGGAACCAGGTCGGATAGTTGGCATCGTTTTGTTTTAAATAATCGAGCCACGATGAGAGTGTCTTTTTTTGAATATCGCGCTTTTCATGTACTGCTTCTTTATATTTCTCAATAACACCTTCGCCACCTCCGATTCTTTCTACTTCTGCGCCACGACCTTGTTCGATTGCAATTCTCTTTTCTGATTCGTACAAGCCATTCGCGATTTTTGTTAAAGCTTCTTCGTCGTCAGTATCGATGACAAATTCTTTCATAATTTTATTTTTCAGAAGTTACCACCCGCGCTCGTCCTCAACTATTTTATCGAGACGATTCAGATAGGCTTGAATTCGTTCATCGCGCGAATGCGGTGCGAATTTTCGTTCCGGATCTTGTTTCGATTTTATTACTGCTCTTTCCACTGGCTTTGATCCCGGCAGATCTTTGTATTTATTTTCTAAAAAGTTTTTCATACTACATCCTTTCTGGAGCTGGAATGCCCAGAAGAGCGAGGCCGTTGATCATCGTGTTCGCGAAGGCGCGCGCGACGCGCTGTTTATACACTTCTTCAGCGCTACCAAGAATCTGCTCGGTCGCATAAAAAGAATTCCAAGCGGCAGCGAGCTCGGTCAGATAATTCACGAGTAGGTTTGGCGCGAGCTCTCTTGCAGCACGCGCGACTATTTCTGGGAAATGAATAATGACGCGCTCGATCGCGTACGGCTCTGGCGGGATATTCGTACCGCCTTCCCCGTTGTCGCCATAGGCGAGGATCTTTCGCGCGCGCACAAGCGCGTATTGAAGATACGGCCCTGAGTCGCCATCAAGTGACAATGATTTTTCTGGATCAAAAATAATATTCGACCCTGGCGACTGGCGCAGAATCATATATTTAATCGCGCCGATAGCCACCTGTTCTCTGATAAGCGGGTCCGCATTTTTTTCACTCACTTTTTCAATAATTTCTTGAATTAACTTTGTCGCAGTGATTACATTCCCCGCACGCGAAGACATCTTCCCGGTCGTTAGGCTAAGGAGCCCGTGAGCGACATGCTTCATCTTCGCTGCGACGAGTGGCGCGATCTCAGAGAGCGCCGCGATAAACACTTTAAAATGCCCTTTTTGTTCAGAGCCGGTCACGATAATCACTTCATCTGCCAATATTTTTTCTTCTTTTAAGAATGCGAGGCCAACATCTTTGGTCTCATAGGTTGGTGTGCCACGACTCGTGATAAAGACGAGCGTGTGCAGACCTATTTTTTCACCACGATAAATAACCGCGCCTTCGCTCTCTTCAAAAATGCCCTTTTCTACACCATCGCGCACGACGCGGAGCCCTGGCTCGATCGTATCGCTATCAAAAAATTCATAATCAAACTTGGTGCCGATAATCGCGAAGATGCGACGAAATTCTTCCATTGAGATTTCGCGCCCCTGTCGCCAGAGCGAAAGCAGAATGCGATCTTCTCCCTCGATGCCTGCATTTGTATTTTCTTTTTTTTTCACCAATTCATAAATCTTTGTATTCAACTCGTCGATTTCTTCTTTTATTTTTTCACTTTCTTCATACGCAGTCGAGCCTCGTAGATACGCTTCGCCAATTTGGCTCGCATTTTCTATTTCTGTTACACCTTCTTTTCGCAGAGCCCAAAGCGCTTTAGCGACATGCGGCCCCACATCACCACCGAAGGTATCGCGAGCGACAGCCGCTCCAGAAGATTCGACAAGACGCGACACTGATTCGCCAATAACACTGCTCATCAGGTGGCCAATGTGCATTTCTTTAAAAGGATTCGGGTTACTGTATTCAACACTTATTTTCTTACCGGCGTTCGCCGTATTCATTCCCCACCCTCTACTCTGCACTTCAGCTTCATCAATAATAAAAGTGACTGCTTCGCGCGAGAGCGTAATGTTCACAAATCCTGGCTTAACCACTTCAACTTTCGCAACAGTGTCTTCACATTCTTTTTTAATTTCTTCAGCAACTTTTTCTGCTTTATCCATTCCGATAAAAACAGCATAGTCACCCTGAGCCTGACTCGGTGGTCGTTCAATGGTAAACCTAGGCCCCCCAAGGGCTTTTTCTATAGCTTTTCGTATGCGCTCTTCCATTCTTAAGAGTGTAGCAAAAAGAAATCGGCGCGCCTATGGCGCGCCGATTGGAAAGATCTGTCTTCTTGCGAGAATCGCGAGCACAGACTCATGTACCTCTTCTGCTGTCTGAGTCGCACTGACGAATTCTACCGGCGCGAATCTCTCAAAAGCACGGAATCCTTCTCGGACTCTCGTATAGTAATCCAAGCCACGAACATCAAAATGATTCGGCGCACGATTCGCATCGTTCATAACTCGTTTACGAGCAGTCTCGGCTGGCAAATCAAAGATGATGTACAAGTTTGGGAAATAATTCCCAAACACCACATTTCTTAAAAATCGAAATGTGCTCAGGAATTCTGTGTGCATTTCTCCGTAAAGTTGAAATGCAAATGTTGATGAGTCGCCGCGATCAGAAAACACGGTCTTCCCCGCTTTACGAGATGGAACGACAAGATTTTTTTGCAATTCCTCCCGTGCTGCAAAGAAAAGCAAAAGGTTGTTGAGCGCAGTCGATTCCCCAGCGAGCGGATTGTCGAGGATAACTTTTCGTATATCCTCAGCAAACGGCGTACCGCCCGGCTCACGAGTAAACACGACTGAATCCCCGAATTTTTTCTTCAGAAGTTCTATCTGTGTCCCCTTCCCGCTTCCATCCATTCCATCGAAAATCACATAATCAGCCACCATACAGCCTCCGTTTTTAGAACTATCCGAAGTCGAGTGTACACATAAAAATGACAAAAGAAAAGCGACGGCCGAAACCGTCGCTTGAATGTTCATTTTTGAACAATGTCGTGGAGCCCGCGCTTTACATCAAACCGCCCTTGTTCGCGATCGATATATAACTTGAGCCCGAGATTCTTGAAGCAGATCAAAAGATGGTCTGCAATTTTCAGCGCCACTTCGTGAAGTGTTGGGTGGACAACTTTTTGCGCCCGCAGCTCTACCACATAAACAAGCGCTGCGAGATCCCCGGTTACCCGACACGGCACACACATCCCCATCGGATAGTAGTACTGCCGAACTTCTGCAGAGGCTTCGAGTTGTGCGATCTCGTCGATCTGCGCCTGAATAAGAAACGCAGCGTCGATTCTCTCTAAACTCGGCAAAGATTCGAGATACCACGGATGCATGCCGAATCTTGCAGTGACCAGCGGCATCCGCTGAATGATTGAGCGTTGACGCTGAATATCGCGAAATGAGCCGAAGTCGATGAGGAATTCGAACTGCATCATGCCAGCTTCAGCGATCTGTTTCGGCAGTTCTGTTTTTGGTGGGCGGTTTCTCATCATCAGTTCGTATTCTGCAAGAGAATGCGAATTGATTGAGTTATACGCCATAAAGAAACTGTCGGCAGTGTTGGCGACCAGAGGACTTTCATCTCCTGGATCGCCAAGGAAGTAGTACAGGTTGTTCATCCAGAAGCTGTTATAGCTCTCGGTTTCTCCGTGCCGCTTGTGCACGAATGAACTTGGATGTGCTTCTTTGAGCGCTTCCTCGATCGCTTCTGCGACCATCCGAACTTCAGCGAGCGGATGATGCCGAAGAAGCATCAGGTGATCCGCTGCTTGGCGCAGGTTAGTGTGCCACGCGAGATTGGTCGAGGCGCCGGCCGGAAGAAATCCGCGCAAGATGTCGAAACTTCTCGCTTTGATTGCCTTCTCGTACACTACCTCGTCTTCTCCTTCATTGCGCGGGAACTGCTTGCGCAGATGCTCCCGTACCGGTTCTTGAGACGCGAGATAGAATGTACGCCACTCTTCGAGAATCCGTTTAGATTCCTCCGAACCGACTGGGTCAACGAACCGCTGTTTCGAGAAATCGATGTATCGCGTCGATGCTTCCTGACCAGAATAGAGCAGCCAGTCTTGAATCGCTTTAGCGACCAGCATGGACACGCCCTCGATGAAGATTGTGGTCGTGCCACAATCGCCGATCGATTTGTGCCCATAGCCGACATAGAAGCTTTCCATGAACTTCTCGGCGCCTTTGTTCGCGAGTGTGTTCAGATGCTCGCGGATACCACCTGTCGAGCACGAATGAAGTGCCTGGAGCATCGCTTCTGCTTCGGGTGTGATAATTGCGCCGGTGTTGAGGACAAGCACGAATCCGCCTGGGAACTCGCGCACTGCATGATTCAAACCTAAAATCCTTTCATCTGCCATGATAAACTCCTTTGTATTTTTGGAACTATCCAAATCGACTCTACGCGCTGGAGAGACAAAAAGCAAACGCGGCGGCCAGAGGCCGCCGCGTTTGCTTTTTCTAAATGTTTCTTACTTCACATCAATCCCCATCGATCTTGCTGTCCCTTCGATAATCTTCGCGGCTGCTTCTGGGCTGCTCGCATTAAGATCGGGCATTTTTTCTTTCACAATCTCCGCTACCTGCGCCTTCGTGAGCGTGCCCACTTTTTGTTCTCGTGGCTTATTCGCCCCCTTCTCGAGACCAAGCGCCTTGAGAATCAATCGTGAGGCTGGCGGGTTCTTCATTATGAAGGTAAATGAGCGATCATCGTAGACCGAGAGCTCGATCGGGATCACCATCCCCTTTTTGTCCTTAGTCGCCTCGTTAAATTGAGACACGAACTGACCAATGTTCACGCCAGCAGGACCGAGCGCGGTGCCAACAGGAGGAGCAGAAGTCGCTGCGCCGCCTTGAATCTGTAATTTAATCTTTTTAACTACGGTAGCCATAATATTCAGACTTTACCTTATAATTTCCTGATTTGCAAAAAGTCCAACTCGACGGGCGTTTCGCGGCCGAACATCGAGACCATTACCTTCACCTTCCCTCTATCTTCATCAATGTCACTCACCTTCCCCTCGAGGTCTTTAAATGGGCCGTCGGCGATGACGACCGGATCATCTTTCATAAGATCGATGTGGTGCTTCGGCGCCTCGGCATTCATTCTTTTCATAAGAGAAGAGACTTCAGAATCTTCCATCGGGACTGGTGTGGTGCCACTGCCGACAAAGCCGGTCACGCGTGGCGTATTGCGTACCACGAACCACGAATCGTCATCAACAATCATGTGCACGAGAATATATCCCGGATAAATTTTTTCTTCTTCGACGACACGCTTCCCTCCCTTCACGCGAATTTTTTTCTCTGTTGGCACAACCACTTCAAAAATTTTGTCTTCCATCCCCAGCGACTCGATGCGCTGTTTTAAATTGCGTTCAACAGCGTTTTCGTATCCCGCATACGCGTGCACTGTGTACCACTTCGCTTCTTTCTTTTTGTCAGCGTTTTCCATAAGAAAATATTAGTTGCCGAGAATAATATGATTCACGACCAAGCCGAATCCGTAGTCGAGAAGGCCAACGAGAATCGCTATCGCTGCGGCGATAAAGATAACAACGAAGGTGTGAGCAATCGCCGTGCGGCGCGAGGGCCACACGATATGAGTGAATTCTTCGCGCACATGTTTCAGATATGAGATGAGTGCATTCATAGAAGAAATGTTCGGTAATTAAAAAAGCCCTGCGGGCTCTTATACCAGCATCATAGTATGACGCATGCTTTGAGTCAAGAGCTGTGGAAAACAAGGTTCAACCTTGAGAATTCGGATTTAAGGTTGAACCTTGTTTTTATCTAATTTCGTAGGTTATCGAGACCGAGGCGTTATAGGTGTTTTCGCCCGCAGGGACTGACGGCGTCGCCTCTGCTTTCATATCTGAAGCACCCATACCCATACCGGTCGCATACATCGGATATTGATACCCGCCAGACGATTCAGAAAAATTAACAATCTTGCCGAGTTTAATACCAAGCTGCTTCGCGAGCAGTGTTGCCTGTAGCTTCGCTTTGTTTATCGCGTCAGCGCGCGCAGCGTCGTAGCCGGCACTCGTGTCATTTAGCGTGAAGTTAGGACCAGAGATATTCTGTACCGACAATTTTCCGAGCCCCGAGAGGAGCTTACCAACAGCGGTTAGATCGTGAATAGTCACTTGAATCGTTTCAGATACCTCATAGCCTGTGACCTTTGGCGAGCCGCTATACACTGGGCACATCACTCCGCCCGTACAAGGGTTTGGATACGAATACTGCGGCGTGATGTTATATGAAGCCGTCTTTACATCCTTATCTGCGATTCCCTGCTCTTTTACAAATGCGAGAGCGGAGTTCGTTTGTACGGTTGTTTTATCCTGTGCGTCAGAAACAGTCACTGTCGTATTTTGAACAGAGAAAGAAACTTTAGCGACATCGGGTGGGAGTGTCGCTTGGCCATCGCCACTCACCGTAATTGTGTCGGTCGCTGGGTTATTTGGGCGGCCAAAATTCCCGAAAGCAAGTATCGTCTGAGCGAGCAAGAATAGAGCGAGGACTACCAAGACCGCGAAACCCGCGATACGAATGCCGTGACCTTTACACAGTTTGCACATACAGTTTTCGTTCATAAGAAAAAAGTTAGTTATTAGTACTCACATTGTACACCTGTTTAATTTCCCTGCAGAGTCGTGAGGAGTTTTTGAAGTGCCGCATTCGCCGGCAATTTTGAAGTATCGAGTTTTGGATCAGTCCAACTGGTCACGCCTTGGTCAATCGCGTCGAAACGCAGAACATCAGCCTCGCGAGCGAGATAATATGCCGTGTCGACGACACCTTCGAATCGTTCAATCGAAACAACGGTGAAGCGGTGCGTGCCGAGCGTTTTTGAAGAAAATAAAGTCGCGCTGACTGGCATACCAGAAGCACTACTTATCGCTGTTTGTTTAATGGTGTCGAGAGCGCTCGATGATGCAGTGATCGCATATTGGCGAATGATGATATTTGAAGTGGATGATGCTTCTTTCATTTGATATGCCGCAACACTCGAATCGTCAGAGACTTCAGTTGTAGAAAATCCTTCGGGGATAGCAAAAGAAATCCCAACATCGGGGAGAGAAACATTTGGTGGCGGGCATATAGGAAAGGTGCAGGAGAGCCCTGTGCGCCCTACTGAAGTGCCGTCGGGGCAGACAAGAGCGTCCATCGGGCAAGCGATCGGCTGTGACGAATGCTCAGAAGCATTCCTATACCAGAGCCCTGCCCCAACAATAATCACGGTAGCCAAAACGCCAAGTAAAAATCCTTTCATATATTCATAATACCACCGCCCAGCATTTTTGTTTTTGAATGAAAAAGGCCCCGCATAAAATCGCGGAGCCTGTTGAAGGTTTTGTTTTACTGAATCCTTCTGAGGATGTACTGTTCGCTACCCCGAGAAAACAAACGGAATTCGCTGTTGGCCTCTTCGAGGATTTTGTTGATTTTTGAAACATAGCCCGATCCGTAACGAATGTAAGTCCCATTGCCAGAATTTGCTTTCTTGACCTCTTCGAGTGTCTCTTTAAGAAAGCTTGGCCCTGTGCCAGGTCCATAGATTGCAGGATCCAGCTGGGGCAGAGCAAAGATTTGCTCCCAATCTTGATCGGACGGAAGTTCGTTGGTCATCTTCCAGCGCGGCACTGTGCTCATTTTCTTTTTAGTGGTGAGATTAATTCCCGTCCTGCGACGCCTCACACTGACAGAAAATTCGTAACGGCGACCAAGCGGAATGAGTTCGTTTTGTTCAACAAACGCTTTTGTTTGAGCGATGATTTGTTCAAAAAACTCATCGAGCATTTGTTGCTGTTCCTCAAAAGTCTTCATCTCTTCCCTTTCAGTTCAGAGGGTATCGTCGTGCAATCCGAAATTTATAATACAGCTACCAACTTATTTGTCAACTCGTGTTTGGGGTGGTCGATGGGGGACGATCCCACAACCTTCTGCTCCACAAGCAGATGCTCTAGCCAATTGAGCTACGACCACCATTATTTTTTCACTTTTATCAGTTTCTCTCGTTCTGGTTCAGAATGATGCACAAGAAAATGGCAATTGTGGCAAAGCCATACGAGATTTTCTAATGCGTTGTTTTTCCGGTTCTTGTCGAGGTGATGTGCCGCCAAGACTCGGTAATCTGTAGTTTTACACAATTTGCATATTTTTGGAACCTTGTTCCGTTCCATCACTGCCCGATAGACAAATTCTCCTGTCTTAAAATTTTTATGCGCCGAGCCAATATAAAGCTGATTACGCCAGAGTGTTTGGCATCTTTTGGTGCAGAAATACTTGCCACTTTTTGAACCCTTGAGACCTTTTTGAGTTTTATAAGATAATTTTCCGCACACTGCACAAGGAACTTCCTTCCCATTTTTCATACCTGCGTGGTGACAATCTGCCGAACAATATTTACCATAACCAACCTTAAGCCAGTGCGGTTTTACATAAAAAGATTTCCCGCACAATTTACAAATCGCTTGTGCCATCTCTTTATGATAGATCTTTTTATTGAAACGGAAACACTCTCCGTTGTGGGTAAATAAAATATTTTGTCTTTCCCTTTTTAATACTTCGGATTTTCTTCTTTCACGCCCGCTTCGTGGTTGGCGAGGCGCGCGAGCGCGAAGAGGAGTGAGGATAAGCGATTCAGATACACGAGCGTATCGTTCGAGAGTTTGCCTTTGGACAAGTCAGATTTGTCCATTTCACTAACCGCGACAACACGGCGCTCGGCTCGGCGCGCGACGGTGCGCGCGACATCGAGGAGCGCGGAGAGCTCCGTCCCGCCAGAAATAGAAAAACCGGTTATTTTTGGAATTTCTTTTTCTATTTCATTAATGAGTTTCTCTATATTTTTTACCGCGTTCTTTTTTGTTTTTTTATCCGCACCCGCGACTTCAGCTTGAATAATAAAAAGATTTTCTTGAGCAGCGCGAATCGCTCCCGCGATTCGCGCTGAATGCGCCGCACGCATTTTTACAAATCCAAGAAATGCATTTAATTCGTCGAGTGCGCCGAGCGTTTCAGGAATTTCTGACGACTTCGAAATCTTCTGCTGATCGCAAAACAATTTTGTCTTCCCATCATCGCCTTTTCGTGTGTAGAGCATATATTTTTATTATATCTAATTTAAAGAAATTTCTTTTTCGACACCGAAAATATTTTTTGTTAATTCAATCATTTGTTCAGCCGCATTCTTGATGCTTTTTGCATCTCTTTCAAGTTTTGAAAATTTCCAAGATTTTTCAGGTACTATTTCAAATACTCGATCTGAATTCAGAAGGGGTCCGATTTTATTATGTAACAAATCATATTGCCTTCTTGTGTTGTAAATAATTAACAGATCCGTTATGTCTGATTTTAAAATATCGCCCACAATACTTGCCCAACCACCGTCGGTAATAATGTCTTTATATTCAATGCCGCCGACTTTAATAGCTCCAGGACTTAAATACGGGACTGCTGTTGCGGCACGCATAAGTTGAAAGTACTTTTCATCCGGAAATTCATGCGCCTCTAAAAGAACTTCTTTCTTTTCTTTTACATCTTTTACGCGCACAAATAATTTTGTTTCGGATTCTAGAATTTTTCTTACCTTCAACGGTTTTAAATTTTTAACGCAATTTACAACATATTCGATATCTGCTATACGCCACGGTTTTAAATAATTTATAAACTTATCACCGCACAAATCTTCATAATAAATAGCTATTCCCTCTTTTGGATTATCAGAAAGCAGGTATGACGCATTACAAAATCCTGCTGATGCAGAATATATTTCATCGAAGGCATTTGATAAACCAATGTCATTAAGCACAAGCTCTGCGGCAGCGCCTCTAACACCAGCGATCGCACCACCAAAAAGTATTAGTGCAATTTTTCTATTATCTTCTATTGGAACTTTCTTATTTGTGCGTGCTAAAAGATGCTGAATAACAGGGTGTGTATTCTCCATATTTCCTGTGCCCAGGAGAGGACTTGAACCTCCACGTCTTGCGACATAAGCACCTCAAGCTTACGCGTTTACCAATTACGCCACCTGGGCATTATCTTGTCAGCTTCTTTCTGTTTGAAAGAAGCGACTTATTCACTATACGCAATGCGCGCACTATTTTCAATCTCTTTCGAGAAAGACAGACTTCACACCGGGTCGAATACATCGCGTTCATAACAATAAGCGATTCTCTCTTTGCGAACCTAAGGTTATATATGGGGGAGCATTTTTCTTCGTTTATCCTAACTTTCGTTATGTGTCCATCCACTTTCAATAAATTATTTAGTGTTTTTTGTAACCATTCAACATACAAGACGCTCGCGGAAGTAAAACTGATGTAATACATAAAACTCGATTCCCAGCGCGGATCAAAATAACTATAAAAAGAACCGTCACCATCAAAATTGCCGCGCAGAAAATCGAAAAAGTATTTATCGGGAACTACAAGTGCTCCAATTGTTTTTGATTTGTTTGGTGTGAGACCGATTTTGAGCAAAAAATTGTATAGAAATATATCGCCCCACTGCACTCGATGATAATTTCTATTCTTCATTCTTATTCCTGCCTTGTGCACGCCAATTTTTACCTTGAGCCCGAGACATTTTTTAATATTTTTTATTTGTTGAATATCTTTTGAGACAAAAAAGAGATGCCTGCCGTCATTTGACAGGCATCCGTCCGTGGCAATAAGCCCGATCGCATACGCGAGCTCTGGCGACCAGATTACTTCCCTTCTCTTTGGTTTCGGCCCACGCAGTCCCATACCTCAAGTATAAGCGTATACCAATAATATTTGAACAAAATCCGAGTGGATAACTCGGCTTCGTTTTGTTTTTAAATTTATTCTACAGACACA
Source organism: uncultured bacterium (assembly GCA_903825105.1). Lineage (GTDB taxonomy): Bacteria > Patescibacteriota > Minisyncoccia > Phycocordibacterales > Phycocordibacteraceae > C7867-001. The sequence goes on along the minus strand of CAIJZI010000005.1, from coordinate 63,947 downwards.
ACTTCCTGCTTTGTTTCTTCTACAATCTCTGGGCCAGCTTCTTCAGTTACTTCAACGGGGACTGTCTCATCGCTCTTCACATTCATCATGCGCGAATTGCGAAGCTGGCGACGGACAGCCTTTGTTGCCTTCTCACGGATGAAATAGAGTTTCGCTCGGCGCACACGCGAGTGCTTGATGATTTCGATTGACGCGATCATTGGGGAATAAAGTGGAAAGGTCTTCTCGACACCAATTCCCGAGAGTGTCGCGCGAACAGTGAAGGATGCGCCCGCTTCGGTGCCGTGCTTGGTCGCGATAACGAGGCCTTCAAAGGCTTGGGTACGGGTGCTTTTCGCGATTTTTTCTTTCTTATCGGTGCCGCGCTTCTTCTTAAGCTCGACGATATTCTGCATCACGCGCACCGTGTCACCCGCGCGAATCCCGAGGCGCGCGCGACCGTCAACATTGACTGTTGTAATTACCTTCTCCATGTGGAGCGCAGATTAGCACGCATTCTGAAATAGAGCAACTGTTCTCTCGAGTTCTTCAGGAATTGGGGCGGTGATAGTGACTCTTTCTCCCGACAAAAGGGGCACATCTATTTCGCCCGCGTGGAGACAAAGGCGCGAGATCGGGAGCGTGTTTTTATGCCCCGCCGCATAGAGCGTATCACCAACAATCGGATGATGAATCGCTTTTAGATGCACGCGAATCTGATGCGTTCTACCCGTCTCTGGATTTACTTTAAGTAGAGCGTAGTTCTCATATTCTCCAACGACTTCATAGCGCGTCAGCGCCTCGCGCAATTTCCCCTTCGCCTTCGGCTGTGCGCTGCGCATTCTGAAATCCTTTCGCGATCTGCCGATATCAAAATCTATTGTTCCTTTCTTCTCTTTGAGCACACCAAAAACGATAGCGAGATAGGTCTTCTTCACTTCCCTATCGTGAAATGCTTTACGCATAAATTCATACGCCTTTTCGTTTTTTGCAAAAAGTAAAACGCCCGAAGTATCTCTATCGAGGCGATGCACATATCCTGATTTATCAGACAAACTTATACCTTGAACCTTGCGCCTCTCAGTGAACCAATCTTCGGCACTTTTTTCTTCTGTTCGGCCATCCTTATGAGTAATAAGCCCCGCCGGCTTGTTTATAGCGACGATATCAGAGTCTTCATAGAGAATCGGAAGATCCATATTATGTGGGCGATACAGGACTCGAACCTGTGACCTTCGCAGTGTAAATGCGTTGCTCTACCAACTGAGCTAATCGCCCGAACATTCACCAGTTTACCAGATAATCGAAACGGCGCGCGGGTAGAAACTCCCGCGCGCCGTGTTTTTAGCTTTTGTTCTTCAACTCGCGGTGCAGGCCCCAGTCAGGCTCGAACCACTTCCCCGAAACGAGAAAATATACCACTACAACGAGCGACGCTACCGCAAGGACTTCAAACTCTTCCTTGCTTAGAATCACCCATTCACTCTGGTTCAAACGCTCGATTACTTCGAGAATACCGAAGATGAGGAGCGTTATAATTACCCACGGCAGGAAAACTCTTTTTGAAAATAAATTCTTTCCCATATTTTCTCCTCCAAACCCTCATCTAATATAATCAAGCAAAATATTTTGTCAAGTGCTGCGTGATGATAATCATTAAAGTTGCTATAGTTTAAAAATTAAGCCGTGGTGGCGGAACTGGTATACGCGTACGCCTCAGAAGCGTATCTCGCAAGAGTCGGGAGTTCGAATCTCCCCCACGGCACTAAAAAATGGGAGAATTTTATTACTTATTGGTGCCCTCGCGAGGAATCGAACCTCGAATAGCGGCTTAGAAGTCCGCGGTTATATCCATTTAACTACGAGGGCGTAGTTTTACCCCAACAATTTTGTTCCTTATATGTTTTTCGTCTATGGCAATTTGCACAACGCACATCACATTTTTTGATTTCTTTTAGAACAGACTCCCACGAATAATGCCCGGACAACATTTTAACTACGATTTTAAACTTGTCCTTTCTATCGCGGTGATCGAATTCTAGAACTATCGGGTCTTTCTCGCGACAATCAACACACTCTCTCACCGATAAATACTCTAACAGTTTTTGCCGAATTTTCACACGATGCCTTTTTTGTGCAGCATATAGGTCGGATCTATTTTTATATGGCATAGGGTTATAATACCATATTCTAATCTTTTATTTATCATTGCGAAGGGTCGGCGTAGCGATACACGCCAGTCTTATATTTATTTTCTTCAGCCGCTCGACTCGAAAAAATAATATTTATTTTGTTAAGCGAAGACTGATCGAGTGTCTGCGTCGAAACCGTTTTGGTGCCCCCGATTGTACCCCCGTTTGTCACTACCCCGAATGACCATATATCCCAAACGACGACGCCAGCGAGGGCAATGATAAACAGTGTAATCAACACGAGCCAATCACGCATCGGATTAATTTCACCATAGTGAAAATGTTTTATAAAAGAATTTTTAATTTTTGAAATACTCATGGTGTACTTGTTGCTGTTTGTAAATTTATAGATCCGACCACGAGCCCCACATTTGCATTCCAGCTATTGGTTCCATCTTGCGTAACGGAGAATTGCGAAACATACAAATCGTACTGTGAATATTCTATCGTACCGACTGTTCGCATCACCGCATCAAATGTTCCGCCTATCGTAAATTTCAATACAAGAGTCGGCGGCGTCCCTGTGCCAGGAGAAACCGATAGGATTTTTACCGATGACCCTTGTGACCGGCCTTCTCCTTCAAGAAAATTTATAAATGAGACAACGCCTGTTTGTGGGACGAAATAATTTTGCAATGTAACCTCATCACTAGAAATTCTCGCGATTTCTGCGCGCGCTGCCCCAACAATTCCGGCGGTCTGTGTTTCTGAATAAATTTGCTGTTGTAAATTTGCGACATCGACACTTTTTGTTTCAACATCTGTGTACCACCACCGACAGGCAAAAAGCGCTAACACACACGCAATTACTGTTATAAAAAAATGTGCTGCAGGTGATTTCATTGTGTTGTTTTTGTACCCATTGACGAGCGCCAATCATCAGTTGGGGCGAGAGCAACCGTGATGGTGAAATTAATATTAGAATCTTTTGCATATACAGAAACGGGGAGATCCGCCGAATCAGTAAATGACATTGATTGAAGCGCCATTTGATAATTTCGCAGGGCATCGCGGGTCGCCGATACTCCAGAAATGGCTAATTTGTTCGCTTTTTTGTTACTCGTCACTGTGTAAGAAAAACCTGACAGCGTAATACCTGGATGTGGCACTGCTAGAACCGCTCGGAATGTCTCGCTAACTGAAGGAACATCAGAAAGACCTTCCAGAGTCTTCGCGCTGTCAGACAGAGCACCGATTTGCGTAAATAATAGTGAATTATTTGTGGAAGATGCATTTAACACAATATTCATAAGTTGCACATTTTTTGCGTGCGCATTACGAAGAAGAAATACATAGGTCGGAGAAATGAGAATCGCCGCAAACGACACAAGCGCTATTAAAAATACCATCGCGACTGTTCCGAGACGCAGAAAATATTCTCGGCGTAGCGTTTTTTGTCGTTCTTCTGGAAGCAAGTTTGTTCTATTATTCTTCATATTTTATTTGGAGCTGTCATACAATGCCAATCCGATTGCTGTTGTGTAAGAAAGTGATTCTTCGTAAGTAAGTTGTGGAATCCATGTATCGCTGGATGCAAAATTAGTAAAAACATTTCCAGAAACCACCGGCATTTTAAGTGTGCCGCTAAAATATTCTGGCAACCCTTTTACCGAAGCGTTTCCCCCGGAAAGAATGGCTCGCGCTATAGGTTCACAAGATTGGTCATTCCGTGTTTTCCCTTGCCAATACTCTATACAGTTAGAAATCTCATCTCGAATCGCAGACGCAGTTGAAAGCATCGCTGATAGGTATTCTTCATTCCCTTCTGTCGAAACAATGCCGTGTTCTGCCTTCACCTTTCGCGCTTCTTCTTCTGTAACACCAAAATATTTTTGAATGGCGAGCGTAAATGAATGCCCACCAACATTGATTGTTTTGGAGAACCGCGGGATTCGTTTATCCACAATTACGATTTTTGTTGTTGTTTTGCCTATATCAATAATCAGGGAAACTGACTGGTCGCCATTTGGGAGAAGGGCGCGAGCCATCGCAAATGTTTCTTCTTCGATTGCTTGTACACCTATACGCGCACTGTCGAACAAGAGAAGAGTGTCATCTACAACCCTCTCTGCTACGCCGATTCCAGCCACACGAACATTTCCACGGTCGTCATTACCGATCTTTAATATATCAAAGGCTGTTTCAGCGGGTGGTAAAGGTATCAACTCATCGAGATGTTGTTCTACTCCGATACGCAATTCATCATCAGAAACTCCTTGCGTCGTTGTTTCAAAAATAAATGACTTCGATTCTGGCAATGCTATATTCGCCGAAGAGATGCCAGTAGCTTTTGCTGCAGTAATTATTTTTTCAATAATCAAATCGCCATCAACCGCCTCTCCCTCAACAAAAGTTCCAGACGGGAACCGCTCTTCTACAAATTTTGCGAGCACAAAACCATGCGGGGTTTCTTCAAGACGAACAGCTTTCACACCACTCGCCGAAAGTTCAATTCCTGAAAAAGGAAAAGTCAAATAACGCGGTGGCGTAAACTGAGATCTGACTCGTTCAAGAAAAACTGAATGCATTACTAAACAGTATAACGCCAAACCATAAAAAAGATTATTAATTTGTGATTAGTGTGCACTGGTCCCCGGCGGAACTTCTCGATCGGGAGTAACAAATGCAAATGATTCTCCTTCGCCAACCGCGAAGAGCATACCGTTTGATTCAAAACCGCGGATCGTTCTCGGCTCGAGATTTGTAACAAAAGCGAGCTGTCTCCCAATCAAAGATTCTGGTTCAGAGACATATCCAGCGATACCAGAAACAATTTGTCGTACACTTTCTTCGCCAAAATCAACAGTGAGCCGCAAGAGTTTTTCTGTTTCTGGAATCTTTTCAGCTGTTTTTACCGTGCCGACTTTTACTTCTATTTTTGAAAAGTCTTCTATTGAAATTTTTTCTTTATTCATATTTTGAAAGATAACTGGTAAGAATAAGCGCCGCGGCTGACGCATCCACTTTTTTATGTTGTTTGGGCGAACGCGATTTCAGTTCTTTTTCTGGCACCCGACGCGCGAGAGCGGTGGTAAAAATCTCTGATTCAAAAAATACGGGCTTCCCTGTTTTCTCACTCACGGCATCGCCAAATTTTTTTGCATTTTCAGCAATCGCATTTCTTCCTCCGGAAAAATTTTCTGAATCTCCAATAACTATCGCGTCGACTTTTTCTTTTTCAATAAGAGCACACACCTCATCAACAAGGTGTTTGGTGTTCTCGATAATCGAGTGAGGGAATCCCATACTCCCCGCTTCGCCAGACAAGGCGATCCCGACTCTTTTACTCCCATAATCAACTCCTAAGTACCGCATACGCCCAGTTTATGCTATAATTCGCTTATATGCACACATTTCTTCCTTTTTATTCTCCACTTACCCCTGCGATAATTGCTGTTTTTGCTCCATTATTTTTAGCAGCAATAGTATGGACGCTTGTTTTAAAAGGCTTCGCACTCTGGCACGCTGCGCGCGGGAATCAGAAATGGTGGTTCTTCTTCCTCCTTATCGCCAACACGCTCGGCATTCTCGAGATCGTCTATCTCATCTGGTTCAGAAAAGATATTTCTAAAAATCACTCAGAGCACACACATATTCACCATTCATCAGAATCGGTGTAATTAAGGTTATTGTGTTAGTGGTATAATATGTGAGTGGATAATTATAAAAGAAATCCAAATGTTAAGTGCGGAGTTTGTGCTAAGCCAATTTATAGACGCCCAACTGAAATAAAGCGTGGTCGAGTTTTTTGTGGTAAGGAATGCTATGGAATTGCCAATAGAAAAGAGACGCCGTGTGCTGTCTGTGGGACGCCGATTCTCGCAAGAATGAATGCAAAAACGTGTAGCAGGCGTTGTGCAAATATACATCGAGCAGGAATTCGTTATAAAATTGGGCGCCCGAAAGATAAAGTTAAGGATCAGCGTTCGCTTAAGTTACGACTTTTTGCTTTACGGGGAGAAAAATGTGAGATGTGTGGCTATAACAAAAAAGAAATTCTGAATGTTCATCACAAAGATAAAAACAGAAATCACAATGAATTAAGCAATTTGGAATTACTTTGCCCAAATTGCCATGCAGAAAAGCATTATTTGGAAAAAAGTTGGCTTAGCGCTACACTGCAAAAGTAGAAATGGAAGGGTGCTCCGAATGGTAAGGAACCAGTCTTGAAAACTGGCGGGCCAAAAGCCCTTGTGGGTTCGAGTCCCACCCCTTCCGCAGTATATTTAAAAAGAAAGCGCGTCTCTTGCGAGACGCGCTTTTGCTATTTTTTTTAAGAAAGATCAGACTGCTGCTGCTCTCTTCTGCCATTTCTGACAGGAGAGAATCACCCCGCCGGCGATGAAGCCGATGCCAAGCGGGAGATCAGCGAGAAAGTTCAACAACCACTTTCTGGGAGAATTCCGAAAACTGCCGGCTGAAACTCCTGCGGCCCCTATAGCTGGAAGCAGAAATAAGAGCAGGAGTGGTATGACGCTTTCTGTTTCTTGCTGGAATCGCAAGTGCACAAGCGCAGGAAATACGGCAAAAGCGGCACAGCTTGAACACATACGCTTCTGTACTTCTCTCGGCCTGCGGACTTTCATCCAAATAGTAATGAACGCCGCAAAGAGAAATGTGTCAGTAAGAGCACACAAAACATTTTGGTAGACAGAGTATGCAGCAACAAACACGCCAACCTGCCCAAAGAAAACTAGGCTCGCGAATTTCCAATTCCTTAATTCGACCATTTCATGCCCCTTTCAAAAAGACCCTGTTTCCAAGCATAAATATACGCGAATAATCGCTTATGTCAAGCTTTATGCCGAATAACTTATGGCAAGAGAACCGCGGCAGAAATGACGGTTGTCCAGTGGCCGTCCTTATCCCCTTCTGCAGAGGCAGTGATGTTGGTCGTCTTGAAGATATGCCCAGATTGTTTATAGACTTGTTCGCGTTCGCTCCACGCCGAGTCAGCGTTAAACTCTACGCCCAGCGTCGTCGCGAGCATCGTCGCCGCGAGGTCTTCTGCATATTCTCCAGCGACTTCTCCCTTTTCACCAAAAGAGTGGTGCTCAGATAGGTAGCCATAGTGCGTATTGTCGCTCGGCATAGCGAGCCCAACTGAAGATGAGACTCTACGACTCGGCTCATTCGTCTCATTTCGCGACATTACACAAAAAGTGATCTGCCCCGCATTCAATTCTTGAATGCCCTTCTCTTTTGAAATAATCTTCGCTTTTGGTGGAAAGATACTTGAAACATACACGAGATTACATTTCTCTATACCCGCATTCCGTAGGGCGAATTCGAAACTCGCGAGCTTATCTTTATGAACGCCAACTCCTTTTGTTAAAAATACTTTTGTGGGAATCATTTTATTTTAATTATGTACAATAAGTCACTTATATATCCATATGCCCCGCTTCGCAATAGAGTTGAGTGATATACTTGTGGTATGCCACGAGATGAAATTGTTGAATGGGAGGGACGAGAATATGATCACAACCCAAAAAGCACCGATTGGTATGTCGCTTTATGGATTATCGCTATAGCGATTACCATAGCACTCGTTCTTTTTGCCCAATATCTGCCTGCCGTTCTTGTGGTTGTCGCCGCTCTAGTTATCGCCATTCACGCTGCCAAACACCCTCCACTCCACCGTTTCAAGTTGATAGATAAAGGAATTATGATTGGCGAAGAATTGCACCCTTTTGAAAAGATGATTTCTTTTTCTGTTCTCGAAGATATCGAGGGTGAATTCCCTCCTCTTCTTTCTATTAAAAATAATACTTGGCTCTCGCCACACCTAATAATCCCGCTTGAGGGTGTTGATGCGGATGTGGTGTATCTCCACTTTCTTAAGAGTGTTGACGAGAAGGAACATCCGCACACCTTCTCTGATCTAGTGGCGGCTTGGCTCGGTTTCTGATATACCTTTATTTATTGCTCCTGTATGTAGGCATACATGAGCTCGTTCGGAGAATCCGCCTACACAAGGACGTGCAGTCGCATTTCCTCACTACGCTCCTGTCGTTCAACGGATAGGACACTTCCCTGCGAAGGAAGAAATCCAGGTTCGATTCCTGGCAGGAGCACCAATTAACCTTTTGCCTTTTTAATCGCGAGGGCGAGGCGCGACTTTTTGCGACTTGCTGTATTTTTCTTAATAACGCCGTTTTTGCAGGCTTTGTCGATTGCTTTATAGGCTCCTGAGAGAAGCTTCTCTGCCCCCTTAACATCTTTCGTTGTGAGCGCCTTGGTGATTGCTTTTGTAGTGTCCGTAAGCGCATTCTTGCGTCGGAGATTAAAAACACGCTTCTTGTCAGAAGATCGAATTGCTCTTTTTGCCGATTTGGTTATTGCCATAAATTAGTTGATGGATGCATCGTACAAGTTTTACGCAAAAAATGCAAATGGCGGTATGATAGATGGATGATCAGGCAAATACGCGGCAAGGTACTCTCAGCCGAGATAACAAGCGCTATTGTTGAAGTCGCCGGCTTCGGTATCGAGGTCTATCTCGCGAATCCACAAAAAATTGAAGTGGGTACAGAAGCGACTCTCGCGACGCATCTGGCTGTGAAGCAGGACGGTGTTGATCTTTATGGATTCATCGACGCCAACGAGCGCGACTTCTTCGAACTTATTATTTCTGTTTCTGGCATTGGACCTAAGACTGCGCTTAGTATTATGCGCCGCTCCCCGCGCGAAGCGCTTGAGGGAGCGATTGGTAAAAGAGATCTCCAGTACTTAACAAAGGTAGTTGGGCTCGGGAAAAAGAGTGCAGAAAAAATGCTGATAGAGCTCGCAGAGAAGGTTGGCGCGCACGCACACGACTCTGCGGACAATGAAGTGTTCGACACGCTTGTCGCGCTTGGTTACACCGAGCGCGAAGCGCGTAAAGCGCTCCAAGCGATCCCCGATGATCAGGTCGGTAAAGATAAACGCCTCAAAGCAGCACTTTCTTCAGGTAATTAAAAATTATTTATGTACAAATTTATAAATATTGTCGTCAAGATTTTAAAAAAGATTCTCCCAAAAAGCATCGTTCGTCCACTTTTGCCAGCGTACCACTGCGTTCTCGCTTATGTTATGGCATTCGCTTATGGCTTCCCTGCTAAAAAGCTCACCGTTATCGGTGTTACAGGAACAAAAGGAAAATCGACAACGGCTGAAATGCTTTTTGCCGTATTGCGAAAAGCGGGATACAAAACAGCGCTTATTTCTACCATTCGCTTCGCTATTGAAGATAATTCTGAACAAAATTTGTACAAAATGACGCTCCAAGGGCGCGGCTTCGCACAAGCATTTATGCGTCGCGCTTTGAAGGCTGGCTGTACGCACATGGTGATTGAAGTGACTTCTGAAAGTGTCTTGCAATATCGCAATTTATTTTTGTATCTTGATGGACTTATTGTGACAAACATCCAGCGTGAGCACATTGAGAGCCACGGCTCATTTGAAAAGTATGTTGCCGCAAAAAGAAAAATAGTTGAAACACTCGCGAACTCTCCAAAACATTCTAAAATTCTCGTCGCGAATGAAGATGCCCTCGAAAGCCGCGAATTTCTTTCTTCAAAAGTTTCAAAAGCAATCGGGTTTAGCAAGCAGGAACTTAAAAATGTTTCGAGCGATGATAGCAGTATTGCATTTGATTATGCCGATACTCATTTCTCACTGCCGATCCCAGGCGTTTTTAATGCGATGAATGCGCTCGCGACAATAAAACTCTGCGAGGCATTTGGTATTTCTCTCTCGGCAGCGTCAGCGGCATTAAAAAATCTTCCTGTGGTGCGTGGTCGTGTGGAGCGAATTGATATGGGTCAAGATTTTATCGCCGTTGTTGATTATGCACACACACCCGATTCACTTCAGGCTCTGTATGGCGCGTTCGCAAATCACAAAAAGATCTGTGTGCTTGGCAGCACCGGCGGAGGACGCGATTCTTGGAAAAGGCCAGAGATGGGCAAAATTGCGGACGAGTGTTGCGGAAAAGTTATTCTCACCAATGAAGATCCATATGACGAAGATCCAGAAAAAATTATTAATGATATAGCGGGCGGAATGTCTCGCGTGCCAGAAATTATTATGGATAGAAGAGAAGCGATACACGCCGCGCTTCGCGCGGCGCGCTCTGGCGACGCTGTTTTGATTTCTGGCAAAGGCACTGACCCTTTTATAATGGGTTCTCATGGTTCTAAAACTCCCTGGAGCGATGCAACTGTCGTACGGGAAGAATTAGAAAAATTAAAAAACAACAGGGCTATCTGATTTAGATAGCCCTGTTTTTAAGCGAAAACGGGTTGTGTACGCATAGGGATAGGAATCTTCCAAGATCTTACGCGCTTACCTTTTGTCGCGCGCAATTCCGGGACAAATCCCGAGGCCGCCCCATAGAAAGAACTTTTGTAGTGGATGCCGCCATAACCGTAACTGATACAGCTGATCCCCCCCCCACTACGGGAAAGAAACTGGTCAAACGACGGGCAATTTTTGAATTCTATATGCTCACCACAGCACTCTTCTCCGGCGCAGAAAACATACCGATCATCCATGTTAATGAATCTCCTAGGATGAGTCAGTATGACAGAACCCACTGTTATGCTGTCCAGACCGAATTCGTTTTCGAAAAAACTCAACCGAGCATCTGAAACGGATTCTTCACAATAGAGTCGCCCGAGTTGAACCGCGATGATTTGGATGTCACCTTTTTGAGCCTGTGCGATTTGATCCAAAAATGGCACCGTGCGCGAATGAATTCGCAACTGGTTCGGTTTTATTACTCTCTCGAGTCGAGAGTGGAATTGATTATGAAGCTCCCGGTGTTCCTGGATCTTCGACAATACAAGCTCGATGCCCCGACAGTGCATTTTGTCCGGGTCGTTTATTTGAGGAAAGTAGTTCCTCTGCAACGCCTCAATCGCTGGACGCGCGACCCACGCCTCTGCGCCATCTGGAATATCCGGCAACTCCATCGCGAAAGCACGTGCCGGACGCGGATCTAAGTCAAAAATCTCTGCGAGATTTTTGATCTGCGTTCTGATAGTATTCATTTCGCCTCCTAAAGAGCTTCTGTCCTCCTGCAAATTAACGTACAAGATGACAATTATCAAGACACACTATTGTTGCGGAAAATAAGAAAATAGGCAGCCACATAAAGTGACTGCCTATAAATTCTTGTTCATACAGCGAAGGCGAGTTTTGGTAACCTGCCTTTCCTTTTAAGTTCAACCGAGCGTTGTGCCGCCGGAGAGAAAAAACCAGTTGGAACCCCGTAAATATCACTCGTCCCATCTGAAAAGCATGACGACAATACAAGATCTCCGTTCCCTAAAGGTCTTAATACCGGAGATGCTGGGAATCCGTGCTTGTCTGCTGAATCGCCAGCACAATCAACACCAAGCCCTTCGTTATCTGAAAAGCGATGCGGATGAGTTATGGCGATCGAGAGTAGTTCCAAGGTGCCGAGACAGAATTCGCCGCGCCGGCTTATCGAGCAATCTTTCCTGGCGTAATCCACCGACTGGCCACAGCGCTCGAGACCAAGTTGGGCACTGATTATCAGAATGTCGCTGCCATTCTGAATCTCAGCGATTTCTTCGAGCGTGTTTCTTGTGTGTGCAAATCTGATAAAAGATGAGATGCTCGTTCCTAAAACCTTGACTCCTATCTCTCTTGCGACAGACTTGCAAACGTTTTGATAAATTTCTGCAAAATGATGAGAGGAAGGAGAAAACGCTCCACTCCTCAACACAGCAAACAATCCATCCGACGGGGGGCGCCCCGTGTTTTTTGAATAACCGAGTGCAGGTCGATCGTCTACGCCAAACAGATTAGAGAGTGTGCTTATTTGGCTTTCGATCGGAATGTACCGATATCCTTTCGGATAGGCTCTTCCATTTCTCATTTATTCCCCTCCCCGTTAAAAGATCACTTCCGTAGTTAAGCTACCCTGCTCACTTTTTATTGTAAAGACCTTTCTCTCTGCTACTATACCTGTATGGAGCACGATGCGTGGTTTTTTATCGGCATATTCGCATTCATATTTGTTATATGGGTTATTATCGGCGGTCCGAAACATCCAATCGCTTTTACGGGCCCGACATTATCGTTGCCAAAATCTCTTGGGACCGGCACTTACTTAAGTTTCCCTATTGCCCCATTTAGTATCGGCGGGAGTAGTTGGAGTGTCCAAAATGGTTCTAGCACAAATGTCCCGTCTCTTGTCGGCGGCGCACTTTACGGGTCTCCTTCGATTTATCGTGGGATCGTGATGATGAGCGAATCTGTTTCTGGCGCGGGGTCTTCAGAACCTTCAAATGAATATGTTGAATTATCTGTTTCAGACACAGCGAATGTTCCAGTAGATATTACTGGCTGGACGATTACCAGCGGCGCTACGGGAAATGGAGCAGTTATCCCAAAAGGAACAGAGACACCAACTTCTGGAGTGATAAATGAGGCACAGGACATTGTGTTAACTCCCGGAGAAAAGGCCATTCTTATTTCTGGGCGATCGCCCATCGGCGCCTCGTTTAAAGAGAATAAGTGCATCGGCTACTTTAGCTCATTCCAGAATTTTTATCCGGTGCTGCCACAAGTGTGCCCTTCTCCATCAGACGAACTTCTCGCGAACTATGGCAATTATTATATTCGCGACAGTGTCTGTATTGAGTATGTTAATAAATTAAATAGATGCCAGACCGCTCTCACTCCGCCGGTCGGCATCACGAGCGCCTGCCAAAGTTTTGTGGCAAATTATTTGAACTACAACGGCTGTTTAACCACACACCAAAAAGATGCTGATTTTGAAGGTACTGTCTGGCGAGTTTATTTAGGCCATACCAACTCGATATGGCGAACAAAAAATGAATTGGTAAAACTGCTCGACGCGAGTGGAAAAACGGTAGATGCATTTAGCTACTAGAAAAAATCATAAATAAGAGGTAAATTACGAATACGCGCCCATAGCTCAGCTGGTAGAGCAGCGGTCTTTTAAGCCGTTGGTCGGTGGTTCGAGTCCACCTGGGCGCACAAATTATTTACCTTTCATTCTGTGTTCTTTTTTGATTTTCCAATAAATTTCTTCTGAACCTGCATCAACATTTTTGTCTCTATTTTTGAATAAATGTGCTGGGTATTTTTCTTTTACTTTTTTAAGTTTTTCTAAAATAATTTTTCCGGTATCAAGTTTCAAAAGAACACTCATGTCAAAACAATAAAGAAGCACGTCTGCTAATTCTTTCTTAATTGCCTCAACTTTTTCTTTATCTTTTTTAATTTCTTCAAGACTTTTATTCTCCCACTGGAAAAGTTCGAGCAATTCAGCTGATTCTATCGATATAGATTTTGCGAGATCTGCTGGACGCAAATTATCCCATTTCCGTTCTTTTAGATATTTCCTTATCTCTTGCTCGTATTTTTTCATGTTTTTGAATTATATACCTCAAATCGATAGTGCGAATTTTTCGAGCGATTCGGCTAATTCGAGCCCGTCGCTACTACGCGACTTTTGCAAAAGGGCGATGAGATCAAGTGATAACTGGCGCGATTCATTTTGAGTCCATGCTCGACTCCCCTTCTCCATCAAATCGCGTGCTTTCCAATGGAGCAGCCCATGCAGCATCTCAGCCGCATCACCTTCTCGAAGCGCGCGGTTAATCTCGAGCCAGAGCTTTTCGCGATTCCTCGCAGCGAGCGCGTTCACGAGATTTGAATTAAATCCGCGCTCGTTTTTCCCAGTAGCAGTTTTTATATCATGCACATACACCTTCTTCGCTTTCGCACTAATTTTTTTCGCTTTTGCTGCAGTGAGTTTCGGCGCGAGAATAATAATCGCATTATCTGAATCAGCGAGCGCATTCATATTTTTCTCAATAATTTCTGCCGAATCTTCTTCTTGAAAAGGATCGTCGATTAATATAAGAAGCCGCTTCACAAAAAGCCCTCCAGAAGAAGCCGCGTCTTCGATTGTGTTGGAGGTTAATTCAGCGCCAGAAATGTGCGCGTATGCGAGGTTCGGCTCTTTCGCGCGCGCGGCAGCAATCCATTCAAAAGCATTTTTTCGAACTTTTTCTGTGTCGGTTCCGTAAAATAAATAGATCATACTGTTTCCATTGAGCCCCAGTTCGGGCCCTTTTTCATCGTTGTGATAAGCGGGACGCCACGCGTTTCTTCAAGAGGTAAAATGGATTCCATAATTTTTTTAATTTCATCACTGATTTCTTCTACAAGCGCGTCGCGGACTTCATATACCAATTCGTCGTGCACAGTAAGGAGAAGATTCGCGTCGCTCTTTTTATATTTTTTCTCCAGCATTTCGTGTACGCGTACCATCGCGAGCTTAATGATGTCTGCTTGGGTTCCTTGTATCGGCGCATTAATCGCCATTCGCTCTGCTTGAGCGCGCACATAAGGAAGAGTTGATTTCATCTCCGGGAATTGGCGACGACGACCAAAAAGCGTTTCGGTATAGCCATTTTTACGCGCAAAGCCTTTAGTGCTCTCGAGATAGTCTGACAGCGTTTTAAATTGTTCAAAGTATTCTTCATAGAAGGTATGCGCCTCTGCAGTAGTAGTCTTTAACTGCGCGCGAAGTGCGTTTATGCCCATTCCATAAAGAATACCGAAGTTAATTACCTTGGCTCTTCGACGCATCTCAGCATCTACTTGTTCTGACGACACATGAAATACGCGTGCAGCAACTTCAGTGTGAACATCGCGACTGGCACGAAATATTTCGCACAAGTTTTCATCACCCGAAAGAATCGCTGCGATTCGTAGTTCTATTTGTGAATAATCTAGCGATACGAGTTTATATCCTTCAGATGCGACAAAAGCGTGTCGTATTGCCTGCCCGCGCTCTGATTGGATCGGGATGTTTTGAAGGTTTGGATTTTGTGAAGTGAGGCGCCCTGTTGTTGTACCGGTCTGTATAAATTCTGCGTGGAGACGACCATTTTCATCAAGTAAATGTTGGAGATTTTCAATATAGGTGGAGAGGAGTTTCTTCAATTCTCGGTAATCAAGAATTGCTGGGACAATAGGGTTTGCTTCACGAATTTTTTCGAGCTCGCTCTCGCGCGTTGAGCGCGCACCACCCGCCGTCTTTTTCTGCCGTTCGGGAATTATTTTTAATTCATCGAAGAGCACCACGCCGAGTTGTTGTGGCGAATTAATATTAAATTCGTGACCAGCGATTTTATAAATTTCTTTTTCGAGGCGCTCGAGTTCTGCGCCATATTTTTTTGACAAATCTTTTAAAACTTCCGGATCGACAGAAATGCCACAAATGGTCATCGCTCGCACGATCGGTATGAGCGGCTTTTCTATTTTTTCGTATACCTCGAGCATCTCCCCTTCTTCTGATATTTGTTTAAAAAGTTCTTTATAAGCTGGATCAAAGGTGCGCTCTTTGGTAAAAGCGAGAATGTCATCAAGCGAAGGGTTCGTAAATTCTGAAGAAATAAGCCAGAGCATAATCTGCGCTTCAGAAAAATGAGTAGCGTCTACCATTTCTGGTTCTGGCTCGACAAAATCTTCTCGCTCACGAACACCAAGCGTTGTGCGCGCTCGCTCTCGAAGCGATCTAAATCCAAATTCATCAAAAATGTTAAAAACTTTTTCTATATGAACCGACTCGCGCCACGAGTGTTCGGGCAAATGAAATGCGATCGGCGCGTCGAGCCGAATCGTCGCGAGCGATTTTGAAAATCGCGCATCTTCTTCGTGTTCTTTTAAGAGAGTGATGATACGCGTTTTAATTCCTTTTTTTATAAATGCATCATCTCCTTTTTTAAGGACAGTATATATTTTCTCAATTGAACCGAAATTGGTTATGAGTTCAGTGGCCGTCTTTTCTCCAATGCCGGGGATACCTTTTATGTTGTCAGAGGGGTCACCACGGAGGCCTTTCCAATCAGGAATAAGCGTCGGTGAGAAATTAAATCGCGCTTCTACCGCTTTTTCATCATACAAAATAGTGTCGTGTATGCCCTTTTTTAGCGTGTAAACACACACTTTTTTACCTTCGACGAGCTGGAGCGTATCCATATCGCCCGAAGCAATAATGACTTGTGTATTTTTATCTTCTTTTAATTTAAAAGCAATGGTGCCAAGCAGATCGTCTGCCTCAAAACCTTCTTTTTCATACAGTGGAATCGAAAAAACTTCAAAGATTTTGCGCGATTCTTGAATCTGGAGTGACAACGCATCATCTGTTTTTGTGCGTGTACCCTTATAGTCAGCATACGCTTCGTGACGGATGGTTGGCTTCGGCAGGTCGTAGCACGCGACGATATAATCAGGAGAGAGATCGGTGATTATTTTTAAAAGCATCGAAACAAGACCGTACAAAGCGCCGGTTGGGGCACCATTTGGGCCCGTAAAATCCTGCGGTAAGGCGTGATAAGCGCGATGGATTATCGCATGCGTATCAAGGAGCACTATTTTCTTTTGTAATTCTTTAGTCATAAGAAATGAGACGAGAATCGTCAGAAAGAACTTTTATAGAAATCTTGTGGGCGGTTTTGGGCAGATTATTCTCAACTTTTTCTGGCCATTCGAGAAAAATAAGATTATCTGGATCTTGTAAAATTTCATCAAAGCCTATAGCTGACAAATCTTTTCCATCTTCGAGACGATACGCATCTATGTGAATAAGACGCGCGAACTGCGCGAACTTGGAGGTCGGACCTCCAAGTGAATAAATCTTCTCGAGAACGAACGTTGGGCTGGTTACCAAGTCATCGACGCCGAGCTCCTGCGCGATCATTTTTACAAAAGCGGTCTTCCCCGCTCCGAGTTCGCCAGAGAGAGTTATCAGCATCGCACCGTCTTCTTTTTTATGTAATCCGCCCAGAAAACGCGTTGCTTCTGCGTGCATTTCTTCAAGATTTTGGACCTTCGTTTCCATTCCCTTTATTGTACAGCCGAAAAGAGAAATGCGCCCTCCTACGAAAGAAGGGCGCACGGTATTACTGAATGCAAAACCTTCTGCCTATACAGACCTGGCCATACCCTCCGCCAAACTGTATCGATACAAAAACTGCACGGCGCCCCACGACGACAGGCATAAAGTACTGTGGTCCGTATAGTGAGTACATATTGGCGCACACAAGCCCGTACTGAGTCATTACAGACTGCGTCCCAAGAGGACATATTGGCTGAGGCACAACGACCGGTTGCATAGCGGGTACCTGTTGTGCCCGCTGCGGACAGTACGGAACGCCGTTTATCGTTATGCACGACTGCTACGCGCTCGCGGCGAACGCACAAATACAGAAGAAAAGAACACAGAGAATCTTTACAATTTTCATCAGATTACCCCTTCTGTTTCCAAAATTAATAATACTTAAATCAACACTATTGTCAAATCGCACTTATCGAGCCGCTGTATCCGTGTATTATTATTGATATGGACGCACTTTTTGATTCAAAACATACTGAAGAAGAGATTTCTTCTATCCGTGAGCGCGAAGAGGAGGATGTCGCACAAATTCTTTCTCAAAAATATGGCATTGCCTATGTTGATTTGTCATCCCAAGAAATAGACAACGAAGCTCTACGTGTTATTCCAGAAGAAGAGGCGCGCGCAGCTGAAGCGGTCGCTTTTGCTAAAAATGCAAAGACAATCTCTCTCGCCGTTCATAATCCAAATAATCCAGCACTATTAAAATTGAAAGATGGTCTGGTCGCACGCGAATTTACGCTAAATGAATTCCTTGTTTCAAAAAAAAGTTTAGACAAAGCATTTGCTCGATATAAAGACTTGTTGTTTTCAACAGAATCAAAAGTGGGTGTCTTCACCCTTGCACCAGAAACCCTTAAGAAAATCACTGACGAAATAAAAACGAAAAGTGCATTGAAACAGGATCTCGATTCAATAACAGCATTAAAATCGCTCGATAGAATTTCTCACACACTTGAAACAATCTTCGCTGGTGCGTTCGCTCTTCGTTCGTCAGACATTCACTTCGAACCAAGCGAGGACAAAACACTTCTGCGACTTCGTGTTGATGGTATTCTCTCGGATACTTATTTATTTGACCCAGCGACCTACCATCAGCTCAATTCGCGCATCAAGTTACTCTCAGGAATGAAATTGAATGTGACGAATCGCGCACAAGACGGGCGTTTTAGTATTGTACGAGGAAATAATCAGATTGAAATTCGTGTTTCGTTTATCCCTGGCAATTATGGCGAGTCAATCGTGATGCGTATTCTCGACCCTGAAGCGACAAAAGTTTCGTATAAAGAGCTCGGCATTCACCCGAAGCTGCTCGCGCGACTCGAAGCAGAAATTAGAAGACCAAACGGCATGCTCCTCACCACCGGCCCAACCGGCTCTGGTAAAACGACCACTCTTTATTCTTTCTTACGCGAAATCCATACGCCAGAAATAAAAATAATTACTATTGAAGACCCGGTTGAATATCACCTCGACGGCATTGTCCAGACACAAGTGGTTGATGGGAAATATACTTTTGCCGAAGGGCTTCGCTCGATTGTGCGCCAAGACCCAGACATCATCATGGTTGGCGAAATCCGCGATGGAGAGACGGCGAATATCGCTATCCAAGCGGCGCTCACAGGCCACTTCGTCTTCTCTACCCTTCACACCAACAATGCGGCTGGCACCTTCCCGCGCCTCGTCGACCTCGGCGCAGACCCAAAATCATTTGGTTCTTCGGTAACCGTCTCGATGGCACAACGCCTTTTAAGAAAGCTCGACCCAGAAAAGAAAAAAGAACGCCCACTCACCGATGATGAGAAAAAAATGATTGGAAAAGTCTTTGAAACAATTACTGATAAAAGTTTGATTCCAGAAAAAATAGAAACGGTTTGGGAGCCTTCGCCAGCGAATGAAGATGAGACGGGATACAAAGGTCGCGTCGGTCTCTATGAAGCTATTTTTATGGATGACGAGCTCGCGAACTTTCTCCGCGACAATCCACCAGAAAATGAAATTGCAAAATTGGTAACAAAACAAGGCTATCTCACCATGGCACAAGACGGCATTCTCAAAGCCCTCGCCGGCGCCACCTCCCTCTCCGAAGTCGCTGGTACTGTCGATCTGCCAAGGTAAAAAGAAAGGCTAGGAGACAAAATCATCTCCTAGCCTAACCTGTTTTACCGCGTCCACTTGTCCCCGCGGGTGTGGCATATCTCAAACAGCTCTTCTTGTAGTTGTAGTACGGTGTACTCCGCAATGTACGTATGTTGAGGATCAAATTCATGGAATGCCACCGCGCACAAAATCCAAGGGTCTGTTGTGTGGTTTTTGTGCATCTCGCTGAGTTTCTTGACGATCTCTTTCTCCCGTTCTGTTTGCTCCACTTTTCTTCTCCTTTCTTTTTGTGATTGATTTTGCAAAAGAACAAATCCCGTCCAGAATCCTCAAGGCAAAATCCCGCCAATGGCGGGCGAAGGCGTAGCACCTGAGGAGATCCACAGCATCACTACCGAAGTAGCGGACCAGAGAATCCTTGGGGAAACGCCAAAAGCCGTCAAGCCCTTGCCTAGAGGAGTATGAACAGGATCAAAAATCTATGCTAGAATGTTAGCATCGTATTATTTTTATGTCAATAGCTCCGAAGCTCTCCGATGATTTGTCTACTTCTCTTGACGCCGCGCTACGCCCGAGCCGGTGGGACGAATATGTCGGACAAAAGCAGGTTAAAGCGAATGTGAGCATCTCGATTGATGCTGCGAAGAAGCGTGGAGGGATGCCCGAACACATTCTTTTCTACGGCCCGCCAGGCGTCGGGAAGACGACGCTCGCCTATTTGGTCGCTGCGACGCTTGAATCGCCGCTTAAGAGCACTTCCGGAGTCGCTATTGAGCGCGCAGGAGATCTCGCCGCCATATTGACCAACCTCGAGCCGAACACCGTTCTTTTTATTGATGAAATTCATCGGTTGTCTCGGAAAATAGAAGAATTGCTGTATCCAGCGCTTGAATCGGGACATCTCGATATCGTGCTTGGGAAAGGCCCGTCGGCGCGCACAGTCGAGCTCGCTCTTCCACCATTCACTCTTGTTGGCGCGACCACGCGCGTTGCCGAACTTTCTGGACCTCTTCGCTCCCGTTTTGGCGGCGGCACCTTCCAACTCGATTTTTATACTGATGAAGATTTGCAGGATATTATTCGCCGCTCTGCTCACCTACTGAAACTCTCGGTGTCTGATGGGGTAATAAAAAGTATAGCGAAGAGAAGCCGCGCGACACCGCGCGTCGCCAATTCTCTTCTAAAGCGCATTCGTGACTTCTCTGAGGTAAAAGAACAAAAGATTTCTCCAGAACTTTGTGATGAAGCGTGTGAACTTTTCGGTATCGATGAGTTTGGCCTGACGAAAGATGATCGCCGCTATCTCGAAACTCTCAAAAAGAGTTTTCATGGTGGCCCCGCTGGCGTTCGCGCGCTCGCCGCGGGGCTTCACGAAGATTCTGACACGGTCGAATATGTCTACGAACCGTATTTACTCCGCCTTGGCTTTATCGAACGCTCACCGCGTGGTCGCATACTGACCCAAAAAGGCCGCGAATACCTTGGCGAAAAATCTAATTTATTTTAATTATGTCCGGACACAGTAAATGGTCACAAATTAAACATCAGAAGTCGGTGACAGATGCTGCTAAAAGCAGAATCTTCGCGCGCCACGCGCGTCTGATTGCCTTTGAATCGAAAAGATCACAAGGAAATGTTTCTGACCCGTCTCTCGCTTCTGCGATAAATAAAGCGAAGGCGGCGAATATGCCAAAAGACAATATCGAACGCGCTGTTGCGAAAGGTGTTTCAAAAGATTCTGGTGAGTTAGCTCACAATCTTTATGAAACCTACGGCCCGGCCGGTGTCGCCATTCTTATCGATGCGATGACGGATAATAAAAATCGCACCACACAAGAATTGAAACATCTTCTGGTTACCCACGGAACTGAAATCGCTCCTCCAGGGTCAGCACAGTGGGCATTTACCAAAACTGGTGATTCTTATGTTCCTACCACCACTCTTGAGATATCAGGTGCTGATGAAGAAAAACTAGTCGCTCTTATAGAAGTGCTCGATGAGCACGAAGATGTGCAGGGAGTTTTTACCAATGCCACAGGCTATGAGAATAGTGGCGATTGACCCTGGGTATGATCGTATGGGCATTGCGATCGTTGAAGGTAATTCTTCACGACCGACACTTGTTTGGAGCGATTGTATAGTGCCAGACAAGGGTGTGAGCTCTGAACGGCTCGCTACAATCTCACAAGCTGTTTCTGCGGCGATTAAAAAATACGCTCCTGATATATTGGCGATTGAAACATTGTTTTTTAGTATTAATAAAAAGACGGCGCTCAAAGTCGCTGAGGCGCGCGGCGCGATCCTTGCCGCAGCGGGTATACAATCGATTCCGGTTATTGAATTTTCACCTCAACAAATAAAATTAGCCGTTACCGGCCATGGCGGCGCAGACAAAAAATCGATTGAGAGAATGGTTCCCCTCCTTCTTAATTTACCGAAAAAGAAACGCCTTGATGATGAGCTCGACGCCATCGCTATTGGTATTACCGCGCTCGCCACAGGTTTTTTAATACAATCCACAGGTAAAAAATAAAGGCACTTGCAGAAAAAATCTATTTTGCTTAAATGTATCAGCCCCTGTGTGGGGTTAACCCATAACATACACATATGCCTAGTTTTGATGATGAAGATGAATTGATAGATGGTGAAGAAATTGAAGAGGAGGAGGATGGCCCACGAATTGAAGGTTTAGAGGATGAGGATGAGTTTTAATTAATTCATATAACACGAGCGCTCCGTTAAAAAAAGGAGCGCTCGTGTTATTATTTAAAGAATGGTTTCTCGTCGTGGTTTAAAACAAAGAAATATCCTTATTCGATTCGGACTTATTGTTTTTGGTCTTATATTCTTTTTTGCTGGAATTGGCATTATTTTTATTGCCACTACCCCTACCCCAGACATTAGCTCATTTACTAATAGACAAGTGGCGCAGTCTACAAAGATTTACGATCGTACCGGTCAGGTACTTCTTTATGACTACAATCGTGACGCACGCCGCGATGTGGTTAAACTATCCGACATATCACCAAACGCTATACAAGCAGCTATAGCTATCGAGGATTCTAGTTTTTATCAACATGGTGGCATTCGTCTAACTTCCATTATTCGAGCGATATTCGTCGACGCTTTTGGTGGTTCTGCTTCTCAAGGAGGGTCAACGATCACCCAGCAGGTTGTAAAAAACACCCTTCTCACTAGTGAAAAAAGCATAACAAGAAAGGTGCGCGAATGGATTTTGGCAATAAAGCTTGAACAAGTCTATTCAAAGGATCAGATCCTCGAAACATATTTGAATAATATTCCTTTTGGTGGGACATTGTACGGGATAGAAGCTGCATCAGAAGCGTATTTTGGTATTTCTTCAAAAGATCTCTCTCTAGCACAATCGGCTTATCTCGCCGCAATGATTCAAGCACCGAGCTACTATTCCCCATATGGATCGCACCGAGATGCGTTGGACGCGAGAAAAAATTTGGTATTGGAACGAATGCATACCCTTGGCTTTATAAATGACACCGAATATGCTTCTGCGACTTCTGAAAATGTTTCTTTTGCTCCATCGAGTAAAAACGGCATTATCGCACCACATTTTGTTTTTTATATTCTTGACCAGCTTGAACAAAAATATGGGGAGCAGGCACTTATTTCTGGACTCAAAGTTACCACCACACTTGACGCTGATTTAGAGGTAAAAGCTGAGTCGATTGTAAATCAATACGCGCTACAAAATGAAAAGGATTTTAAAGCATCAAACGCTTCTCTTGTAGCGATAGATCCGACAACCGGACAAATATTGGCAATGGTTGGTTCTCGCGATTTCTTCGATAAAAATATCGATGGACAATACAATGCGGCACTTTCTCTCCGTCAACCAGGATCAACAATGAAGCCTTTTGTGTATTCTCTTGCTCTTATGAATGGTTATACGCGGGACACGGTCGTCTTTGATGTCCCAACTCAATTCTCAACTGCATGTAATCCATCAGCGGTTACAAATAATAAGTCACCTTGTTATGCACCAAGTGACTTCGACAATAAATTCCGTGGTCCAATGACCTTCGAGACGGCACTCGCACAATCAATAAACATCCCGGCTATTAAAGTTTTATATCTTGTCGGTATACAAAATGCCATAAATCTCGCAAAGTCGTTTGGTCTCACAACTCTCGGAGATCCGAATCAGTATGGTCTCACACTTGTCCTCGGAGGTGGCGAAGTCCGTCTTCTTGATCTTGTTGGTGCTTATTCAGTATTCGCAAATGACGGAGTAAAAAACGCCCCAACAGGAATACTTGAAGTTGATGACTCTCAAAACACTATTCTTCAGAAATATGTACAACAACAATCTACGGTGCTGTCTTCAAATATTGCGCGCGATGTTTCAGGGATGCTTTCAGATGCTCCTGCGCGTGTTCCTGAATATCCTCTTAATTCCCCACTCTCTTTTTCAGGATATGATGTCGCGGTAAAAACTGGAACGACAGATGACACACGAGATGCGTGGGTTGTTGGCTATACACCATCTATTGCTCTTGGCGTATGGGCGGGGAATAACGACAACACGCCGATGGTTAAATCAATTGCTGGTTTCATCGCCGCTCCAATGTGGCACGAAGCAATGGTGTATGCTCTTTCAAAATATCCAAAAACTTATTTTGGACAAGCAGACACTATTCCAAATTCAGTACCTCCGATGCTTCAGGGAAATTGGCAAGTTCCTGATAGAAATGGAAATATTTTTCCGCATGATTTATTGTATTGGACTGACAAAAATAATCCACAAGGCGCTCCATTAACAAATCCTGATCAAGATTCTCAATATGCTTATTGGGAGTACGGTGTGTCAGCATATTATGCTTCACACCCAGAACTTTTTACTAGTGGCGTAATGCTTCCTGTTCCTGTTTCCGCAGCAACCCAATAATCACCTACTGATTCATTGGGGAAACGAGATAAAGCAACGATGAGTCCCCTACCCCTTTGATTATAAGTGGTCGCCCAATTCCAGCTGAGGATAGAGAAATACTATCATTTAATGACATTGATAATGCGGTGTTTAGGTATTTATGATTAAAAGATAATTCAATAGCACCACCAGAAATACGCGCTTGTATTGTTTCGGACGATTCTCCCACATCATTATTCTTCGCAAAGAAAGAGAGTTGATTCTTTTTTGGATCGAAACCTAAACGAATTTTTTGGAATGAGTCAGAAAAGATGGTTGTTTGTTTGAGAGCTGTTTCAAAATCTTTTCGTAACACCACAGCTTCTGCCACTGATTCTTTTGGAATGATTTGTCTGTAGTCTGGATAGATTGCATTTGTTAATCGCGAAACGAACATTCCTTTTGGACTAACAAAAGCGCATTGATGCTCGTCAAAAGACACAATGATTTCTTCATCAGGTAGGATTTGTGCTATTTCAAGAGCATTTTTTGCAGGAATAAGGAATTTTCCTTGAGTACCTTTGTTAACAAGAGGAACTTTTTTCTCCACAAGTCTGAAAGAATCTGTAGCAACAGCTGTTAAAGCACCTCCTTCTATCGTCATATACACACTAGCGAGTTCTGGACGAATAGTAGACAAAGAGGCACATGACGCCACTGAAGTGAATATATTTTTTAGAATTACACCCTGTATAACCATTCTTCCTTTTGTATTTTCTGGGAAAGGAATTGATGGGAAGTCTTCATATAGTGTTGTTTTTATTGAACTTTTTCCTGATCCGCTCGTAAGCGAAACAATATTTCCTGTGTGTTCGAGTGTTATATCCCCTTCTCCTGACAAAGAATTCGCTATTTGTTGTAAAAGCGAGGATGGTACAGCGACAACACCTTCACTTTTTATATTTCCATTAATTTTTAAATCCGCTCCTATTTCTAGGTTTGTAGCTCTCATTTTTATCTCCCCATCACTCGCAATAATAAGAATAGAAGAGAGTGCTGGAAGTGTTGTATTTTTCTTATCAGAGAATCGTGAGACGATATGCACAGCCTCTGAGAATAATTTTTTATTTATTGAAATATTCATAAAATTCTTATGATGTTTCTATTAAGGGTGTTGATATGTGGAGAAGTAAAAAATAACCATTAAATACAAGCTTCTTTCTTTCTTCATTATACCCTAAACCTGTTGATAGTGTGTTGAAAGGTATCATACAAGTAGGGCTCTTATACTCTGTATATCTTTAGATAGATCTGCATCCCCAACTATTTCACGCTTTATTTTTTCACAAGAGTGGATAACGGTTGTATGATCGCGTCCGCCAAGTTTTGAACCAATGGTTGGATATGAAATATTAAAATCTTCTCGAAGAAGATACATAATCACCTGGCGTGGACGCACCACTTCCCTTCGTCGCGTCTTTTCATAAATACTCTCTTCATCAATTCCATAAAATTCAGCAACTTTATCCACAACATTTTTAATCGAAATTGTTTTTTGTGGACGAGTGAAGGATCGAAGCGACTGTCTCACTTCAGCAATATCTGGCGCATACCCTTTCGCTTGGGCGTGGCAGACAATATTATTTATCATCCCTTCAAGTTCACGAATAGATCCTGTTATAGAGGTCGCCACATACTCAACAACATCATTTGAGAGCATAAACCCGTGTAATGCCGCCTTTTTTTGAATAATCGCCATACGAGATTCAGTGTCTGGCTCACTAATATCAACTGTCATTCCACTAGCAAGTCTCCCTTTTAAGCGCTCTGCGATATCTGGAATGGCGACAGGAGAACGATCAGATGAGAATATAATTTGCTTATTGGTATCGTATAAAGCATTGAACAAATGAAAGAGTTCCTCTTGGGTCTTTTCTTTTTTAGAAAGAAACTGCACATCATCCATAATAAGAAGATCGTACTGACGATATTTGTCTTTAAAACGATTCGCCGTTCCGGCTTGAACAGAGTCCGTATAATCAATAGCAAACTTTTCAGAAGTAAGATAAAAAACTTTTTGGCTGTTGAACTGTTTTTTAAATTGATTACCAATCGCCTGTATTAAATGCGTCTTCCCTCTCCCAGTATCTCCATAAATAAAAAGTGGGTTATAGGTTATGCCAGGGCGTTTGAGTGCGGCTTGAGCAGCGGTATAGGCAAGCTCGTTGAAAGACCCAACAACAAAAGTATCGAAGGTATAGCGCGGATTTAGGTTATCGCT
This sequence comes from uncultured bacterium, assembly GCA_903825105.1. Classification (GTDB taxonomy): domain Bacteria; phylum Patescibacteriota; class Minisyncoccia; order Phycocordibacterales; family Phycocordibacteraceae; genus C7867-001. The sequence goes on along the minus strand of CAIJZI010000005.1, from coordinate 37,560 downwards.
CTTATTAATATAAAATTCATTTAACGGAAGCTCCATCGCGCCAGAAACTTTCTTTGTTTCTTTTAAAACTTTTCTCCGCTCATCTTTCACTATTGCGTATTCAATGTTTCTGAACTCATAAGAAATGTCACGGAGGATTTTCAATAAGAGCGTATGAAACTTTTTCATATACCAATCCTTGAAGAACTGACTTGGAACACCAATGTGGACTACCCCATCTTCAGTAACCTTCACAATGAAACTGTTACAAAACCAAGTATTAAAATTCGCAGGAGATATAGAAAGTTCAACTTGAGTCAAAACATGTTCCCAAAGTTCCTGTAAATTTCTCTTGTCCATCGTGCCCAGAGTATACTCTTTTCATAAAACTAGGACAAAATGGTGTTTTGTGCAGAATCTGGTACTATGTGTGGATAAACACCTATTTAATATGCCAAAAAGAACCTACCAACCAAAGAAAAAGAAGCGCGCAACGACGCATGGATTTCTTGCTCGAAAGGCAACCAGTTCTGGCCGTAAGATTATAAAAGGGCGACGAAGAGCAGGAAGGGCCAGTTTAGCCGTCTAAACCCGTGTTTAAGCGCAGTTATAGGCTGACGCGAGCAACATTCCCTCTCGTACTAAAAGGGCGCAGATTCTCTTCTACCCACTTTACCGCCACTGTTTCTAAAGAGGTGGCAGGATATGCTGTTGTGGTGCCCAAAAAGGTAGCCAAGCTCTCTGTCGACAGGCATAAAATAAAGCGGCGCATCATCGGAGCTCTCAAAAAACAGAAATTACCACCATCGCTTATTGTTTTTTCGCGTTCTAAACTAGAGGGTGTACACTATCAGGATATAGAAAAAGAACTCATAGATCTTATTTCTAAAATATAAAAATTAATCCAACCACCTGTGATTTCAGCTTTTTTTCACGCCGTTTTTTATAATCCGATATATAACGCTCTCGTAGCGCTTGTCGCTTTTATTCCAAAAGGCGATGTGGGTGTCGCGGTTATTCTCATCACTATCATCATTCGTTTGATTCTCCTCCCCTTCTCTTTGTCGGCAGTCAGAACACAGCGCGCGATGAAAGTCCTGGAACCTAAATTAAAAGAATTAAAAGAAAAGCACAAGGGCGATAAAGAAAAAGAAGCTATAGAAACACTCGCTTTATATAAAGATGCAAAAGTGAATCCCTTCGCGAGTATTCTAACGGTGTTTATTCAAATTCCAGTCCTCCTCGCACTCTATTGGGTTTTTTGCTATGAACCATTTTCTGTTATAAACACAGCGAGATTGTACGCGATAACACCAATTCCACACACCATTTCTCTAGAATTTTTAGGAATAATTTCTGTCGCAGGGAAAAGTATTTTGTTGGCGATTTTGGCTGGCGTAACACAATTCCTTCAAGCACATTTCGCCCTCTCGGGGACCATGAAGCCATCAGGAGACGGAAGCGGAATGCAGGCAGGATTCCAACAGATGATGGGAATGCAATTAAAGTATGTCTTCCCCTTTCTTATTGCTGTTATTTCGTACACAACCTCAGGAGCGGTGGCGCTCTACTTCATCACAACAAATATCGTCGGCACACTACAAGAGCTCTATGTTAGGAGAGGAGTAAAAGAAGGTGTAAGTGAGAAGGTGTAATCTCTAGAGCTGATAGCCCCAAAGAGAGTTGTCGTTTTTGTTCATAAAAACAAGTTCGGTATTATTTTGGTCAACCGAGAGAGCGACAGCGTCGAGAGAAACTCCATTTGTCGCACTTGAAAAGTCGAGTGTGAGTTGAGCAAATCTGCCAGAAACATCTATCTTCCAGATTCGGTCTGAAAATTGGAACGCCCCTTGATACCAATCATCAGGATACGAGGCATCACTCGAAACATTTGTCGGGATGCCACAATAAATAGAAGATTCATCATTCGTCCATACACACTTGTCAGCGATAGTCGCGACCGGAAGAGAGACAATCTCTCCTGTTGAGGTGTTCACGAGCTCCATTTGGAGGTCGTTGTTGAGAGGGTAACTTAAGAGTACCCACGCGCCAGAAGGGCTCGCGAGAGCGGTAAGACCGCTACGGGGCCCAGCGATTCTCGAGAAGTGGCCTGTCGAATCAACAATAAATGCATATCCATCTATCCCAGAAGACGGTTTGGTGTAGGCGAGATATTTTTTACCAGCGAATGACACACGAAGCTGTGAAAGCGGTGTTGTGAACACATTTGAGGCTTTGGTGCCGTCGGTGTTCGCGAGAGAAGCTGATGAGCCATTTACTCCAGAAGCGAGCATAAGGACACTCGTCGAAGAGATATCGATACTAGAGAGATTTTGTTGTAAAAAGAATCCGTTAGAACCATCTGCCATGAAAGCATAGGTGTTTATGGTAGAAAAATCATTTCCTGATAGGTAACGAACAAATGCAGTTAATCCATTTGGCAGCCAAGTCGCTGACTGAATCCCGGGGAGTGTCTTATTACTCACGCGCGTATTCTTATTGTCTTTTACTGAATAGGAAAAAACATTGCCACTTTCGCGCTCGATATATTTAGCGATAACATCCGAGCTTATTACGGGAGTAGTTGAGGCAGAGGTTGTGGCATTTTTAATAGAAACATCGAGCACCACTTCCCCATTCACGACCGGCCCGGCATTTATCTCGACGAGTCTCGGCGCGACTGACACTGGGATACTCGAAGCTGATGAATTTGGGTTTTTATTTCCACCACCAGATTGTGTCGTTCCATTATTTCCAGAGATCGGGAGTGTTGTCGTACCAGGAGGAGCAACGACAACCGTCGCTTTATTGGCGAAGAAGTAGAAATAAATAAATACCCCAACTCCGATGAGGATGATGAGTGTTATGAGGATGAGAAGGAAGCGTTTCATGTTAATTAATAGGCATTACGCAATAGAAGCTTGTGTCCCCGCATGTTGGTACATATAGATCATTTTTCCCTTTAAGTGCAAGAAACCATTTCTGGAAAGAATCGTCACTAGGACATGGACCAAGATTGTCAGAACCATACCCGCCTGAATTATCCAATCCAGCTGATGATGAAAAATTATCCACCTTAAAACTGCCAGATAAAGACCAATTACCACACACTTTATCAGGATTTATATTTCCAATCGCATCTGATGCGTTGAAATAACCTATTAGATTAGAAATTTCAGAATTCATCAAACTTTTTTGGTATACGCCAGTTATTTTAATAATTTGGCTACACCAAGCTTTTGCAGAATATGTAGAATAATATTTTTTAATATTATTATTTGAGTCCATTGTTGTCTTCTCATCAGATCCAACAGCAGCATACGCCCCTCCAGTTTTCGTGCCGCTTGTAGGACAATTAGCTGCCACATAGGATGCGGCTTCGCTAGATGCGGTTTTTTCATCCGTAGCTGTACATGTTGTATAAAAAGTTCCACTCAGAGGACCATTTGTAGCTGTCGCGCATCCTGAGGTTGATTTAGTTTGTGTAATTGGAGGTTTGCCGTCCTGTGTCAAAAGATCATTACCTGTTCCAGATCCACTTGAATCCATAGTAGTCTTCGACATATCAAGCGGTTGGAGGCCGATAGATAAGTTCAGAATACTTGGATTAATGATAGAGAAGATAACGGCCGGAGAGAGGATAAGAACAAGTCCAAAAATGGCGTTTTTAATCCTCCCTTTATCATCAGTTATCGCACTCACCGAATCCTTGTGTTCCCAAGCCATATCAAAGCCCGCCCACATTATCTGTATAATCGCCAAGATCGCGGCGAGGCCGATAAGATATTTATAAAGATTGTTAAAGAAGTTTGCGAGACTGTCTGAATTTACCAAAGCGGTACTCGATTTATCTGTGAGGCCTGGTATTGGCGCGAGCGCGGTGAATCCATTTGTTTTCGCTTGTGTTGTTGATTGCGTATTTGAGGAACTTGTACTAGCACAGACTTTATTTTTACAAGTTAGATCTCCAGAGCAATCACCATTTCCATTGCAAACATCTCCCGCTTCTCCGGCACTACAAACATTGTTAACACAATAATCCACAGAACAATCGTTTGGTGTTTTACAAGTATCCCCAACTTCTCCAACTTGTTGTGCAAATGCAAAATGCGGGAGAGAAAGAGATAAAGAAAGAATCAAGAATAGAAAAATAATTTTTTTCATAGTCCAAATAATTTATTAAGCACGCTACTCTGTATCGCGCCAAAAGAGAGCGAGAATTCTTGAGTCGCTCGTGTTGATTCTCCTGAAGACGCGATGAGCGAGAGAGAAGCGCTCCCCTGCCCGCTTCCTGTTGGGCGCAGTGTTATTGTCTTTCCGGTTTGTGCGAGGTCACCATTTAAAAACCATTGAATAACCGGTAGTCCAGAAGAGGTTGGCATAGAGAATGGAGCGGCATAGAGCGAATCTTCAGATGAAGTGATTTTATAATTTCCTGAAATGGCGCGGTTAAAGACAATACCGAGGAGTGGATCGTTTTCATACACACGGATGACTGGGTCAGAGGCAACGAGCGACAAAGAGTCTCCGCCAACAAGTGAGCCGTCTTGGCTCTTTATCGACACGGATACATCTGTCGAGCGGTACTTAAATGGGGAATCTACAATAATCGCACTTTTCCCAATCCCAGATGCATTTGAGAGACTCGTTTCATCAACCGTCCAAGAGTATGAGAGGGTCGCAGGATCGATGGCTTTCCCTTTTGTATCTCGGAGATTTGCCATAGCGACAACACGCACACTCCCTTCGAGAGGCACCAGTGTCTTCCCTGGGTAGAGTGGTGGAGCAGAAGATAGTGGCTCGGCTACGAGCACCACATCTTGTGGTTGAACAGAGAGGTTTTGGGTATAGCTTTTCCCAGAAGATGAAATCGTCACATCTATTTTTGTCATATTCCCTGCACCGCCAAGACGAATAGAAAGATCTTGGACGCTTCCAGAATAGATTTGTTTTTTATTTACAGAAACTTTCATTGTCGCATTCGCGAGGTCAAGAGATGCTGAAAGAACAGAAAGTGTCGCATTGGTATACGGCGCTGGATACTGTGGGTCTATCGAAGCAGAGAAGGCAGTGCTCTCATCAAGTGCATCTCCTCCTAAAAATTGAGCGAATGCTACAGAAGGCAGAATGAGAAGAGTTAAAGCGAGTGGAAAAATAAAACGCATAGATTCATTATATCTCGCCATAAGCTAGTTGGGCATCGCGCATTTGTATAAACTCTGTGATTTGACCAGCTCTTTCATTCTGTTTATTTTCTTCCTGTTCTTTCTTCCATGCTTTGAGTGCTGCTTTTTCTATTTTTATCTGTCTTCGGTACAACAAATAAAGACTGATCGAAAAAGCTGGGATTGCTCCAACAAAAGGAACTTCGCATACGCCAAAACTTCCCACAAAAGAAAACATCCCGCGCGGATTTACTTTAAACAAACGAGAATTGGTCATTGAAATCAAAAGAAGCAAAGTTAAAAAACCAGTGAACCCAACAAATGCCGCCATCATAATGCCAAATCCCTCGGTAACTTCAACGCCAAAATATCCAGCCACTCCAGCGAGAGCCATACAGCCTACCGCGACAGCCTTACCAGAAAGCTGTGTGATGGTCGTTCCTATATAACTATTCATCCCTGCGGTACACCCGACAGCGAAGAGCGCCGGCCCAAAAAGCCAAAACCATTCGAAAAAGTTTCGTGCCAAATCAAAGATAACTGCCACTACCAAAACCGGCGACGCTTTACCCCAAGTCATCGTCGGTGGAGGGCTAGAACCACTATTCCTTCTGGGTACCGTGCCGCGATTTCTGTTTTGCGGTAACTTGGGGCTACTTTTGTTCTGCTGCATGGCGATCCTTCTCTTCCTTTATCGCGAGAAGCTGCGACGGGTCTGAAGTAATAATCTGATCTTCGGTGTAACTGGCGACGATTTTAATAGCGACATGTTTTAGTCCGGCGAAGAAGAGCCCCTCCCCTACTCCAGCTTCGAGCAAGAGATATTTTTCCTCATCGGTTAATTTAAAAGTATTTTGGAGTGCATCAATAGAAGTCGGAGACTGTTTCAATAGGAGTTGGAGTGATGAATTATTCAATATCGCTCTCCCATATTGTGAATTAACGAAATCTTCAACTTCTTGTGTTATGGTGCAGACCCCAATGTAATATTTACGCCCACGCTTCGCGAGTGAATACAAGAAGCTCGCGGTATCCTCGCTCTTCATCATCCACCACGCCTCGTCGATAACCAGCAGGCGCTTCTTAACCTCTCTGCGTATCGCATTCCAGATGAAGTGTGTGATGATATACATCGCCACTGGCTTAAGCTCATCCTCCATATCGCGTACCGAGAAAATTTCGAATTGTTGTTTGAGGTCGATATTGGTGGGCTGATTCATAAAGCCTGACCAGCTCCCGCGCGTATACTTCGAAAGTCTCTCGACGAGCGACTCGCTCCCTTCCATGCCCGAAAGAACTTGTTCAAAATCTGAAAGTAGCGGCGATTCGGCACCAGTAAAGTCAGCGTCTCCAGTGATGTCTTTCAGTGCGTAGGTCTCGCTAATCGCACGATCGATAATAGAATCTTCTTCTGGTGTGAGACCGCCAAGCATAATACGGAAGAGCCCTACGAGAGCGATGATGTTTGAACGCAGAATATCTTTCGGGTCTTCATCCTCTTTTACTGGAGGCAGGTCAAACGGATTGATGTGATGTTCTGAAGAAAGAGAGATGTGAAATGAGCGACCCCCTGTCGATTCAGCGAGCTGGTCATATTCTCGTTCTGGGTCGATGACAATAACATCGGTACCAAACATAAGCGAACGCAAGATTTCGAGCTTCGTCGCATACGACTTACCAGAACCTGATTTGGCGAATATGACTGAATTATAATTTTCGAGCGAGAAACGATCGAAGAGAACAAGCGAAGAGTTGTGTCTGTTTATACCATACAAAATGCCACGGTCGCTCGTGAGATCGAAAGAGACGAAGGGGAAAAGTGAAGAGAGTGGCGACGAATTTAGTTTAGAATTGACCAAAAGTTCATCGGTTCCGAGCGGGAGGCAGGAACGGAATCCCTGCTCTTGTTGGAAGAGTGCTGGCTTCGTATACACCAATTTTGCGTCGAGAATGCCGCGTATGTCCCCTTCTGTTTTATCAATCTCTTCTTTCGTATCACCATAAAGTGACAAATAGAGTCCGACATCAAAGAGCTTTTCTTGAGCCTGTTGGAGGTCGTTTCTTAAATTCTCGAGATCTTGGTATGCTGTGTCGAGCATTGGGTCGCGCACAAGGCCTTTTGATTCACGCTCGCTGATTTGACTTTGTACTTCGGCGACTTTTTTCTGGAATCCACGAAGCGCCTGCTCTGTCTCTACGGGGTGAATGAATATAGACGCGTCGAGAACCTTGTCGAGATTTATAATCGGCGAGAACCAACTATCAGAAAGAAATCGTGGATATGAAATGGTATAAAAAGCGCGCACAAACTTTTCTCCCAGTTGTAATTCGCGCGAGCCAACGAGAAGCGCTGTTGGCGCTATAGTGTCTACCAAGTCTAGTGTTCCCTGCTTATAAATATCTTTTGGAAGCACAGGAATTATTTCCCGTTCTTTTTCTTTTTTATTATTTAGGAAATCGAGTAATGCCATAAGATATTTAAATATTTAAAAGTGTAAATCTCATACATCTAGTCTAATAGGATTCTCCAATTCTCCTGGATTAAATGACCGGTATAGAAGCTCGACCACTTCTTCTGTATTAAGCGGCACCGCGCGAACCCCCGTTCTTGATAGCCCTCCAGAAATAAGAGACATTCGTTGTTCGAGTTGTGCGCGACTTTCTCCGAAAGAGGTAGTTGCCTCAGCATTTTTAACAGCATCACTCTCTCGTTTAAGAAAGTTCATAGTGTGTGCGGTAGAGGCGTGTGGAGAATACGGTACGATGATGTAAAACGATTTTGTCATTATGTTTGACTGCTCCGCGAATGAGCGAATGAACTCGGTATATTCTCTGAGTTGAATGCGCATAAGCTCCGTCTTCTGATCTACTGCCTTCCCTGCTAGAAGAGCGAGATAGGGTCGCAAATCCATTTTCCGTGAGTTCACCACTATCTGTATAGAAAAATCGAGCATATTTAAAAAATTCTGAAAACCAAGAACTATAGCGTGCTGTTCGTCCGCAGACTTAAGTCCGAAGTTGATCGCTGAACAGATAAGCACTCCTCGGTAAGTACCATCTTTAAGAATAATGACGCCGTTTTTTATCTCTTTAACGGGGACGAACTGCTGTGTCGCATTTGATTTTGGTGTAGGCATATTATTTTTGGTCTTCCTGCTTGCCACCAGAAGAGACATCGAGAGACCACGCGAGCTCAGAGAGCTTCCCTCGGGTTATTCTCTCTGTTTTCTGTACTTCTGGCTCTACTTTTGCCAGTGTATTTTTTTGTGCCTCGGGATCTCTTCTTTTCCAGAGAAAGAGTTTTGCGCCAGTGTAATAGTTGAATCCAGCTTCGAGCACTTCGATAAAAGGCTTTCCATTTACCTTATAAAAAGAGAGTGCGACCGCAAAGGCAACAGCGAGCGCCGAAAACAAAAGGGCAAAAATTATCGGTAAATAAACAAAGAACAGAACACACAGCCCTGCCCCACCAGCTAGGTAAATAAATTGTCTCAAGGTCAATGGCCCGACAATTTTGTTTTCAACTTCAATAAATTGAGGTACCTGATACTCCATCACTTATAGTATAGCAGTCGACGCCTCGTCGTGCTGTCGAGTATGTGTGTACGCAGTAACAAAATATGCGTGATATTTTTATTAAAAATAAAAACCCTTGAGAAGTGCCCGCGATAGTAAGTGCGGCTTCTCAAGGGTTTTCTAGTCTGGTTTCTTCTGGCTTATCTCGTGTTTTGTTTCTTAGCGCGCGCCAACATCTTTTACAGAGATCGTGCCCATTTTCTTCTTTGAGCAAATGCTTTTTACCACTTTTTTCTACTATTTCGATAAAAATGTGCCTTCCACACATCTTGCACAAGCGCATCGGGCCACCTCCAATCAAGTATCTAATATAGACAATATAATATTTTCTTAAAATTGCAATCCGGTGTATCTATACACCAGTTATAAATCTGAATATCCAAGAAACAAAAGCGAAGAATGGCCCAGATAAGATAAATGAGAAGATGAATAAGAAAAGAATAAGAGAAATAACGCCCATACTACGAATAGAGTGTTCGAATTTAGCAAAACTGATAGAAAAGCGCCACGGGAGTGCCGAGCGAAGCGCGGTGAAGCCGTCGAGCGGTGGAAAAGGGATGAGATTAAATATGCCGAGGAAAAGATTTATAAAGGCAATTGTCGCAGCGAGAGAAATAGCCGTTGGCGAGAATATAGTAGAGCCACCTGTGGCGAGTGCAGTCGAGCCAAAACGAACAATAAGTCCAAAAATAATAGCAAGAGAGATATTTGTACACGCTCCAGCGACAGCAACAAAAAATTCTCCCCAGCGATGATTGCGAAGATTGTATGGATTATACTGCACCGGCTTCGCCCAGCCGAAGAGCATTGGCGAGCCCGTTAAAACAAGGAGGCCAGGAATAATAATAGAGCCCATGAGATCAATGTGTGGGATCGGATTGAGAGTCAAACGGCCAGCGAGACGGGCTGTTGGGTCGCCAAGCGAATTCGCGGCATAGCCGTGCGCCACTTCGTGCATAATGACGGAAAGAATAAGGATAATGAGGGTAATGGCGGTGGTCATATTGCGTCTATCGTATCGTATGCTACCATAGGGCAACTATGGCACGCACCTGCGCAATAACCGGAAAGAGCACGCAAATCGGCGGGCGGTATTCTAATCGTACCCGCGCGACCCAATTCAACCCGACCGGCAAGGTCCGCAGAAAGGCGAATATCCAGAAACGCCGTGTCTATGTCGCAGAAATCGGCAAGACCGTCATCCTCAATGTCTCGGTGAAGGGGCTTAAAACAATCAAGAAAAACGGCGCATTTGCAGCACTCAAAAAAGCGAAGGTTATTTGATTGAGCACAATCACCTACTGGGTAAGTAAGAAAAGGAAATAGCAGCATAGGCGCTCCCGTAAGGGAGCGCCTAATTCTTTTTAATAATTCCCTTCCCGTCTGGTGCATACACGCCCTTTGGTGTGGAGGATGAGATTTGGAGTGAAGCAGAGCCGAAAGAGATGGTGAGAGTCGCGGGGGCAATTATTTTTATAGAAACAGAATCAAGAGAAATTTGTGAGCCATATGGGAAAGCTGGAGTGCCAAAATAAATATGAGTTGGTGTGTGATATTTATTCTGAACCTCGGGCAGACCGCCCGTGAAGTTTGATTTGGTTCCCGTGAGAATAATAATGTCGATAGTTCGCTGCCATTCGGGGAGTGTCGTGCCAAGCGCGCGTAAGATGCTCGCGTCTGGGCCGGTGTCTATAAGGATAGTCTTTTTATTTGGCGTGCGAATAAGAACTGAATTCCCCTTTCCAACATTAAGTACAGAGATTTGAAGCGTGTGAGGAGTAAAAATAGTTTGGTAGACACAAATGTTTGCCGCGATGAGTATTAAAATAAGGACCGTATAGAAAATTTTCGGTAATCGCTGCATCTATAAATTATATGGTAAATTTACAACCTATGACCTACATACCAAAAACATTCAATCTGCCGGTTTTAAAAGGAATTTCAGAAGAACAGATTAAGGTGCATCTCGCGCTCTATGAAGGATATGTAAAAAATATAAATTTATTGTTAGAAAATAATAGTGCAAATCGATTTGCTTTTGAGTTCGACGGGATGCGTATGCATGAATATTATTTTGAAGAGCTTGAGAGCGGGGCTGTAGCCCCAAAAACAGAGAGACAAGAATTAATTACAAAAATAAAAGAAGTGGCTGGTACGCGTGGCACCGGTTGGGTTGTTGTCTATTATGACAAAGTGATGAATACGACGCATACTCTTTTCGTGAATGACCACGAGCTCGGTCAACTTTCTGGACTGCCGATTATCCTCGCCCTCGATCTTTGGGAGCATGCGTATATGGTTGATTATGTTCCCGCAGAAAAGAAAAATTATATTGACGCCTTTTTTGAAAACTTGGACTGGTCTGTCGTCGAAAAGCGTTTTGACGACGCTATGAAAATAAGTGCCGCATAAACGACGAGTACAAGCCAAAACGGAAACGCAGGAAGGGTGAATGCTGCGAATGGCAGGGACGCAGATTTTTCTGCGATGAAAATAAGATACGCATTCGCGACATACGCAGGGAATGCAAAAATAATTCCAACAAGCGGAACAATATTTGAAAAAATAATTCCCGCGAAACCGGCGAGCGCGGAGAGACCCATCGCAAGTGGGACCATTGGCATCGTGAGCACATTTGCTGGAATGGCGACGAATGAAAGATTGCCGGTGTCATAAAGCAGAAGTGGAAGAACAGCGATTTGTGCAGCGATTGTTGTCGCGATTGTGTTTATCCAAAAAGAAGGCTCTTGTTCGGGATAAAAATTTTTCAGAGCGTTTCGCTTCGCTGCACTTGGCATACTCTGAAAAATCTTTCTCCACTCACCGAGCCACGATTCAATAACTGGTGCGAGCCAAATAATTCCTGCTGTCGCCGCTACCGATAATCCAAATCCTGGATCATAGGCTAGATAAAGTGGATTCCAAATAAGCATAAGAAAGACTGCGAGAAGAAGCGCACGGCCCGCTGCGTATGACTTCCCTGTAGCTCGCGCGTAGAGCGCGATGAATGCCATAAGTGACGCACGAATCGCGGTCGCTGACGCTCCGGCGATGCCGACAAAAATAATAATCGCGAGCACGCCAGCGACCGAGCTCCACCGGCGAGAAAGTTTCGTGTGTGCGAGGAGCGCCATCACCCACTCGGCTATAATCATCACATTGTATCCAGAGAGAACAACGATCTGCACCAGCCCACTTTTTATAAATGCATTTTGTAAATCAGTGCCGAGGCCGGTCTTCCCTCCTATCACGACACCGCCAGCGAGCGATGCATACGGCTCGGGCAGTGTTGCAGAAAGTCCATTTAAAAATAAATGTTTTATTTTTGCGAGCGCAGATGAGATTGAATACCATGGCGCTTTTTGTAAAACACTTACTGAAGCAAAATTGATAATGAATCGCACACCGTCACGCTGTAAATATTTTTCATAATTAAAAACTCTACTTGTCCCGCCGAAGCCAAGCGAAGGAGGGCCACCATCAGTTGAAAAATTTTGTGGAACCAAAAGAACTCCAGATACCTCTACTTTATCGCCAACAGAAATTGTTTTTGTGCGCAGAGTAGAAATAAGAATTTTTGTTGTCGCATCATTTTTTGTAACAGACACTTCAAAGCGTTGATTCGCATCGCGAATGTCAGGATCAGAAACAACAACGCCTTCATACGAAACACGATGATGTAATTCGCTCGCAAAAGATTTTGGGAGTGGCGTGTCGGCAGTCTGCGCGCGCAATATTCCGAAAACTATGAACAAACAAAAAACCGCGCCAAGCGTGTACGCAAGGCGCGATTTTAAAAACGCAGCTGTTAAAAATAAAATCGCGAGAAGAAGTGAAAACAAAATGACCGGCCAAGAAAAAATAAAAATCGAGCGCAAAAATATTCCACTCGCAAATCCAAGGACGACAGAAATCAAAAACCTCATGAAACTATGGTAGCAAGAACTCAAAATTCTTTTGTGCTATTATCCCGATCTGAGGGATCTTTTGGAGGTCTGCGATGGCTGTTGTTGATTTGCAGCAGTTCAAAAAAGAGGAAGAAAAGAAGCGAAGGAAACTGCGAAGATTGTATTGGCGTTTCTTGCGCACCACCAAATCGTTTGTCGCTCAACGCACCTATCACTGCGATTACTGCATTGATTCGATCGCTTCGGGAGATGAATATGTCCGCGAAATATTTGTGAACGACAAACATTTCTATGAGAAGTTCAAGCATTTCCCGGACTGTTTCGCGCCGAGTGAAGAAGAAGATCGCAAGATCGTTGAGGGACTTGAGGAAGAACGAAAAAAAGAAGAAGCTCTCAGCGAATGCGCTTGAACCGATTTAAAAGCCGCCACGGATTGTGGTGGCTTTCTTTGTGAATCATTTAAAGTACCTTCGTGTGAAACTAATGCGCGCCGCGATCCATCGCTTCGTTTGCGAGCGCGTCGGCGTCGCTATTTAATTCGCGTCGCACATGAGTGAATGAAACATTCCCGAATGCGCCGATGTTTTGTAGAAGTCGTGCGTACTGCTCTTTTAAATCCGCATTTTTTACTTTGTACTCGCCACGCATTTGCTTCACAACAAGTTCGCTGTCCATCTTCACTATCACTTTTGTCTCGCCTCTTTTCCCAACCGGAACAATTTTTGAGAGCTCTGCAAAAGCGAGAATGACGGATTCATATTCAGCAAAATTGTTGGTGTGCGTGCCAAGAAATTTTGAGACCGTCGCGACAATGGTATTTGACTCATCGCGAATCGTCGCGCCAACTCCTGAAGCTCCCGGATTACCTCTCGATCCCCCGTCGGCATTGATAGTAAAATTCATAAATTAACTATAGTTTGATATCCAAAAGGCGCAAGCGGACGGGGTTGCCATAGCTGAAGGTGTCGCGCTCGAGATGCGCGAGAATGGTCGCGACGCCGTTTGGTTGAATAGTCTCAATGGTGCGCGCAATATTCCCTTTTACAAAAAAGGTGACCGCATCAATTTTATTATTTTTATCTCGCGAACTGATTTTTAATTTTAAATGTTCCTTCCCTTTTCCAAAGCGTGAAATCTCTCTCACGACAATCTCGCGGAGCAGGAACACGGGCTTCGCATTTTGCATACCAAATGGAGACAGCTTCTCAATCTTTTTTAAAAATGATTCATTCGCTTCTTCAGGAGTGATCACTGCATCAGCATAATTAGAAATATCATCCACCTCTTCTTTTTTTGGAAGGCGCTCATATGCTTCAACTAATTTATCTTCGAGAAAAAATATCGCGTCATCTCGCACAGTGAAACCGCCGGCTGCTGAGTGACCGCCGAATTCAACAAAAGTTTTTTCAGCTGCCTGCATCAGCTCGAGTGCGTGCACACTCCCGCTCCGCACCGACCCTTTAAAAGTATTGTTGCCTTCCCTTCCCCATAAAAATACAGGCCGCTCATATTCGTCTGCGATGGTTCCCGCGACGAGCCCGAGAAGTGCTGGCCGCCACTCCGGATCACCGAGTGCAATGACATTTCTTATTTCACTTTTTTCTTTTAACTTTGTATGCACGGCGCGCGTGATGACGCCCGCTTCAACCTTTCTTTGTTTATTTATTTTTTCTAATTTACTCGCGAGTAGCTCAGCCTCTCCCTCATCGTTAGTGATAAACATTTTAAAAGCATCAAACGCGTCACCCATACGGCTCGCAGCATTCACGCGCGGCGCGATCATAAAGCCGACATCATCTTCGGTAATTTGGCGCTGATTCACACGCATCACTTTACACAATTTTTGGAATCCAATTCGTGGCGACTTCCGCAGCACTTTTAATCCATATGTAGCGAGCACGCGATTTTCTCCTGTGAGTGAGACCATGTCGGCAATGGTCGCGAGCCCGACCATATCAAGTAGCCATTTCTCCCAACCAAGCGGAGCTTTTTCTCGGAGTGTTGGAGAAATAAAAAGAACAGCACACACCAATTTCCACGCGACGCCAGAACCACAGAGTTCATGGAAGGGATATTTTTCATCTGCTCTGGCATTCGGATTCACAATGGCATATGCATCAGGCAATGTTTCTTTAGGTAAATGATGGTCGGTAATAATCACATCAATCCCTAATTCTTTTGCACGCGAGACGGGCTCGTGATCGGTGATCCCAGAATCGACGGTGACAATAAGTTTTACCTTATTTGAAGCAAGCTTTTCTATCCCCTCAACATTCATCCCATACCCTTCATCGTGGCGATGCGGAATATATATTTCAAAATTCGCGTCAACCTTTTTAAGAAAATCGTGGAGGATAACGGCGCCCGGGACACCGTCGCAGTCATAGTCGCTCCACACGGCGATCCTCTCCCCTTTTAAAATCGCATCGGCGAATCTCTCTGCAGCTTTTCTCATGTCTGTCATTAAAAAAGGATCGTGGAGATGCAGATCGTACGAAGGATTCAAAAATTTTTCTGCCTCTTCTTTTTTTAAAATGCCACGCCTCGCGAGGAGTGCAGAAGTTAAGTCGTCATATGCTGACAATTCTTCTCGAAGATTTTTATCAAGTGAGTCGTGAAGCGGAAACATAGGAGCTTGTAGAGAGTAGGTTATAGGTTGTAGAATTAAATGCAATGGAGGATACCGTTTTTATGAAGATTGTTAAGCGCGAGATACCGGCTGACATTGTGTATGAAGATGCTCAGACGCTCGCTTTTCTTGATATTAAGCCAATAGCTCTCGGGCACACACTCGTCATACCGAAAAAACCTTTTGAAAATATTTTTGACATAGACGACGAGACGCTCTCGGCAATAATGAGAACCGTACGAAAGATTTCTCCTGCAGTACGCGATGCTGTTGGCGCGCACGGCGTTCACATCAACTCAAATCACGGCGAGGCGGCCGGACAAGTCGTTCACCACCTCCACTTCCATATTATTCCACGCCACGCGCGAAACGAATTCGAATTTTGGCCCGAGACGGACTGCCCTACTCCAACCTCTGCCTCAGAAATAGCAGAAAAGATTCGAGAGAAAATTGTTTGACTTTTTTAGGAATTGGCATAGTATTCTATCGGAAGTTTGTACCAAAGAAGGAGTTCAAAATGATTGAATTGAGAAACTGGAAGTGGGTGTGCGGAATTTTCTTCTTCCAAATTGTGGTCATTGCAGTAGCGTACTATCTCTTTTTAAGAGACTTGGACGCTGCGATGATCACCGCGATTGTAATATCTGCGCTTGGCGGCGTATGTGCGTCTCTTTTAACAAGGGATGAAAACAAGAAGGTTGAAAGAATCTTGTGTGGTTTCAGCGCTGCGCTCGCAATGGTTGCGCTGATTTGTGCACATGATATGGCAAGAGTCCTTGCCGGCAGTTTAATAGCAGTCACATTCGTTGTTGTGGGGATGTCGGCATTTGATTCAATCGAAGAGCCGAATCCGTGGCGCAATTGGCTGCTCAACTTCCTCGCCAACTTGCCACTCGGACTCGGCGTTGTCTTCGGTGGGGTCATTCTGATCTACCAAAAGCTCGCCAAACGGCGACTGTCACGAGCAAAAACCACCTGATCTTTTAATCAACAACCCCGCGGCGCGCATGCGCGCCGCGGGTTTTGCTTTTACCCACTCATTTTTATATTTAATTTATATATTTAAATCTTTATATTCTTAAATTAATTGAGTGCTTTGATGCCGGGCAATGTCCCCTGCGCGAGGAAGTTGAGCATCGCGCCACCACCCGTCGATACGAATGAAAAGTCAGACATAATTCCCAATTGTTCTATTGCCGCAATTGTGTCCCCTCCCCCGATAATCGAATGAGCTTTTGAATTCGCGACTGACTGTGCGAATGCATTGGTCGCGCCGACAAAACCATTTTCATAATTACCGAGCGGGCCATTCCAGATAATCGTCTTCGCTTTTTTCGCCAAATCATTTAAGAGTGCAGAAGTTCCTACGCCAGAATCAAGAATCATTTCATCTTTCATAACAAAATCAATCGGCAAAACCAGTTTTTTATTCGAAAGTATTTTTTTAATTGCTTCTTGGCCTGCATTAGACACGAGCGATTTTTTAACATCAGTCCCGTGAGCTTTTAAAAAGTCGTTTGCGAGCGCGCCGCCGACAAAGACTTTGTCATATATTTCTAATAATTTCTCCAGCACCGGCTCTTTGGTAGAAAATTTCGCACCGCCGATAACCGCGAGCGATGGAGATTTTGGCTTGAGCGCACTCGTTAATTCACGCACCTCTTCTTCGAGAAGAAGGCCAGCGTATGAAGGTAAAATCTCTGGAACACCAACAATCGATGCGTGCGTCCGGTGGCAAGTGTCAAAAGAATCTTGAACAAAAATATCTCCCAACCCCGCCAATTCTCTCGCAAAGTTTTTATCATTATTTTTCTCGCCACTATTTCGACGCAAATTTTCGAGGACGAGAATATTCCCCGGTACCAAATCGCGTATCGCCGCACGCGCTCGCTCGCCAATCGTCTCTGGGAAAAAGGAAACACCAGAAATTAATTTACTTAAAGCATCAGCGACAGGAGCCAGAGTCTCCGTCCCTTTTTCTCCGATATGACCTATAAGAATAACGCGCGCGCCTTTTTCTGAAAGAAATTTGATGGTCGGTAATGCGCGACGAAGTCGATAATCATTAGTAACGACGCCATTTTCTACGGGCACATTCAGAGGTGCTCGTACGAGTATCGGGATATTCTCAAACAATTTTATGTCGCGAACACTGCGCATATTAGTCGAGCTGTTTTACCAATGCTGAAAAAGTGTGGGGGTCGACTGAACTGCGCCCCACGAGAAATCCGTCCACACCAGAATTAGCCGCGAGAGCTCTAATGCCCCCCTGCTCTACCGAACCTCCGTAGAGAACGAGAGAATGGGCAGAACTTTTCCCTGGCAGAAGTTCCGCAAGCACTTTTCTAATATACAAAACCATTTCAGTGAGATCATTTGGGGCGATAACGCCGGTCGGGTCTATGCCGATCGCCCAAATAGGCTCATACGCGACTATAATTTCTGTTCGCTCTTTTTGTGTGAGTGGTTCAAGAGCGGTAACGATCTGTTCTCGCACCGATGATAAATATTTTCCTTCACTATCGCGTTCTTGTTCGCCAACACAAAGAATCGGCGTGAGTCCGTGTGTAATAGCGTGCGCGAGTTTATTCGCGACGACAGAATAATCGTCGCCCGCCCGGCGGCGTTCAGAATGTCCTATGATTGCGTATGTTGCTCCAACAGCAGAATACGCCTGGGCAGTTATCTCCCCTGTTGAGGCGCCTCCGGTCGTTAAAGAAACATCTTGTGCAGAAAAGGCGACTTTTGTTTTATTTTTAACAGCGAACGCGCCGATAAAAGGTGCTGGTATCGCCAGAATTATTTTATTTTTTGATGCACGAGCAATCCTTTTACTGATCGCGAAGAGCTTCTTTGCCTTTTCAAAATCATCTATATAAGCTTTCCAATTGGCAACAATAATCATTCTTTCAGTATAGCAAAATAAGATTAGCGCAGTATCACATAACTTCCGGGAACAAACATCCAATAAGTAGTAGGGTCAGTCTTCTTTTTTTCAGAAATCTGTTTTACCAGAACCTTGACTGTTCTCGTCGCTGTTGAGTTTATGTTGTTTGGTACGAATCCAGTTACTGTTACCTCTCTTGAAGAACTATCGATAACGGAAATTGTGATAGTGAATGCTCCGGGTGAGAGTCTCGTGTTTTCTTCGCCGCGGTAATCATCATTTTGGTCCAATTGAGAAATCGCCTTATCGACCCCTCCTTCTGCGAGAGCGAATGCCTGTGCATTTTCTATATTGTGCCGACCAGTCTGTGCAGAGCCGATGACAGTGTTTAAATAAGCAGTAGCAAGAGTAAAAAAAAGAGCAAGGGAAAAGAGTGCAATTATTAGTGTAAATCCACCATCTCGCTTGATCATAATAGGAAAAGATTTTGGTGTATTCATAGCGTAATTAATGATTACGGAGCCACAACTGTTCTGACAAATGATCGGAAACAATGTTTTCTTTTTCTTTTATAGCCGTTTTAACCCCGAGGGTAACTGCGGTGCTACTGGCGTAAGTGTCGGCGTTATATGAAAAAGTAAGTGATGTTATAGAAGTGCCCAATAATTTCATTCCTGGAATGCGTGCGCTTTGTTGGCTTGTCTCAAGAAGTCGATAGACATCAGTACCAACAACATATATGACCGCGTAATCATAGGTGTTTGGTACGTCATCGCCAGAAATGGTGGTTGATGGAATTTCAATAACGAGTGATGAGGGGGTAGAGTTGTATAATGTTCCTGAAAAATCGTGGCTCTCAAGTATGGCATCAGCCGGCAATACAAGTGATTCAGCGCCGCGCATGACAGTATTCACTGATCCTGTCGATTGAATAGATGCCTCTTGGTATCCTGAAAGATTATAAAAATTGTAAAACAAGACACTGAGTGCAAGCATTATTGTTGCGCTCAGCGCGACAACGACCAGCATTTCAATAAGCGTGAACCCTGTTTTTTTATTTGTAATAGTAGGAATCATGGAAGTCCGCCAGTTTTTGTTAGTAGTGTTGAGATAAAAATCGTACTTGAAGAAATAGAATTCGTGTCTTGCCACAGCACACGCGCTGTTATTCGCGCAGTTTGGGCATCATAAGCACTTGAGGTGATTGACGCGGTCGCGGATGGGAGATTGTCTAGCAGGCTGTTTTGGAATGTGCCGTTTACAGGGAGTGCCTCATAGCCATTCGCACGCACCTTTTCGATTTCATCTTGGACGATCGAAAGTGCCACCACCCTATTCTTCTCGATGATTACGAGCGTGCTACTTTGCATTACCGATTGGAACAAAATAATAAGAATGCTGAATATAAAAAGTGATATAAGTACTTCGATGAGCGAAAATCCTCGCGATGGGTTCATACATTAAAATGCAGACGAGAGTGAATAAATTGGCGCAATCATAGAGATGGCAAAGAACCCAACGAATATGCCGATGAAAAGAATTAACAGAGGTTCAATAATTGCAGAAAGATCATCGCTCTTCCCCGCAACATCTTTTTCATAAAGTTCAGCGACATTCTTTAACATCGGAGCGACTTTCCCCGTTTCTTCACCGACCAGAAGCATCTCACTCATTAAAATCGGGTATACCGTGGCATGTTCTGCGAATGAAACAGAAAGAGGCTCACCTTTTTGCACCCGAGTCTCAGCCTCTTTGATAACATTTGCAAATATCTTCGCGCTAACAACGGCCCTTGTTATAGACAAGGCGGTAAGCACGGGAACCCCCGCAGATAAAAGTGATGAAAGGGTTCTTGCGGCACGCGCCGTGTATGTTTCTCGGACTAATTCTCCAATAACGGGAATGACAAGCGCTATTTTTATCAAAAAGCTAGTTCCTGTTTTTGAACGAATAAAATACACACAAGCGATAATAAGCGCCACAAGTGATCCGACTACCGCTGCGATATTATTTATAAAAAAATTCGACACGGCAATAATGATGCGTGTCGCGAGAGGGATTTGAACCTTTAGTGATATGAAGGTGTGGGTGAGTGTCGGGACAACATAAATAAGCATCAAAACAGTGATAGTAATGATCGTCAAAATAATTATTGAAGGATAAATCATTGCCCCTTTAATTCTGTTATTCAGTTCGTCAGAACGCTCTATTTGCGTGCCAGAAATCTCGAGCGCGCTCGCGAGAGAACTAGACTCTTCTCCTGCGCGCACCATCGCGATTACTAATTCAGGGAATGCACCATTATGGACGCCGAGCGCTTGAGAGAATGTCGATCCGCGCGATATAGAATCAGAAAGGTCGGACATAATTACTTTTAATTTTTTACTGCTCGCTTGTCGTTCAAGTACAGAAAGGGCTCTCGCTAGAGGAAGCCCTGCAGAGAGCATCGCTGAAAGGTTTTTTGTTATATGAACAATTTCTGATCGTTTGATAATTGCTCCTATTGGGATCGTGCACCACGCAGGAAGAGTGAACTTATTTTTAATTTCATTGATGCCCACCACTGCCCCACCATCTTTTTGTATTTGTTCGTAGACCGAGAAATGCGAGCCAGCTTCAATAATTTGTATTTTATCAGGCGCGCCTTCTTTCCGAACGAGTACTTTGTATTTCATATTATTCATTTATGGTTCGCAACACTTCTTCAATACTCGTGATTCCCCGCGCTGCTTTATACAAACCATCTTGAAGCATTGTGAGCATACCCTCCTTCCTCGCTTGATCTTCTAAAGAATCGCTTGTTCCAGAATGAAGAATTATATCGCGAATCGCAGGTGAAACAGCAAGGACTTCGTGGATACCAATACGACTCTTATAGCCATCTACATTCTCTGCTTCGGCAACGGGCCTATAAAAATGAAGATCGTTTATTCCGCCACCGTTAAGTAATTTTTCGTCCTTAAGTGCATTGAATGCCGCATCGAAATCAGCTTCGCTCGCGATCTTTGCTCTTGTTGTTGCGTCGAGAGTATATTCTTCTTTGTTATTGCAAAGTCGGCGCACAAGTCTTTGTCCCACAACAACACGAACAGTCGAAGCAATAAGAAATGGCTCAACACCCATATCAATAAGGCGCGGGATCGCACCAGCAGCACTGTTGGTGTGGATGGTAGAAAGGACGAGGTGCCCAGTGAGAGCGGCATTTATCGCGAGCGAAGCAGTCTCTCCATCACGAATTTCTCCGACCATAATAATGTCAGGGTCTTGGCGAACGAGTGAGCGAAGACCGTTAGCAAAAGTGAAGCCGATAGCTGGGTTTACCTGCGTCTGATTCACTCGTGGAATCTGATATTCAATAGGATCTTCAATCGTCGAGATATTCACATCCGGCTGGTTCAGAATGTCGAGCATCGTGTAGAGCGTCGTCGTCTTCCCTGACCCGGTTGGCCCAGAAATAAGCACGATGCCGGTCGTTTCAGAAAGAGATTTATGAATGCGCTCCATACTCTCTCCATGAAGACCAAGCACTTCGAGCGTGAAGCCCTCGCCCGTCTCGCGCAGGAGGCGCATCACGGTCTTCTCGCCATAGAATGTCGGCATTAAAGAAACACGGAACGAAACACGCTCCGATTCGGTCTCAATTTTAAATCTGCCGTCCTGTGGCAGGCGCTTTTCGTCGAGTTTTAAATTAGAAAGTACCTTGATACGCGCGACGATGCCTGCCGCCGCTGTCTTCGGTAGGGTCATCGCGTCATGAAGAATGCCGTCGATACGGTAGCGCACGAGCACTTCAGCCTCCATCGGCTCGATGTGAATATCAGAAGCGCCTTGAACAATGGCGTGGCGCAGGAGCGTGTCGACAATGCGCACAATCGGCAGATCCTCCGCCATTTTTTTAAGATCGTCTCCAGAAAGGTCCTTATTACCTTCCCCGACGGCGCTAATCTTACCCGCTTCGGTAGAAATAATGTCGCCGAACTCATCCTTCAGTGACTTTTGGTATTGGATAAGTGCGCTCTTGATACTCTCGGTGTCAGTCAATCGAGGTAAGATTTTTAATCCAGTCTTTTTATGAACCGAATCGATTGAAGCGAGGTCGTCGACATCGAGCATTGCCACCTCGAGCGAATCCTCATTCTTTTTATATGAAATAATATTGTGCGTTCGTGCAATTGGCTCAGGAATAAGGGAAAGAACCTCTGTCGGGATATGATGTTCTTTTAAATTAACAAAAGGAATGCCGAGTACATACGCTTGGATCCTGCGGAGAGCGTCTTCAGAAATATTGCCGCGCGAAACAAGAACTTCGCCAATAGATTTTGATTTTTCTCGCGCCTCGTCAGCAGCCGCGTCAAGATCTTTTTTAGCGACAAGGCCAGAGTCGATAATAAATTCTTTTAATTCGCCATCAGACACATGCATATAAAAAGTATAACGCCTCCTGCCCTTCTTGAAATGAATATTGCACAGAATAAATAAGAGCGTAGTATTTTTATCGGAACAGATCTTAATTGGGAGGTTAAGCATGGACATGAAAGGATTGACAAATGATCCAAACAGCGAAGTTGAAGTGAGGATCAGAAGGCGCTCCGGAACACTGTCAGAGGTCGATGTGAAACCGGCGGAAGGAAAGACCTCGCCATCAGTCCAAGTTCCATATCTTCGGATTGTGGAGTTGGACGATCCAGAAAGAAACAGCTAGTCCAAAAGCCCGCGGGTGTTTCACCCCGCGGGCTTTCCTTATGTACAGCTATACAATTATTGACTTTACTCAAATAATTTGCTATCCTTTTTTTATCTGAAATATCCGACGCGCGGATATTTTTATTAAAAGGTGCTACATACACATTCCATATGATTGACCTAAAAACAATGGGCGCAGTATTAGGAGAATTCGAAGATCGAGGCATTGATCGTGCCACGATGATTAGCGCTATCGAGAGCGCGATGGCGACTGCCTATAAGCGCGAATACGGGAAGCGCGGACAGATCGTGCGCGCGAAGCTCGACCTCTCGACCGGCACCATCTCCTTCGAACAGGTAAAAATCGTCGTTGACGAGACAAATGTCCGTTTCCCTGCCCCAGACGAAGAAGTGCACGAAGAACATCATGCACACGCATTTCATAATGAAGAAGAGCATCTCGCTGAAGGCGAATTACCGAGATTTGATTCAGAAAAGCATATTCTGCTCGCTGATGCGAAGCTGATGAAGCGTGGTGCAGAAGTCGGCGAAGAGATCATCTTCCCGCTCGAGCCTCAGGACGACTTCGGCCGCATCGCTGCCCAGACTGCCAAGCAGGTGGTGATTCAGAAGGTGCGCGAAGCAGAAAAACTCTCGATGATGGAAGAATTTAGTGAGAAGAAGGGCCAGATCGTGAGCGGTATCGTACAGAGAATGGAGCGCGGAGCGATCTTCGTCGATCTCGGACGCACGACAGGCATCATTCCCTATGAAGAGCAGATCCCGGGCGAGCGCTACCGAATGGGCGAGAGAATTCGCGCCTATCTCTATGCTGTGGATGAAGGATTTCGTGGCGTATATCTTAGACTTTCTCGAGCACATCCGAAGTTTGTAGTGAAGCTCTTCGAGCTCGAAGCTCCAGAGCTCGCCAGTGGAGCGATTGAAGTGCGGGCGCTCGCGCGCGAGCCAGGGAGCCGTACAAAGATCGCCCTCTCTTCGACCGAGGCGCATGTTGACCCTGTTGGTTCACTTGTTGGCCAGAGAGGCGTGCGCGTCTCGACCGTTATGAGCGAGCTCGGTGGCGAAAGAATCGATATTATCGAGTGGAATGATGATGCAAAAGAGTTTGTAAAAGAAGCCCTCTCCCCTGCCTCGCCTGTTGAAGTGGTTCTTCATGAAGAAGATCATCGCGCAGTTGTGACGGTTCTTGAAGATGAACAATCGCTCGCTATTGGTCGTGGCGGACAGAATGTACGCCTCGCCGCGAAGCTCACGGGCTGGAATATCGACATTATCTCTTCTGGTGTAGAAGTCGCTGGTTCTGATGGTGAATCAGTAGAAGTTATTTCACCGACAGAAGGAGAAGACACTGACCCGGCCGAAGCTGCAGGCATTATGCCGACAGAAAGTGCAGAAATTATCACCGAAGAGGTTGAAGAAAAAACGGAAACGCCTGTAGAAGAAGAACTCTCAGAACTCCCTGCCTCTGACGAGACTGTCGCTGACGCAGAAGAAGATCGCGATACTGCGAAAGATGAATAAAGAGATATAATTACCTTATGCCACCAGAACAATTTCCAGAAACACCCATTAAAAACCCAGAAATGATAAATGTGCCGACACCGCGTCAACAGTCGTGGGGAGCCGTCATATCGATTGTGGTTATTGTGCTTATGATTATCGTCGGCGCTTTTTATTCGTGGGGAAAAAGAGTAAATGAGACAGGTGTTCCTACTGCATCTACTACCGCGCAATAATTTATTTAAAACTTTTTATTTATGAAAACACAACCGCGTTCATCGATGCTTATACCGATGGTTATCGAGAAGAGTCAGTTCGGAGAGCGAGCCTACGATATCTATTCTCGCCTGCTTAAAGAGCGCGTCGTTTTCTTGGGTGGGCCAATCGACGACGATGTCGCGAATCTCGTTATCGCCCAACTTCTCTTCCTCGAAGCAGAAGATCCAAAAAAAGATATTTCGCTCTACATCAACTCTCCGGGTGGCAGTGTGACGGCTGGGCTCGCCATCGTCGACACCATGAATCATGTGAAGCCCCACATCACGACGGTGTGTGTTGGAATGGCGGCGTCAATGGCGTCAATTATCCTCTCTTCAGGTGAAAAAGGAAAAAGATTCGCCTTGCCGAATTCTGAAGTAATGATTCACCAGCCGCACGGCGGCGTCGAGGGACAGGCAACTGATATCGAGATATCAGCGAAGCATATTATCAAACTCCGCGGTGTAACGAGTAAAATCCTTTCCAAAAATACTGGTCAAGAACTCGCGAAGATTGAAAAAGATGTCGAGCGCGACTTCTTTATGACCGCCGAGGAGGCTAAAAAGTACGGCATCATCGACAAGGTGTATTCCTAAAGTTCAACAAAATAAAGAGAAAGCCCGCCGAAAAATCGGCGGGCTTTTGCGTTGTTGACACCAGCATACCAAAGTATATACTTTGGTATATGCCTACGAATATAAAGAATACAAAAACATTATTGACGGTAAAGATTGATAAGAAATTAAAGGAGCGGGCGAAGCGGACCGCTGCTTCTTTTGGCTTGCCGCTCGGCACAATGGTTAATTCTCTAATTCTTCGAACGGTGAATGAGGGTAGGCTAGAATTAATTGATGTCACACCAACCGCATTGCGACGGATCAACAAAATTCGTAAAGAGCTTCGCGAAGGCAAGGGCCATGGGCCGTTTACTATTGATGAATTACGCAAAGAACTTCTTGATTGAGGTATGCAATTTATCGTAAGCTCGCGTTTTAAGAAGTCGGTGCGCAAACGCCCGAGACACATTAGAGAGCTTGTGCTTGAAAGCCTGGATTTATTAAAAGTAGACAGAAATCATCCTCTGATTGATGATCATCCGCTGGGCGGCAAGCTTGTAGGAACAAGAAGTATTTCTGTCAGTGGTGATTTGCGAATTCAGTACGAACCTATAAATGATGATTTCATTCGATTACTTGATTTTGGTACTCATCACGAATTGTACGGATCGTAATAACTAGGAGATTTCTCTCGGCGGCCGTTTCGTATGCTCTAAACCTATTTTTGTGCTACCATCTCACTATTCTGCTCCTCTGACTGGCTGTTTCGGTCGCCTCGCTGCCCTCCCCTTTAACTTTTACCTTTGTGTCACTAAAAATAATATTGATTTTGCTCGCTCTGTCGGGGACAGGAGGCGTCGCGCTTGGCTATGTGCTACGCGTGCTTATCGGTCTCGCTCAACGCGGATCGGTCGAGCTCGATACCAAACAAAAGATCCTGCAGGCTAAAGAGCAGGCGGCTAAGATTATTGCCGACGCAGAGTATCGCAGCTCCGTTTTTGAAACAGAACGGCTCGCGCCGATTGAAGAGCGCGAAGAAAAGTTAACTGCGAAGGAGGAGCATATCGCCTCGCGCGAAGAATTTCTCGATTCGCGTCAACGCGATCTCGATGAAAAAGAAGATGAAGTCCGCGCGCGTGAACAAGACGCGTCACGAGCGAAGAATGAAGCAGAAAAGTTGATACAGGAACGCTCAAAAGAGCTTGCGAAAGTCGCCCACTTGTCAGAGACCGCGGCACGCGAAGAACTTTTTTCAGAAATTGAAAAAGCGAATGAAGAGTCGATTCTTCTGCGCCTCCAAAAGCTCGCGGCGAATGGAAAGGAGCGTCTTGAAGAAAAGGCCCGCTCGATTTTAGTAAACACGATTCATCGCCTCGGGAATGCGGTAAATGCTGAGGTGATGTCTCTCTTTGTCACCATTCCTTCAGAAGAAATAAAAGGAAAGATAATCGGGAAAGAAGGCAGAAATATTAAAGCGTTTGAACGCGCAACGGGCGTCGATGTGCTCATTGACGATGTACCCAATCGTATCACCCTCTCCTCTTTTGACCCGCTTCGTCGCTATATCGCGAAGCTCTCGCTCGAGAAACTTATCGCCGATGGCAGAATCCAACCGGTAAAAATAGAAGAAACGGTTGAAAAAACGCGCGCAGAAGTCGCCGATATTATTAAAGAAAAAGGCGAAACGGCGGCGTATGAAGCTGGCGTTATTGGTCTTGACCCACGCCTCTCGGCGCTTGTCGGGCGACTCTACTTCCGCACCAGCTACGGGCAGAATATGCTGCAACATTCTATCGAATGCGCACACATCGCTGGTATTCTCGCGGGAGAGCTCGGCGCTGACCCAGATGTCGCGCGCGCGGCTGCCCTCCTCCACGATATTGGCAAGACAGTTGACCACGAAGTTCAGGGCACGCATGTAGAGATTGGGCGCAGAATTCTCGAGAAATTTGGTGTTGACGAGCGGATTATAAAGGCGATGCAGGCACATCACGATGAGTATCCCTACGAAACGCCAGAAGCGGTCATTGTTCAGGTGGCAGACGCGATCTCGGGTAGCCGCCCGGGCGCGCGTCGCGACACAGTCGACCGTTATTTGGAGCGACTCGGCGACCTCGAGAAGCTCGCAGGCGCGTTCCCCGGCGTTGAGAAGGTGTATGCGATATCAGCAGGGCGAGAAATACGCATTTTCGTAAATCCAGGCAAGGTTTCTGACATCGCGATGCACAAATTGGCGAGAGAAATCGCGACGCGCATCCAACATGAGCTTAAATATCCGGGAGAAATCAAAGTAAACATCATTCGCGAGAACCGTGTGGTTGAGTTTGCCCGTTAATTCGCTTAAAAAGCGCTATCCCCGCCTTATTTTTAGCCCCCTTGCACAATATGGGGCATTTCCTATACTTTTGGCATCCCCCACCCGGGATTAACAATTAGCACATACTCATGAACAAAGCAGATATTATCGACAAGGTGCACGGTGTTCTCGGTAGCACGAAGGCAGACGCTGAGCGCGCCGTCGAGACCGTGATCAGCTCGATTGTTTCAGGTCTTAAGTCAGGCGACGAAGTCTCAGTCGCAGGGCTCGGGATCTTCGCCACGAAGGCTCGCCCAGCGCGCGAAGGCCGTAATCCTCGCACCGGCGAGACGATCCGCATCGCGGCAACTCGCACCGCGAAGTTCCGCCCAGCGAAGGCGCTGAAGGACGCAGTGAAATAGGAATCACGGCACGAGTGCAGTAAAATACAGGTTCAAGTGAAAAGGTTTAAGGTTTAAGTAAAAACACCAAAAACACCGCGGCGCCCTTTGGGCGCCGCGGTGTTTTCTTGTGCTACTATCACGATTATATGAAAAACTCACAAAAAGGTTTTACAGTCGTCACGGCTAGTTTAATCGTAGCAATCGTTTTAGCTGCTGGAATTGGAACCTGGTATTACGAAACACATAGCACTAATTTTTTAAATAAAATCGTAAATATTCCAATGCCAAGCACAATGGTGCCGGACATCTCTATTCCAGCAACTTCTACACCCCTTACGATAATTACTCAAGATGAATACGGCTTGTTTATGGCCCCGTCAGATATGGTGAATCAAGGTTATTTCAATTATTATGGAGGCGTCTATTTGAAAGATGGAGTGATTGAAGATGGCCCACTTGCAGGATACAACCATCTGTTGTTTTCATACGATTCTCCAGATTGCGAAATGGGTGTTTGTGTAGGCACTCCTTTATCGCTTGCAACAAAAGATTACAAATCATTTGTCTTGGACAATGGCGATATGACAGAATCTTCTTTAAAGACGCTTGCGTCAGATCAGATATATCTCAATACAACGAAGATTGCTAGCCAGAACACAATCGCTTTTGCGTTTCCAAAAACTATTAGCAGCAATGGTGTCGTTTTTAACCGCGATGACGAATATTCAACAAGTTTGCCGACTAAGTCAGAAACATTAGTGCAGAGTACGATTCAAGGCTTGCCGATTTCTTATGACTATAATGCTTCACCAGCAGGTTCTACATCTTCTTCTAATACAGACGCGGCAAACAAATATACCAACACTGTAAATAATTATGTCGCGAGTTTTTCATCTTCTGTACGGGCTAGAGATGCTGTTGGAGTAACAACTACTTACAGCATGTCTGCGCCTTCTCTATATAGGCCGTATGATGTTTTAAAAAGCGTTGCATCTGGTGCGATCTTTACTTCTTACGGAAGTGAAGGATGCAATGATCAGGGCTCGTGGTATGTACTAAAAAATATTTCCGATAGCGATCTTGTTCTTGTTGGCACGAATCAATCTGGAGTTGCAATTTATGCACTCAAAGACTTTAATCATCTCTTAAACCAAGCCGCGTATTATAGTGAAGTTTCTTCGGTGCAGGATTTTTCGGCAAAGAATGATGGCATTTCTGCCCCAAGCTACGATGATTTTGTCGCGAAGCTTCCAATTCTTATCATAAAGGATCCATTTGGAAGATTTTTGGCGATAGATGAGATTCAATATAATTATTCAAACTACGGAGATTGTGGAGGCAAGAAGCCGGTCATATATCTTTATCCTCAAAAAACCACTCCGGTAACTGTGCAATTTGCTAAACCAATTAATCTTTCTCTCAATATTCCAGCCTATGCGAATGGATGGAGTGTTCTTGCTCATCCTGATGGCGAGTTACAGGATCTTCAGTCGCAACCCACTGATTGTTCCGCGATTGATTCAACAGCGCTCGGTTCCGAGTACGCCCAAGAGGCCTGCGAGAAAAATAATTATCCCTATCTTTACTGGGCTGGATATATTGGTCAGTCATTTCCGCACCTTTCTGACGGATGGGTTATTGCACAAGGTGATACAAAGTCATTTTTGGAAGAAAAGCTTACTGAAGTTGGTTTCAACCAGAAAGAAAAAAATGACATGATCAGTTATTGGGTTCCTGAACTTTCTGCTTTTGGTGCTCCGTATTATCGCATCTCGTTTTTGCAAACTGCTCAAATGGATGCTTTGGTTCCGTTAGCAATTTCTCCGAAACCAGATAACGAATATCGACTTTTCCTCCTGTGGTCGCCGCTCTCGTTAGAGCCATCGATTCAACCACAACCGGAAATCTTGCATCCGGTGGTGCGAAAAGGATTCACTGTTGTAGAGTGGGGTGGAGGAGAACAGTTTTAAATTCTTGTAAAATAAAACGCGGCGCCTAAAGGCGCCGCGTTTTATTTATTTTAAGTATTTCTTTTTCTTTAATTTATCTGGCAAGTACGATTCGTCGTCATATTTCTCATAGTCCTTTCCATACTCCAATTCTTTCATCAGCTTCGTGACGGGGTTACGAATCTTTTTCGGGATGGGGAGATTACCGAACTCGTGTACATCAGCCTGTGCAGCGCGGAGAGCGTCGTGCGCGGAGCGATCCTTCTTCGCTTGGGCGAGGTAGCTGACGCCGTGCGCGAGATTAATCGCACATTCTGGGTAGCCAATTGTTTCACAGGCGCGGAAGACGGCATTCGCGACGACGAGCGCGGTTGGCTGAGCGAGCCCGACATCTTCAGAAGCGAAAACGACCATTCTCCGCGCGATAAATAGCGGATCTTCGCCCGCTTCAACCATTCGCGCGAGATAATACATCGCCGCGTCGGGCTGGCTCGCGCGCATGCTTTTTATAAATGCTGAAATAGTATCGTAATGTTCCTCGCCTTTTTTGTCATAGCGAAGATGTGGCGACTCAAGTGCTTTGTTTAATGTCTCGACGGTAACTTCTCCGTATAAATCACGTGCACCTTCGATCATCCCGAGCACTTTCCTCGCGTCGCCATTGCCATATTCAACCAGCCAGTCAAAAGCATCTTTATCGACTTTTATTTTTGTACTTTTAATAATCGCGCGGAGCGCTTTTGGAGAGAGTGATTCGAGTACAAATACGCGACAACGCGAGAGCAGTGGCGCGATAACCTCAAACGAAGGGTTCTCGGTCGTGGCGCCGATAAGCGTTAATTCCCCACTCTCGACATAGGGTAAAAGAAAATCCTGCTGGCTTTTATTAAAGCGATGAATTTCATCAAGAAATAAAACCTTCGGTTTTGAAGGGAGTAGGTTGTAGTTTATGGTTTCTATTTCTTCCTACAGACGACTCACTACTCCCTATCAACTTTCTAATATCTTCTTTCCCCGCTGACACCGCCGATAATTCAAAAAGTTCTGCATCAAGTGCACGCGCATAGATCCGCGCGATGGTCGTCTTACCTGTCCCTGGCGGGCCCCAGAGAATGAATGAGAATTTATGCCGCTTTTCTATCGCGACACGCAAGGGCTTATTTGGGCCAACCAAATGTTCTTGCCCCACCACATCCGCAATCTTCTGCGGGCGTATTTTCGATGCTAAGGGTTCCATAGAGATATGGTACTCTTCTCAAAAATTTTGTGTCTTGTGTTTGTTACTAACTCTTGTTAACAATAATATCAAAACAGAGTTTCGCTAAAAGTATTTCTTCCTCTGTATTCGTGATTTCCTTCATTTGAATACAGTATTCTCCAGTATCGGAGACAGGCATACCTTGAACATTTAGAATTGCTCTCGAACGAATTTTGTCCAATGGCAAGATTACCTGAAAAAAATTCTTCGCTAGTACTTTCTGATTGGGATCCAATATCTCCATCATGACTTTTTGATCCATCTGCTTTCCAAAGTCGGACTGATTGTTTCTCTTCCAAAGCGATATAACTTGGAAATTTATTGGCACTACTATTTTCTCCAACGATTTAGCGGTTTTGGTTGAATCCGTGGATCTCACTTCCATAGTAATTTGATCAATAATCTTGAAGGCGGAGAAATTTTGGGTTATTGAGTCTATGGCTGAAGACTCACAAACTATTCCGCCCATATATCTTAAAGTGCTTTTTGTTTCCATATTATTTTAATTAATTAACTAATACATCGTTCGAAATCTAATAACGGGGACTGTAAAAATGTCATTTTAGTTGTGAATTCTGGTTCTTTTGTTAGTTTCACCGGAAATCCAATTTCTGAATGAGTAAATGCAGGCGCATCGTTATTCATTTGATACAACATTTCTTTTGTTTCAACGATCTCGAATTTAGGTGGTATAAGTTGAGTTCCTACAGAAGATGCGATTTTGTGTAAAAAACTCATGCTCGGCAAAACCGCCCCCCTCTCGGCTCTCGCAATACTGGGTTGCTCAGTCCCGATCTTTTTTGCCAACTGTTTTTGCGTGAGATTTTTTATCAATCTCAATTCCAAAATCTGTAGTCCAACATGAATTTTCAGATCACGCAGATCCTTTTTCGCGAAAGCTGCAGCAACTTTCTTGTCTTGTAGCAGAAGATTTTTTGCGTCTTGGAATTTCATGGTATTGAGATTTATAAGTAATGTATTTGTTGATTCAAAACCTTTGCTCTCTGTTCCGCCAATTCTATATCACTGCGTTTGGTCTCTTCTCTCTTTTTTATTACCAAATGCAACAGCCACAGAACTGAGCTTCGATCAATAACGCAAAATGTACGAGCAATCTTGCTTGGTAGCGAGAAACGAAGCTCGTGAACTTTGTAAGGATTTCTCCCTTGGAGTTTCCGGAGCAATTTCCCACGCAATTGTAGGAATGTGTACTTACGAACGCGATCTAAGTGTAACCAGTAAGATTTTCCCGAATCATTATCGTCAGCAGTTATGGATTTTAACTCATCAAGAACGGACGCTCGACCGGCTTCATTCTTGAAAAAACTATATTCCATAAGGTTCAAAAGCTGACATAACGGATATGTTATACCAAGTGCTAAAAGTGGTCAAGTCCTGCAAGTTGATAACAATCGCTGTTTGTCTGGTGCGGGACGGGAGAATCGAACTCCCACTAGGAGATTGGAAATCTCCTGTTCTACCATTAAACTAGTCCCGCCTTCGGTCCGCCGGAGCGAATCTTCGGCGAGGCAAGCCCGCCAAAAGTTCGCGAAGGAGACCTTCGCACATAGTGCGAGAATACCATTTTTAAGTTACTTTATAAAGATGCCGCGCCCTTCGCCCTATCACGGTATTTTTGTCGCACTCATTTTCGCTATTATTGGCTTTATTTTTTTGTATGACAGCCCGTCATACACAACTTCTTCGCCTCCTTCGGTTGTTGTGCCGAGTCTTGCCTCCTCCACTCCGATAAAGATTGAAGATAAAAAAGAAGTCACCGCGACCTCGACGCCGGCTATTTATGTTCAAAAAAAAGTTGTTGTTAAAAAAATCGTTCTTCCTCCGGTAATCACACCCGTCCAAACAGAAACGGCCGATGAAATAAATGCAAAACTCGCCCTTTCTGCGCAGAATCTTCGCAGCGCGCTAGTGAATATTATTTGTTCGGTACCTGCGGGGAGTAAACTTCGCTCGATTTCTGGGAGCGGCATCATTGTCGATCCAAAAGGAATCATTTTAACCAATGCGCATGTCTCACAGTACTTCCTGCTCGCTGACAGGGGCGTTTCCTGTGTTATTCGCTCTGGTGGTCCAGCGACGACGAGATATGCCGCCGCTCTCATATACATTTCTCCTGCGTGGATAAAAGAAAATGCAGCTGTTTTAACCGAAGCAGAGCCGATGGGGAATGGTAAAAATGATTTTGCATTTCTCGCGATTACAAAATCTACAAATCAAGACGCTCTACCTACAACATTTCCTTATGTATCATTGGCTGTTAAAGCGCCCGTAGTATCGTCGTCGATCGTTATCGCCTCATATGCAGCCCAATTTATTGCCTCGAGCCAAATCTCTTCTGACCTATTCCCCACCGTTGTTTATGGCTCAATAAAAGATGTTTTTACCTTCGGGACGAATACACCTGACCTCATCTCTCTGGGTGGAACAGTAGCTGCTCAAGAAGGCTCTTCGGGCGGCGGCGTCGCTGACGAGAATGGAAACCTCGTCGGGACAATTACAACGAGCACTGTCACCGGCGACACGAGCACCCGTTCTCTAAACGCCATTTCAGCTTCATACATTCGCGCCGATTATGCGAGTGAGACAGGCAAATCACTCGACTCTCTCCTCGCTGAATCGCCATCAGCTGCTGTCGACAATTTTGCATCACAGATTCCTGAACTAGAAGCCACCATAACAGCGCAACTTAATTAAACGAGATATTTGTCGGGCCGCCGAGAATCGAACTCGGTCAGCTTGCTCCCAAAGCAAGTGTACTACCGGCATACTCCGGCCCGTTGTTTTGTATTCTAAACTATTTGCGGTAAATAGCTAACCCTCGCCATCCCGTCTCTTCTACGGAGCCAGACGAGGCAGCCGTCGACCTGCCAGTCGCCTCCCCACTTTTTCTCAAGGACATACCACTCGCCTGTCCGCGCCACCTTACACACCTTCGCTTCGTGCAAGTTTAGTGATGGATCATATTCATCTTTTGTATTTTTTGGATCGGGGAATTCATCAGCGAGCACTGTCTTCACTTCAACAAAATGCAGTGTATCTTCATCGCCTGCGTTGGCAGTCTTCTTCGCGACGACATCAAGCTCCCCTGTTTTCCTCGCGATATTTCTATCAACAATCGTGAAGCCGTGCCGCCGCAGATATTCACAAGCGATGCTCTCGCCCAAGTTCCCCACCTCCTTTGTGGTTTTAGAAGACAAATCCATGCCTTTTATAAAAGTGGCTCACTTACTCATTATTTCACGGACTTATGAAAAAGCCACTTGTCCTTTATCCCCACTGTGCACACCTTTATCCACTTTTGTTCTTTAGCTTTAGTGCGGATAGGGAGAATCGGACTCCCGTCTCGTCCTTGGCAAGGACGCGTTCTACCACTAAACCATATCCGCATAACAACATCATAACATGTTGTTTGTTTAAAATTCCAGTGCCCCGACCAGGATTCGAACCCAGAATAACTGATCCGAAGTCAGTTGTGATATCCATTTCACCATCGGGGCTTATAGACAGTATATACACTATACGCCACTATGCCACTACACCAATGCATTGGTGTAGTGGTGTGGTACGATTTGGAAATGTTGAACAACATTCCAGAAGAGATAAAAAAAATTTCAGATAGCCTACGCGCTGGCGGCTTCGAGGCATATTTGGTCGGCGGCTGCGTCCGTGATCTTATTATTGGCCGAGAGCCGAAGGACTGGGATATCACTACGGACGCTACTCCAGAGCAGATACAGGCCGTATTCCCCGATTCTTTTTATGAAAATGACTATGGCACGGTTGGAGTGAAGACTGGTTCAGAAGATATTCGGCTCGCTATTGTCGAGATAACCCCTTATCGCACCGAATCAGCTTATTCTGATAAGCGTCGCCCAGATAAAGTGGAGTTCGGTACTTCCCTACTTGAAGACTTGGCTCGACGCGACTTTACGATTAATGCTATCGCGCTAGAAGACTCTAAAGGACAGCTAATTGACCCGTACGAGGGTCAAAAGGACATAAAGGACAAGATAGTCAGAGCCGTAGGTAATGCGACTGAGCGCTTCGATGAGGACGCTTTAAGAATGTTGCGTGCTGTTCGCTTAGTCGCAGAGCTCGACTTCGGTATCGATGGTGATACGGCGATGGCGATAAATGAGAATAGCAAGCATTTAAGCCATGTTTCATGTGAAAGAATTCGAGACGAGTTTATAAGAATGGTTAATTCAAATCAGCCGATGAATGCCCTCGTCCTCTCAGAGCGACTAGGAATTCTCCAATTTATCGCTCCAGAACTGGTACGAGGCGTTGGTGTTAAGCAGAATAAAGCACATAGCTACGATGTTTTCGAGCACAACCTGCGCGCGCTCCAGCACGCGGCTGATAAAGGATTCAATCTCGAGATTCGTCTCGCTGCCCTGCTCCACGACATTTCCAAGCCACATACCAAGAGATTTTCAGAAGATAAGGGAGGCGAGCCTTCTTTCCATGGGCACGAGGTTGTTGGTTCACGCGAAACAAAGAAGATCCTAGAGAATCTGCGCTTTCCACGCGAAACAATAGACAAGGTCGTGAAGCTTGTCCGCTGGCATATGTTCTTCTCCGACCCGGAGCAGATTACCCTCTCTGCTGTTCGTAGGATGATACGGAATGTTGGCGAAGAGAATATCTGGGATCTGCTTAATCTCCGCATCTGTGACCGTATAGGCACTGGGCGGCCTAAAGAGCAGCCATTTCGATTTCGTAAGTATAAAGCGATGGTTGAACAAGCCCTTAGAGACCCAATATCGGTTACCCTGCTCAAGACCGACGGTAATAGGATAATGGAGAAGTTCCACGAGAAACCGGGGCCTAGACTAGGATATGTGCTAAATGCCCTTCTAGAGGAGGTTCTAGACGATACATCTTTAAATAACGAGGAATATATTGATAAAAGAACAGAAGAACTGCTTAAAATGCCAGAAGACGAACTTAAAAAGCTTGGAGAATCAGGTAAAGAAAGAAGAGAATTGGCAGAAGATGATGAGGTAAAGCATATAATGGAGAAGCATGGAGTCTCCTAGGTTATAAGTGAAACAAGTCTCACACGAAACAAAAAACCACCTACAAGGTTGGTCCGGAGCAAAAAGGAGCTAAAGAGGCGTACTGATGGGGCTCCGGTCCGAGAAAATGTGTAGGCGGTTTCTATTTCGCACGAGCATTTAAGATAAGGTGGCCGTACCGAAGGGCTTGTATCGCGAATCGTCGCGAGCGGGGGCAGGCGTTTAACTTAAACACGACTGATATTTCGAAAGAGCAAGAAAGATCATCGGTCTGAAGTTAAAGATAGCACGGTAAAAGACATTGTAAAGGACACCCTGTGGATAACCCCGTAAAACTCACTTCGTTCGCCACGGGGCAGGCTTTATAAATGTCTTTTATGAGACAGTAATAGAAATAGGGCAGTGGTCGGAGCCGAATATCTCAGGATGAATTTCTGCTTTTTTAATACGACCCATATATTCTTGTGCAATAAAAAAATAATCGAGACGCCAGCCAACATTTCTATCTCGCGCGCGAGTGATTGTGTCCCAATAAGTGTACGCGCCCGCAAGGGTAGGGTGTAGATGGCGGAAGGAGTCTATGTATCCGGCGTTTATTACTTCATCAGCCCACGCACGCTCCTGGGGTAAAAAGCCAGTGTTTTCCTCATTTTCTTTCGGCCTCGCGAGGTCGATCTCTTCGTGTGCGACATTCACATCGCCACAGAAAATCACCGGCTTTTCTTTTCTTAATTTTTCTGTAAAGGCAAGAAAAGCATCATAAAAACGCATTTTATAATCGAGTCGCTCGGGGCCGCGACCGCCGTTAGGGAAGTAGGCATTCAAGAGCCAGAAATCCTCATATTCTGCGCCAATAATTCTGCCTTCTTCATCAAATTCTTTTATACCCATACCGTAAATAACTTTCCAAGGTTCAACCTTGGTATAAAGGGCGACACCGCTGTAGCCCTTACGCACTTGGCAGGAGGAGAAAAATGAAGAAAACTCGGCGACTTCGCGTAGCTCGTCAGGCAACTGCTCGGGATTCGCTTTGGTCTCTTGTAGGCAGAAGATGTCTGGCTTCGCTTCTTTTAAAAAAGTCTGCCAATAGTCATTCTTCGCGAGCGATCGCAACCCATTCACATTCCACGAGATAATTTTCATTTCTCTATTCTACCGCACACTTAAACACAATTGCGCTTGTGTATACAATGTGTATACTAAACATATGGCTACAAAAACAGCGATTTTGAATGTGCGGACTGATATGGCGACGAAAAATGCCGCACAACGAGCGGCGCGCGAGATTGGTGTCTCGCTATCGACTGTTATAAATGCGAGATTGCGCGAATTCGCAGCATATCCGCGCGTCGAGCTCGTTCCAAATATAAGAACTTGTCGCGCGATTGATGCATCAAGAAAGGAAATCCGAGAAGGAAAAGGGAAGTCGTTTGATTCGATAGAAAAGT
>CAIJZI010000004.1 GCA_903825105.1 uncultured bacterium | reverse complement strand
TTGTTGTGGCTGGCGTTTTTTTTATTTAATTTTTAAAAGAATCCAAAAACGCGCGTGAAGAATCCGCCGATGGCGCCCATAACTTTATGCACGACGCCTGTTCCTACCGCTTTTGTGCTCGAAGCGACACCCTGATCGATAACAGACGATGCGGTAATCGCTGTGCCATTCACTGTTCCTTGAATAACAACACTGTCTCCAACAGCGATGCTCGAGAGAGTCGAGGTCGCATTATTTTTCATAATTGTTGCACTCGTTGCGTCGACATTGTACGAAGCGCTGCCTTTATTTGTGACGGTAAGAGTTGAACCATTTATCGCGGTAATATTGCCACCAATGATTGGTTGCCCATTGCCAGTAATTCCTGAAAGAATTCCGTCACCTTTCTTTTCTTGCCCAGGTTTACCCATTCCATTACCCAGAGCCTGCGCGGGCATTTCGCGAATTGTTTTCGCTACGATGTTTGTCCCACTCACCGTGCCGGCGATCATCACATTGTCGCCAACAGCGATGCTCGAGAGAGTCGAGGTCGCATTATTTTTAAAGACAGTCGCGTTTGTGGCGTCA
The DNA here is from genome assembly GCA_903825105.1 of uncultured bacterium. GTDB lineage: Bacteria > Patescibacteriota > Minisyncoccia > Phycocordibacterales > Phycocordibacteraceae > C7867-001. Next base: position 18,667 of record CAIJZI010000004.1, on the reverse strand, counting down.
ACAGTATAAACCGTAGAGACTTTCGTTGATGTGTTAGCAGGAGTTGTTGATGCGGGCATCATAGCTCTTCGTTCCTCCCACGCATTTGAGGCGACCGTGAGGATGTCACCATTCACCGCAGAGACGGTGCCGATTATTTCGGGTCTTGTGAGATTATCTGCAGGGCCGCGATGTTCGCTCTTTGGCATCATAGGGCCTGCGGCCATGGCTGTGCCTGCGATTGCGAGCATGCCAAAAAGAGCCGAGCCGATAATAAGAGCGGTTTCTTTTTTAGAAATAGACATAAAAGGTAGAAATTATTTTTAACTGGTGCACATAAGTAAATACGCTTCCAGCGTATATTTGTTACACTAGATTAGATGGAAGTAGAGAAGAAAAAGAAAACAAAGTTTGGCCGCTTGATGCGTATCTTAGGCCCGGGGCTTATCACTGGCGCGGCTGACGACGATCCTTCTGGCATCGCGACCTATTCTCAAACGGGTGCACAATTTGGCTTCGGGCAATTGTGGACGGCCCTATATCAGCTCCCGCTCATTATCGCGGTACAGGAGGCGTGCGCGCGCATTGGGGTGGTGACCGGGAAGGGGCTCGCAGGAGTGGTAAAAGAGCATTATTCTAAAAAATTATTAACGGGCGTCGTTGTTCTTGTGGTTATAGCAAATACGATTAATATCGGCGCGGACATCGGCGCGATCGCGGGCGCGTCTCAACTCGTCTTTGATTTACCATTCGCTTTTTACGCGATTGTGTCGGCACTCTTGATTGTGCTGCTTGAAATCTTCATCAATTATAGAAATTATGCGAAGTTCTTAAAATTTCTCACACTCTCGCTGCTCGCGTATCCGATCACTGCGCTTATTGTCCACGAGCCGTGGAAAGAAATTGTTATGGCGACGGTTATTCCTCATTTTGAATTTTCATTCGCCTTTCTCTTTATCGTTGTCGGCGTTTTTGGCACGACGATCACGCCGTATTTATTTTTCTGGCAGACCTCACAAGAAGTTGAAGAAGAAATCTCCAATCACAATCTCGCAGAGAAGGGAGGTACTCCACACGGTATTAAGAATTTCTTAAAAAAAGTGCGTGTAGACACGACGCTCGGTATGTTCGCCGCAGAAATCGCACAATGGTTTATCATCATCACGACGGCCACCGTTCTCTTTAGTCATGGAGTCACTAATATCAATACTGCCGCCGATGCGGCGAAGGCGCTCGAGCCACTCGTGCATTCGTTCCCAAATTCTGGTCAGCTCGCCAAAGATATTTTCGCGGTTGGCGTCATTGGGCTCGGCTTTCTCGCTATCCCGGTTCTCGCGGGCTCGACCGCCTATGCGATGTCAGAGGCCTTCAATTGGCGCGAAGGATTGTATCGAAAGTTTAAAAAAGCCAAGGGCTTTTATGGCATCATAATCGTCTCGACGCTCGTTGGCCTCTTGATGAACTTCGTGGGCATCGACCCAATAAAAGCGCTTGTATTCGCGGCAGTATTTAACGGCGTCACCGCAGTTCCGCTTCTTTTTATGATTAATAAAATAAATGGCAACGAAAAAATCCTCGGAGCTTATAAAGGAAGTAAATTATCGCAGACAGTAATCTGGATCACCTTCGCCATAATGGGTATTGGAGCGATAGGTATGTTCTATACGCTCTTTGTGTAGGGCATTTTTCAGCTTATTTTACGAATGTAATAAAATGTGATATACCAAAGAGATGGAGCAGAAGCCTATTTCAGAATTAATGAACCTCAGGGCGAAGGTCGCCATCGTGACGGGTGGCGCTGTTGGTATTGGCTATGCGATCGCCGCGCGACTTTCTGAAGCCGGCGCGAAGGTGCTTATTGCAGATAATGATGAAAACGCTGCTAAAGCAGCGGAGTCGAAACTGAATAACGCGAATGCAAACGCCAACGCAAATATAAAAGCGTGCAAAGTTGATGTTTCTGATGAAAAACAGGTTGAAGCAATGGTAGAAAAAGCGGTTAAAGAATTTGGCGGTGTGGATATTCTCGTCAATAACGCCGGCATTTATCCAAAAGAGTCGATGCTTAATTCTCCACTTGCCGATTTTCAAAAGATTCTCGCAGTGAATCTTGAGGGTGCATTTCTCTGTACTAAAGCCGTTGCGAAAAAGATGATCGAGCAGGGCAGAGGCGGGAAGATTATTAACATCACATCAGTCGATGCTGTGCATCCCTCGGGAGTGAATCTCTCTTTTTATGATGCGAGTAAGCACGGACTCTGGGGCTTTACCAAAGATGTCGCGCTCGAACTCGCGCAGCACAACATTTCTGTAAATGCGATCGCGCCGGGGAGTATAGAAACACCGGGGACAGAGTATCGAAAGGCTGTCACCGAAGAAGAAAAAGAAAAATATCTTTCTAAAATTCCTCTTCATCGCCAAGGTGGTGCGGATGAAATTGGGAAAGTCGCGCTCTTTCTCGCGTCAGATCTTTCTTCGTATATGACCGGGGCACAAATCCTTGTTGACGGAGGCAAGTTACTCTCATAATTTTTAGTTTAATTTTTTTGTTATGGAAATCCGCAACATCGCTATTATCGCTCATGTCGACCACGGGAAGACGACACTCACCGACGCCATCTTGAAACAAACGGGCGCGGTCTCTGAGGGTGTCTCGATGGACAGTAATGCGATCGAGCTCGAGCGCGGTATCACCATTTATTCTAAAAACGCAGCGGTTACCTATAAAGATACAAAAATAAATATAGTTGACACGCCCGGGCACGCCGACTTCGGCAGCGAGGTGGAGCGCGTTCTACGCTCGATCGACTCAGTCGTTCTTGTGGTCGATGCCGCAGAAGGCCCTATGCCACAAACGCGATTCGTTTTGAAAAAATCATTGGAACTTGGGCTGAAGCCGATTGTGGTGATAAATAAAATCGACAAGCCAGCAGCTGACCCTGCGCGCACCGAAGAACAAGTGCTCGAGCTCTTCCTCGAGCTCGGCGCGACCGACGAACAATCCGATTTCCCGGTCGTGTATGCGATCGGTCGCGACGGCAGAGCCTGTTTGAATCCAGACGATCTTATGACAAGTGGTGAAGGAGACATCACACCGCTCCTCGATACTATTATTGGAAAAGTTCCGCCAGCAAACGCTCATGCTGAATCAGACGCGGCGCTAATGCTCCAGCCGTTCAATTTGGCGTACGACAACTTTCTTGGGCGACTCGCCATCGCACGTATTTATTCGGGGACGATTCGTCCGAATCAGAATGTTTTTATAAAAAAGACCGATAGTGTTACGGGCGAAGTGGCGACGCGCATCGGCCGCACGACAAAAATATTTACTTTTAATGGTCTCGATCGCGTTGAATCAGAAGAAGCTTCTGCGGGAGACATTGTCCTTATTGCAGGACTCCCCGATATTTATATCGGCGAAACGGTTACGACGGATGAAAATGCCACAACGCTTCCAGCGATCGCTGTCGACGAGCCGACGATTGCACTTAACTTCCTCATCAACAATTCGCCCTTTGCTGGGAGAGAAGGGAAGTTTGTCACCAGTCGTCAGATCCGCGCACGACTCGAGAAAGAGCTCGAAGTCAATGTCGGGCTGAAAGTCGATTTTGATAAAACAGAAGTGTTTCATGTCTCGGGTCGTGGCGAACTCCACATCGCTATTCTTATTGAAAATATGCGTCGCGAAGGATACGAACTTCAAGTTTCTCAACCGCATGTCATTTTCCACGAAGAAAATGGCGTGAAAACCGAACCATTTGAAGAGGTTATTATCGATACGCCAGCAGAATTCCAAGGCGCGGTTATCGAGAAGTTGGGCGCGCGTGCGTTCGTATTACAAAATCTCACCAATCATGACAGTCGCGTGCGTCTCACGCTTCAAGGCCCAACGCGCGGACTCCTCGGATATAAAAATATGTTCATTATCGACACGCATGGCGAAGGGATTCTCTCCTCGCGCGTGATTGGCTTCAAGCCGTATGCGGGCGAAATTAAGAAGCGCCAAGTCGGCTCGATGATCTCGATGGCGACCGGGAAGTCTCTTGGCTACGCACTCTGGTTCCTCCAAGATCGCGGCCAGCTCTATATCAAACCAGCGACTGAAGTGTATGAAGGAATGGTGGTTGGTAACACCGCGAAGGGTGAAGAGATGATGGTGAACCCGACGAAGGGGAAGAGTCAGTCAAATGTGCGCACCAGCGCTATGGATGAGGCGATTGTGCTCGTGCCGATCTTCGATCTCTCGATCGAACGTGGAATGGAAATTATGGCAGATGATGAATACCTCGAAGTCACGCCGAAGAATATACGCCTGCGCAAACAATTTTTGACCGAAAACGATCGCGCGAAGTCGAGACGCTAATAAATAAAAAAGAAAAAGCCGGCGACCCTTCGGGTCGCCGGCTTTGTGCTAGGTAGCTTGTGTGCTCATGCGCTTTGTCGCGGCTTCCAGCAAATCGCGTATTGCTTTCTGGATCTCGTCCGTGATGAAAATGGAGATGTTCGGATCGCCGTCCATACTTGTCCCTTGGCAGGGGACGTTCAGAAACCTCCCAAAACGTATGAAATGACTATTCTGGTGAGACGCGCCGTCTTCGAATCCGCGAGTGACTCCAAATGCGGAGTCAATTTCTGTCGAGCAGAAAATCCGGACGCCACTACTGCTCTCATAATTTTCGTGGCGGATGTTCCATTCGACATCAAAATCTAAGATTCGGGACGCCGAGCTTGTAATTTTCAGTTCAGCGGCCGGACCCTCAATTGTGACATGAGATGAATTTGCTTCACCAAGTTTCATCGTATCCCCACGAGGATGGAACCAGATAGGATGACGAGTTGTTGTTTCTTTTGCAGTTCTCATTTGAACACTCCTTGAAAGTACATTCCGGCTTGAACCGGTTACCGAGGACAACACTAACAGAAATGTCAACAAAATGCAATCTGGGTTATACTTTGTTTAATGACTCTCATTGAATACAAAAAAGTATTTCTAAAATACGCGCCGATTGAGAATTTTGCGGCGGGTATTGAACTTTCTGGACAGGAGGTGAAAGCGCTGCGCAACAAGCTCGGCTCGCTTGATGGTGCGCGCGTGGTGGCGCGCGGCGGGGAAGCGTTTATTGTCGGCATGACGATTCCACCATATCAAGTGGCAAATGCGAAAAAAGATTATGACCCCGAACGCGCGCGAAAACTCTTGCTTAATAAAAAAGAAATCGCCCTGCTCGCCGATGCCGAGTCCAAAAAAGGCTTGACAATAGTGCCTATTAAGATGTATACTGAAAAAGGCTTAATTAAGGCGCATATCGCGATCGTTCGCGGGAAAAAGAAAGAAGATCGCCGCGAAGATTTAAAGAAGCGTGACGCACTTCGCGAAACAGGACGCGTTTTAAGAAATAAATAAAGTCGGCAGGAATTCAAAAATTGATCGCGCTCCGGGCCGCTAGGCCAAGTCTTACTATCAATTTTTAAATCTCCTGCCTCCCGATCAGTCGCTGTCAGTTTGTAGGCATGTGTGCGTATAATTTGACAGGGGGTGACCGGCTTTGACGGTCTGTTCTTTGAAAGATGTGCGACGCAGTGCATTCTCGCAATCACTTAAAAGCGCGAGAAAATAAACTTGCCAAGAACACTCTAGCAAGCGTGAAGTCACCGTACTTCGGTATGCGTGATTTCGCGTTCGCGTTCGCGACTGCCTAACGGCTTGCTCGCCTACGCGACATCAGTCATCTAACGGCGCCTGCAGCGCGATGATTGGTGGAATCCTCTGTGGGATCGATCCTTCTTCTTCCCGAATTAAGGATTTAAATAAGGGATCGAACAGGAATGGTTTAGTCTGCGTTCCTCGCATCCTGCTCTAAATTTAACGCTGACTACGCGTCGTAGACTCTCTTTCTCTGACATTCTCGGACTCGAGTTCGACTCTCGACACCTCCACAAAATTAACGAGCCGTAATCGGCGACTATAATTTTGTAGGATGCCGCATTCTTATGCTGCGCCACAAAAAAGAAGCGAAGTGACCCCAGTAGGCGAATCTGCTGATTCGTATAATTTTGTAGGATGCCGCATTCTTATGCGGCGCCACAAATTGATGAGGCACTGCACAAAGTATATTTTTTGTGGTACTGTACAATGACTTTTATGGCTCCAACACCAGTCAAAAACCAGAAAAACAAGAAGAATAAGCCCGCGCCGAAACGGCGCGGGTGGCGAATGCTTTTTGGTAAGCCGTCATTCTTTGGTAATTTGCTCACCACTATTCTCGTTTTTCTTTTGCTGATGAGCGCGTATTCGCTCGTCTCCGGATTCTTCCAGCCGAGCCCTGCGGTCATTCCTATCTCAACGGTGGCGGCTGATGTCGCGGCAGGGAAGGTGAGCGAGATTACAGTCAATGGAGATTCGCTCAATCTTACTTACGCGGACAAGTCAGTCAAAACTTCTCAAAAAGATCCGTCGGCAGGGCTACCAGAAACGCTCGCGACTTATGGTGTCACTCCAGCCGAGCTCGCTAAAGTCGCGATTACGGTGCAGGGCCAATCAGGATTTGAATTCTGGCTCATAACGCTCGGACCGACTATTTTATCGCTTCTCTTTATCGTATTTATTTTTTGGTTTCTCTCGCGACAGGTGAAGGGCGCAGGGATGCAGGCATTTACCTTTGGTCAATCAAAAGCGCGTGTCACTGACCCTTCTGATTCAAGTCAGCGCGTCACCTTCGCCGATGTTGCGGGCGCCCGCGAGGCTAAAGAAGAATTGGTCGAGATTGTCGATTTCTTAAAAAACCCAAAAAAATTCTTAGACATCGGCGCGCGCATTCCAAAAGGAATTATCTTGATGGGCGCGCCGGGGACAGGGAAGACTCTGCTCGCTCGCGCGGTCGCGGGCGAAGCGGGTGTGCCATTCTTCTCGATTTCTGGAAGCGAATTCGTCGAGATGTTCGTCGGTGTTGGCGCGTCGCGTGTGCGTGACCTCTTCCAAATGGCGAAGAAGGCGGCACCAGCGATTATCTTCGTCGATGAGCTCGATGCAGTCGGGCGTGTGCGCGGGAGCGGTGTCGGCGGTGGGAACGACGAGCGCGAACAAACGCTCAATCAGATTCTCGTCGAGATGGACGGCTTCGAGCCAACTGAAAAGGTGGTGGTGATGGCGGCGACAAATCGTCCGGATGTTCTCGACTCCGCGCTTCTACGCCCCGGGCGCTTCGATCGGCGCGTCACCATTGATCTTCCAGATCGTCGCGATCGCGAAGATATTTTGAAGATTCACGCGCGGAAGAAGCCGCTCGGGCCCGATGTAAAGCTTGAAGTCATTGCAGAAAGAACACCAGGATTCTCGGGAGCAGAACTCTATTCCTTAATGAATGAAGGAGCGATTCTCGCCGCACGCGAGAGTAGAACAGAAGTGACACAATACGATCTTATTCGCTCGATTGAAAAAGTGATGCTCGGCCCTGAGCGTAAGAGTCATCTCCTTTCTAAAAAAGAAAAAGAGCTCACCGCGTATCACGAAGCGGGTCACGCGCTCGTCTCTTCTATTCTCGAGCACGCTGACCCAGTGCATAAAATATCGATCATTAGTCGTGGCCGTGCCGCTGGCTACACACTTAAATTGCCATTCGATGACAAAAAAATGGCATCACGAAAACAATTTTTGGACGATATCGCCGCAACCTTGGGTGGCTATGTCGCTGAAGAAATGCTTTTTGACGATGTATCGACCGGTCCATCGAATGATTTGTCGGTGATTACCGCGATCGCGCGCGAGATGGTCACGCGCTACGGGATGAGTAAGAAGATTGGGCCAATCGCCTTTGGCGAGCGCCAAATGGGCAACGAACCCTATTCAGAAAAAGTCGCTGCTGAGATTGATTCAGAAGTAAAGGCGATTATTGAAGATGCTAAGGAGCGCGCGACGGTGGTGATAAATAATCATCGCGGCGCGCTTGACGCAATAGCGAAAGAATTAATCGAAAAAGAGACGATCGAACGCGCCGAGTTTGAAAAGATTCTCATCCTGAACGGCATTACGCCAAAAAAGAAGGACGAAGACGAAAGTGCTGTGGCCGTATAAGTTTTCCACAAGTCAAATTCGACCTGCTGAATGTGGGTTGTATACTTGGTATATAAAGGTTCACTTTTATGGCACTTCGCGAAAAGAAATCGGAAGCAATTAAGATGCGCAAAGAAGGCGCAAGCTATAGCCAAATAAAAGCGAAAATTAAAGTAAGCAAAAGTTCTCTGAGTTTGTGGCTACAAGGAATGCCACTCTCAGAAAAAAGGTTACGCGAACTTCGTGATTGGAACGATGTTCGTATCGAGCGATTCCAAGATACAATGCGCCATAAACGCGAGAGTAGGTGGGCAGAAGTTCGAAAACGCGCGGCAAAAGATATTGGAAAATTAAACAAAAGAGAGCTTCTTATCGCCGGACTCTTTTTATATTGGGGAGAAGGAGGCAAAACAATGCGCGCTTCTGTTTCAGTTTCAAATACTGATCCAGCAATGTTGCGATTCTTCATGCATTGGCTAAAAGTGCTTGGTGTTTCAAAAAATCGCCTTCGCGTCCATGTACATCTCTATGCTGACATGAATATAAAAACCGAATTACAGTATTGGTCAAAAATACTCGATCTACCACTTTCTTCGTTTACTAAACCATATATAAAAAAATCAAATCGAATCGGACTTTCTTACAAACAGAAATTTACGCACGGTACTTGCAACGTTCTTTATCATAATCGCGACATATCAGAATATGTACTTGAAGCACTAGATTATATTCGCGACGAGTTTACCTTAAAGAATAGAAAGGGTATATTACTAGATGAGTAAATACGCCCATAGCTCAATGGTAGAGCAGACGACTTATACTCGTCATGTTGGGGGTTCGAGTCCCTCTGGGCGTACATAATTATGTGGTGGGCCATTTTATGGGGACTTATTATAGGAGGAACTGGTGATGTAACCGGTGCTACCGCAGGAGTTATTGCATTCTTTGTGATTTGGTATTTTGTAAACAAGAGTGACAATGCATTAGGATTGGCAGATAAATTACAAAAAAGAATAAACAATCTTGAATCAGAAAAGTTGGATTTAGAAAGACGAAGTGGACTTAAATCAAGAGAGCACAATTTAGATTGGTGGAAGAAATGAAATATATGAAAAAAATCATTGATAGGCTAAAGTATGAGATAACAGAAACGCCATTGTCAGCACAGATTGTCGTACTTATTTGCCCATTTGTTCTTGCTTTTGTAATTATCTGTGCGATTCCTTTTTTTCAGAATAGAATAAAAAATATAGATCCTGCTGTAACAGTTACCTCGACTGACAATAGTGATAGCATCTCGATTGCCACTTCAACATATAAATATGGAGATATTACATTTCAAATCCTCAATGAAATGCAAAGTGATTTCCCTGTGGCCATTGGCGCGACCTTAAATGTATTTCAGAATGACAAAAAGGTCTTATCACAGAGTGGCAATGCATTTTATGTTTTGGGATTTGAGTGTCCGTTGGACAAGACTGATGATTCTTGTGATCCTGATTCGTCACCAACATTCGGCGTTGATGTCACTGGCAATGGGGGTAAAGATTTTGTAATTGTTGATTCGTTACAGGGCGGGGATTCCGAATGGGATAATTACCATATATTTGAACTTCCTAAAGATGGCGGGATCTTAAAAGAAGTAGCTTCCATTAAAGGAACCGACGATCAAGGAGTTGATGGCGGAGCAGCCTTCAAGAAGCTCTCCAGTGGAAGATTTGTGGTTGAATTAGCAGACGATACTTTCAGATTTTGGAACACTGATGGCGTTCATTCGCCGTGGCCAGAAATAGCTCTAAGTTTTCAGGGTGGGCAATATAGACTGGACTCACAAATCATGCGTTCTAATGCGCCAGCACTTTCTGCTTTGAAAAAAGAAGCAGCTAAATGGACAGCAGATAATTGGAATTACGGTGCCTGTGCACCAGATACTGATGTATGTTCAGTGTGGTGGGGGTATGTTCTTGATTTGATTTATTCAGGTAATGCAAAATCCGCCAAAACTTGGCTTGACCTTGTTTGGAAGCCAAACAAAACATTTTACTCCGAGGATTATTTTATAAATCAGTTAAATGAACAGCTCAAACAAAGTCCCTATTACAGCGCCATTCTCACCTTGAACGGGGGAATTGTATTCTGATTTTTCCAAGATTTTTTAGAAATACTTTTCGATTATTTTTCATCCTATAGCTATTAGGATGATTAATCGAGAATGTGTTTTCATATTCAGGAAATGCAGAAGAAAAAAGTCTCTTTGTGTTTTGCCCAATGCATAGAATTGGTGTAGATTTTTTAATTTCGAGAATTCTGAACTGTTTTATCAAATTTCTTATATTTTTTCTGCTAAATTTTTCGTCTTTTTTCCACTTCTTGACGATAATGGAAGCATGACTTTCATTCTCAAATATAAGATCTGTCATGTAGGAACCTTTAAATGGTTCTTGGGAAAATCCTTCTTCATACCAATGGTCGAATCGTCCTTTATGAAAATTTTCACCAAAGCTAATTTTAGCAGAAGGATTAAGACCGAGTATTACAATGCGGCCATGAATCGTAAGTAAATTTTTTAAGGGATCGGGCCATATTGCAAACGATGCTGTTTTGAAATCTCTCAATTTCTCTAATTTTTCATTCGTCATAAATATATCTCATCATGCTACTCCAAATGCAGGGATTCGTCTGAAGCCCGAGCGCGGAGCGCGAGGGCAGGATGATTTTTAAGATCAGGGTCGGTAGCGACGAGCGCCGCGGCTTCGGTTCGTGCGGCCTCAACGAGCTTTATATTTTTTAATGCCTCCATCGCGATATCAGAGACGCCCCATTGCTTCCCGCCGGCGAGTTCGCCCGCGCCGCGAAGCGACAAGTCATATTCAGCGAGCTCAAAGCCGTTTTTCGCATTCACAAATGCTTTCATTCTTTCGCGCGTCGTCTCGCCCTTCGATTCTGGCAGGGCGAAACAATACGATTGATGTGTGGAGCGAATCACACGACCGCGGAGCTGGTGGAGCTGGGCGAGTCCAAATCGCTCGGCGCCTTCGATGAGAATCACTGTCGCGTTGGCGACATTCACCCCGACTTCGATCACTGAAGTCGCGACGAGAATATTGGTCTCGCCATCTTCAAATCGCTGCATCGCACTCTCTTTTTCTGATGGCGTCATCTTACTGTGGAGAATATCTATTTCTGCATTTTTAAAAACTTCTTTTTTAAGTCGTGCGGCTTCAGCTTTTACCGATCTGGCTTGGAGAGCCAATTCTTTTTTTGGATCCGGTTCGTCGATGCGCGGGCAGATCACATAGGCTTGGTGTCCGGCGGCAAGCTCTTCGCGAACGCGCGCGTATGCATTCTCGCGCTTTTCTGGCGTTAAGACTTCAGTAATAACCGGCTTTCTACCGACCGGCATTTGGTCGAGGACAGTAAGGTCGAGGTCGCCATAGAGTGTGAGGGCGAGGGTGCGCGGGATCGGCGTCGCCGTCATCGAGAGGAGGTGGGGCGAAGTCTCGCTTTTATTTACCAATTTTTGGCGATGAATCGTGCCGAAACGGTGTTGTTCGTCGATAATCGCGTAGGCAAAATATTTGAACGATAAAGATTTCTCGACGAGAGCATGTGTGCCGATAACGATTGGTATCTCGCCATTCGCCACCATTTTTTTGAATGCAGGCTTTGAAAGTTTCGCGGACTCTTCATAGCGAACACGCGAAGGAAATTTACGGCATTCACTTCCGGTGATGAGTCCAATCGGGATCGGGTGGTCGCGGAAGTAAGAGACAAAAGTGGAGAAATGCTGTTTAGCCAAGACTTCAGTCGGGCAGAGATACGCGACTTGGAGCGTCCCAGCGATTCTGCCAGTAGGCAAGGAAGTCGCGACCAGGTATGCTGTCGCCGCCGCGACCGCAGTCTTACCGCTCCCCACATCGCCCTCGAGGAGGCGCAACATCGGGCTCGTCTTTTCGAAGTCAGAAACGATTGCTTCGATCGCATCATTTTGTGCTTTGGTCGCAGGGAAGGGGAATGATGCGACGAAATCTTTAAGTGCATTTCTGTCGACGGTAATCGGCAATGCTTTTTCTTGAAGAAGGGCGCGACGGCGTTTCTGCATCACAATCTGTAAAGAAAAAATTTCTTCGAAGGCAAAGCGCTTACGCGCGGCAGTCGCGTCAGACAACTTCTGTGGTGAATGAATAAAAACGAGCGATGCTGAGAGTGACGGTAAATTATATTTCGCTAAAATTTCTGTGGGAATAGGATCAATAATTTCTTCATGCACTTTATTTTCAAAAATCTTTTTTATCGCGTGGGTGAACCAGAGCGACGAGACACCCTGACTTTCTGAATAAATTGGATACAAGCTGTTGGATTCGGACATCGGATGTCCTCCGCTGACTAGGACATCCGATGTCCTAACATTCTTGGTGAATAAATTAGCATGTGCCTCCTCCGGATTAATTGGCGACTTGTCGATCGCCGGATTCGCGAGATAAATCTTCGTACCCTCGCCAGCGATTTTCCCGCTCACGCGCACCACCATACCGTCGAAGAGCGTCTTCGCGATATACGGCTGGCTAAACCACATCATTTTAATTTTCCCTGACGCATCCTCGAGCCACGCCTCGGCGATCGGGCGGCGACTCTTCCAAGTCTTTCGAATATCCGGCTTTCGCACGGTGCCATAGAGTGTTACTTCAGAGCCGGCAGAAATCCCCGCGATTGTGCCTGTTTGCCCAGCGTTTTCGTAGCGAGCGGGGAAGTGGTAGAGCAGGTCGCGTATCGTTTTAATCTTTAATTTATGCAGCGCACGCTTCTGATCGGGCTTCAGTCTCGTAAAATGCTTTTCGATAAGATCGTCGGGAATCATTTTTTACAGTATACTAGCGTACTACTCGTATGGATACTCAATCAAAAAAGCTTATTGCCATTTATAAAAAACAAGGCGCACGGATAGAAACGAAAGCGCGAGTGAAATTAAAGAAGAAAAGTGACTTTTCGCTCTGGTATACGCCTGGCGTTGGCGCTGCGTCACTGCACCTCGCGAGTCATCCAGAAGATGCACGGAAGATGTCGATAAAAAAGAATAGTGTCGCCGTGATCTCTGATGGCTCGGCAGTACTTGGGCTCGGTAATATCGGGGCTTATGGCGCCTTGCCCGTGATGGAAGGGAAGGCGCTCATTTTTAAAGAAAAGGCGAATATCGACGCATGGCCGATTGTTCTCGACCTGACTTCGCCGAAGCTTCGTCGGGCAAGTACTCAAGAAGAAGTTGATTTTATTGTTGAAACGATTAAGGCGATCGCGCCAGCATTTGGCGGGATAAATATCGAAGACATTTCTGCGCCGCGATGCTTTGAGATTGAAAAAAGACTTATCGAAGAACTTGATATCCCGGTGATGCACGACGACCAACACGGCACAGCGATCGTGGTACTCGCTGGGCTTTTGAATGCGACAAAAGTGGTGAAAAAAGATTCTAAAAAATTAAGAGTAGTGATGAGTGGCGCTGGCGCGGCGGGAACAGCGATCGCGAAGTTGCTCGTTTCTGCTGGCATTGTCGACATTATTTTAGTCGACAGAACGGGAATAATTTATAAAGGGCGCAAAGAATTGAATGAAAATAAAAGAGAACTCGCTGAAATTACGAATCCACGCAAGATAAAAGGTGGTCTAGAAGAGGCGATGAATGGCGCTGATGTCTTTATCGGTGTGTCAGGGAAGGGGATTCTAAAAAAAGAACAAGTAGCGCTTATGGCGCCGAGGGGGATCGTCTTCGCGATGGCGAACCCAGAGCCAGAGATCTCGCCAAGCGAAGCACTCTCGGGCGGGGCGATGGTCGTAGCGACGGGGCGTTCGGATTATCCAAATCAGATTAACAACGCACTCGTATTCCCAGGCATCTTCCGCGGGGCGCTCGATAAGGGCGTGAAAAGAATCACTGAAGAGACCAAGCTTCGCGCCGCTCGCGGACTCGCGGCGCTCATAGCCCGCCCAACGGCTACCAAGATTATCCCCGATCTCCTCGACCCGCGTGTGGTAAAGGCTGTTGCTCGAGCCGTGCACCCCTAAAGCGTTTTGTGGTATAATCTATAACCTATGTCTACAACAACCATAATCGTTCTCGCTATTATCGTTCTTGTCGCGCTCTGGTTTATTCTCGCTTATAACGGCCTTATTACCCTCACTAATCGTGCGAAAGAGGCATGGTCTGACATTGCTGTACAAATGAAGCGTCGCTACGATCTTATCCCAAATCTCGTAGAAACAGTGAAGGGCTACGCCAGTCACGAATCGAGCGCTTTTGAGAATGTGACGAAGGCTCGCGCAGCGGCGATGGGTATCCCGGCCGAGGGGAGCATTGCAGACAAAATGCAAGCTGAAAATCAGCTCTCCGGAGCACTTAAAACGCTTTTCGCCGTTTCTGAAGCCTATCCAGACTTAAAAGCGAATCAGAATTTCCTTCAGCTCCAACAGGAGCTCGGTGATACTGAAGACAAGATCCAAGCGTCGCGCCGGTTCTACAATATGACGGTGATGGCGCTGAATACAAAAGTGCAAATGTTCCCGAGCACGCTCGTCGCCTCGCTCTTCGGATTTAAACAAATGGATCTCTTCGAATTGTCAGCGGCGGACGCCGCTGCTGCAGAGCCCGTGAAGGTGCAGTTTTAATTTGTTCTATGAAGTCCGAAATATTTGATTCCGGAAGAGTTCCTTTAGAGAAAACTGAAAGCGTGGGCGAAAATATAGAAGAGATAAAAGCAGAAAATCGCGAGCTAAAAGAAAGAGTGAAATTTTTGGAAGACACGGCGTGGGTTGACTCTCTCACTGGTTTGTCAAACCGTCGCTATTTTGATCAAAAGCTGGACGAACTGCTCAGCGAAGTTCGTGGCGAAACAAAAAAACACAATCGAGTAAACGATACACCGCGCGTAAGCGAAGTCGCCCTCATTCTCGTTGACTTGGATAATTTTAAACAAGCGAACGATACGCACGGTCATCATATGGGCGATAGTGTATTGCGAAGAGTTGGACAACTTCTTCAAGAGACATTCCGCGAAACAGATATTCCGGCACGACACGGAGGAGATGAATTCGCAGTCATTTTCACAAACACGACACAAGAAAAGGCAGCACTAATCGCAGAAAAGTTCAGAGTGGCGCTTGAAAATGACGAAGAGCTCACGAGGTTAGGCATTACCGAACCGAGAATCACGGCGAGCATCGGCGTTGCGTATGCTGACTCGTCGACTAAGGAGGCTGGGATGCTTGCCGACGCCGACACGCTTGTCAAACAGGCCGACGCCGCCATGTATCGCGCGAAAAGTGGCGGAAGAAACAAAGTCGAAATGTATACAGAATTATAGCTCATGAATCTCTATCAAGAACGATCATCAAATATCCGCAGAACCTGGGCGCTGATACTCGGCTTTCTCATTGTCGTCATCGCTGTTGGTTATGCGTTCTCTTGGTACTACAACGATTCTTCGATTCTTATCTTTGCAGTCGTTATCGCCTTCGCGACCAACTTTTATGCGTATTGGGCGTCGGATAAGCTCGTGCTTTCTTTAAACCATGCGCGACCGGCGCTGCGCGCAGAATTTTTTGATTTCTACACCGTGACAGAAAATCTCTCGATTACTGCAGGACTGCCGATGCCAAAGCTCTATGTGATTGATGACCCCTCGCCAAACGCCTTCGCGACTGGTCGCGACGAGAAGCACGCTGTTGTCTGTGCGACGACCGGACTTCTCACGATGATGACGCGCCCTGAGCTCGAGGGTGTTATCGGTCACGAACTCTCGCATATAAAAAATCGCGACATTCTCCTTATGACCGTCGCGGTCGTGCTCGCGGGCTTCGTCGCACTCGCAGCAAATATCTTTTTAAGAATGTCCTACTTTGGAGGTGGAAGACGTGGCAATGATGGAGAAGGGAATGCAATCTTTATGATCCTCGCTATCGTCGGCATTATTCTCGCGCCCATCGCCGCGAAGCTGATCGAGCTCGCGGTCAGTCGTCAGCGCGAATTCCTCGCTGACGCATCAAGCGCCCTCCTCACGCGATACCCCGAGGGCCTCGCCTCGGCGCTCCAAAAACTCGAGAATTATGGGCTCCCTATGCGAAGTCCAAACCTCGCGACGGCGCATCTCTTCATTGGCGACCCTTTTGGTTCAAAAAAGGGAAGCGGCGGTTCTGCTGGTTGGATCGAAAAATTATTCTCGACCCATCCGCCAATCCAAGATCGAATCAAAAAACTCATCCCTTCCTAAAGTATCGAAGTCTGACTTCGATAAATGTTCGGTGAATAGCGTGTTTGACTTCTGGGCTGGGAAGTAATAAAGTAAGGAAGTAAGAAATAATTTATTATGGAAACGGCACAAAAAATACAAAGAATAACTAGTAAAGGCCAAATAACTCTCCCGATCGCGTGGCGTCGTCGCACCGGCGCTCGTTCTATTATTGTAAGCCCAAAGGGTGATCTTCTCGAGATTTCATTGCTACGCACTCACGATGAAGAAGATGAAGTGTGGGCTACTGTATTTGATGCGATGCGAGACAATAAAGGGAAGGGTATTCCTATTGAAAAAATAATTACGGCTCTAGAAAAGAGTATTGGAACAAAAAAGAAACAGCATGGACGCGTTCGATAAACTGCTTCGCAAGATTAAAAATAAGGACAAGCTTCTTGTCCTTGAAATGATGCGAGAATTGAAAGACCCTGAATCACGAGCATTACTTGATATTAAGAAACTTTCAGGAGGAGACTTTTATCGCGCACGAAAAAATGTATTCCGTATCATATTTCATTTTGAGGATGAAAAAATTATTGTCGACGCTATTCGTTTACGCAATGAAAAGACATATCGAAACTACTAGAGCATAAAGTTCATTTTTCTGATATAAAAGAGAGACGACGGGACACTCGACAGTGTCCATGTGTTGGAAGCGTCGGATAGTGGTTTATTCCACCGCCTTGGAAAGGCGGCATACCGCAAGGTATCGAGAGTTCGAATCTCTCCGCTTCCGCAAATTTTCGAAAAGGGTTTCCGAATGCAAAATGGGGTCGGCACGAAGTGCCGTCTGTTCTGAATTCCCCCCAAAAATCCTGAATCTGAAAGGATTCCGCAAAACTTCGGCTGATTCCTTTTTTCTGAATTCGGATGTCGCAAGCGGAGGAGGAGGGGTCTGGGGAGGAATCCTCCGCTTGCTCCTCTTTTTGTTTTGGCGAAATTCGGGCGGGCTACAAAATTGAAAAATACTTTCATATATGTTAGTATAATACTACGAACGAAATTAAGCAACAGTATTAGGGTATCAATATATGGAAAGTAATCCACTAGGACAAAAAATCAAAAAACTTAGGCAAAAACTTGGTCTTTCTCAAGACGATTTTGCTCGTAAGGCAGATGTTCCCTACACAACATTAACAAAGGTTGAAACAGGAGTTATCAAAAAACCTTCGGTTTTTGTTGTGAGCAAAATCGCCAAAGCTCTTAGTGTTGATATTGAGGAGTTGATCAAATAAATTATGAAAATAGGAATAATTGGTTTAGGAAATATCGGCATAATGTTAGCAAAAAGATTTGCAGAAATTTTGAGCCCGTCCGATATTGCCGTTTTTGACACACGTAAAACAAAAGGAGACAAATATCTATGGGTTAATTCATCCCAAGAGGCAATAAATAAAAGCGAGATTATTTTTCTTTGTGTACGGCCTCAAAATTTAAAAGATTTATTTGCCACAATAAAACCGAAAAATAAAATTTTTATAAGTACAATTGCGGCAATTTATGAAAAAACTTACTACGAACATCTTGGGGAAATTAAACTTGTTAGAATAATTCCAAGTATGATAAACAAAATTGGCGGTCCAATCTTATTTTTCGGTGGAAAACACACCAATGCCAGTGATAAAAACAAGGTTGAAAAATTACTTTCAAAATTCGGTAATGTTCATAAGGTCGCGGAGAAAGAAATTGACGCTTACACCCATTTATCAAGTTGTTCGCCAGCAATTGTTGCCGAATTTTTGAGATTATATATTGAAACGCTATCAAAAGAACAGAAAATAAATCAGAAAAAAGCTCTGAAAATTTTGATTGAAATGTTGGAAATTTTTGTGCCACTTTTGAAAAAAGAAGGTTTCAAAATCATTCCGCAAGTATGCACGAAAGGTGGAATCACCGAACAAGGAATAAAAATAATGGATAATTATCAAGACAGCTTTTTCAAAGATTTAACAAATTCATTATTAAAACGAATGGGCGAGGTTAGAAAACAATATGGAAAATAATTGTTTTAAAATTGGAAAATTTGATGCGGTGGAATTAGCCAAAAAATTTGGCACTCCTTTATATGTTTATTGTGGTGAAACAATTGAAGAAAATTTTAAAAAAATAAGCTCGGCGATTCCTTACGGAATGAAGCAAATTCATTATGCAATTATGTGTAATGATCGTTCCGATATATTAAAAATTTTATTAAATTTAGGCGCGCATATTCAGGCAAATTCTTTGAAAGAATACAAACTTGCCCGAAAAATTGGTTTTGCGAATGAAAAAATATCCATTGCGACTACCAATATGAGTACAAGCGACATGAGAGAATTTGCCAAACTTGGCGCAATGATAAATTTTGATTCCGTTG
>CAIJZI010000003.1 GCA_903825105.1 uncultured bacterium | reverse complement strand
TGAGCCCGCCAGTGCCTTGAATGAGACCCGAACCAGCGTTCACACCAACTGCAGTGACTGCACCGGCGGATGTGACGGTAAATTGATTTGCGTTTCCAACGCTTAGCAGTTGTGAAGGCGTCGTCGTTCCAATGCCGACATTCCCATTATTCGCGACGAAGAAGGCGGTTGAAGTCGCGGCGCCTGCGGTTGAAGAAGCGATCGCGAAGAGTGGAGTAGTGCCGCCTGCAGTTGCTTGAATAGAGAGCAGCGACATCGGCGAGCTCGTCCCGATTCCGACATTGCCACTTGACGCGAGGAAAAGCGAAGAGGTCGCGGTGAGCGTATTTGTCGCGGAGAAATAAGGGAATTGACCGGTGGTGCCTGAATAGAGTGTTGAGGTTGCGATAGAGAGCGAATTGTTTAAACCAATTCCGGTGAGTGAGCCGGTGAGCCCGAGGCCAAGTGTCGCAGTTGAAGTCGCGACGCTCTGCACAGTTCCCGTTCCCGAGCCATAGAGAAGTTGTCCGGCAATAAACGAAGTGGCGCCCGTGCCGCCATTCGCGACCGTGAGTTGATTCGCGAGCGAAAGCGAATTTGCCGAGAGCGCGCCGATTGTTGCGTTTGTTGCAAAAAGATTTGTTGTTGATGCTGTCGTGAGCGTGACCAGTGAGGGGAGCGAGGCGGTGAGCCCACCAATGCCATTGTCTGTGAATGTAATCTGATTTTCTGTGCCAGAGATCCATTGGGAGAGATTTGTTGAAGTCGCCACACCGTTTACATTTACTGAAAGGAGGCGAGACGGCGTCGAATAGGCGAGCGCGAGTGAGCCGGTGACTGTGCTGTTGGTCGTTGTCGCACTTGTGGTGATGAGCGAAGCGATAGAACCAGTTGTCGCGATTAAATTCGTGACGGTTGATGTCCCGACAGAAAACGCGCCAGCGATAAGATTATCGAATGCGCCTTGTGATGCAGAGATCGAGGTGCCGTTCGTGATGCTTACTCCGTCTAAGTTTCCGCCGATGAAGTTTCCGTTGTGCACGGTGAGATCAGAAAGATTCTGAATCATATTCACCTGCTGGATCGTTGTCTGATTTACCGCGCTCTGCGCCGCGACCGGCTGGATCATTCCGCTGACTGTCGCGAGAATATTATTGCGAAGCGAGGCGAGTGACTGGTTCATTTCGTTTTGGGAAATGCCGCTCACGACTGTTGTGTAGGTTGGGAATGAGGTTATAGGTTGTAGAGAAGTTGTCGGTCTTGTTGGAGTTGTTGTCGCAACGGCGAGCGTGTGAGTGATCGGGATCGTTGGCATCACGATTGTTGGTTCTTTTTCAAACAAGAAAGCGAGCGCATTCGTTGTCGCGCCAAAAATACTGTTGATTGTTTTATAGGTAGTGAGCGCCACCTGCTCACCCGTCGAGAGCGTCGGCGCGACCGCGGCGAGTGCTTCAGAGACTTTCGGTATCGTGAGTATCGAGTCGGTCAACTTTTCACTCGCGGTATTCAGAGCGAGGGCGCTTTTACCGATAACGCCGAGATATGCATCTTCAATTGCCGCCGGTGCAACTTTTCTGAAGCTACTAAGGGCGAGTGCCGCAGAGCGTGCATTGGTGGCGCCACCATATCCCGCTTCGCCGAGTCCTTGAATAGCGATCAGGTATTTGTCAGAAATGGTATTGGTCGCCGCGATAAAGCGTGATGCACCAGAATATTCAACACCGAAGACCGCTTGAGCCAGTTTCGGCGCGAGCGTCGCAGGGATCGCGGTTGTGTTCAGATAGAGCGATGCCGCGAGAGCTGGCGTACGAGAAGTCGCGCCAGCGAGCGTGCTCCCCGTGTTCATAATGACAGCGAGTACCGCGTGCCCGGCTCGAGGAGCTGTGTCAGAGACGACATACGCGCTCTGAACATCCGCGTGTATGGCGAAGTGCGTCCCGTCGATAATTGCATTCCCTAACGCGAGATTCATTTTTGAAATAAGGCGCGGCGAGGCGGCGAGAGCATCGCGCGCGCTCGATGAGAGAGCGAGCGTTTTTATTCCTGCCTGTTCGATAAGCGAGCGATAGGCATCGAGCGATGCAACAACCGCGGTGTATGAATTATTCCCGAGCGCACCGTACACACTCGCGATCGCCGAAGGTATGCTTGAAGGATTTTCGAAGAATGTGTATGCAGATAGGACAAACGCTTCGATATCAGCGAGCGTAACGATAGTATGCACGGATTCTTTTATTTTACCTGATGGCTGCGCGAGTGATTTTATCTCACTGATACGGTCAGCGTTTTTATTTTCATAAAAAGCGATGCGTGGAGAATTGAAGAGTGAGGAGTTGGTAACAGCAGAAAGTCTGATGCCGCTGTCATAATTCTGAAATGCAAGAGTGCTCGCATTTCGCAACGAATAAGAAATTGACGCGGCGCCTTCATAAGTCTTTTGAATATTTTCTGCAATCTTCGTTGGGATATTCCCAAATGTTGAATTAAATCCTGTCGAGACTTCAGTCACTATCGAGAGCGCGCGATCTGCTAACGCGGGTGATGAGGCTGCATGAGTAAGAGCCGCGCCACCTACGATAACAAGAAGAGCGACAACTCCAGCAAAAATCGGTGAGCTCGCGAAGTGGCGCACTGAGTTGTTTAGAATTTCTTTGACGGGCACTTTTACCGGCTTTGACAAAGTTTTTGCAGTATTTCTTAAAATCGAATTCTGCTCTCGGTATTCTGCTTCTCGCGCGCGCGCGAGCGCGCGAGAATAATCAATCTTACGATTCCCCTGCTCATCTAAAAATTTCAAGAGTGAGTCTTTTTCTATAAACCAGCTATGCCCAATTCTTTTTCCATTAATTTTTCCTGATCGCGCGAGACGCGCGAGATAGTCCGAGGAGTAGCCAGAAAGTTCTCCAGCATTTTTTGTCGATATTAAATTTTTTTCAAAGATTTCATCCATGTCGGATATCCGGATTAACTAAATAATAACTTGCTATTTCGGTAGCACATAGCGATTGTCTGTGGATAAGTGTCACTTATTTTGATGTGTAAAAATTTTTAAAAATTAAAAATTAAATTTACACAGGATACCGATAAAATATATTAAAAATTTATTGCTTAAGATCATCAAAATTAAACCTCTAGATGGCCGCAAAGAGCCTTTAAATGCCTCACTGGCAACGAAAAGAGCCTAATCTTGATCCATCATACTTAAAAACAATACCTGTAGGACTCTTTCTTAAAATTAATCTGTAAAAATTAGTTTCTGGTGCCTTTAAGTTGACTATAAATAATTAGCCGCGCGTAACAACCTATACAAATTACCGTTATTATAAAAATAGTTTTATAAATATACGCCGTATTCATTAGATATGTCGCATATGCGAAGCGAATAATTCATATATTATTTAGAATTACTACTCTGGTCTTAGCTGCAGTGTGCGTCGTAAAATATTTGATACATTGTGCGACATTGTTTTAATTTCTAATTAGAATTATAGAGTGGCCCATATACCTACAAATAGAAATAAAAGCCTTATATCGCAATTTTGAGCCTTGTACGCGATTTTATTATCTTCGCTACTAAATAACCATATAAAAATATGCACATTTATATTGCCTACCCTTTTATTTTACTGATCGTGCAAAATATATGCCTCAATAAATGTTCTGCCTTATCATTAAGAGTAATCTCGTGTATCCGAGACGAGAAATCTTTTATTTAAGCGCTTTATTATAGAGTGATACTCCCGACAAAACACTTGCTTGACTATTCGAGAGCACATAATGATCGAAGTATCCTGTGCCGAGAGCCGCTACAACTAAAGAGATCGTGGCAAAAACTGCGCCCGTTATCTCTATAGCGCGGAGAAAAGTAAGTGCGTGCCTCTTCCCTATTTTTCGCACTGTACGGGCACGTCCAACGACAAGCGGAGACTCTGTATTGTTCCTCGGCAACAAGTCCTCCGGAATCGAGTACGCCTTAGGCTCTGCAGTTATTGTGCGTATCGGCACAACCGTTGCTTCAATACTGTCTACAACAGGCTTCTCCGGCTCACTCTCTTCTTCAGCTATAGTCTCTTGCTCTATTGGGCTATCTTCAACAACTTCGATCTCCATCTTCTCAGACTCGACTGATTCAGTTGGCTTTTCTACTGCCGTATCAACACGGTCAAACCATGCTTGCCATGACTCTTGTATGCCGCTCGCAGCAGGATTTACTGGTTCTGGTATCTCAGATATAGCCTCTTCTCCTTTTTCTGTATCTCCTTGTTCCATTTCAGAATCTCCAAAACGGTGATCCTGAATCGCCGTCTCTAGAACATACCAATTCCTACCCACGAGCCTTGCCGGCACACGCCCTTCTCTACAAAGTTGCCCTATATAGTCCTTGGCGTACCCCGTAACCTTTGCCGCTTGTTTTGACGATATATATTTTTTTTCTTCTATAAAAATCTCATCCATACAGGCAGTATATACATATCTCGTCTGGAATGGAACAGCTTATGCACTTTTATAGCTAACCCAGTTTTTCTACGAGAAGCCTTTGCAACTCTGTGGGGTTCCCTGCGCCGCGGCTCTCCTTCATAGCCTTACCAACGAGATACTGTAGAGCTGCCTGCTTCCCTGCTTTATACTCAAGTACGGCTTTCTGCTCTGCCGCGATTACTGCATCCACTGCCTCTCCGAGCACCGCATCATCGTGGATCTGTATAAGCCCGTTCTCTGCCGCGACTGTCTCTGGTTCGCCGCCTGACTCAACGAGTATATACAGAAGATCTTTTGCACCGCGTGAAGAAATCACTCCATCTTGAATGAGCCGAATCATCTTTGCAAAAGTATTTGGCGTTAATTTAGATACCGTATCATTACCGCTTTTGGCTACGATGCCCGCGAGATCCGAAACAATATAATTTACCGCGAGCGCTACAAGTTCATTTTTATTTTCTAGTTCTGATGCGACACTATCAAAAAAATCACTGCGCTCTTTTGTCGCACACAAATAAGCGAGGTCACTTTCTTTTATGCCGTAAGTATCGACATATCGTGCACGGCGATTCCACGGGAGCTCGGGCAATGATGCTTTGAGTGCTTCGACAGAAAATGTGTCAATTTCAGAAAGCGCGAGCTTGGGTAAATCAGGCTCGGGGAAATAACGATAGTCTGCGCTGTCTTCTTTAAAACGCTGATGAAAGGTCTCTTGCTTCGACTCATTCCACCCACGCGTTTCTTGGCGCACTTCTCCACCACTCTCGATAAGAGCGATCTGTCTTTTTATTTCAAAATCAATTGCGCGTTCAACCGAGCGAAATGAATTTAAATTTTTGACTTCTACTTTTGTGCCCAATTTTGTATCCATTTCGGATTTCGTATTTGATGCTTCGTGCTTTGCAACACTGATATTTGCTTCGATTCGCATTTCTCCTTTTTCAAGATTTGCTTCTCCCGCATTAAGGGTTCGTAGTAGAAGTTGTAGCTCGCGTGCAAAATTCCCTGCCGTCTCTGCGTCGTGTATTACTGGCTCAGTCACGAGCTCCATAAGCGGCACCCCCGCACGATTAAAATCAACTGCGCTTGAGCCCTCGAGATGTATCGAGCGCGCCGTATCTTCTTCGAGGTGGATGCGCGTGAGCAAAACGCCAGCGAGAGATCCTCCAGAAATAAGTGGCCGCGCATACTGACTGATTTGATACCCTTTTGGAATATCGGGATAAAAATAACTCTTCCGATCAAATTCACTCGCGTCTGCACTCGTTCCATTTACTGCTACGCCAACGCGAAGTACTTGTTTAACCGCCTCTTTGTTAATCGTCGGGAGCGTACCCGGATGCGCCAAACAGATCGGACAGATGTTTACATTGGGACGCGACTCATCTGGATCATTCGCACAGGAGCAGAACATCTTCGTTCGCGTTTTAAGTTCAGCGTGGATTTCGAGACCGATGGTCGGGAGATACTCCATAAGGGATATCTCTAGTTTATATCAAGGAGCTTCGTAAGTCGATCTGAAAACTCTTTAAGAACGACCGGGTCTTTTATTGAGACGAGGAGCACTTCCCTGCCTGTCTCGCGTATAAGGAGCTGCTTTTTAGTTTCGCATTCTTCGGGCGAAATAAGGTCTATTTTTGACAGGATAATGATCTCCTTCTTGTCAGGTAAGCCGCGCCCAAACAGTTCAACCTCATTGCGTACTTCTCTATATGATGCGATAGGGTCATCTTGGCTAGCCGAGACGAGATGTAGCAGAATCCTTGTGCGTTCTATGTGCTTAAGAAATTTTATACCAAGCCCTTTTCCAGACGAGGCCCCCTCAATAAGCCCTGGGATGTCCGCCAGTATTCGTCTATAGAAGTCGCCGAGATGCGGTTCAAGCGTCGTAAAAGGATAATCACCGACAATAGACTTGGCTTGTGTGAGCGCATTAAGAAGAGACGACTTCCCTGAATTAGGGAGCCCTATAAGCCCAGCATCTGCGATAATCTTAAGACTAAGCTCGATATCGCCACCTTTATTATCCTTACCTTTTGTTAATTCAAATGGGTTTTGATTGGTAGAACTCTTAAAACGGGCATTACCTTTACCACCCATTCCCCCACGGAAGATAACGATCCTCTCATCTTCTTTGGTCATTTCGTATTCAACGCCGGTATCAATAACACGCGCGACAGTGCCTACGGGTACGCGTATCAAGATATCTGCACCGTTCGCGCCGTGCTTTAAATTATTTTTACCGTCTTCTCCCTTTTCTGCACAAAACTTTTTTTCAAAACGATAGTGCGCTAGAGCCGCATAATCGCGCACACCAAGAAGCACCGCGTCGCCGCCCCTGCCCCCGTCGCCTCCCGATGGCCCGCCACGGGCGTTTGTCTTGGTATGGAGCCAGCGGACGACCCCGTCGCCACCTTTCCCCGACTCCGCGTATATCCTGATCTCGTCCACGAATGCCATACAGCCACTCTAGCACGAGTGGAAATTCTAAGCACGAAGCATGAAATCCGAAACAAATTAGAAATAAAAAAATTAGGATTCAAATTTTCTCATAATTGAACTCAATATGAACATTAATTCCCGAGCTTCTTGGTGTAGCGCATTTCGCTTTTCTTCGAGTAAGGCGTTGCCGCCAGTGTCAATGAGTTTTAACCAAAAAGCAGTTTCTTTCGCTTCTTTGCGGGAGATTTTTATACGCATCACAAAATCCTTTTTGCTTAACGATTCGTTTGCCTCGATATAATTTGCTCCTACTGAACCTGAAGACCTCACTACCTGACTCGTATCTTCACGATTCGCGATTGATTTCGGCAACAGTCGTACGAATGTGCGCACTTCGCTGGCAAATCTCATTGTTCTTTCTTCCAGATCGTATTGTTTTGTTTTCTCCGTCTTCATTTTTGGTGCTTGGTGCTTGTTTCGTTTTTCGTGCTTCGGATTTCGTGCTTATTCAACAATGGTCCAACCATTGTTGATGAAGGGTTCGGCTTTTTTATATTTTATTTCTTTTGTCTCGTCGCCTTTTTTAATCGTGACAATATCGTTTCGCCCGTGTTCACCACTCTTCTTAATCGGCTGCGCGCTCCCTTCTTCTTTTCCTGCGGCAATCATCGCGGCACGAATCTTTTCTTCTTCTGCGCGAATACGCGCATCATCAGCTCGCTGGAGAAACGGCAATACCTCTAGTACCTTTGCTTTAATGTCTGCTTCAAGCTGGCGGAATCTGATGAGCCCCTCGCGACGGTATTCTATTAATGGATCACGCTGGCCATAAGCGCGGAGCGACACCGATTTACGCAAATAGTCCATCGTCTCTAGATGTTCGAGCCAGAAGACATCAACTGCCTGGAGCAGAAGGCGGCGCAGGTGATCGACAAAGTCATCATCGAGCTCTATTTTCTTTGTATTGAAAGCGATTTTTGCCGTCTCGCTCTCTTCAATAAGCATATTAAAAATATCTTCTACCTCTTCTGGTGTGCCCGTAAGCGCCGCGCGTCGGCGTGCATAAATAGCGAGACGCTGGGTATTCATCACATCGTCATACGCGAGGACTTGTTTACGCGAGTCGAAGTTATATCCTTCGATTCGACCCTGTGCGGTCTCAAGCGACTTACTAATGATCCCGCTCTCGATTGGCTCATCTTCAGGGATGCCAAAACGGCCCATCACCTTTTTCAAGGTGTCAGCCGCGAAGACGCGCATCAACTTATCTTCAAGAGATACATAAAAGCGCGTTTCGCCTGGGTCGCCTTGTCGTCCCGAACGCCCGCGAAGCTGGTTGTCGATACGACGAGCGTCGTGTCGCTCGGTACCGATAACCATAAGCCCGCCCTTCTCGATGACCGAAGCACGCTCTTCTGCCGAGGCGAGTGCACCGCCGAGTTTAATGTCGACGCCACGACCAGCGAGGTTAGTCGCGACCGTTATTCTTCCCTCTTTACCCGCCTCGGCGATAATCTCTCCCTCGCGCTCGTGATTCTTCGCATTCAACACTTCGTGCGGAACGCCCGCATCTTTTAAGTATTCGCTGACAATTTCATTATCTTCAACCGAAACGGTACCAACCAATACCGGCTGACCTTTCTGATAACGCTCCTTCACCGCGCGCGCAACCGCAGTATATTTCCCTTTCGCCGTTTGGAATACGAGATCACTATGATCTTTTCTAAGCGATGGTTTATTTGTCGGCACTACAACGACTTCAAGCTTGTAAACGGTATAAAATTCTTCTTCTGAAGAGAGCGCTGTGCCGGTCATTCCAGCGAGCTTTTCATACATTCTAAAAAGATTTTGAAAGGTGACACTCGCGTATGTGCGCGTTTCTGCTTGAATCTTCACACCCTCTTTTGCTTCAATCGCCTGATGGAGTCCGTCTGACCAGCGTCTCCCGGGCTGCATTCTCCCCGTGAATTCATCGACAATAATAATCTCATCATCGCGTACGACATATTCTTTATCTTTAAAGAAAAGGGCTTGTGCGCGCACCGCGGTCTCGAGATGGTGTGCATATTTAATCCCGCCTTCGGTATAAATATTTTCGAGTCCGAGCGCCACTTCGGCCTTATGCATTCCTTCTTCGGTTATCTGAATCGCTTTTTGTTTTTCATCTACAGCATAATCCTCTCCCTCTTTCATCCCCCTGACAATCTCTGCGAATTTTTCATAAAACATCTGTGAATCGCCCGACGGCCCAGAGATGATAAGCGGCATACGCGCCTCATCAATTAAAATTGAATCCACTTCGTCGATAATCGCATAGTGAAATCCTCGCTGAACGATTTGAGAAGCGTCATACGCAGTGTTGTCGCGAAGATAATCGAAGCCGAGTTCATTGTTCGTCACATAGGTGATGTCACAGGCGTATGCCTCTTTCTTTGTCACTGGGCGCAAATAGTCATAGAAGACTTTGAACGATCCTTCTGCGTCTCGTTCAGAGTCTTCTTCTTTTGAGATATGCGACGCATCGTAGCGATATGAGCCTGTTGAGGTCACTACGCCAACTGTGAGTCCAAGGAAGTCATACACCTGCCCCATCCAAGTGGTATCACGCCGCGCGAGATAATCATTGACCGTAATAATTTGCACTCCTTTCCCCGACAGTGCATGGAAAGTAGCTGGGAGAGTTGCAACAAGCGTCTTCCCTTCTCCTGTGCGCATCTCCGCTACCTTACTACGAAGCAACGCGAGTCCGCCGATAAGTTGAACATCGAAGTGAAACTCATTTCGTGTGCGACGAGACGCTTCCCGCACGAGTGCAAAGATAAGTGGAATATCTTTTTCAGAAGCAACACTCACCTCTCGCGATTGATCGTATATTTCTTTGAATCGCGCACGAAGGTCTTCATCGGAGAGCACTCGGAATTCTTCAGAAAAAGCATTTGTCGCTACCACGATAGGTGCCGCGGCCTTTAAGAAGGACGCTGACTCATTCTTCGTAAAAAGCTTGGATATGCCGAACATTATCTTCATTATAGCATTTCTCGTTTATTTGGTCTAAAAAGAAAAAATCCGCTCTCACGAGTGGATTCTTTCTTTTTCTGCCTGCCGCGGCAGATAGGAAACTAGATTCGCTTCTTTGCTGTCTTCTTCGCTACTTTCTTTGCCTTCTTTGCTACTTTCTTTTTTGCCATGGTGGTTGCGAATTAAAATTTAGGTTAATATGTCGACCTCTGCATATTATTATCGCGCGTAAAAAAACTTTTGTATGATGAAAAAAAATATCTGTGGATAACTTTTATAAAAATAAAAAATTTAATGAGCCATTATTTTTTTTCTATCTCTGAAATTATCGCCGCACCCGATTGAGCGGCTTCTGGATATTTTTGTACAGCTTCTTTAATTACTTTAACGGCACCCAGAGTATCACCAGAAACATAATACGCCGATGCGAGTCCGAACCATGTCTGTACGGATGCATTCGCATTATTTACGCGCAGCACCCAAAGGTTTATAAGACGCTGCCAATCTTTCGTTCGGTAATACGCGACAGCGAGGATGTCGCTATCCACGGTCGTCGTGCCATATGCCCCGAGAAGGAGTTTGTCTCCTGTTGTCTTATCTCCCACCATAATATCTCCTGCCGCTGCATACGCGGCGAGTTCAGAAAATTGTGGACCGAGCAGATACGCGACATTAAAATCTGCTTGCGCCATTTGTATGTTACCAATCGCCATTTCAAAAACTCCCGCTTGAATCCAAGTCGTTTCCTTTTTTGGAGAAAGTTTAATCGCCGTTTCCATCTCTTTTGATGCATTCTCATTGTCCCCCGCCGTTCGATAGGCAACAAAAAGTTCCAAATGCTCGCGTACATCGAGCGGATATTCTGCTGTTTGTTTTTGCATTTCACTTATCGCAAGTGATGCTACTTTCTGTTTTTCTTCATTTGTTGCGGACGAATTTTGCACAACCGATGACTCGTAGCTTACCAGCTGTTCGCGAATTTCTTGTGAAGCAAATGAGGGGTGCGCTGCGAGATCTTCAAAAAGAGCAATGCTCGTTGGGAGGTCATTCCCTTGTGTCGACAAAGCAGCAATAAGTTTTGACGATGTGTTTATGCCCGATACATTAACCGTCCAAATAAGTGTACACGCAGCGACAAGAGCGACGGGTAGAGCGTAGAGTGTGCCATCCTCGGCACTTAGTTCTGGTGTGTGCTCAAAAAAAGCGAATGGCCGTGCGATTTGAGAATCAATAAGCGCGAGTATCGCGAAAAAATAAATGTAGGAATATAGATTGTCGAATACAAACAGATTGTGACAGGCATACCCGACAAGCGCCGCTGTTAAGAATATTCTTTCTGAGCGCGCGAGCTCTGATCGTTTCCAAAGCAGGATAATTGCAGAAACAAAAAGTGAAAGGTACAGAATAAATGCTGGAACACCTCCTGCGATAAGCCAATCAATAAAGGCATTGTGTGCGCGGTCGAACCATGCTTCCTGTTGATACAGCGACGGGTCAAAATATTTACTAAAAACATAATTGAAACCTTCTTGACCCCATCCGACAATAGGCCGCTCAGCCACACCCTGAAATGCTATATGCCAAATGGTGAATCGTGTTTGGCCATCAGCTGGAGAGATCGATGCAATGCGATGCAGGACGTGATTTTGTTGAACGACACTTGAGTTGCGTGCGAGATAAAAAATTCCGCTCAAGATAAGAATCCCAGCGAATGCGCCCATCGCAAAGCGGCGGAAGCGCTTCCCTGCGGTAAGAGAAACGAGAAGTGCGACAAGAGCGAGTGCTCCCACGAGTCCTAAGATAGCTCCGCGCGTCTCGGTAAGAAAGATAAGCACAGCCTCAACAGCAGCGAGAGTGATAAGTGACCACTTGAGCCATTTTTGTTTATCAGATTTTCCCGATTCATCTTTGGATGAGAAAGCGAGCCAGAGTGCAATAAATACATTAAAGAGAAAATAAATTGCCAGATATGCAGAATTGCCGAAAGTGGCATCAATGCGCGTAGACCCTTGATGAATCTGCAAAACTCCTGCGACTTGAAGAATCGCATACAACGATACAACGACAGAAACGCCAAGCGAAGCAAGAAACCATGCGCGCCACTTTTTTTCTACCCGAAGAACTGAACTCGCAACCACAAAAAATCCAAAGAGATGAATGAGTAATACCCACCCTTCCATTCGTTCGAAATTGCTCCAAAATGCTTTCATAGGATTAATCGCGAAACAGTCAGCGACAAACATCCATAAAGTAAAAGCAAGAACTACTCCACCAATCCAAGAAAAGCGCGGACGATATTCTTTATCAAGAAAGGCAAGCACTACCCAAGCACAAACGGCAATCTCTACCAGAATCCTAAAGAAAAATGCTTTGCCAGTAATAAAGGGGAAAAAGTACGAACTGGGCACCACAAGCGGCGCTAGGGTGATAAGAAAGAGCGCACTGAGAGAAATCCATTTGGAAATATGCACCGCGGTACCGTCTTTTTTCATAATGAAAGAAATATACCATATCTAGGTATATTCTGTATGATAGAGCTTATGGCAAACCTTAAGATACGCATTATTTCCCTTCTGCGCTCGAGCGAGAAATATACCAAGACCGATATGGTCTATTTGGTAAAAACGGGCTTTTGGGTAAATCTTAATTTCATTATTACTTCAGTACTGGCAGTACTATTGTCTGTTGCCTTCGCAAATTTCTTATCTCCTGAAACCTACGGCACCTATCAATACCTCCTCTCGCTGTCAGCGCTCGCGAGTGCGCTGATGCTTGGCGGTATGACGAATGCGGTGACCCAAGCCGTCGCCCGCGGCTATGAAGGCGCGCTTAGAACTTCAGTCCGCGCGCAACTACAATGGGCTGTCGTGCCAGGAATTTTAAGTATCGCAGGCGCCATATATTATTTCCTGCACAGCAATAATGAGATCGGTATCGGTCTTGTGTGTATAGCGTTTTTAACACCGCTTGTTAACACCTTTAGCACCTATGCAGCATTTCTAAACGGAAAGAAAGAATTCAAAAAAGGATTCCAATTTAATCTTATTATTACCATTACCTACTATGTTTCGATCTTCATAGCTATTATTTTCTTAAAGAACGCGCCACTCCTCCTTCTTGTAAATATAGGTGTAAACACTATTGCCACTGCGTATGTATACTGGAAGACTTTAAAAAGTTACAGACCGAATGATTCCGTCGATCCTGAAACCATACCGTATGGCAAACACTTGAGTGTCATAAATGCTTTCGGGACAATTCTTACACAACTTGATTCAATCCTTGTCTTCCATTTCCTCGGCCCTATAAATCTCGCTGTGTACAGTTTCGCGACCATGATACCAGAAAAAGCTTCTGGATTTTTTAATTTCATTGGCGTTGCCTCATTGCCAAAATTTTCTAATCAAACCCATGCTTCTATTAAAGAAAATATCCTCCCGAAATTAGCACGCGTCGCGGTCTTTGCCTCTCTCGCGACGATTGCGTACATTCTGTGCGCCCCGTATCTCTTTCATCTTCTCTTCCCTCGGTATATGAACACTGTGTGGTACACCCAAGTCTATGCGGTCATTATTGTACTGCTCGCCGTCCTTAATATGATTACGACCGCGCTTATCGCAAAACAATTGAAGCGCGAGCTCTACATTGTCGGCCTCTTAAATCCCCTCCTCTTGGTCTTTTTACAAATCCCCCTTCTTCTTTCTTATGGCATTTTGGGTATGCTCTTCGCACGAATACTGACCGACAGTATCGCTATTGTCGTAACGCTATTTCTTTTTTTCAGAGCAACGGGCCATGAGTCGCCACAAAGCCTGTAAATAGGAGCTGAGAAACATCGCCCCGGCCATTGGATTGAATGCTCTGACAGAAAGCTTCATTCCAACTACTGCACGATTCATCGCGATGCGTGGATTGTCTGCAAAGAATTTTTTGTGACCTTTAAACAGCCGTCGATGCGCTCTCACAAATGAAGATGGGTCACGCCGTGCGGCAACATTACTTAAATGTTCTCCTGCGTGTGACAGGTCTATCCAAATTATTTTTTCAGGGAAATAGCGTATCCCGACCATATCGCGCGCCACATTCTGCCACCACTCGCCTTCAAAACCATTTATATCTTCTTGGAAGAGATATTTTGGGAAGAGGGTCCCTTTTAAAGCAAAGTGATTATCGCCCTCTGTTCGGAGTCCTTCGCCCGTCATAATCGCGTGATACGAAGGGTCGTACCATTTTTCTCCATCGAGAAACCTTCTACCGCCCACATACTCTCCTGTATGTTTAGAAATAACGGTGTTGAAACAGGCGATTTGTATGGTGGAAGGGATGTTTTTAATTTTTTCTGCAATCATCTGAAAAGCATCTGGTAAGAACATGTCATCGTCGTCGAGCGGTATTGCCCACTCGCCTTCTTGAAGCATTTTAAATGCGCTGTTGCGCGCAGCATTAACCCCACAACTTTTTAAGTTATGTATGACGGTGATTCGCGAATCAGTAAGTGAATCGAGATACTCTCGCGTATCGTCAGTGGAGCCATCGTTCACAATAATGATTCTGTATGAATCGTATGATTGTTTAGCGACGCTCGCGAGCGCTCGTTCAAGTAAAGCACGACGATTTTTTGTTGGAATAACGATGGCTAATTGTGTATCTGGGGTCATACGAAAAGTTCGTGCGGGTAGACAAACTCTGCATTATATTCTTTTGCAGTCTCAATCAACTCTAGCAATCGTTCTTTTTTATCAGTAGTAAGCGCGTGCAAGTGTGTTACCACAACGAAGATACCGTTCTTTTTTTGTACATAGTCGAGTCCAGAAAATATATCTGTATCTTCGAGCCGATATGAACACGCTTCTTTATGCCCGCCAAAATCAAGGACAAATGGATACGCAGGAATTATTCCGGTAAAAAAATGTTTAGCTTTAAAGAACACCATTCTGAAAAATATACCTACATACGCGCTCCTAAAAATAAAATTCTTCAGCCCCGCCCCTCGCCCGCGGATTATATTCTCGCCAGCAGCTTCAACAGCGAGTACCCCGTGACTCCCGATCCAATCGTGTGGCGGAACAAAAACATTTTTAAATTTGTCGCCAAAAGCATTTTCTAATTCTTTTTTCCCACGGAGTGTCTCTTCTATCAAACCTCTTTTCCTTCGGTATTCAAACACACCATCTTTTGTCTCATGCGTTGTGCCGTGCTGAAGAATTTCAATATACGGATTATTTCTGATATAGGTAACAAGTTCAAAATTAGTACTGATGGGATATTCTGCACTCTCTTCCCCAGAGCCTTCGGTATAGACATCGCTCTCTTTTTTTACAAATGGAATGGTAGAAAATCCAACGGGAATGCGTTTGGTAAAAATATCTGCATACCACCGTTCGATGTCAGATAGTTTCGAAAAGTAATTTAAATCGTCATCTCGTATAACAAATTTCATATCATTTTATTGCATAAACGCAGTATCCAGAAGTGGTCGTGCGCTTCTGTGTCTGAAACAGATTGTCTAAAAACTGCGCTGTTGGATCAATAATAAAACGAATTTTATGTTGCATTGGTATAAAGAAAAAGAGTGCCTTGAAGTACCCACCAACTTTCATAATTTCAACTTTACTCCACTCCGTAAACATCACTTCCAGAGTATCATCAAAAAATCTCCAGTAGTCTGGGTAGTGCCCCTTCCGCGCATGATACGGATAAATAGACGGAACATAGACGAAAATCTTCCCGCCTTTTTTTAATATTCTGTGCATTTCATTGACCGCAATAGAAGGATCTTTTACATGTTCAAGCACCGAGCTACAGATAATCGCTTCGACGCTTTCGTCTGGCACGGGCATCTTATGAATGTCGCCAATAACATCAGCGCCGGTTGAGCTATCAAAATCAAATGTTTTGTATTCAGAGTTTACGAACAAATGTTCGTATTCTTTTAGCCATTTTTGGAAATGCGTACCGCCGCCAACATCTAGAATTATCTTTTCTTTACTTATCTCAGTTATTTTTTCTTTAATAAAATTTTCGTGTGGATAGTTCATATGATTTATATTCTGTTTGGTATCAACAGCACTTCTCCATATGCTTTCGTGAAATCAAACGGAGTCGCGTTACACGCTGGATTATTAAACAAAAACAAAACTGCTGTATTCGCTTTAAGCAAGAATGGTGTGTACCCGGCAATTAAATCATAGAAGCTTTTTTCGGAAGAAAAATCACTGGCTTCATATTCCAGTATGATAATTGGTTTGAATTTCTGTATCGTTTTTTGTAGCCCTCGCAGTACTGATTCTTCGTATCCCTCAACATCTATCTTTATGAAATCGATGCGTGATAATTGTAACGCACTGACAGCCTCATCTCCATGTATGATCTGCATTTCGCCCACCTTTTCATTTGAACTCTCGTGATTTTCTATAAAAGAACCGACACCACGATTGTCGCCTGTTGGTGCATAATACTCCGCAGTTTGTGTACTGGCGCCTAATCCGAATTTGTGAAGATGCACATTAGTAATGTTGTTTTCCTTCATGAGCGCATCAAATTGATGATGGAATTCTGGATTTGGCTCAAAAGAATGCACTTCTTTCGCTTTGGCCGAAAAAAATAATGAGTGATGCCCCACATTCGCGCCGATATCAAGCACAATACTCTCTCCATCGATTTTAGACCCCATATACTCCATAACCTGCCGTTCGTGTGCACCAAAAAAATATACCACGCGGCCGATAAAATTATTCAGATTCCCTTTATAGACGCACCCATAGAATGGGGCTGAAAATTCAAGATTGATTGGTTTTAAATAGGTAAAAATCTTGTAGCGCAGTCCCCACCGAATCCACTTCATCATTCCGAAGAAACGCGAGATTCTATAAAAAAATGGCTGCATATTCATACTGTGTGTTCGCGATTAATAATTTCTTGATATATTTCATACACCGCTTCTCCAAATGGTCTTTTATTTTCTATTGCTCGCCTCGCATCTATTCCCATCTGCCTAGCAACATCGCGATTATTATATAAATATTCTATTTTTTCTTTAATTGCACCGGCGTCACGGATTGGCACAATAAACCCTGTTTTGCCATCTTCAACTATTCCTCTTGCGTTTTCAGTTGTGATGACCGGAAGACCACAAGCCATAGCTTCAAGAGTAACTCTTGGAAATCCCTCGGTGAGAGATGGCAGAACAAATACCGAGGCATCCCGATAATATACTTCTGGTGTTTGAGTATCCTGAACCCAGGTAATGCGCGAATCACTATTGATTCTTTGTGTGTAATTTTTTCTCAATTCATCAGGCATGAGAGAAAATCCTCCTACAATAACAAGTTCTATATCATTCAGGTTTAAAGATTCCCAAGCATCGAGAAGATAGCCCAATCCTTTTAAGGGCTGGGTATACGCCACATAAATAATCCTAAATGAATCTTTTGTTTCAGAAGATGCTGGCGTGAATCGTTTTATATCACTATCAGGATAGGCAACGAATATTTTATCTTTCGGAAATCCCGACCGTTCATAGGTCGACTGAACAAATTCAGACATCGCGACAATATAATCAAATGTATTCACCACCAACTTATCTTCTGACGCCTCTGCATACGGTTCTTGTTTAAGCCCCAACACCTTAAGCTCCTCTGCATATAATTCTTTCGTAAAAAGTGGGTGCGCGGCTGCCGCAATTCCCACCGTAGTACTGCCGAGCTTTTTTGCAACTTTCATTGTTTTTATAAACATTGCTGGATGAAAAAAAACGATCTCACTTTTTTTAAGTTTCAAAGCTGCAAAAAAATCAAAAAGTTTTTCTACCATATTGCGTGAGACTGGTATGCGAAATACTTTTTCAAATACGCGAATTGTGTAGCGAATTATTTTCGGCACTGCGGACTGTGTATTTTGAAAATGAAAATCTTTTGTGATCTGACAAATGATTTGATTCAACTCTTTGTGTTTTTCAAATACCTCAACAACCGGCTCTATATCAGAAGTTTTTAAATTCCTCTTCTTGCCCAGATTCGCGAATGTGACTATTGAGAGAGACATAGTTTATGTAATAAGACGATACAAGGTCTCGTAGATAGGTAGTATAGTATCCCAATTAAAGAACTCTGCCACATATTGGGCACCAATCTCTCCGATCTCTTTGCGCAGTATAGGGTCTCTTCCGAGCCTCACGAGTACCGAGGCAAGAGCCGAAATATTCCTCGGTTCTACAACAATTCCAATACGCTGGCACTCCTCCAGACAGTCCGAATCTTCATAGAGCCCAATAATGAGTGGTGTACCACACGCCATCGCTTCTATGCCAGCGATGCCGAACGGGTCCAAATCTACCCCTTGCTGATAAGAAAATACGAGCGAAGATACATCACTTGCGACGAGTATTTCGAGCACATCGTGACGAGAGCCGAGAAAAATAATGCGATCTTCAAGACCAAGATCCTTGGCTCGTTGCTGTAATTCAGGCAGGAGCGCTCCGTCTCCACAAAAACAGATTTTCATCTTTGGCACTCGAGATGCCATTTCTGCAAATGCTTCAATTAATAGTCGCTGCCCCTTCCATTCAATAAAACGAGCTGCGGAGGTGACGATGATATCATCATCTTTAAAGTCGAGCTCATTTCTTTTTGTGTGGATATCGAGCTTTTCTCTGATATTTTTTATTGCCGAGATATCCACGCCGTTTCTGACCGTATATGAATGATTTTTTAAAAATTCTGGTGGCGCTGTGAGAAGATGCGTTGAGGCAAAAATTCCTCTTTCAACTTTTTCAGAATAACAAATGGTGAGTGCAGAAAATGGTCTGATTAGGGCATACATGAGACGAATCTTCCAGGAGTGGAATGTATGTATTTGATGTTCGTGAATAATAAACGGAATGCGCAAAACAGCAGCGATGCATCCCACTATAAAAACCGTGTTCGGCAAGTGCAGATGTAAAATATCTGGTTTGGTCTCTTTTAAAAATCGATAAAGCTCGCGCAGTGAATGAAGATCTAAAAAGCCGGAGAAAGAAAATTGTTTTACTGAACAAGAAGAAGGTATTTCTCCCAAAAAATTCTTATCTGGATTTTTAAACAAAGTAATGACGGAGCATTCAAAATAATTTGGATCCAGGCGCTCGGCAAGTTCTGCCACCACGCGTTCAGCGCCACCCATCCCCAGATTATTAATGCACAAAGCTACTTTTATTTTATTTTTTGCAAAAAGTTTTTTGGCAAGCAGAGACAGCGAGTGTTTTTCTTCAATAAATGCTCGTTGTTTTTTTGTAATCTGCGCACGCTCATTTTCTGACAATGAAAGCGCCTTTTCGAGCGCGCGCACGACATTCTCGCCTGTCTCTTCATCAACAAATAATTCTGCCGGCATAATTTCTTTTACCGCGTTGTTCCCCGTTATGACCAAACATCCAGAAGCCATCGCTTCGCCGATTGTTTTATCAAAAGATCCCGACGGCGTGAGATTTACATAAATCGCATGCTTTTTGTATATTTCTGCTGCTTCTTTATTTGAAACACCCGCGTGAAAATAAATATTTGGAATATTTTTGTACTGCGATTTAAGATCTTCTGCATATTTTTCATTGTCTGTCGTCGGATCACCATAAATATGCGCTTCGTATCCTATTTTTTTGGCAGCGAGAATTTGAAGTGCCGAAAGAAAAATGTCTGGGCGTTTTATCTCATCAAGTCGGCCAAAAAATAAGATGGTATTCGATGCAAGTTTTGTATCACTTGGTTTAAACAAATGTGTGTCGACGCCTATTGGCATCTGTACTGTATTTTTATATCTGCTCGTAAATGAATCTGGCGAGGTATAACAAACTTTTTGAGCAAGTCTACAAGCAATAGGAGTCATATATGACCCTGTTTTAAAATTTCTCCAGAGCGTGATTCTCTTCCCAAGGAAGCGCCATATGAGTCCGCCAAGAACTATATATTCCTCGTTCATATGCACAAAGACTTCGTCATATTTATTTCTTAATCGCCACGCATATTTTATAAAACGAATAGAGTAAATGATGCGCGGAATGAATTTCGGTCTACCGCGTTCCTTAAGAAGAGAATGCACGCGTACATTTTCTGGTAAATGGTGCCTCCCTTCTTTTAAACAAATTACTTCGATTGATTCAGCGCTCTTTGCTAATTCAATAATCCAATTATGAAAAAAGCCGAGAATAGGGTCATCATAATCAACCACTTGTGTTGTGATAAGGAGTTTCATTGTGTGTAATACGCCTTAACAGCAGCCATATACTCGTCTTCGCTCATATATGAATGTAATTTTAACCTGCCTTGAGCTCGATCCCCTTCCAGCCAGACAATGAGTGATTGGCAATAATTATTATCAGCTATAAATGCTCCCGCCTCCTGTGCTATGCCAACACCAGTAGAAAGTACAGGCACACCAGCCGAGAGAGCCTCGACAAGCGCCATTCCGTACCCCTCATACTCTGAAGTGACGAGTAATATATCTGCATTTGCATAGTATGAAGCGAGGTCCTGCACCCACCCAACAAATTCGACATATTCATCTAGATCAAGTTTATGAGTTTGTTTTTTTAAGATTTTTTCTAGACGCCCAGAACCTACAAAAGTAAGCCCCGCGTCATATCCTTTTCCACGAGCATACGCAAGAGCGCGAAGTGCAAGTATCGGATTCTTTTCTTTTTCAAAACGACCTACCCAGAGCAGTGCTGTTTTAAATTTAGGGTGTTGCGAATGTTTAACAGCTGAAAATCTTTTTGTGTCCGTATAAATCGGTAGAACACTTATTGGCACTGCAAGATTATACTTTTCTTGTATTTTTTCTTTTACCCTTTCAGAAACAACATAAATACGATTAGCACGACGCAGGACATACCCCGCAGCCATAACGCGTAGGTGATTAAGAAAAGAGCTTCTAGCAAATGACGGCGAAATAAAATCTGTATGGACCTCTACTGAAAGCGGCACTTTAAAATGCCTCGCTATCCTCAGTGCTACAAGCCCTGTTTCAAATGGATCTTGTGCGGAAACAATATCCGGACGAGGTAACCGTTTAGCTATACGAATAGCGTCACACCCATAAAAAAATCTCGAGCGCGAATTTGTTGGGTGCGCGTGCACTGCCGGCGCCAATTCCTGCGGTCCCTTTATGTTATGTCCACGCATTGAAAAAACAATACTATCGAGCCCTTTTAAATATTCACTCCCGAGTCGGGCAATACGCCTCTGCACCAAACTTCCGTTCGTAAAAATATTTCTATCGGTGCCGATGAGCATTATGCGCATATATTTTTTATATCTTTCACTAATTCTTCCATCGCTTTCCCACTCGTGAATTGTCCTGTTTTTTCTTTTGCTAAAACGATGCGTTTTACCCAAAGCTCTTGTTCCGTGGCAACACTTAAAATAGCCTCTTTAAACGCTTTTTCATTGTTCGGATGACACAGAATGCCATTCACGCCGTTTTCTATAAGCTCAGGGATACTACCAACCGGAGTCGTTATAACGGGGATGCCACTAGCCATTGCCTCAACAATTTGAAATGAAAAGCTTTCAAATGAGGTGTTGAGCACAAATACATCAGCCGTTTTAAGCCATCCTACAATCTGCGCGCGGGATAGAGAGCCCGTAAATATCACTCGATCTAAGATATCAAGCTTTTGTGCTTGTTCATACAACTCATTTTTTAATGGCCCGTCTCCTGCAATAACTAATTTCCATTCCGGCAATTCGGGCAAGATATGGAGAAGCATCGAGAACCCTTTCCACGGCACGAGTCGCCCTGCTGAAAATATAATTTTTCCATCTGGAACACTCGCTGGAGTTTCTGTGTGTGTAGTAAAATCAAGACCGAGATATATTCTCTTTACATTTCCTTTTTTCACTCCCCATCCGAATATTATTTTTTTAAAATATTCACTGGGCGCGAGCACACGCAGAGCGTTTCGCACGACAAAATTTTGTACCGCGCGTAAGAGCTCGACGCGAAATCCATATTTTTTATTTTGAAATTCATCTATAGAATCCTTTACGCCAAATCTCTGGACGCCCTGTTCCCAAGCATAATCTCCTGGGACGCGCACGATAAATGGCACGCGCATTATTTTAGAAACAATCATCGCCGGCAGTCCAACAGAAACAGTATCAAATACAACTACACAATCCGCTCCGCGTGACGCGTGCGCGAGAATAAATCCATAAGCGATATGGCGTATCAATTTTGGCAAATGCCTTACTCGACCAAATTGACAAACTGTCGCTTTTATTTCTTTCTCATTTTTTTCAAGATACGAAACAAGAGAAGAGGCATCAGTCGCCGGGCCGCCAATGTCTGGTGGATAGAGCGGAGTGGCTATAACAACACGCATAGTGCTATTCTACGCGATTATTTAGATGTTGAAAGGTCGCCGTATACTTGTGCTAATAGGTCTAAATCCTTGCCACTTTGTATAAGCAAGACTTTATTTTTTTCTTTTAATGCTTCGAAAAGCTTCATACCCCTCTCTTCTCCAACCGCCTCGACATATGAGCGGCTCAATGCTTCAAAATCTTTAATAAAACAGTGCCCGCCAGCACCCCTGCCAGACTTATGTAACGGCTTCGCGTAGCGCTGCGCGATTAAAGGATCGTTCTCTAATGCTTTTTGAATAACTGCCCAATCACATCCGAGCTTCTCCGAGAGATCGTACATAAGATTAAAAAAGAGTATTTCGACAAAAGCGCTCCCGTTGTGCGCGTATTTAATTATTTCTGCTTCTGCACTGTCGCAAGTAAGAGAGAATGGGGATTCCGGAAGAACGGCGTGCACCTTTTCTGCTGCGTCTTTATGTAAAGCGTCGTCAATTGGCATACCGACAATGTTCGCAAAAGGATGCGCAGCATCTTCTGCTGCCGTCGCTTCTGAAAGAAATTCTGGAGAGAAAAGTATAGTGCGATCAGGATATGTCGCTTGTAATTTTTTTGTTGTACATGGGTATGGGGCTATAGTTGATTTTATGACCGCAATTTTCCCAACACCAACCAGAGTGAGTGCTTCTTCCACAATCGAGCCGTCAAAACCTTTTGGCGTTGTCGGCGTCGGCACAGCAATAAATACCATGTCGCATTCTTTTATTTTTTCTTTATTTTTTATATATGGCTCTTCGAGTGAATATCTTACGGTGCTGTATCCACGCGATTCAAAATCGTCGGCATAATTTTTACCGACATACCCTTGCCCGACAAAGCCAATAAGAGGAGTCTTCATTTACACAATTTGTTATACACCATTTTCATTTTCTCGGCGACCGTATCCCAATCATATTTTTCTCCAACCAGTTTTTTCGCAGTGGCAGTAACGAAAGCCACTTTTTCTGAATTTTCCATTATATCTTTAACCGCTTCCGCGATTTGTTTTGGAGAATCCTTGTCTACTGCCCAGCCCGTTGTTTCTTTTTCTGGATTTTTCTTTGCATCAAAAAGGAAGTCTGCAATTCCACCTTCTTGCGTCGCTATAACCGGAACGCCAGCAGCCATTGCTTCTATAAACGAATTCCCCATTCCTTCGGAGCGCGACGGGCGAATGAAAATATCGCAGGATTTCAGTGCTTTAGGCAATTCATCGTGCCCAATTTGTCCAATAAAGTGGACGCGCGACTGTAGATTATTTTTTACCGTGAGCTCTTGTAACTTTTCTTCATCGGGACCAATACCGCAAACAACAAAATGTACCTTTTCTGGGAGAAATACGAGTGAGCTAATAACATCATCCACCGCATTTTTATTCACTAAACGCGAAGTGGTTATCAAAATAAAATCGTTTTCGGTAAGACCCAGCTTCGCACGAAATTTATTTCGCTCATCAGAAGAAATCTCTTTAGAAAAATGCGCGATATTTACCGCATTTGGAATAACTTCGGCTTCGCCTTTGAATCCCATTCTTCTGCCCCAATTGAATAAGAAGGTTGAAATCGGCTGCAGCGCGTCGGCCTTGGTAAAGGCGCGCTTAAACAATGGCCACACCGGTCGCGCGAGCTTCTCGATATATTCTGGCGGATCGCCTTCTTGAAGGGTTAGCAAATACTTAACATTTGGCTTAAATGTTTTTAAAAGCCCAGCAGGAATACCGGTTGAATGCGCCATCATCGCCCAAGTACAATCGAAATGATATTTTTTATGCAACCGTAACGCCGCGAAGAATGCGCCGAACTGATACCAATGCTTCAACAAGCGCAGCGGGAATTTATTTAAATCAGAAATTGTTGGATTATCGCGCGTAAAGCCGATGCGGTGGACAAAAACATTCCCGACTTTTTCATCCTTTAAGAGATTCGAATCGTTCCGCAGTGCCACCATATGAAATTCGATTTCATCAGGGCTCACGCGATCGGTGATTTCTTTTATCGCCACCTCAGCTCCGCCAATAAATCGCGGATAATAATTAAGCGAAAAAATCAGTATTTTTTTCATTAGACCGTTTTGTGTAAACAAATATCAGAAATGTAATCGGCTAGATTCTTTTTTGACGACCAGCCGAGAGCACGTGTTTTTGATGTGTTAATTTCTGAAATCATTCTGTTACCTTGTCGTGGTAGAGTCATTACTATTTCACCACCAAATAGTTTTGCGACTTCAAGTATTGAATACGCTTGCTCATTGCCAATCCCAAAACCATCTCCAATTCCGTTCGAACCTACAAGCACCAAGCCATCGATAATATCATCGACATGAGTAAAATTCCTTTTTTGCGTTCCCGGAGCAGTTATTGTAAATGGTTCGCCAGCACTATATTTTTTTCTGAAAATTTCAATAACTGTTCCGTATGCGCCTGAGCGTTCTCCGGGACCATACACATTATAAAAATATGTAATGGCATACGATAAGTCATACCAGCTGCCATAATTTTTAACGAGTTCTGTATTTGTTGCTTTTGTCCACGCATAAGGACTTTGGTCTCGCCCGGCGCCATCATCTGCAAATTTTGTTGATGAACCCGCATACAAAAGTTTGCATTTTTTCTTCCGCCAGAATTCAAGTACACCAAATGTACCATCTTTGTTTAAGTCCCATACAAGCGCTGGTTCTTCAAAACTTTTTTCTACTCTCGAATATTCACCGAGGTGATACACAATATCGGGCGTTTCTGGAACGTGCTTCTCAATATCCTTCGTATGACCTTCGCGATAATCGACGCCTTCGATATGATTCTCGCGAGAGCCGGTAAAGTAATTGTCGAGCGAGATAACCTGGTGGCCATCTTTGACCAAGCGCTCGCAGAGATGCGAGCCGATAAAGCCAGCACCGCCAGTCACGAGAATGAGTTTTTGTTTTGTCATTTTTAGAGAAGAATAAAGGCTCCCCCTGCGGCTACAATAACGCCCAAAAGCCCGAGTGTCCATGGAGAATGGAATACGCCCGAGACGGGAGGAGTTTTTTCTTCTGAAGAAGTTGGTTGGGGCAATGCTGCCCCCGCGGCCGCGAGCTCTGTCGCCGCCGCGGGGGCATTTACTGCTTCGTCATTTTTTTTGGTATTTTTTCCGCTAATAATCGGGCTGGCCGCCTGCATTGTATTAATACTCACACTAGCTGAAGAAAGTTTCATTTCTGCTCCAACAGGATAACTCGCAGCGACTTCCCCACTCGGATACAGAAGTTCTGCTGAATTAGCACTCGGCAATTCGATTACTTGTGTTGGGAAAAGAATTGTGTGTCCAGCTAGAATTTCAGTATTTTCTGGAATTTTGAATTCTTGTCCACCAGATGATAATCGCCAGAGCGAGAGATCGAGTGTGCGCTGACTACCATTTGAGAGCGTGACCCCGCGCGCTGATACAGAAACGATTTTTATCGACGCATCTTTCACCATCACTTTTATTTCGGCGAGAGCGTCGCCTCCGTCAGAGGTGACTGCGTGAACGACGGCGACATATTCGCCTTGGTCATAATAAGAATGAAAAACGCTCGCACCCGTTTTCTTCATTCCGTCGCCAAATGACCAGGAGATAATTGCGTCATCGCGCTTATTTCCCTTATTGTCATATACCACGGCGGTAAATGCGGTGTCAGCATTTGAAGAAATAGTGCGATCACCCCCGGTGATAATACGCAGGGTCGGTATGGGTAAGAATTCTGTCGGGCCTCCCGTACCAGCAGATAGCACAACTGCCGTAGTCGTCGCATTATTTGAATTTGAAGAACCATCATCAGAGTCCGTGGCACTATGAACTGAAGCTACTGTAATTGTTTTTGACGAATCGGTCATTGTCAGATTAGTTGCTACGGATGTCGCAGAAATTAATATGGTGTACACCCCGTCGTTTACTCGCGTGCCGGCATCATTCGTCCCGTTCCAGATTTTTGCAGCAGGATTCGTGACAGTACCAGAACTTGAATAGAGGTTTTTAATCACTGTTCCA
This sequence comes from uncultured bacterium, assembly GCA_903825105.1. Lineage (GTDB taxonomy): Bacteria > Patescibacteriota > Minisyncoccia > Phycocordibacterales > Phycocordibacteraceae > C7867-001. The sequence goes on along the minus strand of CAIJZI010000003.1, from coordinate 8,708 downwards.
TCTGCAGAAGTTATTTCAATAGATGCTTTTGCTTTTACTTGTTCTGAAAAAGAAATATCGATTGTCGTTGTCGTTGCGAGTCCTGAATTGTCAGATGGGTATATCGTCGTATCAGAGACGGTATAAGTTGCCAGTGTCGGTGGATTAGACGCATGAGTTAACGCGGGGAATGCAAGAAATAACAAGGATACGGCAAAAATATTTTTACGCATACGATTGCAAGTATGAATTGTAAGTGTGATTAAAATAATCAATTCTCGCCCTTCAATATCGTGCGCAGCGTGTCTTCTGGCACTTCGAAGGGCTGTTTTTCTTTTGAAATTATTTCTGACAAGGCACCCTTAAGTGATTGGCTGCTTTGCGTTTGTTTCTGCTCTTTTTCTGTACCGTTTTTCTCGGTCATCTTTCTCAAAATATCTTTTAAATCACTGGCAGACTTGCCACTCGCCGCCGGAGCGATCGGTTTAATTGGCACAGGAGTAACCTGCGGCCGAGGCGTAACAACTTGTGGTGCGACAGTACGAGGCGTTTGAGAAGGAGTATATGCCACAGTGCTTGGGGCTTTCATACGCTGTGGCGGCTTACGCATTCGAGCATCGAGTGGCGCTTCTGCTGCGGTACTCGTTTCGAGCTCTTCGATAACCAATTTTTCAACGCCCGCGCGCTCTGAAGTAAATTGCTTTCTCGATGAAGCAATAATGTCATCACGATAACTCACTTGCGGCGCTTCTATCGGCGGAATCGTGACAGCAGAGAAAGGCGACGATCCGACACTGTCGATCATCAAAGTAAGATATATCTGTGCGAAGCCAAGACCCACCAAATCTTCTTTTGTAAACCTCGGCATAAAAATAGTCTCCAGTACTTCAGCATCAAATGGCCCGACCCGGAAAGCGATCGTGGTACCCACGTTCCCGAAGACTGCGTCGCGCACCTCTTCTTCCATTTGTTCCACATATTGGTGCGCAATAAGAAGATTCAATTTATATTTTCGCGCTTCTGAAAGAATCTCGGCGAAGGTCTCATTCGCGAAGTTTTGGAATTCGTCAACATAAAAATAAAAACTCGGGAGTTTATCAATTTCTGAACCGCGCAGATCTGCGCGACTCATCGCCGCGAGGAAGATGCGTGTCGTGAGCATACTGCCGAGCAGTTGCATATTGGTATCGCCGACGCGCCCTTTCGAGAGATTCATAATGATGATTTTCTTTTCGTCCATCATCGTGCGGATATCAAAAGAGGATTTCGGTTGACCGATGATATTTCGAATGAGCGGATTCCCGGTAAACTGCCCGACTTTATTTTGAATGGCTGGCGTCGCCTCTTGAGTGTAGCGATCACCATAATTCGCAAATTCTTTTGTCCAAAAATCTTTTACCACCGGGTCTTTCACATTATCGACCACTTTTTTCCGATAATCCTTATCGGTATACATTCGATTCACTCCGAGCAGAGTCGCGTCCGGATATTCAAGCAGCGCGAGCAGCGTGTTGGTAAGAATGTATTCCATACGCGCGCTCCACGCATCGACCCAAATCTTTTTAAAGGTTGCCATGAGACCCGACACGACCAGGTGGCGCTTGTCATAGCCCACATCCTCCATCACATTAAAAGCGATCGGATGCTCCATATCGAACGGCGCGAAGTAGACGACATCCTTGACGCGCTCTTTTGGAATATAGTCGAGGAGCTTGTCAGCCGAGCCGCCGTGCGGATCAAGAAAGGCGAGCCCTTCACCATTTTGAATATCCTGAATCGCCATATTCTCGAGCAAAGTCGACTTCCCCATACCTGTCTTCCCGATCACATACATGTGCTTATTGCGGTCCTTCGCTTTAATACCAAAAGGAATATGCTTCCCACGACTGTCGGTCGCCGCGAAGTAAGTAACGCGTTCCGGGTTTTCCATCGGTTTTATTATAGCAAAACTTTATTCCCTATTTGCACGCATCGACAACCCTATAACCAATATCCACACACCAAAGATTACTGCTAAAAGAGATCTGAAAGATACTGGCAATCCAGAAAACGGTGTGATGATAGTTAAGAATCCGAGAAGAATGAGTGTTGATGGTCGAGACATACCGCTAGTCTATCAGAACGAAACGATGACGACAAACTCGCCTCTAATCGTGTCTTCATGATTTGAAAAATGTTCGAGGATTTCTGTCGGAGTCCCAGAAATAACTTCTTCGTGAATCTTGGTGAGTTCGCGTGCGATAATTATTTTTGACGCATTTAAAGCCTCGAGTTCTTGGAGCAGTTTAATTATCCGATGCGGGGATTCATAAAGCACAGTAGCGTATTCACTCTCTGACATTTTTTTAAGCGCAGTTTGCCTACCCTTTTTATGGGGGAGAAATCCGAGGAAAGTAAATACTTCTTCCATTCCTGAAATAGAGAGCGCGGTAGTGAGCGCAGACGCCCCCGGTATCGCTTCTATCTTAATATCAAGGTCTCGCCTTGATATTTGATCTCGGGCATAAGAAACAAGGCGCGCGCCAGGGTCAGAGATGCCTGGCGTGCCGGCGTCCGAGACGAAAGCGACATGTTCGCCCGCTTCAAGCCGCGCGATTATCTCATCTGCTTTTTTGATTTCAGTCGCCGCGTCGAGCCGTTGAACTGACTTCTTTACCTCATATTTGGCGAGCAATTTTGAAATCACTCGCGTATCTTCTGCATAAATCACATCACATTCTTTTAGCGTGCGCAACGCACGCAAAGTTATATCCTCCAAATTCCCGATCGGCGTCGCAACGATAGAGAGGGTGCTCATACTTTTTTTGGCAATATCGCCATTCTACGCCAACTTAAATAAAATGTTGAAATAGGTACATAGCGATGCTTCATTTCTCTCGTGTCTCCGGGATCGTGATAAAAAAATCCTTGCAATTCCCGCATTGTATTTTCACGCACGCCCGTGAGCACAATAATATGAAAGTCGCGTCGATCGAAAAGCACGCGTTCGACCGACACAATAACGGGATTCCCGGCCTTAATCGCATCACGAAAATTGGTGACTTCTCGCTCTCGCACATTCTCGCGTCGCTCACAAGCGAAACCGTGATCGCGAAACATTTTAACGAGATAATCATGAATCCATCCTGATGGGCCATATCCGCCCTCGCGTTCGCCACGAGTGATTAACTCATCGAGTGATTGGTCGGCGGCACCAAAATATTTAAGAACCATATACACGCTCGTCATCCCGCAAGCACGAAACTTATGCTCATTACTCATCACATCAAGATATTGTGAGGCATACGGGACATCGAGAAGCGTGTCGTTATATGTTATTTCAGTAGTGTTAGGAAGAGAAATCATAGGTGTATATTGCTGTAATCGCACGGACTGGAGTACCGTCATCATTTTTGCCATAGGTCATATGATGTTTAATTGGCACGCGCATCTCCCAGTCATTACTGATCGCCTCGTCTCCTCCTATAAAGAATCCAACATGCGCATTTTCTGCATCAGCTTGTAACTTCGGCTCCCAAATTATTATGTCTCCTGGCTGCGGAACTTCTGTTGTACTCCAACCAGAATTTTTCATATTTTTTTCTAATCCCGCTATGGTCGTATGTGGTGCTCTTTTTGAATCAATCAAATGAAAATGATTGAGTAGTGAAGAAACAAAAAGCGCACATGACCGCACACCATCTTTGGTAATATCTTTTTTCTCGCCATCAACACGGGCGTACACATTACGAAAAAGATTTGTGCCAACCGCATTAGCAATCATCGCGAGATACGATTCCTTTTTTAGAATGACGACAACGGGTTTATCCATAGCACTATGATACCGCACTCGCGTAAATACCGCATATTGACTTACTTTTTTAGTGCGCTATAATCGATTACGGAAGTACAACAAAATAAACCGAACGGGGAGTAGAAAGAAATGGAAAGATTCCAAATCTGTGTTGGTGGAACAATGATCGGGATCGGGGCGTGGGGCCCTGGCGATATCGACCACGGGAAAAATTGGTCCCTCGCAAAGCTTCAGACTCAGGAAGATGTGCGATCAAATGTCGCCCTTTGCCGGCACATCAGAAAGGCAGTTCACACAATGGGTGTGCACACATGCCTCGCACCGAATGTGGTCGCATTCAGCGGTCTTGTCACCGAGGGGAAAGCGCTTGTCAATGCTCTTGGAATCGGCGGGAAGATTACCATCTACCGCAATAAACTCGTCAGCGCTGACGGAGTTCCTGTTCCAAAGGGCCACGCGCTCATAATGAGTGGGGCTGGGTCTCCAGCAATTATTGCTGCTGGCCGCGGGATGGTCATTATCGGTCAAGCAGGTCTCCGCTCGCTTGTTGATATGGGCGCTGTCGTTGGTAATCCAACTCGCGAACATATGGGCATCCTGTATTCGATCGTGAGCGAATTCAACAAAAATGGAGTGCCTGCAAAAGAACTCTCGATTCACATGGTCGGGGCTATAGCTCCGCACGATTATGAGCATGACACGGCTTCTAACAAGAATCTCTTGGAGTTCATTTCCGAGCGTTGGCCAAATGGAGTCTGGAAAAGAAAATATATCTCTCTTGAGGGGATACTCCTTGGCCAGGCTAAGGAGTGCGGAATAAGCCGTGCCCAAACCTCACACCCACTTGATGAACTTCTGTCGCTGACACACACACGCAAAGATCCCACGGCGCGGAATTTGTTCGTCATCGCTAACCGTGGAAAAGTCGGAGCGAACTAGCTCTCTTGTCAAAACTCACAGCCGGCCCTCCTTGGGCCGGCTTTTTTTATTAAAATTAATCTTGCGCCACGAGCGCATCGGCGACTTTATAAATATCGCCTGCACCCATTGTCATAATGACATCGTCACTTCCTACTTCATCTAAAACTTTTTTAATTTCATCGAATGAATTTAGTGCGACTGCTTCAGTGCCATTTGCACAAATTCGCTCGGCAAGCATTTCATTTGAAATGTGACCATCGTTTATTTCGCGTGCAGCATAAATGGGGGCAATGATTACTTTAACCGCATCGCCAAATGATTCTGCAAAATCATCAAAAAGATCACGCGTGCGACTATAAAGATGTGGGTGGAATGCAACAAAGATTTTCCCAGCCGTTTGGGCGCGGAGAGCTCGTAGTGTTTCGCGTACGGCAGTCGGATGATGTGCATAATCGTCATACACATCAGCTCCATTTTTTGTTTTGCCTTTATATTCAAATCTACGCCATGTGCCTTGAAATGAGAGGAGGGACTCTATAATTAGAGAATCGGAAACAGAAGAAACAACAACCCGCGCGGCGGCAGCGGCCGCGCGGGCATTCATTTGATTAAATTCCCCGGGCAAGAGTAGTTGACAGGATGGCTCTTTTGTATAATCAACAATTCGCGCTTTTGCTGCCGACAATATCGGTAAAATATTTGCATCGTTCGGATTTGTAATAATTATGCCATCTTTCGGTACGCGCTCTATAGCTTTTTTGAATGTTTCTTGAACGGCTTGAAGCGAGGGGAACCAGTCTGTGTGATCCCATTCAAGATTATTAATTACCAGCACTCGTGGTGAAAGTTCAAGCAAATGGTCGCGATATTCACACGCTTCAACAACCAAGAGGTTTGGCGAGCCTGCTACATAATTTGAGCCAAAATCTTTTACCAACGAGCCGATAATCGCAGTAGGATTAATGTCAGCATCGCAGAGAATCTTCGTGAGCATGCCGGTCGTTGTTGTCTTCCCGTGGGTGCCAGCAATAGCGATTGTATCCATATTTTTTGATACTTCGCCTAACATTTCAAAATAAGAATATTGCCTGACACCGAGTTCTTTCGCTCGCACCCGCTCGGGATTATTTTCAGAAACTGCATCACTGTAAACAATCGCGTCCACATCTTCTGATACATTTTCTGCTTTTTGCTCAAAAATTATTTTAATTCCTTTTTTCTCCAAAAGATCCGTCACCGGACTTCCGCTTCTATCAGAACCAGTTATTAATATTTCGCGATCATTAAAATACTGAGCCAAGGCGCTCATACCAATTCCACCAATACCAACAAAATGAATCTTCTTCATAATTTCTGCACAAGTGCATTAAATTGATCCCCGCGATCAAATTCATTTTTAAACATTCCAAATGAAGCAAATGCTGGGGAAAACAAAACACTGTCACCAACTTCAGCATTCATGAATGCATCACTGACCGCTTCTTTAAGCGAATTAAAAACAATTGCATTGGGAAGTTCTTTTTTTATACGACTCGTTCCGGAGCCTTCAAGTAAAATGACTTTTTTAAGTTCAGAAAGTCTTGAAATAAGTACATCCATATCTAATCCCTTGTCCGCACCGCCCATAATTAAAATGATGGATTTCGTAAACCCATCATTTAATGCAGAAATGGCAGCAATTGTTGCTTCTGGAGTTGTCGCCGTTGTATCGTTATAAATTTTTATGCCTTTTTTTTCTGCGACAAGCTCAAGACGCCCAGGAACTCCTGTAAATTTTATGAGCGCAATTTTACTTATTTCGTCTGGGATTCCATATGCGCGAGCAGCCACAAGCGCGAGCGCCGCGTCATAACGATTGTGGAGTCCTGGAATTTGTAGCCCCCAAGTGTCTGGAAGGTTTAATTCATCTGCGACAATTGTTTTTGATTCAATTTTATTACCGTATTTTTCAATAATTGCCGGTGCACATTGCCCGCCAAGAATTAAAATGTCATCTGATTTTTGGCAAAGAAAGATGTTCGCTTTGTCAGCAAGATATGCATCTAAATCATCGTGATAGTAATTGAGATGATCGCTATAAAAAGTAGTAAAAACGGAAATGTGCGGTGACATTTTTGCTTCACCAAATCCCTGCAATTGCCACGAATCCAATTCAAGCACGGCAATATGATCGGGAGTAACTTCATTAAATAATTGAAGGTTCGAAACTCCTCGAATATTTCCGCCTAATAGCACCTTCTTTTTTGCCTCCTGTAAGATCGTGCCAATCATATGAGTGGCCGTTGACTTCCCTCGAGTTCCGGTAATCCCGATACACTGAACTCCTGAAATTTCTACCAGAAGATCAGCACTCATACGAACTGGAATATTATTTTTTCTCGCCTCTGCGATATATGTAGAATCGAGCGGAACACCGGCGGCCTTCAGAATTAAATCTCTCCCACTAAAATCTTCTAGCCTATGCTCGCCAAGAACAAATGTCACATTCGGGAACGCTTCAATCTGTGCCACTGATTCTGCCAACTGCTCGCGCGTTTTTAAATCGGTAACGATAAGCTCCGCGCCACATTCAGCGAGATAACGGGCATCGCCAACCCCCCTACCTAACAACCCAAGTCCCATCACAGTTATCTTTTTACCGCGGAAATGTGCTGAGACATCCATTTGTATAATTTAACGCACCTTCACTTTTATTGCGAATATTTGTATCGTCACACTCGAATTTTGGAAAGTGTATACTTATCATCATGAGTCACGAAGGTATCTCAGAAAATAATGTAGAGAAAGAGAAAAATAGTATTGGAATTCACTGTGTGTTTAGTGAAAAGAGCGAAATCTGGTATGCAACAAACGCAGTTAAGACATTGCCCTGGTTTCGTGAAAATGGATACGGAGATCGTAATTCGCGTCTACCCGAAGGGGTAACAGAGCAGTCGAGTGATGAAGAAGTTCGAGCCATTGTTGCTACAGAATTTAAAGAAGATTTTTATAAAGATTTCGCTGATCAGATTCAAGAACAGTGGCCCGCGCTCGCTGAAAAATTAGAGCGACTGAGAGAAATCCCTGCTTTTAAATTTTTTGACCCATATACCATTCAACTCACTCAATATGGAAGTGGCGGAAGTTATAATGCAAAAACCGGAATGGTTGCTTTAAATATCGGGCGGAATCGGCAAATGGAACAAATAATGCGAGTTATATCGCACGAAATTGTGCACATCGGCATTCAAGAATTTATAGAAAAATATAATGTGCGCCACTGGTATAAAGAACATCTCGTCGATTTAATCGGCGCGCGTTATTTCACAAAAAGAATTCAAAACGCCCCAGAAGATGTCAGTGTTGTAGACACAGCTTTCGACACTTATTTTCCAGACATCGAAGCCATCGCGCGAGCGATCGGCGATACTAAATAATTCGGTGCACGCTCTATGATTACATACATCTAGTGCGCCTCGGCGAAAATGAAAAAACGCCAGATTGGCGTTTTTTCATTTTACCTCGGTGCACGCTCTAGGATTCGAACCTAGGACCGCTCGAGTATCAGTCGAGTGCTCTACCAACTGAGCTAAGCGTGCGAACTCCCTGATAATACCAGAAAGTTTTGATTTTGAAAATAAAAAGTAAAACAAGTTTTGTATGCTCTTTTGTTCCGCCTATTCTGCTCCCGCTTAAAGGCTCACGTGTGGCCTTTAAACGACCATCGGGTTACGTTATCCGACTTCCGAGTAGTGTTTAGAGACAACTACCATTTCTCTACTTCCCGAAGGAAATAATCGACTTGATGCGCCTTTCGGGCAACATCGGTTCCAAATTGGATATGTTCCACGAACAGCTTCCGCTACCCGTGCCTTGTTACGACTTAGTCCTTGTTACTGAATTTGCCGTAGTACTGCGCAAGGCAGTCCTTCGGGCACCCCCAGCTCCCTTGACTTGACGGGCGGTGAGTACAAGACTCGAGAACGTATTCACCCCGGTTTGGCTGACCCGGGATTACTAGCGATTCCGGCTTCAT
>CAIJZI010000002.1 GCA_903825105.1 uncultured bacterium | reverse complement strand
TAAATAAAAAAATCGCCAGCCACAACAAGTTGTGGCTGGCGTTTTTTTATTCATACCGCAGGGCGTCCACTGGATTTTTACGCGCGGCTTGGCGCGCAGGATAAAGACCAAACACAATACCTGAAAAAGTAGAGACGAGAAGTGCCAAAAAGACTGAATAAATCGGAAAAGCGAATACCCAACCGATTGAGAAAAAGGTCGACAATATAATATAAATTACAGCGACAATCACCGCACCAAAGACAATGCCGATAATTCCTCCGGACATCGTGAGGAGCACCGCTTCGATAAGGAATTGTTTTAATATATCGCGCTCGGTCGCGCCAACCGCCTTTCGAAGGCCAATCTCGCGTGTTCGCTCGGTGACCGACACGAGCATAATGTTCATAATGCCGATGCCACCCACAATAAGCGAGATCGAGGCGATAGCCGCGAGGAAGAGGGTCAGAATAGAAGTAATATTCCCGAGCAGGGCGAGAATATCTTGCTGGGTATTTATCGTGAAGTCATTTTTATTCGAATTCGTGATGCCGTGATCTTGTTGGAGAATAAATGAGATGCGTGACTTCACAAAATTGACATCATAATTTGCATTCGCTTGCACCACAATCACATTAAAATAATTAATACCGAGGAGCTGTTTCTGCGCCACCGTTATCGGCATCACCACGATATTGCCGATGTCGACACCGAAGGCACCGGTGCCTCCCTTCGCCAAAACGCCCACGACTCTGAAAGAAACATTTTTAACAATGACAATTTTATTTATTGGATCAACATTCGGGCCAAAGAGCGTATTCGCGAGATCGGGGCCGATAACAATCACATGTTTTGCTGAATCGACATCACTTTTAGAAAAAGTCTGGCCCCGAGAGACTTCTGCGAGATTGCTTATAGCAAAAAAATCTGCGGTGCTTCCAGTATAACCGACCGTGACATTATTGCTGTTATAAACGACCTCCGCTTGCCCGCGAACTTCTGGGACCGTAAGGTCGACGGCCGGTTCTCTCTGAAGAGAATCGACATCTCGTTGTTTTAAAGAAGTAATGACGATGCCTTGTGATGAGGCGGGAGAAGAAAATTTCCCATTCGCTGGCGCGCCAGGGATTATGATAATAAGATTTGAGCCGATACTTTGGACTTGATTCAATATAAGATCCTGCGCCGACTGCCCAATTGACATCAATACAATAACCGAGGCGATACCAATGACGATACCGAGCATCGTGAGGACGGAACGCATCTTCCCGTGTGTAAGACTTCGAATGGCTGTTTTGAAGGCATCTCGTAAAAGCATATTATTTAAGCGGGCCCCTTAGGCTATGTGCTACAACCTTTTCATCGCTCTCTACCCTGCCGTCTTTCATTCTGATGATACGGTCAGCAAACTCTGCAGTCTGCGTCTCGTGCGTAACGAGGAGAATGGTTCGACCTTTTTTATGGAGCGATGCTAATATCTCCATTATTTGAAGACCTGATTCTGAATCAAGGTTCCCGGTCGGTTCATCAGCGAAGATAACATTCGGGTCGGTGACGAGTGCGCGCGCAATTGCAACTCTCTGTTTCTGCCCACCAGAAAGTTTCCCTGCTTCGCTATATGTCTTTTCTTCAAGCCCGACTGACTTAATCGCCTCTACGACAAGAGCTTTACGAGCTGCTGGAGGAATATCTGAATACAGAAGCGGCACTTCAACATTATCGTGCACCGTAAGGCGAGAAAGAAGATTGAATGATTGGAATACGAACCCCATATCTTTATTACGAACATGAGCGAGCTCTTGGTCAGTCATTGATTCAATACTCTTACCTTGGAACTTGTACACTCCGCCGGTCGGACGATCCAAGAAACTTAAAATCTGAATAAGCGTCGACTTCCCCGAGCCAGATGGCCCCATAATCGAAATAAATTCTCCTTTATTTATAGTGAAAGTGACACCGCGTAAAGCGCGTGTTGAGGTCTCGTCTTCAAGATATTCTTTTTGTAAATCGTTGACTTCAATCATTGCTTATTGTTTGAGTCCAATGTTAACAACCTGTTCGCCAAGAGTGACACCAGAAATGACTTCGACATTGCCGCTTTCATCTTGTATACCAAGCGTCACCGGAGTGGTTGTTGTTGTACTGCTCGTGACAAGTGTTTTAACAAATGCGCCGTTATCGTCCTGCAGAATTGCGTATTGCGGCAGGATCAACGCATTGTCTTTCTTTTTTGTTTGTATGTCGATATTCGCGGTGAGACCGCTTTTCAACCGCGCATCGTATTTATCAAAAGAAATCTTCACGAGATAATTTATAACGCCTGCGGTATTTGTTTCTGCTGGGGCAATATAAAAGACCGAGCCGGTAAATATCTCGCCGTGAAATGCATCAAGGGTCATAGTGACCGGATTGCCGACAACGAGCTTCCCAACATCTGTATCAGAGACTCCGGTATCGACTTCAAATCCATTATTCCCCATAATCGAAACGAGCGGTATGCCGGGCGAAGCCACCTGCCCTACCTTGGCATCCTGCTGAGAAAGGACACCGCTTATCGGAGCGATAATTTCTGCATTTCCTAAATTCGCTTGTGCATTCGCGACAGTCGCTTGTGCGACTTGGACCTGCGCTTCGCTCGCCGCGACATCGTTTGTTGTCGCGCCAGATTCTGCCAAGGCGAGTGTCCCCTTCGCATTCACCAGAGCTGTCTTCGCATTTGTGAGCGAAGAAAGCGCACCAACAACACCCGATCGAGCGCCATCGATACTTGCCTCATACGCATTCAAAGTAGCGGCAGAGAATGATGAAGATGATTGGGTCTTTGTGAGTGCCGCGGAAATATTATTAAGAAATGTACTTACTTGACCAAGATTTTGTGCCGCTTGGGTAGCAGCAAGGAGTGGGTCTGTCGAATTAAATGTCGGCGAAGATATTTGTGAATTCCACGCTGACAAGATTGGCTCGAGCGCAACGCGCTCTTGTATAACAAGATTCGCAATCGTCGCATCAGGAACAGTGAAGGTTAGTGCGGCGCTCGCTGTTCGCGGATTTGTGAATAGCTGATCCGAACTTGTGTGGACGGCACTATCAGAAACAGAATAGGCACTTGTTATCGCATTTATAAGTGCTGACTCGTCTTGAAGAACGGTATTTTTATATATGGTGATTTGTTCTGGACGCGTTCCGGCGGTCACCGAAGCGAGATTCGCTTGTGCCACGGCGAGATTCGCTTTTGCTTGTTCAAGAGATGCATAAAGATTCCCTGTAGAAAGTTCTGCGATTAATGTTCCTGCTTGCACTTGGTCACCGAGATTATAATAGACATGCGCGATAGTCCCAGAATTTTGAAACCCGAGCGAGACGCTCTTGATAGGCGTAGTGTTACCTGTTGCTGGAACAGTTTCAGTAATCGAGCCTTGCGTGACAGTAATTAATTTATACGAAGTGCTCTTATGTAAAACAAAAAATAAACTGACCCCGCCGACAATGAGAACAGCGAGTATAACAATGCCCTTCCACGAAAAAAGAAAGTTCTTCATTCTCTCACTATAACTCACTTATTTTGATAAAGACAGGTACGCCTTATACAGAATCCAACTAATAGCAGCACCAAATATCATCCCTCCTAAAATATCACTCGGATAATGCACGCCCCCAGCGATACGCGCGAGCCCCACTATACAACCTGCTATGAAAATAAACTTCGCGAGTTTTTTGTTGAAAAAATAAGTAGCGGTAGTGAGTGCAAAAAGTACGGTGGTATGCGCCGAGGGGAATGAATAAGCATTGTCAGTCAGGAGGTGTGGGATGCCGTACGCGGCAAAGGGGCGCAGGTGATGGTAGAAAAGCCGCACCATCTGCACAATCCCATACGCGACGCCAGAAGCGAGAAGCGCGCCAATATAGGGGCGCAGAAGAGCGACATTCTTTCTTTTTTTATACGCGAGATATCCAAAATAAACAAAAATAAGTAAAACAATATAAATAAGATATTCTCCAAAAAAGATAATGAGAAAATCACTCCAGACAAAGTGCCCCGCGAGTGAATAAATTATAAAAAAGAGCGCGCTATCAAGTGAGGCCATATATTATTATTCTTTAAGATACTGAAACGAAGACAAATCTTCTTTTACCAACAACCTTTGTGCAGTACATTCTTTAATCATACCGAATGATGGGCCACCAGCAAAGCCGACATATTCGACTTTCTTTTTCTTTCCATTCAAAGCATATTTAATCGCGGGGATAAGATCTGTGTCGGAACTTATAACAATCGCCGTGTCATACAAATTATCCGCCGCTCCAACAACTAAATCTATTGCAAGTTTTACATCAACGCCCTTCTCTCGTATGCGCCCGCCATCGTACATAATTTTACCCGCTTTCACTTCAAAGCCACTCGATCTCAAGGTTTCTAAAAATTGTTGTTGTTTCTTTACTAGTTCTTCACTTTTTTCTGAATTATCGTGATTCCTGACTATACCGACATAATATCTTTTTGACACAAGCTGACGACTCCCTGTGAGATGGTCAACAAATGCTGAAAAATCAAATCGTTTACCCTCTTCTGGTAATCCTAATTTTTTAAGTTTGTTATAGGTATTGCTCCCGTCAATATAAATCGCCACCTTCTCTTTTTTAAAAAGACTCATCACTTCTTATTCTATAGGTTGTCCATAAACAAACCACCCCTGCCCAGAGGACAGAGGTGGTGAGGTTAGATTTTCATTATACACCCTCTTTATTTTAGAGCAACCTTATCCACAAAGTTACTTTTTTAATTATTTAAATGCGAGCGAGTTATTCTTCTCAACCAGAGCGGTGAGTTCTGCTTGTGTGTCAGGAATATTTTTAATATCCACGAATCCAACAATACGAATCGTGACATCTTTACAGATACCGAGCACGCGCGCGGCATTTATCTGGCTCCCGTCTGCGGCAGTGTAATTCGTTTTGGTATCAAGAAGAATGTCGATGCGTTTGGTGTAGACCTTATTAAGGACATCGCCGATAACGCGATATCCGATGTGCGGCTTAACCACATCATAACCACAGGTATATTTCGATGTGATGTTCGATCCGTCGAGTTCAATAATAGTGCCGAAAGGCAATTCCTTCCCGAAGTCTTGTGAGCGCGCAGCGATAACCTCAGGGTTTGAATATGCTCCGGAAGCGGTAACGAGTGGGTGACTACTGGTCTGTTCAGGCACAGCATTATACGCCGTGAGAGCTACGGTGTAGCTCGGCAGATCAGGCGCGGGCGATGGCTTAGCCATGCTTGCACCTGAAAAAAGGAAAAAACCCATAAGGGCTCCTAGTGTGATCATGAATAGAATAGCCGAAATAGTGAGTAACTATCTCGTTATTCCTATCTTATCATATTGACATTTATTTGTCAATATGTCGAAAGGGGGCGCAACCGCGTGGAGAAAACCCGCACCAAGCTATGCTGGTGCGGGTTTTCTCTCTACGCGGTTGCGGGGATCGGATTCGAACCGATGTCTGGAGGTTATGGGCCTCCCGAGGTACCACTCCTCTACCCCGCTATTTAAATAGTCTAACTCATTTGCTCTCCCGTCGCGAGGCGCGACCACTTCTCTACCCCGCTATTTTCACATTATAGTTAATTAAATGGTATTCGCAACTTATATCTCCTTAAACTCTTTAAAGACGGCTTCGTAGCGGGCGACGGTGCGGCGCGCAATTGCTTCAGAAATAACAAAAGCTGAACCTTCGTGTGCGATTTGGTTACGCACCTTGTGCGCCTCCCACGCTTCTTGAAGAGTACTAAACTCGCGCGACTCGACGCCCTTTAACTTTTCGCCCACTCCTTCTCCCATATACCCGCGCTTCGTGAGAAGATCATCGAGCATAATGTCTGCTTCGATAATCGCTTCGCGCCATTCGCTCGCGTTGGTACCATTCGCGAGCGCTTGGATGCGCTGCCAACGAGGAGGGACGCCCTTCTTCCCCGGCTCTTCGATAAGAGCGCTATAAAATTCTTCTTCGCGCTGACGCAGTTGGAATAATCGCACGGTTGTATACACAACAAAAAAAAGTCCAATGAGCGACAGGGTGTAGCCAACCCACACAATCCAAACCCAAATATGAGAAAGGAAAGAAAAAAACTGGTTGAAGCCTATCGAGGCGTAGCATTTCCCACGCAGACACTCGTAGAGCAGACGGAACCAATATTCCACATTCGCTTGTGTCTCCGGCATACTTCTATTGTAACCTCTCTACGGCTGTTCCAATTGCGAAAAGCACATCTTCTGCCTGATGTGGCGCAGTAAACTGAATGCCGACAGGAAGTTTTTTAGAATCTCTTTCGACAGAACCCATCGGCACAGATATCGCTGGCATACCCGTCATATTCGCAGTAATGGTGAAGATGTCTTCAAGATACATAGCGACCGGGTCGCTCTTCTGTCCAAATTTAAATGCCGGAGAAAGAGTCGTCGGCACAGCGATAACATCAACATTTTCAAATGCATCGTTATATTCCTTTCGAAGGACTTCGCGCGCCTTTTCTGCTTTGTGATAATACGCATCGATATATCCAGAAGAAAGTACGAAAGTGCCGAGCAATATTCTGCGAAGTGTTTCTTCTCCGAAGCCTGTCGTGCGCGAGTCAACATAATCATCGAGTAAAGTCTTCCCTTCTTTCGACAATCCGTAGCGCATACCGTCGAGGCGCGCGAGATTAGTAGAAACTTCAGCCGGCATAATCACATAATAGGCAGCAAGCGCGTAGCCACTGGTTGGTAGCTCTATATCAATAAGAGTATGCCCCGCTTCTTCTAATTTTTTAAGCGTTTCTTCAAATGTAGTAAGTACATCTTTTTCAATTCCTTCAGTAAGCAGATGGCGCGGCACACCGATCTTCAAATGCTCTTTTGACTCGTGTCTTGAATATAAATTTTCTGTAATAGTTGTCGAGTCGAGTGGGTCAATTCCCGAAATCGTATAAAAAATGATTTTCACATCAGCAACTGACTTAGCGAGCGGGCCAATCTGATCGAGCGACGAACCCATAGCGATAAGTCCCGAGCGCGAGACGGCGCCGTAGGTCGGCTTCATTCCGACAATTCCGGTGAGTGCAGCAGGTTGTCTGACAGAGCCTCCGGTATCGCTCCCAAGCGCTGCGATCGCCATGTGAGCAGCAACTGCCGCAGCAGAGCCACCAGAAGAGCCGCCCGGCACGCGACTCTCGTCGTGCGGATTTTTTGTCGTGCCGAACGCAGAGTGCTCGGTCGACGAGCCCATAGCGAATTCGTCCATATTCGTGCGGCCTAAGAAAAGTGCTCCCGCCTCTTTTAATTTTTTAACCACGGTAGCGTCATAAGTCGCTTTATAATTCTCGAGCATCTTACTCGCAGCGCTCGCGATCTTCCCTTCTATTAAAATGTTGTCCTTCATCGCGAGCGGGATACCGCAAAGTAGTGGTGCATCACCCGCATAGATTCTCTTTTGTGCTGATTCAATCGCGGCATCATCGGCTTTGAAAATTTCTAAATAAGCATTAAGCTCGGGATTTTTTTCTTCTGCAGCAGAATGACAGGCATCCCAGAGTTCGCGAACAGAAATTTCCCGCGCGCGCAGCGCGCGGGCGGCTTCTTCTATCGTCATTTCATTTGGTCGCGGATTAGTCATGAGAGATGATTTGCTTCACGACAAGTGCATTATTCTTGCTTGCTGGAAATTGTTCGACCATTTTTTCAGTATTCGCGCCCACCGCATTTGACTCACTGTCGAGGCGCATCATATTCCGCAGTGGCGGTTTCATTTCCCTCTCGCCCGAAACATCCAACTTTTCGAGTTGTCCGACATAGGCAAGAATAGCGTCAAATTCACTCGTAAACTTCTCGAGTTCTTTATCCTCTATTCTTATCCGCGCGAGCGCCGCGAGCTTCTGTACTTCCTCCGTCGTTGCCATTTCTTTACTTTATCACGCCTCCATCTTTTTGAGGAATTCGCCCTCGTCGAGGATTGAAATGCCTAATTGCTCGGCTTTGGCGAATTTACTGCCGGGGTCAATGCCCGCGACGACAAAAGAGGTTTTAGAAGAGACGCTCGAGGCGACCTTCCCGCCTGCGGCGCGAACCATTGTCTCTGCCTCATCGCGCGAGAGGGTTGGTAAGGTGCCAGTAATCACGACCGTCTGCCCCGTGAGTTTCCCTTTTTCAGGAGCAACTACTTTTTTAATCGTTAGGTATTTCAGGAGGCGCGCGAGAAGTACGAGATTATTTTTGTCAGCGAACCACTCTGAAACTGCTTTGCCAATAATTGGCCCGATACCGTCTATTTTCGAAAAAGATTCTTCTGTTATCTTTTGTAGCTGCACAAGTGTTGAAAAATGTGTAGCGAGAAGAAATGCCGTTTCTTCGCCCACATGCGGAATGCTTAACCCAATAAGCAGTCGATCGAGCGAAACTCTTTTTGATGCTTCAATCGCTTTGATTAAATTATCTGCTTTTGTTTCTTCAAAACCTTCGAGAGTTAAGAGCTCATTTTTCGTAAGTTCAAAAAGGTCGCTAAAGTCAGAAATGAGGTCGTGTTCCATCAAAGTCTTGATTGTCTCTCTGCCACAGCCCGTGATATCGAGCGCACTTTTGCCAGCGAAATGAATAATTCTGCGTGCCTGCTGTTCAAATGAACCGGCAACTTTGCACCGGTGTGCTGCTTCCCCTTCAATTCTTTCTATCGCACCATCTCCGCCACAGAGCGATGAGTGCGTTGGGAAGCTCCAGCATTTCGCTCCCTCTACACGCAGTTCTCTTATCACCGAGACAATTTCTGGTATTACATCGCCCGCTTTTTGCAGAATCACCGTGTCGCCGATGCGCACATCTTTTTCTTTTATAAAATCTTCGTTGTGGAGTGTCGCGCGTGCGACAGTGCTCCCCGCGACTGATACGGGGCGCAGATGCGCGACGGGAGTGAGCTTCCCTGTCCTCCCAACTTGAAGGGTTATGTCTTCGACAATAGTCTGCACCTGTTCCGGGGGGAATTTATACGCGATCGCGAAGCGTGGCGCTTTCCCTGTGTAGCCAAGCGTCTGCTGCATTTCTCTCGACTCAACTTTTAAAACGATGCCGTCAATTTGATAGTCAACTTTTTCTCTAGCGCTTCCTTTCCACTTATGCCAATAGTCAAAAATCTCTTTAAGCGAATCAGCATGACAGTGTTCTCTATTCACAGCGAATCCAAGCTCTGCCAGATATTCTAATTCTTCTGTTTGTGTCGAAGGATAATCCTCTTCTGTTTCTGCGACATCGTACATAAACACTTCGAGTGGTCGCTCGAGAGCAATTTTTGGATCGAGCTGGCGGAGCGAGCCCGCAGCAGCATTGCGTGGGTTCGCAAATAATTGTTCCCCGCGTTTTTCTTGATTCTCATTTAATTTTAAAAATCCCGAGCGTGTGAGATACACTTCACCTTCAGTGATTATGTCGACCGGTCGCGACAACTTTTTCGGTACAGAAGCGATAGTGAGGATGTTATGCGTCACATCTTCGCCGACAACGCCGTCACCGCGCGTCGCCGCAGTAATGAGCAAGCCTTTTTTATAAGTAAAGACAACTTTTAATCCATCGATTTTTAATTCCAGATCATAACTCGCGGGCTTGCCGGCGAACTTCCGCACACGCTCATCAAATGCACGAATCTCCTCTTCAGAAAAAGCGTCGTTAAATGACCATTGCGGGATGGTGTGCTGAACCTTTTTTAAAAAGGGCAAAGCCTCGCCGACAATGCGCGAAGTAACAGAATTTTTATCAGCCAATTCTGGATATTTTTCTTCAAGCTCACGAAGCTCTTTATGAAGAGAGTCATAGGCATTGTCAGAAATCTCCGGGGCATCGAGCGTGTAGTACTGATGCGCGTGGTGTGCTAAAAGTTCTCTCAGAGTATCCACGCGCGCTTTTATTTTTTCTGAAGCCATATTAATAGTGCGAACTCTCCCCGCGCGCTACAAAGCGGGCGCCATTAGAGTTCGCGACGACATTGCAAGAAACATCATATCCTTGTGAAAAAACATAGGTGCTTATATAAGTAACGACTCTTGTGATCGGATCTGTGATTTGTTGCGGCGTATTATATTTATAAATCGTTACATCTGCACAGCGCGTATTATTATCGAGCGGTAAGCGTTCTGAAACAGAGAGTATCCCATTTGTTCCTGTCGAGTACGAATACCCCATTTGTGTCGCCGATGTATTGCCGCAGACGATAGTATTCGGAGGATTATTTGCATCATGCAAAGCATACGAAAATAAATTCTGTTGTTGATCAGCATACAGCGCACACTCGAGTGCCGCATCTGCAGAATAAAATGCATACTGCGATTCGATCGCCGAAGAAGCAAGCACCTGCTGTTTATACCCGAGCGATCCGAGCGCCACACCAAGAGCCAACATCACCGACATAAAAATGATGGAGATAAGCAGCGCAAAACCTTTATTTTTTTTATTTTTTATTGCCATGGTGTAAGGTGGTCAGTAACCGTTTGAGAATACGCCGTGCCATGGAAATTCCACGACACGGTCGAAATAATTTTTTCTTCTGCCCCAGAAATTGAAACTGTTTGAAGTATGCGCGTATATAGTGTCTTTGTCCCGACGATTTGTTGTGTATAAATATTTGTTGGAGAAAGATAGAGGGGGCCACATTGTGCGGCAGGCGAAACTCCACACGCGGCCAGTGTCATACTCGCAGGGTCAAATTGACACGAAGTGTCACACACCGGAGAAACAGTGTTTAGAAATCCTGTCCACGCAGCTGTTGATGATGCTGTTGCTAGATAATTATTATCGCGCACCATTCGTATATATTCTATTCCCTCTTGTGCAAGATAGGAGGCGGTAAGTTGGCTATTCGCAGTTTCTGCTGCCACCATCGCTCGGTCGGCAGTATAGAGAGGCCCTGCAACAGCTAATCCTAAAATCGCAATTGCGATTAAAGTCTCAATCAAGGTAAACCCTCGCTTTTTTTGAAAATTATAAATTGAAAATTGAAAATTCTTCATGTTCATAAGTCGATACCACGCATCGTGGCTCCTGTTTCAATATAAAACGGCTGTGTCTTGCTTGGGCCGTCAGAAACAGTGCCAACAATAGTTATTGTCACATGTGGTTGGTTTTTATCCCCCGAAGAACCAGTCTGTGTGCCAGAGACATAGAATGTAAGAGATGTCACATTCACTGATGGATCGGTGAGAGTAGAACCGTTTTGGGTTATGGCACCATTCGAAAGTGCGTAAGAAATCGTCTGCCCACCGGTATTAACGACAGAAAAAATTGACCCGCCGGTCGTGCAGTCTTGTTGTAGCCCATTGCAGGAATAATTGGTACTCGTACGAACCGTGCGCGTCATTGTCTCGAGTGCAAAAGAAAGATTATTAATGCCCGTGGAGAGACTCTGTGCCTGTCTCGTCACATTTATCATCATCAAATATGCTCCCGAGACGAGCGTCATAACGAGCGCGAAGAGTCCCATTGCGACAATAAGTTCAATAAGCGTATAGCCGCGCTTCGCTCGAAGCTCGAAGCTCGAAGCTCGAAATCCGAAAATGGATTCATTTCGTGCTTCGGATTTAGGATTTCGGATTTTCATACTCATGGACATGAAGCGGCACTCGCCGTTATTTCTCCTGATGAGGCAACTGATATGAATTTAGCGCCGCCCTGTGGAGAAGCTATGGCGATACACGCCGCAGTAGCTGGCGAATAAGTAGACGAATTATATGCATTTATAACCGCATTTGGATTTGGGCGGGCAAAAACAATATCAAGAGATGTTATTGATCCGTCAGATGCGCATTTCCAAACCGAACTGACCCGAGCACAAAAATTATTTATTACGATATTATTACCAAATGTGTATTTTTGCACGAGTGTATCTGAGCTCGTATAGACACCATCGCCCGACTTGCAGTCCGGGGTCGAGCAAGAGGCGAAAGGATGGGTGTCAGCAAACAGTATAAACGATCCCGCCGGCGAATTCTGAAAATGCACGCCATACCCCGCACTCGTTATGCCACCAGACGCACGACTACCGAGGCCGTAACTCTCGGCAGAGTGTATAGTAAGCGCAATATCGTATGCGGTGTTGTTCAAAATAAATGTTTTGTTAAAAGTACTCTGACTGGTAAATGCAATTGTCATAAGAACACCAATAATAGCGAGCACTACCAAGAGCTCGATAAGTGTGAATCCCTTACTCATCTTTAGTGACTGAACAAAATTGCGGTGAATAGAAATGGATTCCATTGTGTGAAATAAGCGAGGAGGAAGCCGGAAGCGAGAAATGGCGCAAACGGGACCTCACTCTTCATTCTAAAGCCACGAGGCCTCCACGCCAACAGTGCTAAACCAACACAGGCACCAATCCAAAATGAAAAAACAAAACCCGGGAATGCGGCGCTGCCAACCAGAAGAGCGAGCCCAAAAGCGAGCGGGGCGTCTGCGAACCCGAGCGCCCGACCTCGAGAAAAGAAATGAATTGCCGCAAGGAAAAATGCGATCAAAAATGCGACACCAAGCGTGTTTAAAAATGCCCACAAAGATTGCGACATAAAAAATCCAGTTACCGCACTCGTAAAAATAAATATACCGAGTAGCGATGAGGGTAATATCTGGTGTGCAAGATCATACAGGACAAGGGCGAGCAGAGCAGAAAGCGAGATGAGCATAAAAATTAACGCTGTAGATAAGCCGAGAGAAAGATATGCCAGAACAAATAAAAAACCGAGCAGAATTTCGCTTGTTGGTGCAAGGGAAGAAATTAAAACTCCACAACACAGCGAGCGCCGTAACGAAAAAAAGTAAGAGATTATTGGAATTAAATCAAGAGACGAGAGCGTCTTATTACAAGAATCGCAGCGAGAACGACCTCTAAAAAAACTCTGCCCCGTATGGAGCCGGGCAGAAACAACACCAGCAAAACTCGCGATAATCGTGCCGAGAATAAAAAACGCCACACTATAAACTGTTTCCATATACATCTAGTATAGCGCAAAAGCAAAACCGCTACGCAGAGGCGTAGCGGTTTATCTCTTATTCGTGAACTTTTATTCGCACTGAGTATTTGTACCGAGTGCTGTCGCTGTCGTTGTAGCAGCTCCCGAACTATCAACACAGTAGTAAGACCCTGATGCGGTAAGTGGCGATGACACTGCATATTCAGTCCCATCAGCAATCACATTGCAGACGATCTCAGCATTTGAATTCGCGGTCTCTACCCCCTGTATCTGACTCGCGACAGTTGGATCGCTGAAGAGGTTGTCCGTGGCAGAACAATTACTCTCCGTGTAGCTATTCGTACCGTAACTGCTGTTATTGTTGTCGTAATAGATCTGCGCCTGTATCCTAATACCATTCATATCTGACTGAATCGCGGCGTCATTCCCTTTTGCTCGTGAGGTGTTCAGAGAGGCCAGCACGACCGCTGAAAGGATGCCGATGATGGCGATGACCACGAGCAATTCGATAAGAGTGAAGCCTCTGTAATTCTTCATGTTATGCAACTATTAGAACTGATTACGGGCAAGCAGAGATTGCTGAGCTAGGAACCGAACCGCTCTCAATTTTTGCAGTTCCTGTGCTGTCAACGCACCAATAATTTGAAGAGGAAGTGAGTTTCGCAGCGACGACATAGGTCGTTCCTCCAGCCGCACATCCGACATTACCAGAAGTGCTTCCATTAGCAGCATAAGCACCGGCGAGAGCCTTCCCTACTGTCGTATCGCTAAATACGCCGGCTGAACACGCTACTGCGGTTGTATTGGTCCATGTCTGTGTACCGTAACTGTTAGAGCCTGCGCCACCATAATAGATCTCTGCTTGTGTCTGAATGGTTGATAGATCTGACTGAATCGCTGCATCGTTGCCTTTCGAGCGTGCTGTGTTCAAGGACGCCAACACAACTGCCGAGAGGATGCCGATGATGGCGATCACGACGAGGAGTTCGATAAGAGTGAAGCCTTTATTTTTCATATTATTTTTAATTATTTAAGATTACGGACAAACGGTCGCCCCAGCGGTTAGATTTGTTGTC
>CAIJZI010000001.1 GCA_903825105.1 uncultured bacterium | reverse complement strand
CGCTTACCGCGTTAGCTTAGTCTCGCAGAGGGTCGATACTCCGCAAAACGAGCGAGCAACGTTGAGGGCCAGGACTACCGGGGTATCTAATCCCGTTCGCTACCCTGGCTTTCGTGTTTGAGCGTCAGGAACGCACTAGTGCACTGCCTTCGCCTTTGGTGTTCCCCATGATATCAACGGATTTCACCCCTCCACCATGAGTTCCGTGCACCTCTCGCGCCCTCGAGTCATACCGTTTCCTTCGCGGACCGTAGGTTGAGCCCACGGATTTTACGAAAGACTAATATGACCGCCTACACACCCTTTACGCCCAGTAATTCCGGGTAATGCTTGGGGCCTCTGTATTACCGCTCCTGCTGGCACAGAGTTAGGAGCCCCTTATTCATCGGGTACCGTCAATAAACTTCGTCCCCGATAAAAGATGTTTACATACCAAAGCACTTCATCCATCACGCGGCGTCGCTCCGTCAGACTTGCGTCCATTGCGGAATATTCTCGTCTGCAGCCTCCCGTAGGAGTATGGACCGTGTCGCAGTTCCATCGGTGGGGATCGGCCTCTCAGCCCCCCTAAGCGTCGTAGCCTTGGTAGGCCATTACCCTACCAACTAGCTGATACTACGCAGGCCGCTCCAGAAGCGATAAATCTTTACCCTTACGGGACTATCGGGAATTACCCATCCTTTCGGCTGGCTATGCCCGACTTCTGGGAATGTACCTACGCGTTACTACCTCGTTCGCAACTCCCCTTGCGGGGCGTTCTACTTGCATGACTTATCCACGCCGCCAGCATTCACCCTGAGCTAGGATCAAACTCTCATTAAGAATAGGCGGAACAAAAGAATTCACAAACTTGCCCAACACACCTTACCAGCGTGTCGGGACTTTTTACTTTTCAACATCTACTTATTTATTATGTCAAAGGTCAACAAAAACCCATGCCCCGTTCCAAGCGGGACAGTAGGGTCATACTATAGGAAGGCAGGAAGGGAGTCAAGAGCTCTATTTTATCCACACTCACTTGTTTTTCATTGGGTGAACTGCTATACTGATCAAACAAACGGCTTCGGCCTCGAGGCGCCAGAAATGGCGCCTCTGACATTTCTTACTTACCTTGCGCGAGCTTGATTATTGCCTCTTCAAGAAGCTTGTGCGTTCCCATATCAATCACTCCGATTTTTTGATACAGTCGCTTTGCATCCATAAGCCGCAATTGTGAAAGAATCGCTTTGCGCGGCTCGCCATTTTCTGAAGGAATCGGTAAATAGAACTTCCCGCCTTTTTCTCGAGTTGTGAGTGGCACGCCCCAAAACACTTCCTTATTGAACTTACGAAATACAATGACTGGTCTGCCGAAATTTTCTCCCTTACCATCCTGCTCAAATCCGACATTCGCGCCAAGGTGACAGAACCATATTTCGCGCTCGTGGAAAAATACGCGCGTCTGCTTTTCGTCCACTTTCTCTTTCTTGGAGTGCCATGTCCAAAAATCTTTTTCCATTCAGATTATTTTAGCATCCGATTACATAGGAGTTTCCTATGTATCGAAAACCTAGACTCTTTCAACAACAACCGCGGTGCCGTAGGCGAGGACTTCGGTCACGCCCTGCATAATTTCGGTCGTGTCGTAACGCATACCGATAACTGCATTCGCGCCCATTGCATCATACATACGATTAGCCGTATAATCATAAGTATGAAAACAACCGTATCATTTACCAGCACCATTTCGCCTCGACTTATCGCCTGGGTTGATAAGCGCGCGAAGAGTGAGAAGAAAACACGGCGTACAATTCTCGAAGAAGCGCTCGAACATTATCAGCGAGACGCTGTGAAAAAAAGTATGCGTGCAGGGTTCGAACGGGCGGCGAGTGACGCAGAAATGATCGAGCTCGCCGAATGGGGAATGAGTGATTATAAACAGATTGTCGGCGCGTAGTATGCAAGGCGAAATATGGTCGGCGAATCTTGATCCGACCAAAGGATCAGAACAAGCCGGGCAGAGACCGGTAGTTATTATTTCTGGCAATACGCTCAATGAGGTTATGCCTATTGTTATTATCGTCCCGATTACCTCAAAAATTAAATCCTATCCGACCTGTGTTCGATTACCGGCAGATAAAATAACAGGGTTGAAAAAAGAGTCTGAAGCAATCCCCTTTCAAGTTCGCGCGGTCGCGAAGAAAAGGCTTACTAAAAAAATTGGCAGCGTATCTGAAGAAGAGTTAAAAGAAATTCTGAAAGGATTATTCCTTGTGCTCACGCATTAGTAAATAAGGGACACTGAGTGTCCATCAAATGCATCAAATAAATTTGTCAATATTGTTTCCGCCCCAGATACGCGTATGATTAATGGAAGCCGTCACCCTTGCCGACCGGCGCGACTAGGCGCAGGTGTGTATTGTGCGTGTCAAATTTATCTCTCACTCTTAAAAAACCGCCGCGAGGTTACTCGCGGCGGTTTTTGTTTTTACTATTTCAATCAAAATTATTTCTTCACAAACTTGCTCGCGAGCGGGATGAGGAGCGGTGCAGCGAGGAGGATTGAAGAATAGGTTCCGGCGATAACGCCGACGAGCATCACGAGCGCGAACATATGTGTCGCGGGCGCGCCGAGAATCGCGAGTGTGAGGAGGGCGAGTACGACGGTAAGAGAAGTATTTATCGAACGCGTCATCGTCTCGCTGATACTCTTCCCTACAGTTGTCTCGAATGTTTCTTTATTATTTGTCTTTTCATTTATCGCGAGATGTTCGCGAATACGGTCGAAGATGATAATCGTGTCATTGACCGAGTAACCGAGCAGAGCGAGGAGTGCGGTGATAAAAAGTGAATCTACTTTTACCCCCGTGAAATGTGCAAAAACAGCGAAGAAACCAGCGGGGATAATAAGGTCGTGTACGAGAATGACGACGACCGTGAGGCCATAACACCACGATGGCACCGGGCGAGAGACTTTTCTAAATGCGAAGGCGATGAAGAGAATGATAGCGAGCACGACCGCGACGAGTGCCCAGAGCGCTTTTGTCGCGAATTGTCCGCCAAGCGTCGGGCCGACTGATGTATAAGAAATTTCTGTGACTTGTGTATTCTGAGAAATCGATGCGAGAATTGCAGTGTGCTCTTCAGGCGTGAGTGTTTGTGTACGGATAGAAACAGTATTCACACCAGATGAGCGGACCGAGACCGCGCCGAGCGGCACTACTGAAATCTGTTTTTGTATATCAGCGAGCGCAGGCGCCCCGGCAGGATAATTCACCTGAATCAAAGATCCGCCGGTGAAGTCGATGTCGAGCGGGAGACCAAAGAAGAGGATCGCGCCAAACGCTCCGGCGAGAATAAGGCCCGTAATCCAGAAATAAATCGTTCGATGAGTTGCTATGTTCATATATTTTTTATGCCACTACCGAGCAAGAATTTCCACGCGCCACCGCCATCCTCTGGGACAATCGCGAGCAAGAAGATGCGCGAGAGCGTCACAGCAGAGACGAAGGAGAAGAGTGTGCCGAGCACGAAGACGAGAGCGAAGCCCTGAACGATCGAGGTGCCGAGCCAGAAGAGAATAATACCCGAGATAATCATCGTGAGGTGGCCGTCGCGAATCGCCGTCCACGCGCGATGGAAGCCGATATGCACCGCTTCGCGCGGCGTCTTCCCTTCACGGAGTTCTTCTTTGGTGCGCTCGAAGATAAGCACATTCGCGTCGACTGCCATACCAAGCGAGATGATGAGACCGGCGATGCCAGAAGCGGTGAGTGTGATTGGAACAATTTTTATAATCGCGAGCATAAAAGTCAGATATTCAGCGAGCGCGATAGCCGCGATAAATCCTGGGAAGCGGTACCAAAGAATCATAAAGAGCGCGATGATAGCGAAGCCGATAAGACCTGCCATAACGCCAGCATTAATCGCCGCCGAGCCGAGGGTTGGGCCAACCGCAGAGCTACTCTCGAGAGAGATCGGGATTGGCAAAGCACCGAAGTTAAGATTCTTTACCAAATCGCGTGCCTGAGTCGCGGTGAAGTTACCACTAATCGTCGCCTGCCCGCCAGGAATCGCTTCTTTAATTACCGGTGTCGAGATCGGCTGTCCATCGAGGAAGATCGCGAGTGTCTGGCCAATATTCTCGCTCGTTATTTTTTCAAAAAGTTTTGCGCCATCACTGTTAAAATTAATCAGCACTTGTGGAGCAGAGAGTCCAGCGGTCGCTCCACTGCCAAACTGAAGTGCAGCACTCGAGAGATAACGCCCCGTGAGCCCCGTCGTGATGAAACCAACTTGTGTTGTGGTACCCACTGTTGTCGTGGTCGCGAGCTTGAATTCAAGTGTTGGCGTTTGGCCAAGCGCAGCAATAGCCGCGTTAATATCGGTTACACCCGGAAGGTCAACAATAAGGCGGTCTTCTGTTGTGCCAGAAAGCGCGCTCGCCTGATCGGTCTGGACGAGCGGTTCAGCAACGCCGAAGAGGTTCACACGGCGGTCTATAACCTCTCTAAGGGCTGACAGAGCGTCACCCTGCTCGCTTGGCTGTGTCTGGCTCATATCGGCCTTATAGACGAGCTCCGTGCCTCCTGCGAGGTCTAACCCCAGCTTAAAGCGGTATGAACTGGTCGGGTTCGCTTGGGTCGCCCAAACGAAATAAGCAAGTAAAAAGCCCACGGCGAGGGCAACAATGGCGAACACTCTAAATCGAGTCATAGGGAGAGTATAGACGAGAATTATTATTTCTTCAACTCTGCGATGCCTTCGAAGAGCGAAATGGTTGGCTCCCAGCCGAGAAGCTCCTTCGCGCGCGAATAGTCTGCACAGGAATCATGTGGCTCGAGTCGTGCCGGAATAAATTCTATTGGCCCGCCAATGAGTTCAGCGATTTTTAAAATAGACACATTATCGCCAACACCAATATTCATTACTTCTCCCTTCCCTACTTTTTCTGAACGCGCGGCGAGCATATTCGCACGCACGACATCGCGGACATGCGTGAAGGCGCGCGTTTGGGTGCCGTCTCCCGTTATCGTCATCGGCATATCAGCTTCACGCTGTTTGAGAAATTTAGAAATCACCGGAGCATACGCTCCTTCAGCTTTTGCTCCTGGTCCATACACATTAAAATATCGGAGTGAGACGGTTTCGACTCCATAAACTTCACTCCACATTCGGCAATATAATTCGCCAACATATTTTTGAACGCCATACGGGCTCTTCGGCATTGCTGGCATATCTTCTCTAACCGGCATCACTTTTTGATCACCATACGCCGAGCTCGAGGCTGAATAAATCACGCGTTTTATTCCCGCATCTTTTGCCGCTTTTAGAATAGAAAGGGTGCCTGAAACATTCGCATTATTTGTCTCGAGTGGGTATTCGATCGAGTAGGGAACGCTCGGCACTGCCGCGAGATGAAAGATGAAATCAGCACCTTTCATAATTTCAGTAAGCTTCTCAGTGTCGTTTACATCCAGCTCAAAAAAGGTTGCGTCAGGCGGAACTTTTTCTTTTTTACCGCCAACCAAATTATCAACAACTTTTACTTCATACCCCTCGGCGAGAAGTGCCGCAGCAAGATGCGAGCCGATAAATCCCGCCCCTCCCGTAACAACTGCGGTTTCTTGTTTTTTCATGCTCTTGGAAGTATAAGCGACTCTATTTGCACCCGCAACTTACTTGTATTGCCATGAGAGAGCAGTCCGAGATATGAATCGACAGTCTCTGTTTTATCTTTTGTTTCTTTAATCCTGCGAAACATCAGCGATTTTGTACTCGTCCTCAAAACACGATGATTCGGGAAATGAATCCAGCCGAGAAAGTCGATGCCTGATGCGAGTGTGTTAATAGAAACTTTGTTTGGATGTAATTCGAGTTTAAGTTCATAACGAAGAAAATCGCTGATGCGTAACAGAAGTGAGACGAGCCATTTGTAATCAGTGGAGAGAATAATAAAATCGTCAGAATAGCGAATATAATATCTGGCTTTGAGTTTGTGCTTCACAAACTGGTCAAATTCATTCATATAGATATTTACGAGAAGCTGTGAGGTCAAATTGCCGAGCGGAAGACCTTTTCCTTTAATCCCAGAATTAAAACTGCTGATGATATTTTGAATAAGTGTCAGAACTCTTTTATCAGAAATACACTGCCCGACAATTTTTATAAGCACTTTTTGATCAATCGAAGCGAAGAATTTTTTGATGTCACACTTGAACACCCACACCGTTTTTGTATGGTTTCTACTTTCTTGATACGCATATTTTCTAAAAGAGCTCACCGCTTTGTGTGTTCCTTTCCCGTTTCTGCAAGAATACGAATCAGAAATAAATTTTTGATCGAAAAATGGATACAGAACGCGATAGACGGCGTGATGCACGAGCCGATCACGCACACTCGCTTTATGAATATCCCGAGGTTTTGGATCGCTGATTTTGAAATGATGATAGCCGCCGTGTTGATAAGCACCAGTCGCGAGTTCGTGATGCAAGTTTAAAACATTCTGCATTAAATACCGCCCAAATTCCTGTACATCAGGCCGCTTTCTCTTTCCTTTTACGAATTCTTGCCACGCGTCAAGAAGATTCTCGACTGAAATGATATGATCGTATGAATGAGTGAATTTATTCCTCGAAACACCCCCCCCGAAGCTTTTGCCTGTTTTGGAACGCTCCAAAGCTGTTTATAAAGTCTGGCTCGTTGTTCATCGCAAAATGGCGCGCTCGGAACGATTCGGTATC
Source organism: uncultured bacterium (assembly GCA_903825105.1). Taxonomy (GTDB): domain Bacteria; phylum Patescibacteriota; class Minisyncoccia; order Phycocordibacterales; family Phycocordibacteraceae; genus C7867-001. The sequence goes on along the minus strand of CAIJZI010000001.1, from coordinate 11,135 downwards.
GGCGACCGGATTGACGCACTCTGGCTTGATCTTTTAGATTCGCTGCGCAAAGCCGCATACGCATCAATAAACCAAAAACTATTCTTGCTCGACGAGGTATTAAAAGAAGTCGACGCTGTTCGTTTCTTTATCCAAATTGCGTGGGAATCAGAGCTCATAGCAAAGAGTCATTTTATCTTACTTGGTAAAGATATTGAAGAAATCGGGCGTATGACTGGCGGATGGAAGAAAGATATTTTAGCAAAAAACCCGTCCCTAAATAGAGACGGGAAACTATAGAGTCGCGAGAGAGGAACCGATTACCTTGATTCCAGTCATTCGGGTTGTCGAGCGAATAGGCCTCGACATTGAGCTTGTCGCCATTCCAGTTCGCGTTCACAGCCCAGAGTACATTCGTGTGCAATGCCATCCATACCACCACCCCTTGAATACTCTCCGGATTGTATCTTATTCGGGACGCAGAAGTCCGCCAGCGTTGCACACCGATTCTATATATTTTTTGAACGATAGTATCTTCTCTTATGTAGAGCTTGCTCGACACAATTCTGAAATACCACTCGCCCGAGGCGCTACGCGAAGAGCGTGCTCGTCGCGTCCAAGACATCCTTGTGCGTAATTATAACAAAAGGACCCTTTTCCGCTCCGCAAATTTCTTTGCAAAGTTTCAAAGGGTCCAAGTTTCAAAAAGATCAGAGTGAAAAAGAATCAGCGAGAGAGGAACCGATTACCTCGACGCCAGCCATCCGGGGAGTCGAGCGAAAAGGCCTCGACATGGAGCTTGTCGCCAGGCCAGTCCGCGTTCACAGCCCAGAGTACCCTTTGGTCATCGCGAACATACGCGACATACCAGAAGCTCCTGTCTGCCGTTTTCAGAAACTCCCAGAACTGCCCAAGGCTGATCTCGACCTTCGGCTCGCCGCCGAGATTGGTGATGATCGCCGGATCTTTTGCATTCTTCGAGAGATTGTTGATGGCGAGAGTTTCGGCGGTAACTTCCCCCTTCTCCACTTTCGGCAGGAAGTGCTTTTTGAAGTTATCTCCAAGCCATCCGACCTTTATGCCGTCGACCGTTTCGTCGACAACAAATTTCTTCGCAACAGTGAATGAGGTGATGCCGGCGAGATTGGCGGTTCCAATGCGTTCGAGGAGCCTTTCCTCGACCACTTCAGGAGTGAATGGGTTTTTGCGCCGGTTGAACAACGCAAGTTCATCGATTGAGATCGCGCCGGCTTGCAATTTGTGGAACAAGTCGGCGGAGAGACCAGCCAAGCGCTCGCCCGGCAAGGTTCCGATTGTCATCATCAGAGTTTCTCCTTCTGCTATCGTTTCCAATTATTGGATTCGCCATAGCAGAGAAAGGCCTAACAAGTAAGCCACTTTCTGCTATGGCAAATGTGAGTTAGATTTCAAAGACCTATCTGACAAATATACACGATTTGATTATTCTGTCAAGTTCCAGAAAAAGATAATAATGTGCGGATTGTTTTCATAGCGATAGCAAGATCGAGCCCAAAGGATCGATGCTTTAAATAGTATAAATCAAATGAGAGTTTTCGCATCGTTCGCGCGACATCTGCTCCACCTCTTGGCGGATCTGCGTCGTTAATCTGCGCCCAGCCAGAGAGCCCTGGCGCGATGAGGTGACGCATTCTGTATTGAGTGATTTCGCGTTCATACACTTCGGCGATTTTTGGCAATTCGGGCCGCGGGCCGATAAATGAAATGTCGCCAACGAAAACATTCCAAAGCTGCGGGAGCTCATCAACACGCGACTTGCGTAAGAGTTTCCCGAGTCGCGTTACTTTATTTTTCTTCTGCAATTCAGGATCGCCATGATCGTTAAGAAGCATCGAGCGCAATTTTAAAATACGAAAAGTGCGCCCGTTCTTGCCGATTCTTTCGTGCAGAATAAATGGCATCCCGCCATTAAAAGAAAGGAGAAGCGCCGCGATGAAAACAAAAGGAATTGCGATTACCGACCCAAAAATAGCGAGCACAATATCAGCGGATCGCTTCACTGCGTCATACATAATGTAATGTGTTGGCACTGACTCTAAAAATTGTTCTGCATCAAGATATTCAAGCGGAACGCGATCGAAGATCTCTTCATACAAAGAAGCTGCGTACATTACTGCGATCCCCTCTTTTTTGTTCGCGGCTGAATCATACTTTTCTACTATTTCAACAAATCGAATTAAATATTTATTATTGTTATTAACCTCGTCATACAGTTCAATCGTCGCTGGTCCGCTCCCGACGAGAATCACGGGCGTTCGTTCGATAAACTTTATTTCATGATTCATACGATAAAAGCGCCACACACTTTCAAGAGCGACCGACACGACGAGATACAAAACGAGAATTGTTTTTGGCGCAATCGAGAGAGGAAGGACAAAGAATAAAACAGCGGCGATGATGACATTGGCGAACTGCGCCTGTAGAATGCGCGGGCCCATAATGCGCCGAATCGGACGCGTTTGTTTTTCATACAATCCTGCAATGTAAAAAATAAGAAGGGAGAGAAAAAATACGGGCAAAAATGGCACGAAATTTGTGTAAAAATAAGAGGGTGCAGGCAATACAAAATTGCGCAGGGAAAGCGCTGCCCAGAGGGAGAAAGCTAATATAACGAAATCGCCGAGTATAAGAAGCGCTGTTTCGCGTCGATCGAATGCCATAGCTACTGATAGTATAACGCGATATAATATTGTAAAGTAGTCGTATGGACGAGCCAAAAAAGAGAATCTTATTTGTTATAACGAAATCAAACTGGGGTGGCGCCCAGCGCTATGTCTATGATCTCGCTCTGGGAATAAAAGATGAATTTGATGTGGGCGTCGCCTTTGGTTCTGAAGGGCTTCTCGCAGAAAAATTGCGCGACGCGGGGATTAAAACATTCCCCATTAAATCGTTACAGCGCGATATGTCATTTATAAATGATATAAAAAGTTTCTTTGAACTTATGAGGCTCTTTAAAGCTCTTCAACCAGACATCGTCCATCTTAATTCTTCTAAAGCTGGTGGCATCGGGGCACTCGCTGCTCGCACAGCTCGTGTGAAAGAAATTATTTTTACCGCGCACGGCTGGCCATTTTGGGAAAAGAGAAATGCGATTTCGCGTTGTATTATCTACCTTTTTTCATGGCTTACCGCGCTTCTGTCTCAGAAAATAATTGCCGTTTCAGATTATGATTTAAAGGTCGCGCAGAAGATGCCTTTCATCGCACACAAGACTTTTCGTATTTATAACGGCATTGACTTCAATCTTCAACTTGGCTCGGGAGAAATAATTCGCCAAGCATTTCCTCATGGAGTGCAGATTACCGGTACAATCGGCGAATTGAATAAAAATAAAAATCATATTTTTCTTATCGAAGAAGCGCGGAGCGATGAAAATATGTATGTCGCAATCGTTGGCGAAGGCGAAAATCATTTGTTTTTAGAAAAGAAAATAAAAGAATACGGGCTTGAAGCCCGCGTGAAATTATTCGGATTTATGCCTGCAGAAGAAGTCCTTCGTGGCTTCGATATCTTTGCTCTTCCCTCTCTTAAAGAAGGCCTGCCGTATGTACTTATCGAGGCAAAAGCTGTTGGTCTTAAAATAAAAGCCAATCGTGTTGGAGGTGTCGGAGAAATAATTGATTCAGAAAATATAAACGATTTTTCACTTCAAAAAATGTTAAATAAAACGGTACGCTTATATAAATCTTAAGGGCCTAAATATTCGTTTTCATTTGGACTCCGCACCGCCCCGCGGCCATGGCGTGCAAGAGATGTGACAATGCCAAGCAGAGCGAATTCGAGCACCAGATGCGAGCCACCGGAGCTCATAAAAGCTGTTGTTGTGCCCGTCACTGGTAAAAGACCGAGATTAATCCCGATATGCATCGTCATATGTGCAACAAAAAGCATCAAGACACCGATAGTAAAAAATGAATCGAAGTTAGTCGCCGACGCACGCGCAATCTGTATAAGACGCGTAAATAGAAGTGCATAAACGAGAAGAAGGAGAGCGACGCCAACAAATCCCCACTCTTCTGCAAAGGCGGCGAATATAAAATCAGTTTGATATTCTGGCAAAAAGCGAAGCTTCGACTGTGTGCCGTACCCTATTCCTTTACCAAAAAGTTCTCCGCTCCCGATAGCTATTTTTGCTTGATAGGCATTATAGCCAGCGCCGTGGATATCAACTGCGGGATTTACAAATGACACAATGCGCGCGCGCTGATAGGGTTTAAGCCCAACAACCCACAGCGCTGAGGCAATAATAAGAGCTATCGCCCCAAGAATAAGGAGATGTTTTTTTGATATCCCCGAAACAAGAATCATACCGAGCCAAAGTGCACAGAATACAATTGCATTCCCCATATCTGGTTCGACAAGAATTAACAACACAAATAAAAGAGTGTACGCGCCGGAGACAATAATGTGACGAAAATTGCGGATCTCCACATGACGCCGTGAAAAATATTTTGCCAATAATGCAATAATGGTAAGCTTCGCGAGATCTGCCGGCTGAAAAGAAATTGGCCCCAAGGAGAACCATGCGCGCGCGCCCAAGACCGGGTGTGCCAAAAGAAGAAGAAATACGAGAAGTACCGCGGAGACAAAATAAAGTGTCAAAACAACCTGCGTTCTGCGTATAAAACGCATATCGAATAATGAAAGTCCTATATAAACAATAATTGCTACCCCCAGTAGAATAATCTGCCGCGGAGCAAGCGATGCTCCTTGGCCAAAAGTACTCATGGTTAAAATGCCGAGGAGCGAAATCGTAAGAGCAGGTAGGAGAAGCGTCCAGTCTAATCCAAACGCAGATAGAAAATTATTGAACGCAGATCGAGGCTTTGCATTCACGGCAGTTGCGGTAATGGCACAACACTTAACAATGCAGGGACTCCACGAAACGCATTGTTCCATGTAAATATGGCGAGTGAAGATTCTTGACCTTGAATTGACGGGATGACAGTCCTCGACGCCGCGATGACATTTTTGCTCGCGTCATAGACAAAAACAATTACTTGAACATCTTTTAGTTCTTTAAAACTTGGATTTTTAATCGTTGATTCAATGCGCGGATTATTAATCGTCCCACTTTTATGTATGTTTGAAATCGTAGGGACGATATATGAATCTTTAGCAAGTGTGTACCATTCGATAGAAGATGAATCGATTTCAAGAAAGGCACTCACTGCTCTTTCTTTCTCCACATACGCATCAGAAATATAAATGGGGAGCGTCGCGCCTGGAGCGAGATCTATGACACCAGTTATTTTTTTCAAAAATGTTTGTTTTTCATCGTAGAGAGAAATAGTGTATGTGACATTCTTCGCTGCTGCACCCGCATTTTTATTTTCAATTTCTGAAACAACATCAACACGATCCCCGGCATATATAACTTGTGTAAACAAAACAACCGGTGCCTGCTGTTGATCGGTGCAGAGATACGGACAAGACCCACCACAGTCGATACCAGCCTCATTCTGATTCTGCATGCCATCAGAACAGGTCGGCGTTTTATAAAAAGTAGAGACCAGCACGACAATAAGAAAAGCGACGACTATCGCGCCAATGCCGAATAGAATTAAAAATCGTCGTCGTGCCGCCCAGGACATAAGGATAGTATAGCAATTTCCGTTGCGCTTAGCTTTGTTGAGAAAATTGTTCCAACTCTTTTTTGAGAGCTTCTATATCTTCTTTGTGCTGTTGTATAAGTTGATTATCTTGTCCACTAACTATGAGCATACTTAATTCTTTTTCCTTGAGAGCAATCTGGGCTTGCAGTTCCTCGGCTCTTTTTATTTTTTCAGATGCAGAATCTAATTTTTTCTCAAAGTCATTTGAAAACATGATTTAATGAGTTTAGTTATTAATTTTCTTCGGTTTTATTCTAACATATTAATCCATTTGGATTTCAAATGCTCGGTTCTGGCGGATAGCTACTCTCCCCATCTGAGATAAAAGGAGATAAAGGTGACTGCCACTATTTTACGCTGACACATAACTATGTCCGATAATTTTCGGTTCTTTTTCATTCTCTTCTCTTTCAAAAAAGATTTCGGCAAGTCGCCCATTTACAGTTGCAAAACACCATTTCATACCAACTGCACTTCTTTGCCGAGCGTATAAGCGATTCTGCCGAGCGTATCAACAGAGATTCCTCTGTCACCGCTCTCAATACGAGCGATCACGGACTGTGGCATACCTGACTTTTGCGCCACTATCAATTGAGTCATTTTATTTGTTGTGCGAATATCGCGAATCTGTCGAGCGAGTTTTAAACGAACAATCTCTTCATCATACGATTTACGAAATTCCTTTTTCTTGGAAACCTTACTAAATACCTCGCCAAAGGAGTGCCATTGTAAATTTTGTTGTTTCTTTTTCATAATTTTATTTTAAATTCTTCATTATTTTGAACACTTTCTCCGCATAATCAATTTCTGACTTCGGTGCTTTGGCAGTTTTCTTCCTGAATCCTCTCACAAAATACAAACCGGAATCGAACTCAAAATAAGTCACGCGATGATGCCCTACGATCAATTCGCGAATTGTACCGCGCAATTGTTTTGTGCGAACCGATTCAAAATCTCCTGACTGCAAATATTCAACATGCGCGGCAATAATTCCTTGATCTGTTTCCGAGACGCTTTCAATGTATCCCTTTGCTGGACCTAAAAACTGTACTTTACGCCGATGCTTCATAGAGCATTATTATACCTATAATTTCGACCTTATTGGAGTATAGCAAATTGGCTATATCGTGCAAGAGCATCAAACTATGATTCCTTTTTTATAAATGCCGTTCCGTATTCATTTACTTTATATCCTTCGGCCGGCACCAGTCTCGATTTCAGTCCGTACTTTTTTAAGAAAGAATCGTATTCTTTTTTATACAGAGAAGGGCTATTTTTCCGCAAAGAATCAGAACGTACATCTCTTAGCGTGACAAGATCTTTCCTTGCAGTCTCGACTGACGCCGCAGATTTCCACACTGCGTTAAAAGAATTTGTATCGATAACAAAATGAGGAGTTTTTGCAGTTTTTTTAAGCACATTATATCCAAGAAGTTCACCCGATTCAGGATCTCGAACGGCAATCGTCGCGAATTTAAAATCATCAATGGAGAGAAATGGCCCGATGTCAGTTACCGAATGCAGTGCCGCGATTGCTCCAACATTTTCTAAATCCTTTTCCTCGAGACCCATTTCTACACAAGTCTTTCGTAATTGTTCGTCAGGCTCTGAGATTTTCGATGGATGCGTATGAATAAAATTGTACACGCCACTTTCGAAAACCGAAACTGGGGAACTGACTTCTCCGCCAGTACCTTTCCCGACATACTGCGCTTCTCCTGCTGAACGTTTTACAAACGCATGTTCAACATTCGCTGGTTGTGCTTCTTCTATTATTTCTTTTGGGCTACGCTTATGGGGGCGTTCTGGGTTACTCATTGCCAAACAGTATACCAAAAATCAGTTAAACAAATCGTCGTGTGTGCCCAAGTCAACGAGAAGGAGTAATAAAATATTCTCATGCTTTTGATACATAAGTAAAATATTGTCCTTTATATGGCACTCCCTGTAATCTTTAAACTCTCCAGATAATTGATGATCTTTATGCTTCGCATCTAAAATCTCGCCGCGCGCGAGCGTGCTGACAACATATTCAAGAACCTTATGATCAAAGTTTGTGTGTTTTGAAACTCGTTTGTATGATTTGCGATATGTTTTAGTCGAATCAACAATATACATGCCCTCTATTCTAATCTGGATCTTTTAGAATGTCCGCATGCAATTCTTGAACAGTCGCATATCTCTTTCCGTGTTTTAGTGCCCATTTTGATTCTTTCACCAGAGCCAATTTCTTTTCTCGAGGCAAGTTATCAAAACTAAAAATGGGAAATGGGATGGTATTCGTGTGCATCACTTGAGTCAGGTACAACTTCACGCCAGAAGACATATCGAGCCCCATGGAACGAAACGTTTTTTGCGCTGCGTCTTTTGTCTTTTTATCAATGCGAATTTGTAGCGTCGTGTTCATATTGAGCAATTATATACCTCTCTATTTCTGTGTCAATACAATGTAATTACATTTTGTGGATAATAAAAATCCCGCTTTATGCTGGATTTTTTATTTCAGGTCATTGCACACTTTGTGTTGGCGCCTACCTACTCTCCCTGTCTGGAACGACAAGTACCATCGGTTCTAGAAGGCTTAACTGCCGTGTTCGGAATGAGAACGGGTGTTTCCCTTCTGACGAAGCACCAACACAAAATTCACAATGATCCCAAATTTGGATAATTAAAAAGGTAATTTTTTCAGAGCAACCCTTCTTCGCCTGTTGGCTACGAAGGGCACAGCAATGATTGTGCTATACAAAGTTCCGCATGAGAGATTGGAAATATTAGTACTCCTCGGCTGCACGCCTCACGGCGCTTCCACCTAGAGCCTATCAACCTCGTAATCTTCAAGGATTCTCATAACGATTCCTAATCTTGGAGCACGCTTCCCGCTTATATGCTTTCAGCGGTTATCGCAACCCGACATAGCTACCCAGCACTGCCCTTGGCAGGACAACTGGTAGACCAGAGGTCAGTTCATCCCGGTCCTCTCGTCGATACTTCCCCTATTTCTAGGAGCTCAGACTATATCTTCATCCGTTCCCATTAAAAATGAGACGAGGATGACTGCATCTTACCCATACGAGCTGTCGTTCTCTAAGGAACGATTCCTCAACATATGAGTCCGCGCGTCTTTCAGCGCAAGTCGTTACGGGGTCAAACCAATAAGTGTTAGAAGTTCATTCTTTGTTCGCTTCCGCCTTGTCGCATAATTCTCATTTTGAATAACAAGAATTAAATCAACGATGCGTCTGCGTCGAAGCGATGACATTTGCGCGAGAGAAGATCTTTTTAAAATCTCACACGCGTGCAGTAACGCCAACGCTTGTTTTCGCTTAAATCGAATATGTGGTAACAGATTCTGCAAAATAGTATGGACACTTTCGAATCCATTTATTCGCAGTTCTGTCATCCCGTCATTGCGACGAGACACATAGCCGATTCCTAGCTCTGAACGAATCCAACGGAGCTTTTTATTGTGCCGAGTATCTTGATAAAAACATATGGTAGCCATAAATCGAATACCGATTTTGCTATCTGCACGCTTCTTTATTTGAAGCATGAGACTCCCATCGCCATCAAGAAATCCAGCGATATATGCTCTATTATTTTCACTTTTTGGTCGACTTCCCACGGTATTATCATAGCGTCATTCTGGTCCTCAAGCGAATTCGTTATCCACTGGACCATCGGATAGCGGACTCTCAAACCAGAAGCGCTTTAGACTTCACCGTTATAAGCAGTATTGTCATCAGAGATCTCTCTCTGAAGTAGCAAACTTCACTAGGGACAACCCTCCTCAAGAATCAACGCCTGTAGTAGATAGGAGACCAACCTGTCTCACGCATTTTGTTAGGCCTGTGGCGCTTTCGCGCTTTACGGGCTTTTCTCACAGACATTTGATTTGATGTCTGGAGTGCTCCGATTACTCGGAGGATCGGACTATATCTTCTTCTCAAATTGAGAAGGTCAACATGTAGTCTCTACGGCTGCTTTCGCTTGCCTCGGTATCGTCCTCGCTTGCGCGTTCGGATTCCACCGATATTAGTTGACGGTACAATACTCATCGCTGAATAGTGTCGCCGTGTCATTGTTGGTCGTATCTTTTTTTATTTGTTTTAGACGAAAAAACATTCACTCGCACTTTTTCGAATTCTGACAACAGAAATCTCGAAGGGATTCAAACGGGCCGAACATCCGACAAGATATTTAAATGTTTAAATATTTCAATCGGGTGCTCGACGGTTTGAACCCAGCTCGCGTACCTTTTTAAATGGCGAACAGCCATACGCTTGGGACCTTCTCCAGCCCCGCGCTAAGGTGAGCCGACCACTTCTGTATACATTTCCTTATACTATTCCCGTATTGCTACGGGCGCAGACTATACCTTTGCTTTGTAATCCAACAAAGCACCAGCGTGTTATGGCGGCAATTCGATTCCGCCATCTTCATCCTGCTTATGAAAGCAAGAATTCAGTCGTTACGGGGTTAATGAGAACCTATTTTGTACATCATGCTTGGCACAATGTACGGACAAATAGCTCGTACGAGTTTTTGTGTCTCGCTTTTGTTGCAATACATTCGATATCCTTTATCTCTATCCTTGTGATATCCAATGCGCACGTTGAAATTTCTTTCAAATACTTTTTGCAACAAATGAATTTCCGACAGTTGAAATGAGTAGGTACTGATATCGATGTTTCCATTTGAGTAGCACCCGTCGTCCATTATCCAGACAGCAAGTGCAAATGCATCAAGATTAGTACCGATATCTTCTGGAACAATCTTTCTGCCCACACGATATCCATCGCGTGTGTAAAAACGATTGTAGATTTCCGTAAAAATCGGGTGCCGTATCGTCCGAAACCACCATGATTTTGCATATGTATTCCCTACTGGGTCATTACGCATACTCATTTTGGGTTCGGTATACACCAAATTCTTTAGAATTTCATACTTCCAAAAAACATATTCTTTTTGCTTCAAGCCATGTTCGATTTTGAAATTAGCATTAATACCTCTTTCGCCAACGCGCATAGTTCCATCTCCGAGCAACGATCCAATAATGAAGGATCTTTGCAGAGATGTAAGCGTCATGTCTTTTTTTAGACACAACCATTTCTTCTGCCAGTGTTTGTTCTCACAACTTCCCACGGTGTTGACCATATATCTATTTTAACGCGAGAGATGTATGGCTTTCTCCGTTATGAGCTGATTTATCCTCGACATCCGGCTTGTTTATCGAGGTGCCGAACTCCGCCGTCGCTATGGACGCTTGGGCGGAACTAGCCTGTTATCCCCAGGGTAACTTATATCCGTTAATCTCTGGCCGCATCTAAGGCGTACCATCGGTTCACTATGCTCTGCTTTCGCATCTGCTTGAGATGTACCTCTCGCAGTTAAGCTCTCTTATGCCATTACACTATCGGCACGGTTTCCATTCGCGCCTAGAGAACCTTAATAGACTCCTCCGTTACTTTTTAGGAGGATAGCGCCCCACCAAAACTACCT